>DATBPZ010000151.1:0-10635 GCA_036561105.1 Methylocella sp. | reverse complement strand
CTAGTGGGTTGAGTCGTCTAAAAAGTCGGGTAGAGGTGCTTTAGTTTAATGCGGGCATCCTCAGTGGTGAACTGCCAATCGGCTTTGGCGTGATGTCGGTTTCGATCTTTTTGCCAAGCCGCGATTTCGTTGGACAAGCTTTTCTGATCTGGAATGCGGCGGTCGAGACATTGATTAGAGAGAACACCCAGTTCGGATTCAGCCATATTCAGCCAAGAGCCGTGTTTGGGGGAGTAATGCCACTCGAACCGTTCGACGAGGCGCCTTGCCTCAGCGGGCGGGAAGGCTTCGTAGAGTGACGCTGGTTTGTGCGTGTTCAAATTATCCTGCACCAGAATGATTTTTTTGGCCTTCGGAAGGTGCTTGTCCGCCAGATCTTTCAAGGCATGCGCGTAATCGACAGCCGTGCGGCGATCCGTGACCTTCACATGACGCCAACCTTCGAGCGGTGCAAAAAACATAAAGAGATTGGCGGTACCGTTGCGTTTGTATTCATAATCGGTGCGAGCCGGCCGTCCCGGCTTCATCTTGATCGGTTCGTGCGTATTGGCGATCAGTTGCTTCGCGGCTTCATCAAAACAGATCAGCGGAAAATCTGCCTTGCGAGGGCGCAGGTAAACCGCCAGCACATCTTCCATCGCCGCTACGAACGCGCTGTTTTGCTCTGGGGGGATAACCCATTGCTCTTTGAGATGGGGCTTAAGCTGGTTTTTTTTAAAACCCGTCCAATCGTGTTGTCACTGGCATGATCGACAATCTTTAGTTCCACGACCTTGTTCTCCAAAAGCCGCAGCGTCCAGCCTGAACGCCCGGCCGGCGGTGGTGAGCAAGCCAACGCGATCAGCTTGGCTTCCTTCTCGCCGTCAAAAATAGCGGGGATTGGCGGTGTCGCCCGTTTCTTGCGGCTTAAAACCGCCTCAAGCCCTTCATCCATCCATTGCCGTCGAACCCGCGCGCACATGGTTGGATAGGTTCCCAGAGCTTCAGAAATTTGCACGTCATTCCACGACGATCCCTGTTTGCTGGTGTCGGCGTGCAACAGTATTCGCGCTCTCAGTTGGAGCCTTGCCGAACTTTTCCCCTTGCGGATGATATCCTCAAGCCGCGACCGCGCTTGGCCGCTCAGTTTCACGACATATTGCTGCTTGCGCATCTCGACCTCCGTCGCTCATGTTGCGACAGAAGGAATCATCCATTCAATACAATTTAGTTAACGCAGGCAACTAGACACAGAGAACTTGAAATTTTTGGCTGTCAATGACGCGGCGATCACGCATTACGGTTATGATAAAGAGTGCTTTCTAGCGTTCACCTTGCTCGACTTACTACCGCAAGAGGATAGGGACAATGTCAGGAACGCGATTCGGGACAGACCTGATTTAGACGACGGCGGCCCTAGCAAACTTTGGCAACATGTCAAGGCGGACGGGACGCGGATCGACGTCCTCACCTATTGGCGAACCACCAAGCTTTGCGAACGGCCTGCCCAGCTTATTGCAGTTATTGATGTGACGGAGAAGCGTCAGGCCGAAAAGCGGATCATTTACATGGCGCACCACGACGCGCTGACCGAGTTGCCGAACCGGGTATTGTTTCATGCGCGCCTGGACGAAGCGCTATCGCGCGTGCGCCGATATCGGGAAGAGCTCGCCGTCATTTGTGTTGATCTCGATCAATTCAAGAACGTCAACGACACGTTGGGGCACCCCATTGGCGGCAAGCTTTTGAAAGTCGTGTCCAGTCGTCTCCGTACGTGCTTGCGCGACTCTGACGTGGTGGCCCGATTTGGCGGCGATGAATTCGCGGTCCTGCAACTGGGCCTCACCGGGGCGCAAGAAGCGAGCGCCTTGGCCGATCGCATCGTGAAGTTGATGAGCGAACCTTACGATATTGAAGGCCAAAATATCGTGATTGGAGCCAGCGCCGGCATCGCGCTTGCCCCAGGCGATGGCGAGACCCCCGATCAACTCCTGAAGAATGCCGACACGGCGCTCTATCGGGCCAAGGAGGACGGACGGCGTATCTTCCGCTTTTTCGAACCGGGCATGGACGCCCGCCTGCGAGCCCGCCGTACGCTCGAACTTGATTTGCGCAAGGCGCTCCTCGCCGGCGAATTCGAACTCTATTATCAGCCTCTCGTCACCCTTGCGACCGGCTGCATTTCCGGGTTCGAGGCGCTGCTTCGGTGGCACCATCCCTCACGCGGGATGGTGGCTCCGGGGGAATTTATTCCGGTCGCTGAGGAGATTGGCCTGATCGTACCACTTGGCGAATGGGTGCTGCGGCAAGCCTGCGCAGAAGCGGCGACATGGCCCGACGATTTGAAAGTCGCCGTAAATCTTTCGCCCGTTCAGTTCAAGAACGTCAACTTGACCCATGTGGTTTCCGCCGCGCTCGCAAGCGCGGGACTGCCGGCGGCGCGCCTTGAACTCGAAGTCACAGAATCGATTCTTCTGGAGGAAAGCAAGCTAAACCTCGCCACATTGCATAAATTGCGTGCCCTCGGAGTAAGTATTTCCATGGATGACTTCGGCACTGGCTATTCTAGCTTGAGCTATCTGCGCGCCTTTCCCTTCGATAAATTCAAGATTGACCGCTCTTTCGTTTCCCATCTTGACGAGGGCCGGGAAAGCTTGACGATCGTCCAGGCAATCGCTCAACTCGGATTGAGCCTCTGCATTCCCACGGCGGCCGAAGGCGTTGAGACGGAAGTGCAACTCGAATGGCTGCGCCAGGCGGGTTGCAAAGAAATGCAAGGCTATTTGTTCAGCCGGCCGATACCGGCGAGCGAAATCGCGGAATTGCTGCGTTCTTCTCACTTGAAACGCCCGCGGAGTTTAGAACGTCTACTGATCGCTTAGCTCGACTTGGCATTGATCGACTTTGGCGCGCAGCCCGGTACTGTTGACGGCAGACAACAGATTGGCCGTTTTGATGAGGGTTCGTTTGACGGGCAGCACAGACCCCAAAGCAAAGGATTGAACGATGGCATTTCAGTTTGGGCGCCTCGAAAAATATCCAGGTATGGTTTGATGACCGGCGTTCGGCGTCGCGGCGCGGGCAGATTGTTCAATCCTGGAGCTCTCATCGAGGCTGTCTGAAGTGTCTCCCGTTTTTTTTGGGTGGCAGCTTTGATCGACGCACCTATTAAGCAGTTCATAAGTAAGAGTATATTTTTCTTGACCTAATGTTCGCGAATGATTCCATGACGCGCGGAAATTTGATCACAAGACGCTAGAGGCTATTACGTAAGCGCGCGGTGCAGCGTGTACAGGAAGGCGAAAGCCCCGAAGTGGTTGCCCGGAGTTTTGGTGTGGGGCGGACCGCTATGGTACAGATGGCTGGCGCAATACCGGCGTGGTGGTTGGGGCGACGAGGCGGCGCTAATTCGGTTATCGTCTCGGGAATGCCGGCGTTCTGACGGAATTGGGGATCACCAAAGGCGTCACCCTCGATGAATTGAGATTCGGCTCTCGGACACTCACGCAGCTTTGTGACGCGTTGGACTCCAATCAATTTGAGGACAGTTTGGCGCAGCGCTTTACCTATTTCGATTGCACGGACAGTGTCGAAAACGGTCGAGGCGTAGTGACGTTAGCCCAGCCAGGAAAGCCCTGCGATCTCTCATGGATCGCACAGGCGATGTGGCGGCCCAATGCGATATTGCCTGGTAGGTCCTGCGCAAGTGCGGCGGTACTCGATCCAAGCGAGGCTCCCATCGCAAGCAGATATGGCAGTATGCGCTGCATAACCGATCATTCTTCGAAGAGACACAGTAGGGACAAGTGGTGACCCTGAGGGACAGCAACCATAGTGCCGTGATGGTTCGATTTTGGGAAGCCGAGTGCTCCTGCAAAGCGTCGGGCTCGGTCCGCGCTATGGGCGAGGTGGCAACCGATTCGATCCGCTTCGGTTTTCACTTCCAGGAACGACAGCTTGGCGTCCGTGCTTACTGTTTTCCTTCGCTGCGCATTATGCAGCAAATATCCCCACGTAGCCTCGATTGTCCCGTTCAATCCCCCGCGTGCCCGAACAGGGTCGATTAGTTTCTGAGGATGGAGTCCGCTAGGGCAGGTGCTAGGGCAGGGCCTAAATGCATTCTAGAAATTGCAATATTTACAATAACTTATTCTATTTACGTGGCGGAGAGGGGGGGATTCGAACCCCCGATAGGCTTGCGCCTATGCCGCATTTCGAGTGCGGTGCTTTCAACCGCTCAGCCACCTCTCCACACCTTCACCAGGTGAGGCGCACTTACCATGGGCGGGCTCCCCATTACAAGGGCGCGGGAGCGCCGCCATCGCGGATTAGCGCGGCGCGGGCTCGGATTTCAGACTGTCCGGGTGCGGCATAAGGACGATATTGAAACCGGCATCCACATGATGGATTTCTCCGGTGACTCCGCTCGAAAGAGACGATAGCAGATAAAGCGCGGCGCCGCCGAGGTCGGCGAGTTCGAGGCCGCGGCGTAGGGGGGAATGCGCCTTCTGAAACGTGAACAAGACGCGCCCGTCGGAAATTCCAGCGCCCGCCAGGGTGCGGATAAGGCCCGCCGAAATGGCATTGACCCTGATGCCTTGCGGGCCGTAGTCGGCGGCGAGATAGCGCACACTCGCTTCCAGCGCCGCCTTGGCGACACCCATGACATTGTAATTGGGCATCACCCGGTTCGCACCAGCGAAAGTCAGCGTCAAAAGCGCGCCGCCTGGCTGCATGAGAGCCGTTGCGCGCCTGGCGATCTCGGTAAACGAGAAAGCTGAAATCACCATGCTGCGCACAAAATTGTCCCGCGTCGTATCGGCGTAGCGCCCCTTCAATTCGGCGCGGTCCGAATAGGCGAGGCTGTGAACCACGAAATCGAGGTGCCCCCATTGTGTTTCAAGCGCCGCGAACAGCGCATCCACCGAGGCACTATCCTCGACGTCGCAAGGCAGAACCAGCGCGGCGCCAAGGCTTTGAGCGAGCGGCGCGATGCGCTTGCCGAAGGCATCGCCTTGATAGCTGAACGCGAGTTCGGCGCCATGCTCATGAAGCGTCTGAGCGATGCCCCAGGCAATCGAGTGGTCGTTGGCGACGCCCATGATGAGGCCGCGTTTGCCTCGCATCAACCCTCCGGGGCCCCTGTCTATCGGTCCCTCAGGCATCGGCATGTTTCAGAACAATGCTGGCATTGGTGCCGCCGAAGCCGAACGAATTCGACAAGATGGCCCGCAACTGAACGCCATCGCGGCGCTTGCGGACGATCGGCATATCGGCGAAGGCGGGATCGAGGTCCTCGATATTGGCGCTTTCGCAGATGAAGCCGTTCTGCATCATCAACAAGGAATAGATCGCCTCTTGCACCCCGGTGGCACCGAGGGAATGGCCGGTCAGCGATTTTGTCCCGGCAATTGGCGGGCAGTTTTCCCCGGCGCCGAAGACTTCTCTAATTGCCTCGATTTCCTTCAGATCGCCGATGCCTGTCGAGGTTGCATGCGGATTGATATAATCGATCGGCGTTTTTATGTCCGCAAGCGCCATCCGCATGCAGCGCACCGCGCCTTCTCCGGACGGGGCGACCATGTCGTAGCCGTCCGAGCTTAACCCATATCCGGCGATTTCCGCATAAATCTTGGCACCCCGCGCACGGGCGTGCTCCAATTCCTCCAGCACAACGACGCCCGCTCCACCGGCGATGACGAAACCATCCCGGTTCACATCATAGGCGCGCGAGGCCGTGGCGGGCCGGTCATTGAACGATGAGGACATCGCGCCCATCGCATCGAACAGGACCGAGAGTGTCCAATCGAGCTCTTCGCAGCCGCCCGCAAACATCATGTCTTGCTTGCCGTATTGGATCATCTCGAAGGCATTGCCGATGCAATGATTGGAGGTCGCGCAAGCCGATGAGATCGAATAATTGACACCCTTGATCTTGAACCAAGTGGCGAGCGTTGCCGAAGCGGTCGAAGACATCGCCTTGGGCACCGCAAAGGGTCCGATTTTCTTTGGTCCCTTTGTGCGCGCGATATCCGCCGACTCGACGAGGGTGCGGGTCGAAGGTCCGCCCGAACCCATGATGATACCAGTGCGCTCATGCGATATTTCGGCTTCCGTCAGGCCGGCATCGAGGATTGCCTGATCCATCGCGACGTGATTCCATGCGGTGCCACCCGCGTGGAAACGCATGGCGCGCCGGTCGACGATGGCGCTGGGATCCAGCGTTGGCGCTCCATGAACCTGGCTGCGAAAGCCAAGTTCAGCATATTTTTCCGCTTTGACAATTCCGGATTTGGCTTCCCTCAGGGAAGCAAGCACCTCTTGGGTATTGTTCCCAATTGAGGACACAATCCCCATTCCGGTGACGACAACGCGTCTCATATTTTTAACTCCCGCTCGATCTTACGGCCAAGGGCGCGGCGCCGCGCCCGTCTGTACCAGCAAATGTTCCATCCAAGGCGACAATCAAGGCGCGGAGGCCTCGGCCTTGAACAAGCCCACGCGAAGATCCTTGGCCTCGTAGATGCGCGTTCCATCGGCTTCGAGCCAGCCATCGGCGATGCCGAGCACGAGTTTGGATTTGAACACACGTTTCAGATCGACGCCATAAATGACGCGTTTGACAGAGGGCAATACCTGGTCGGAAAATTTGACCTCTCCGACACCCAGCGCCCGGCCGCGGCCGTTGAGGCCGAGCCAGCCCAGGTAAAACCCAAGGAGCTGCCACAAGGCATCGAGTCCGAGGCAGCCGGGCATCACCGGGTCGCCCTTGAAATGGCAGCCGAAAAACCAAAGGTCCGGCTTGACCGCCAGTTCGGCCAAGATCACACCTTTGCCATTGGCGCCGCCTTGCTCGGAAATACTGGTGATTTGATCGAACATCAAAAGCGGCGGCAGCGGCAATTGCGGATTGCCTGGTCCAAACAATTCTCCCCGACCGCAGGCGATGAGATCCTCATATTCGAAATTGGCGCGCCGCTCGTTCATGTTCGTTTCGCTCTCATGTCCCCACCCGGCAGCCAGGCTTTCTCCGGTGAGGTTCGCGGCCTTCTAACACAGGGATTGCGCAGATGCCATCGGGCAACCTTTGCTCTCGCGACAGGGCCATTTCGTGTTGATGGGGGTGGGGGTTCTCCATCATTTTGCCAAGTTTGCGACACTTGTTAGACGGCGCTCAAGTGAAATATGCGGCTTATTTGCTTTAGCCGGTGACGAACTGTGCATTGCCGGAAGAATAGCCAAGACAATTGGTTAAGCGCCAAGAGGGGGCCCATGAAATTCCGTTCCGATATCAACGCCCTTCGGGCGCTTGCGGTGACTGCTGTCGTTCTTTTTCATTTCAAGGTCGGTTTCGTTCCGGGCGGTTTTGTCGGGGTCGATGTTTTCTTCGTGATCTCCGGCTATCTCATGACATCCATCATCATGGGGAGATTGAGCAAGGACAAATTCAATCTCTGGGCCTTTTATGATGATCGCGCCAAGCGCATCATTCCCGGTCTCTTGGGAGTGTGTTTTGTCCTGCTGACGGCGGGATATTTTGTCGTCGAACCGGCGAGCTATCATTATCTTGGTTCGACGTCGATTTCCGCGCTGCTGTTCTTTTCGAATTTCCGGTTCTGGAGCGCAACCAGCTATTTTGACTCGTCAAGCGATGCCAAATGGCTCTTGCACACTTGGAGCTTGTCACTGGAATGGCAGTTTTATTTGATTTTTCCAATCCTCGTGATGCTTTTGCATCGATATCAAAAGACACGAAGCCATATTGTCGTGATTCTCTGGTCCTTTGCGCTGGTTTCGTTCGCGCTCTGCCTTTATTATTCGATTGCCGAGCCATCATCTGCTTTTTATCTGCTTCCCCAGAGGGCATGGGAGCTGCTGGCTGGCGGCATTGTTGCTCTGCAGTTTAAAAATGAGCAGCAGAAATATTCAAATATACTCATTGTTATTGGTCTTATCTTCATATTCGTGCCCATCGCCATCTATGATCAATTCATGCCTTGGCCCTATTATTGGGGGCTATTTCCTGTCGCTGGCACTTGCTTCGTAATCGCGGCGAACCGGCCAAATGCGTTGATTTTCCGCAACCCGCTCCTGCAGATCACCGGAAAATGGTCCTATTCGATCTATTTATGGCATTGGCCGGTTTCCGTCGCGGCGCTTTACTTTGGATTTATGAAAACGACGGCTTTCAAAATCTCCTGTGAGATTTTGATCCTCGCGGCGATCATCGTGTCGGGTGGTCTGCTTCTCGCCTTGGCCAGGCGGCTTTTGGCCGAGAAACTGCTTCAACCCCGGCTTCTGCGGTTGCTGGCGGGAGGCGGCGTCTTGGCGCTCACTTTGATGTTCGCGTCCACGGTCACGGTCTTCCAGGGAATGCCGGACCGCCGCCAGGATACCGAGAGACAGAAGCTCGCGATGTATGACCGGGCGGCGCATGACTGGTCCTTCCCGGACGAATGCAGCGGCCGGGATACGCAAGGTAAATTGAGGCCTTGTCAGCTCGGCCCGGATACAGGACGCGGCACGCTGTTTCTTGGTGATTCCTACACCATGCAAATTTACAGCCGCTTCGTTGAAAACGCGAAGCTCAATCCGGAGAGTTCCTTCACCTTTCTCGCGACGGCCGCCTGTCCGCCGCTCACCGGGGTTCGGATCATTCACGACCGCTTCAACTGCAACGGGTTCGTTGACGAAGTCCTGGACTATATCAAGACCAAAAACTTCAAGCGCATCGTCCTTGTGTCGAATTGGTACGCATATTTTTATCTGCCCGTCCGCAACGTCTGTTTTGTCGAGGGGGATAATTGCACGCTGCGGCAAGATCCAGACTGGTTTTTGAAACACCTCGATGGCGCGTTCGCCTCTTTGCGCGAGCATCTCCTTCCCTTCAAGGAACGCGGCACCGAAATCGTCATCGTTGGGGCGACGCCTTCGAGCCGATGGGATGTCCCGGTCGAACTCGCGAAGCGCAGATTTTGGGGCGGCGATACCAAAGAGGTCGAATATATCGACCGCAACGAATTTGAGACGAAATCCGCCGCGACGAAGAGCCGGCTGGTGACCCTCGCGTCGTCTCTCGGCTCCAAATTCGTCGATCCTCTCGATTTCCTGTGCGAGGCAGACCGCTGTCCCACCGTCGACAAAGATGGCGTGCCTTATTTCCGGGACGAGGGACATTTCCGCTCGGGCGCGGTCAAGACGACCCGCTTTCAATTCCTGGATGACGCCGCCGGTGTGAACAACCGGTTGAGCGCCGCGGCCATGCCAACACGCGCTATGCCCTAGAACGCAAAACTTCTGAACGCATCTTTTGCTTTCGCACTTTCCCCCTATATAGCGGGAGCGGGCAGGTCGGTGCTTGCTCCACGCAATAGGATGACCCGATGGCGTTCCGCCACAAACCCTTAATTTTGGCCCTTGCTGCAGCGCTTACGCTTGGCTTTGCCGGCGATGTTTCCGCGCGTGTCGGCGGCGGCTCTTCATTCGGCAGCCGGGGCGCGCGCACCTTCAGCGCCCCCTCGGCAACGCCGCTCGCGCCGCGCGCCGCCCCGATGGACCGGTCGATGAGCTCTCCCAATGAGGGCATTTTCCGGCGCCCATCCGCGTTTGGCCAGCAGGGCGGCTTTTTCTCGGGCGGGTTCGGCCGCGGCCTGCTCGGCGGCTTCATCGGCGCCGGTCTCTTCGGTATGCTGTTCGGGAACGGGCTGTTTGGCGGGCTCGGCGGCGGCATGTCGATTCTTGGCCTGCTTCTCCAAATCGGGCTTTTGTTCCTGCTGTTCAAACTCGTGATGGGATTTGTGCGCGGCAGACCCGCCTTCCAGGGTGCTGGCTTTGCTCCTGGTCAGGGAATGGGGCAGGGCCGGGGGATGGGGCAAAGCGAAGGCATGGCACGCGGTTTTGGCGGCGGTGGTTTTGCTGGGGCGGCGCCCAATACCAAGCTCGACGTGACGCCGGCAGATTTCGGCGCCTTCGAGCAGCGGCTCGTGGCGATCGAAACTGCGTTTGGTGCCGAGGATTTTGACCGGCTGCGGTCCCTGGCAACGCCGGAGATGGCCTCTTTCTTCGCTGAAGAACTTGCGGCCAACGCCAAAAAAGGTGTTGTGAACAGAGTGTCGGACGTCAGATTCCTGAACGGCGATCTTTCCGAGGCGTGGCGCGAACAGCAAAACGAATATGCTACCGTCGCCATGCAGTTTTCTCTCATCGACACGATGGTGGACCGTGCTTCAGGCAAAATTGTTTCAGGCGATCCAGCGGTGCTAGATCAGGCCACCGAAGTCTGGACCTTCGTCCGGCGCCTAGGCGGCGCGCCTGGGGATTGGAAGCTGTCGGCGATCCAGCAGACCTGACGAAATAGGCCGGGCGGGGGTTGGCACGAGCGGCAGTGCGAAACTGCGGCCCGCTTTCAGACGCATGTAACAAGCGCACACATCGAAACGTATCATGGGAAAGGCCGTTTAAGTACAAATAAGTCAACGGCTTACAGGGTAAGTCAAACGGCAATCAAACGCCGATGGGCTTGATTTGCTGCGCGGACAAGCGCAAAGACGCTTTCCATGCTCGATGCCGTCGATCATGCCACCACCGCGCCGGAAACCTCCGACGATGCGCCACAAAGCTTGCAGGTGCCGCTCGAAGCCTTAGAGCACGGCCAAC
>DATBPZ010000150.1:0-4268 GCA_036561105.1 Methylocella sp. | reverse complement strand
CCGCTCGTGCTCGTCGCGTCCTCGGGCCGCGAGGTCGCAGGCGACCTCAAACCAAGCCATTTGTTGCACGAAAAAGTTCTTTTCGTCGATCGCATCGCTGGCGCCCTCGAACGGCGCCTCGGCGACTGCAAAATTCTCGGTTTCGACTCGCTCGTCGCCAATGGCGGGTGGCGGGACTCTTCTCGTCCCGCCGTGCTGCTCGGATATTCGCGCGAACTGGTCGAACAGTCGGACGTGCGCGGCGGGGTCCCGAGATTGTTCGGACGAGAGGTCGCGGCGATCGTCAATGATCGGTTCTTGTATAATTTGCAGACTGCGCATGGAGCGTTGGACTCCGGCGCCTTTCTTGCCGCCAATGGCTGTTATGAAGCCGGCGCCGACAAGGCCGAGGCCTATCGGCATGTCAATTCATTCGCCGCTCAAAATCGCTTCGACGAGGTGGGCAGCGCCATGCGCTTCGACGTCTGCCACGACGCGACGAGCCTCATCGAGACGGTCTTTGCGCGCGGAGTTCGCGGCGAACAACTCGTCATCAAGCCGAGCGGAACGGGGCATGGCGACGGCATCGAATTCTTTTTCGGCGGCGAGGGGTTAGATCTCGTCGAAGAGCGGATCAGGCGGTCCATGGCCGTCGTCGGCGAACGTTACGGACAGGGGGCGGGCTTTCCCTATACCGTGACCGAATATCTCGACGCCGAGGTGATCCGCAAGCCGGGACACCCACTGCGCGGCAGCAAATTCGAGCTGCGAATCGTCGTCTACCGCAAGGGCTGGATGTTGCACGCCGTTCCGTCGATCGCCAAAGTCGCGCCGGAGACCTGGGATCCGGAACATCCGACGCGCGCGGCGCTCATCAACAATGTTTCGGCTTCCGTCAGAGGCGGCAAGACCGGCGGCGCCGACCATGTGCTACCGCTGTGCCGGCCGGAAACGCTTGAGGCGCTGGGTCTAAACGAAGACACTCTGACGAGATTATGCTGTTGGGCGACGGGTTATGTCTCGCATGTGTTGAGCGAGACGCGGCCTCGACCGGCGAGCCTGTGATGCGGGGCTGGATCCTTTCGCACCTCGAAGACTCGCCGAGCATCGCCCTGCTGCTGGAGGCCTGCCGCGCCGGCGGACATCTTGTCGATTTGGTTCACCCGAAGGACTGTGTGGTCAGACTTGGGGATAATCGTCCGCCCACGGCGGCCTCCACCGACATTGTTCCAGATATTGTCGTCACGCGCCTTGGCAGCACGGCGCCCGGCTACGCGCTCGCGGTGCGCGCACTCGAATCGCCGGCATTATTTGCGTCAATAGCGCCGCCGGCCTTGAGCGGTCACGGAACAAGATACGGATGATGCAGGAACTTGCCGGTCCAGGCGCGCCCATGCCGACGAGTTTCATGCCCAGACGGGGATCCAAAGCCTCCGAAGCACTCGATCGGCTCGGCGGCGCTCCGGTCGTCGTCAAATCGACCTGCGGCAGTAAGAAGCGCCGGGGCCATGCTCTGCGAGAGCCAAGCGGCGCTCCAAAGCGCCGTGGACCTCCTGTGGAGCGGTTCAGTAACAGCACCGTATACGGAAAGAGCAAGATAGCGATGAAGATATGGCTTCTGACCAACATTGAAAACCGGGCTTGCGCGCCTTTCATCATGGCGGCGGCGCGCAATCTGGGGCACGAAATCGTTCAGGTTCACCCGATGCAGTGCCACGTATCCTATGGCGCGTCGGCGAATGGTGGCGGCGCCCTGAGCTTTGGCGAAAATGTTTTTCATCCGCAATTGGTATTGACTAGGCTGGGAAGCACCACGCCGGATACCACCCTCCATCTTCTCAAATATCTGGAGCAATGCTCCATTCCATGCATCAACTCTTCCAACGCCATTGCCTGGTGCCGGGACAAAACCTACTCTTACCACAAGCTTTCCCAAGCTGGCGTGCCTATCCCAAAGACGGTTTTGCTGGGCCCGAAAGCCTGCCTTGACGAGGCCATAGAAATCATCCCCGGCCCGCCCTGGGTCGTGAAACTGCCGAGGAGCAGCAAGGGTCTCGGCGTTTTGATCGCCGACTCGCTACGCTCGTTGAAATCAAGTATCGACGTTTTGCACGGACTGGGTCAGGACTTGATCTTGCAGGAAGCGATCACCGAGGCCAATGGCAGCGACATCCGCGTTCTGGTGGTGGGCGGCGTTGCCGTCGCGGCGATGCGGCGGAGCGCAAGCGGGGATGATTTCCGTTCCAATCTATTCCTCGGTGGCGCCGCAGCGAAGCTGGATATGAGCAACGAAGTAAGCCAAATCGCCGAACAGGCGGTGCGCGCCTTGCAGGTCGATATTGCCGGCGTCGACCTGTTGGAGTCGAAGCAGGGTCCGGTGGTGATTGAAGTGAATAATTCCCCCGGTTTGGTGGGCATTCAGGAAGCCACCGGACTGGATTTGGCGTCAGATATTATTTCATTCGTCGTCAACAAAGCCGCTTCCGCAAGCGCCGCCCGGTAAAAATGCTCATGAATTCATGCAATCCGTTTCTTTGGCGTTTACCATCATGATGGTTAGGCTATACAGCCTTTTTCGCGCCTACCGCCACGAGTTCACGTTTGAGCATGTGGAATCACTTCCAGAGAGCTCCACATGAATACCTATGCGTTGCTGACAAGGGATAAAAAATACAGAAATTATTGGCTATGCCAGATCATCAGCAATATTGGGTCCATGATGCAAAACGCCACGCTGTCCTGGATGGCTTTGCAGATGACCGGGTCTGGCGAGAGACTCGGATTCATCATGGTTTTGTTGTACTTGCCGGCGCTGGTGCTGGCGATTCCAGCCGGGGTGCTAGCGGATCGCTACCCGAAACGTAATCTGCTGCTGTTCACTCAGGGAAGCATGATGCTGGCCGCCGGCGTCATGGCCATGCTGTTGCATGAAGATAAAATCGTCTACCCGCATGTCGCCGTTTTTGCATTGATTTTCGGTTGCCTGGCCGCCATCGGTAACCCCATCCGCCTCGCCTTCAATGTCGAGATGGCGAGCCAGGGAAATTCAGCCCAGGCGGTGTCGCTGAACGCCATGAGCTTCAATCTCGCCCGCCTGCTGGGTCCCTCGATCGCCGGGCTCATCATACTGAATTGGGGCGTTTTCGGCGCATTTTGCGCCAACGCCATATCGTATATTCCCCTGTTACTCTTTGTCGGGTTTCTTCCCCGCGGTCAGGCAAGCGCTTCCGGCAAGGGCAGTCCGTTCAAGCAAGCCATGGAAGGCATGCAATATGTAAGAAATGAACCCGTCGCGCTGAACATTGTGCTGTTAATGTCATGGCTGGGCATATTCGCGATCAATTGGAATACCGTGGTTCCCGCTTATGCCCGGCTGGTCTTGCATTTGGGAGCGGAAGGTTACGGTTTCATTCTATCCTGCGTCGGCGCCGGCGCACTGTGCGGGTCCGTCTGGCAAAGCATGAGGCGCGAAATGAAGCCGCGCCAATTGCTATGGAGCGGCGCCGTGATCGGTCTTGTCTACCTGGCTCTGATGCTGCGGCTGGAGCCGCCCGAGCTTGCCGGATTGCTTCTGGTCGCCGGATTCGCGACGGTCGTCACGCTGACCACCGCCAACAGCGCTTTACAGCTTTTGGCGCCGAGGCATCTGAGCGGAAGGATGATGTCCATCTATTTGTTGATCGTATTTGGAACCAATCCGCTCGGGGGCTATCTCGCCGGTCTGATGTTTGAACATTTTGGCGGTCGCATCGCCTGTGGACTGCTGGGCGGAATCACGCTGACGGGCGTCCTTGCATTGGCGCTCAGGAAATGGACTGAGCACATTGAGGACAGACACAAGCATTAAACCGGGCACTTTGTCAGACCAACTCGGTGTTGAATAAAAAGGCCAAAGTAATTTTTTATCAATGCCCGTCTTGGGCTTTTGCGAACCCCGAAACTTTAGATCTCAGTTTCCCTTTTGGAGCAACACATGACAAACCTCGAATTTCTGCCACCTTTGGCTTTGTTGCACTGAGGTGTTTGGTGGCGCGCCGACAGCCAAATTGTTCTATTACGCGACGCGGATGACGTTGGCCCGCTCCATGGCCACAAGACAGCGCGGGAACGCCATCAAAAGCCGCGCCGGCTTCCATTGGTGGCGGGCATCGCGCGGCAGCCCTTCCGAACGCAACTCCTGCAACGGCGTCCCGGAATCCGCGCCGCGAGCGAGGCCCCGCGCCCGTTCCGCAATGCGGCTCAGCGGCCGCAATGCGGAGCGCAGCGCCAAAAAAATAGCAAGACTGAGG
>DATBPZ010000149.1:0-24070 GCA_036561105.1 Methylocella sp. | reverse complement strand
CGAACCGGTCTCCGCAGTTGTCGAACCGGTCTCTTCAGGTCGCCTCGACACTCTCGACGGAAGATGAAATTTTGCGCTCGGAGACTCTCGTCGAATTCGCGCGCGAAGTCTCCGATTTTGGTGTCTCCGACGCGCGCTCTTCGTCGCAACGCCCTGCTAAGTCCCGGAAATGTCGGGGACCGTCCGCGAGGCTAAAAACATGCCGAAAACAAGAAGTTAGCTTGGTGGAGCCAGACGGAAGTTCGATTTCGGCGCCACGATCCTATATAAAACAGCGACTTAGCCGTTGCTGATACACCGTCGTATATCACGTTTGTGTACCACCGCGAAGGGATTTTGCGGAGGTTCCGGCGGGTTACGCTCATGAAAGAGTTCCCGACAAAAGCATCTGATCGAGCGCGTCGGCGAGCCCTTCACGTATCACCATTCGATCAGAGTTGGCCCTCTGGGCTTAAAGGTGCTGGCAAACGGCTTCTTGTTTCCGAAGCCCGTGAATGTTGAGATTGGGATGCAATCGGCTGCTGCAAGCTCCTGCAAGTTCGCAACCTCCCAAAACAACTTCCAAGCTCCATCGGCTGTTTCAGGATCGGCGAATGTTGACGACGGGCGAAACGTATTCCCCGCCGGATGCAACCCCGACACGGCTGAAACACGCCCCATGTATACGCCACGCCAAGTGATCAGGGGCGCTCGTCCCTTAACGTCGCTCATAGAGGCATAAATGAAAACCTTCGTGGGGACGCCTTTAATGAGCTCGTCCAATTCGAGGAATGTTTCGATTTTATCCGTGCCGAACGCGACTTTGCCGTAGCCCTCGGCGACGGCTTTGCCCGAAATCAAATGCACTTTGGGAACGGCGGCGAGAAGGGCGACCATAGGAAATCTCCTGTAGGCCCAGTGTCCTCTGACTTCCTTAAATTGCTTGCAAGGACCATCGCCCAAAAATTTCCCGCCGAAAATCGACCGCCTTGGCGACTGAAATTGGTTGCCCATTTCGGAATAGCCCGAAGAATTGCGGCATGACTTTCACGGGCCTGGGAGCCCTGCATGGGGCGTAGAGCCTCATTGAGGGGGATTGGAGCCCAGTCTGAGGAAAGGTCGCTGTCCTGGCTTGGGGTGACTTGACTGGCTTTTTGCAGGGTAGTGGGGATTGGCACGGCGCTCACTGGCCCAAGGGCCATCAATCCACGCCCAATATCCAGCCCGTGATCACGAGATGAAGCGGATTAGGAATGGTCTGCTCTTCTGCTGCGGTGATGTCCTTAGTATGGTTAATGGAACGATTGCCATTGGCCGCTCCCATCATGGGCTGGTCCCCATACAGGACTGGGGCGGGGTCATGCGGCGGGACAGACATCCAAGGGTTGGCATTCTTGGAAGCCCTGAGGCGTCTGGACGGCGCCATAACGGTGTTGACCGACGAGTTTCACCCGACGCCTTGCATCTCTCGATTGCGCGGGACACTGGCTCGAACGTATGTTGTCCCCCACGGCGGCGACGAAAAACAATAATGCGTTGGTGCCTTCAGGCGAGGAGGCGGCCAACGAGGCGTTCATCGCCCGGTGACGGGGACGTGAGGGCGGACAGGAGCGGGCGAACTACGAGTTAAGCGGGGCGAAACTCGTGCTCCGTATCTTATGTGACTAAATCTAACCATCTTTGGGCGTCGAGGCAGGTGTTGGAGGGTATATGACTGCTTGTGTTAAGATTAAACTAGGAAATTTGTTTGATGGACCCGCAGATGTAATCGTTCTTCCTTGCTCTACAGCGGGAACTGTGACTGGCGTGGTCGCTAGAGCACTAAACAGCTATTCAATTCCACATCCAACTACTAATATGGGACTTGGAGAAGTAGAAATTCTACCCTTTGATGGGGGTGAGAACATTGCCCAGTTTGTTGCATTTGCTTCATCAGTCAAATCCAATACGTCTTCGCTGAAAGCAATCGAGGAAATAGGAGTGCGACTTGGGAAGTTTACTGAGCAACAGTCTTCTGCGCGTGTAATTTCTGCTCCATTGCTCGGCGCAGGTGCCGGTGGCCTTCAAAGTGAAGCGGTGGTTGCTGCGCTTAAGAAGGGGTTCGAAAGCTCAGCGAGTGAGGGGGCCAATCTGATCATTCATGTCTTGCACAAGGAGATATTTGATCGTTTACGTGGAAATAGAAAAGCAATCGCAGGTAAATCGAAGGACATATTGCGAGTGTTCATAAGTCATACCTCAAGCACCGACGAAGCTGTTGAATGGGTCAAGGAGTTGGCTCTATTTTTAATCGATAAGGGCATTCAGGCCCGGCTAGACCGGTTTCATCTCCGTCGAGGGATGGATTTACCACAGTGGATGTGCAACGAACTCGCGCTGGCTCAAAAAGTAATCGTTGTATGCGATGAAACATATAAGCAAAAAGCTGATGGCAGACTTGGCGGCGTGGGGTGGGAGACAATGATTATACAAGGTGATTTAGCAAGCCTTCTTCCAGATAGCACGAAGTATCAGGTGGTCGTCCGGGCAGAAGAGATCAGCCAGGGACTTCCTATGTATTTAAAGACAAAATACGCCTTTCATTCCCGACCTTCGGACAGAAGCCAATCATTCCGAGAAGAATTGGTCCATGAATTGCTGGGTCTTCCATTAGATGAGCGCCTTGAAAATAGAGAGTTTTCAATTTGAAGTCGCGGCGCACGATTGAGGAAATGTCCCGACAATGCCCTCGTGGTCGTCTCTTTTGCGTGTCGTAAACGGCTTCGCATCACCTCCACAACTGGCGCTGGCCGGGCCCTATAATGTGCTGGAGTTGTTGCGGGTGGGCGTGGGACTTGAAGCTCTTGAGCCTGCCGAGCGCCGCATTTTCGATGATGGCCTTGTGCTGATCCTGAAGGAGCTGCGACGAGTTCGACGCTGCCGTCGCTGATGCCTACGGCTGGCCCGCCGATCTCTCCGACGACGACATTCTCGCCCGCCTCGTCACCCTCAACAAGGAGCGAGCCAGGGCGGAAGCGCGCGGGCTCGTGCATTGGCTAAGTCCCGACTGTCCAATTCTCCGCTTGGGGACGCCGAAAGAGAAGGCGGAACTCGAACTCGTCGGCGGCGCGATGGGCGCGGAGGTCGAAGCGGCGAAGGCGGCGAAGATCGCCTTCCCACCGGACGACATCGCCCCGACGGCCGCCGTTATGTCCGCCCTCGCCGTCGCATCCGCCCCGCTCGATGTCGGAACCGTCGCCGCTCGCTTCAAGCAAGGCCGTCGCATTGCACCCAAGGTCGCCGCAGTGCTCGCCGCTCTCGCGCGCATGGGCTTCGTGGACAGCGCAGACGGCGGCAAGACCTTCGCCCTGAGACGAGCAGCATAGAAACTAAGGGGCGGGCGAATGCTCATAGCTCGGAGGCAATGCCGTGAATAGAGATCGTGCAATTAACTGCAAATACCAAGCCGTGCGCGTCAGCCCTTTGAAGACGATTACCCGCGCCAATTTGGCGAGACGGCGTCGTCCCCTTTGGCCGCCCACCGCAAAGCCCTATTCCCCTGTTGCTCGCCATCGGCTAGGTCGGGGCATGGCTAGGCGGTCTAGGGGCAGCAGTTGATCGGCAGGGACCCAGCCCATTGGGTTAGGACTACGCCGCGTCATCTGACCGCACCGCTCGCAGAGCCGAACATAAGATCGGTATACGCATTACCGTGGATGCCATCCGGCAAATACATGCGCTTCAAATCTTCCAAGGGATGGCGGCCATCAATGACGGCCGACGCATGTGCGATCGGCTGGAACTCTGACAGAAGCCGGAACCATTCCGAGGTGCAGTGGCTCCTCGAGCTGTGCCACTGGTTTTCCATGCTGGACAGACGTTCTTGCAGGCTGCTTAGGGCTTCTGCGAGTTCATTCGGCGAGGCGCACTCGATGAAGTAGGCGGAGACCGCGTAGTCGAGTTCTGACCATTGAACTGCGTGCATGTGCGCGTTGGGATCGGCGGCGTCGAAGCGCCATGAGCGCCAGCGGGCGTATGCCGCCCGCCACAGCTCCTGCCGAAGATTGAAGGCCGCATTCGCATGAAATGCTGCTAGGCAGCTTGAAACGGCCTTGCGCCGCTCGTCTCCAGGGGTTTGACACCGCATCAGTGTCAACGCGTCGACATAGGCGCTCACCGCGAGTGGGGACGTCCGGGCCAGCGCGCGGCCGAGAGGTGTCTGGAGGGCAGCGAAGTGCGGAGGGTGACGGCCGAAGACCGCCATCATTCCGCGCCAGCGCCCCTCGTCAGTAGAGATGGAAATCAATACCCCAGCGGCCTTCACTTCATCCGATGGGCTGATAGGCGACATGGCGCGCTGGGCCCTGAAGGATCGGAAAAAGGTGGCGAACTGTAGCGTAGGATTGCGTGTCACTTCAGCGATCAAAAGCTGCTCGGAGACGGTCAATCCGCCGACGATCTGCATCGCAAGAGCCGTCTGGTCGATGTGTCGTAGCGCGCCGCTCGCCGCAGCCATGTCGAACCGCGCCAAGAGACGCACTGTCGGCAGTAGCAGCGGATGCGGCCGACTGGCGCCTTCAAGCTGAGGCCACATGGTGGCCAGTTGTTCCCAGTCCTTCACCGTGTCGGCGCGGATGAACCCTTCCACGAACTCGCGTTCCCAAAGCGGGATACCTGGCGTGTTCATAGATCCATAGTCGACGCGTAGACTTTGGAGATACCGCGTCAGTTCGCTTAGCAGGTCGGGGTTTTCGCCGATGCGCGACGGGAGAGCGCGCCAATAAGCCTCCTCCGGTCCGAAGAAGCTGACCGCTGTGAGTGCTCTGTCGAGCCTTCGGCGAAAAGGGTCAGTGGCTGCGGTCCAGGAACTCAATGTGGCGATGATCCAGCGAAGCAACCACACGAGGTTCGGCGGTGGTCTTGAACCCGTTGCAGCAGCCATCCGCACTTCCATCGCCACGCGGTTGAGCCAGTCTGTCCATACCCGATCGGGACTTTCTGCTTCTCCAGGCGGTTGGGCGGCCTGCACGTCGTCCGCTTCGTGCGCAGTCGCGGTTGGGTCGATCTGTTCCCCGGGCTCCACTGCGGCCGCAAGGGCTTGCTCCATCAAATGCGCGAAGGGCTTCATGGGTGCCGCCAAATGAGATGTTCCGGGCGATCGAGGGCATCCCATAGATCGAGAAATGCGTCAGCGATGAGCTGCCCGTCCCCGACTTTCTGAAGGATATGGTGCTGTTTGCCGACGCTGTTGACCGACGCGCCGAGCGACCAGGCGAGCGGCCCCTCATTGGTCTTGGGGAAGATCAGGAAGCGGTCATGGAACTCCCAACCCTGAGCGCCGTTCCTTCCCCTATATTCCAGGCGAAGGCCACGAAGATTGCCCCCGGCGCGCTCAAATGTCTCGCGTTGTTTGGTCAGAAAGTGGTCCTTCCCACCACCCTCCTCACTTTGAACTGGAACGCGCATGGCTGTGAGGGCCCGCAACTCCGCCCCTGCAAAGCGGCAGAAGAACAATGTCTCAAGAATGTCGTCGGCGTCTAGGTAAGGGTCCCAAAGCCAAGCGCCGCCTTCGCCATACGTGTTGATCAGATGGCGCAGGTCGGCGATGGCTTTAGTCCTTTCCTCGTCCCGTATTGTGCCTGTGGGCCTATACTGCACGAACTGCCTTCGGGCCGTCAGACCGGCGACTTCATCGCGGTAAATGCGTTGCAGGGACCATTCGCCAAGATGCGCGTCCTTTAGCTCGCCGACCTGGCTAGGCATTGTGGTGCAAACCGTCACGCGTTGCGGCTTGCGCGTTTCCCCACGACCCGCCTCGAACACGCGTGGCTCCGGGTCGCCGACTTGAAGATTGAGGCTTATTACCGAGATGAACGAGGTGGGTGCCGTAGTCGCTAGAATGACCCGGTTAGCATCGTCACGCAGAAGGCTTACGTATTCTCCGGGCCCGTCGCGCAGTTCGAGCACTCTGGTGCCTGAGGTAATCGGCGTTGTCGCGAAGGCCCCGAGGACGCCATCGTAAAATCGCGTAGTCTGTGCTGATAGGAGCCGAGGGTTTGCCTTCGGGTGCCAAGCGATTTCCACCTGCATGCCCGTGCCATCCCGCAGTAGTGAGAACTGCGCCATCAGCACAGTGATCGGAAGCTGGAGAACGATGTTGCCAAGACGGTCGGACAGGCGCGCGAGCCCGATCGGAACATGCTGCCGGATGCGTTCGGTAAGTTCCTGCAAAGCCTTCGGCTGTAAAATGAGGTCTGCGAGGGCTGCCTTCTCGGCGTCGTGCCAATCGAACGCATAAGACCCATTCCAAAAGTTGTTTTTTAGAACGCGGTTCCAAGGGAGTTCTGTGGCGGCGTCTGGGGGAACAACGAAAGGTCCCGAAGCGAGCAACCTGCCAATCTCAACACAGTTGCCAGACAAGGACCAGGTGTCCACGCTCGGTTTGCCATCTAACAGCGCGATGACATCGCCAACCGGACGCCTATACCGGAAAATCCCGAAGCTCCACTGCTTCAGCGTGGGCACGCGGATGCGCTTCGAGTTCAGAAAGCCTTCGGCGAAGGCTGCCCCATCGCCCCTTTCTTCTGCAACGAGGAGCGTGAAAACATTTAGAGGTTGTCCGATGCCGACGCGGAAGGCGACGATCTCGGTTACCTCGATGTCTGTGTAAAAGCCGATCACGCCCTCTCGCGTAAGGAGGCTCAAAGGGGTGTCTTGGGCAACCGTGTTGTCCATAAGGTCTTCAGCCGAATAGGGAGGTCGCGAAGGCTCCCCCCATTGATTATCACGGTCGTAATTGGCTCCGCATCCTAAAGCAACGCCCCTGCAGCGTTACCTATGAACAATTCGCCGTCTCGGACATAACGCGCCAGCATCCCGTCCGACGCGTGGCCGGTCTGCTGTCTGATCTTGAGGGAGGAGACGCCCGCCTGTGCGGCGCTGGTGGCGAAACCCGCTCTAAGGCTGTGGCCGGAGCAGCCTGTTGGATCGAAGCCCGCGCCCGCGACGCGCTCCTTCACAATGACGGATACAGCGTCCCCGGTGAGACGGTCGGGAGAAATGCGCCCATGGCGATCAACCGGCCGAAACAGCGAGCCGGTTCCAATGCCGGAAATCTCCAGCCAGCTTTCGAGCGCCAGGACTGGGCAGTGTCGAGTTCGGGCGAAGGGAACCCCGATCTTCCGCCCCGCGCCCTCTTGATCGGTCTTACTGCGGCGCAGATGGACGATGATGCCCTGCCTCACGTGCTCCAGGTCGGAAACGTCGAGCCCCACCAGCTCGGAGCGCCTGAACCCGCCAGCAAAACCCAGCAGTAATAGCACCCGGTCGCGCGCGTCTTTCACGCTGTCGCCCATCGCGTCGAGCACACGGAATAGGTCTTCCTTTAGCAGCGGCTTCGCTTCACGCTGGGCGGTCCCGAACTGACGCTTGATCCCCCGCAGCGTAGCGCGAACGACTTCGCACTTTGTTGGGTTCGGCAAGGCGCGTGCCTCATGCACTTTCGAGATCGACGTGACCCGGCGAACGAGCGACGCGACGCTGAGCTTGCCCGCATGTTCGGCCAAATATACAGCGACGCTTTCTGGCGTCGAGGGAATAACGCCGCCC
Source organism: Methylocella sp. (assembly GCA_036561105.1). Classification (GTDB taxonomy): domain Bacteria; phylum Pseudomonadota; class Alphaproteobacteria; order Rhizobiales; family Beijerinckiaceae; genus Methylocapsa. The sequence goes on along the minus strand of DATBPZ010000149.1, from coordinate 16,504 downwards.
CATGCCGCGAAATGGTCGAGATCGCAGAGATACGCGCGGCGCGTGTTCTCCGCGAGGCTGCCCTGGACGAACGCCGCCACAAGGTCAGGCAAAGGCGTTGTGCAATTAATTGCAAATCCTAATTGCGGCTTTCCATGGCTGCTAGAAGGCTCTGATATTAAAGGTGTATCGGAGGGGAGCACGTGTTCATCCATGGCGCAAACCCCCATTGGCTTGGGCGCGAATTTCATTCAGAAGGGGTAGATCGCTTCGCGAAAGCTCTAGGATTTCCCAAGCATCGAGGCAATCGGGGCCGTTACAATCCAAATCCATTTTTCTTCGCAGTTCATCGCCTATCGACCATCGCAGGCGATCTTTGAGCAGACCGCCTTCCACGCGGAACACGATGCCGCCGAGAAAATCGACCTGACGTGGGAGCGCGATATGCGCGCGTATCCATCTCGCGCTTTCGCAATTGGTCCTAAGAAAGCGGGCGAAGGCGGCCCTTCCGGGGCGAGTAAACATGTCGAGGCAATATCCTGGCACGTCGCCGATCATCACCTCGGGCGGAAATTCATCGCTCACGACCGTCGTGTCGCCGCGTGTCTCACGGGACAAAAGCGCGACAAGCGGGCACAGAATTTCATTGGTGTTCCTGAAGCCCTCGCGCGCTATCTCGACAACGCTATGCGGGAAGCCCTTTTCGCACATGTAATCGAACACGGCCTGGGGCTCGCCCCGGCGCGTTGGTGGATAGTGCGACGGGCGGCCATTTGAGCCGACGGCGAGATATAGCGCGAGCCCGCGCTCTGCAATCGGTTCCGGCCCCGTGGTGATCTCCAATAACTCTCGCGTTGGCATTTTGATGAATTCGCGACGGGCTGATGCAAGGGCGGGATGATCAGCCACGACGCAAAGCAGATCGTCGGCCCCTCGACATCGCGTCGAGCGCGCCATCAATGAGACGACGAAGCTGGCGACTGACCACTCACCCCCGAGTGAGGCCCGCATACGCTTCCCGCCAAGTGAGGCGATGACGAGCCCGACGACTTCAATATCACCGAGCCCAACGTCCTCCATGCCGATGATGGCGAGACGACGCCAAAGACGGTCGGGGGCGTCCACCAATAGTGTCGCCGCTGCGCGAAGGGCGAGGTCTTCCCGCCCGCGCCGGATCGCCTTCTGCATGAGGCTCATCCCCAGCCAGGGCGAAATGGCGAGCGGTTGAATGTCTGGCACGCAGTCGCGCTCTATGATGCCTTGCGCAAGCTGGTTGCGAAAATCGGAGAGAATTTCGTGATTGTTCATACGCGCACTCCAGGGAGCCCAAGTGCCCGTTAAGTATCGTAACTACAATGACTTAGCTGTATAGAGCCCTACGAAAATGTTTTCGGGAATTTTGGGCGGTTCAGCGACGATTATTTGACGCTGGAGACCTCAAATGGCTCAGATAGTTGCTATTCAGGCCGGGCAAGTCACGAAGACCGCAAGGCCCTAGCGCCCATTAGCTCGCTCTGCAGCGTTTAATCGTTCCAAGACGTTTGCGGCCTGTGTTGATGTTCTCGCTAGTTCAGATAACCTCGTGATGAGTGCATCGACGTCGAAGCAGTCAGTATAATACTCTCGCTCGAATGACCAAAACACGGACTGGCCATCGCCTCCGCTGCGCCACGCTTTTTGAGGCAACTCTGCCCCAAGTTTTATCACCCACTCGTCGTTATTGAGGGTCTGCTGGAACCACGGTTCAAGATCTCCGCGGGTTGCAAGACGACGCCAACGCCAAACCAGACGCATCGGCGCAGGCAAACCCCAAACCGTCCCGTTTTCGCATGCCTGGCGGATTTGTTCCCGGACCTCCAACGCGGCAGCCTCAATGGGTCCCCTTGGGAAGAGCAGCTCGCTCTCATGCGTGACCTTTCCATCGAAGAGCCCGTGTCGCCGCGCATCGTCTGCGATGATCCCGGATCGGAGCTGCAAACCTGCAGGATGCGTCTTGAGAACCTCAAGAATTTCTTCGCGCTGAGCTGCGCTCAGGAGCTCAACTCCATACCGGATAATTGTATCAAGGCGATCTCTATTGGTCTGGACAAAGAGTTCCCACGTCGCATCCTCCCGCCTGATCAAGTCATCGGAGCAATCAAGCAGCGCCCGAACAAACGCGGGCGAGAGCCGGGGATGCTTGAAGACGGTCTCAACGATCTGATCAAGGAAGGTAGCAACAGCGGAAACGCCCTGCACCTCCGGGCCCAGAACGAGTGATGCGAGGCGGTCCCGCAGTATTTCAAGGGGTTGTTCAGACCCAAGCAACCGTTCGATTTCTGACTTCGGTAAGCGACGACTGTCGCGGCCAAGCAAGAAGTAATTGCGATGATATTCTTTTGTGCATAGCCGCCTCCGCTCGCATTGTGTGATATAATCCTCACGATCAAAGGTGTGCTTGCTCCAAGCCTTAGCTATTCGCGGAAACAATAGGGTCATCGCCTCTTTGGCCGCTTCCGGATTTCGAGCATTTTTCGGCTCTAGTCGTTCGCCGAATGCCTTGTCGTCTTCATACTTGTGGTCGGCGTGGGTGATGGTCTCGATTTCCTGATGGATTAGATCATAGACGCTCGGATCAAAGAGCTGAAGCGCCGTTAGTGTGACCATGTCGCTAAAGTCGACATCGCCTGCGACATTCGGCCATACAACCTGCAAGGTGTTAGCCAGCCGCGTAACGTCACGGGGAGTTTCGAGATACAGGTCGATGGCGCCGATGAACAACTGCCGCCAGCGATCTCGGTCGGCTGGTTCTGCGTTTCCAATGACCGCATTAATCTTCGAGAAGAACAAGCTCCTCAATTCCTCCCGCCATGGCGGAGGCAACTTGAGCGAAACCTGAACGATCTTCTCCAAAAAGTCGGGATCGAGCTTTTCAAGGCCCGTTGCGAGCGCCTTTGTCACGATCTTCCGGTCAAAAGCCAAGACGTAGAGCACCGTTGGAAGGTCGCCCAGCGACTTGACCATCGACAGAACTGCCCGCATCTCGCACGGCATCAGGCGATCAAGGTCGTCTATAATAACGATGATCCTCTGATCAATTTCTCGCAGTTCCTTGGCGAGCTTCCATTTGGCGCGCTCAAGCGAGGTATCCGAGGCTAAGAGCTTGCCCGCTGCTTCGCCCGCCGCACGTCCAGCTGCGCCCGCCGCTGCTGCCACTGGCACATGTCCAGCGGCGAACGCTCCCCCAGCGGCAAGACCGCCCCCTACCGAGGGGAGAAACTCCGCCAACTTGTTGATCGTCTTCTTTATTTTCCCGTCGGCTTTGACATCGACTTGGGCTTCCAGCTCTTTGAAAAATGCACGGACGAGGTTCTCCTGGCCACTGAAGAGCCATGGATTGAAGCGCACGATATGGACCCGCCTCTTCTTTGCTTTTTTAGCCCATCGCGCGTCCAACTCGTCTGACGTCAGCACTTCCAATTCATCAAGGCCCTCGCCAAGTCCTTTGAGGACCCGAACCTGGATTTCGCGAATGGCGAGTGCTATGGCGCTGCTCTTGCCCGCCCCCCAGGGTGCCTCAACGGAAATGACAAGACCGTCCTTGGGGCTCATCTGAAGCAACGATGTCGCCAGAGCCTTGGCGAAAGACGAAACGCCGAAAACATCCTCAGTGGGCAATTGGATCGGGCGGTCACCCGCAAGTCCGTTCGTCATGGTTGAACCGCTCTCCAAATTTGGCAGCTGCATTATGAGGGGTTGTCAACCGCCGAATTTTTCTGCGGCTGCGTGCGCCGGACCTATCGGGCGGCGCGCGGGTGATTGTGGAAGTCCTAGTGTCTCTAATCGCCTACCGGTGATTTCCCCCGGCTCTAATGGCTCGTCCTGGTTGTGTTCTGGTTTATATCGTCGATCCTCGTCTGTCCCGACTTATATCTCGCCGGGTCCCTGGGGACACGGCAGGTGTCTTTGGCTTTGGGCCGGGGCCAACTTGTCGCGCGGCTCCTATGATGTTCATGAGGGCGGCCTCCTTATTCGATAGCCCCTCTTTCCTATGGGGTTCGCCGCCGTTGGCGCGGATCGCTTCCTCGAACTCCGCATACTGCTCGCGCGTGAAGTAGAGGAGCACGCAGCGCAGCGGCACGAGTGAAGCCGGGGTCTTCTTCTTTTTCCCCGCCTTCCAGCTGCGGGCCAACGCTTGAAGCTGCTTGGTCGAGCTGATCTTGGCGAGGGCGAGCCGCTCTGTCTTGTTCCCCTTGTCGAGATACGGCGCGATGACCTGCAACTTCGTCCAGCCGATATTGTCGATGGTGGTCGGCTGAATGCCGAGCTTCGAAAGCTGCTCGTCGATCTGGACAAGGTAATAGGCCCGCCGTAGCCCTATCCCTGCTCGCTCCAAGAAGGGCCCCCAGCCCGCACCGTCCCTGTCGTGGAGCATGCGAAGCGCCCGCGCAAGTTCGGCGACCCTAGCGTCGGGTGCCGACGCCAGCTTGATGATCTTCTTCCTCAGCTCGCTCGACCTGTATATCGGGGCTCTCACTTCGCGACCTCATATTTTGCAATTAACTGCAAAATAGCCGGTGAGATAACGATTGACAACGTCTGCTAATCCGCTGTAGGCGTGGGAAGCCTGAAGACAAGGAGGTCGCCCCGATTGGGGCAGGCGCACGGGTTATGTGCGCGCCCTCCTATCCATGCGCACCAGACGATGATGGTGACGCATGCCTACGACGCTTTTGGACGGCACTCCCTTCAAACATTCCCTCTCCCCGAAGGAATTGGGGGAGGCTCTCGCCATGGTGAAAGAGGCGCGGACGAGCACTCATAAGCTAGTCAAGGCGCACGCGAAGGCTGTGAAGAGTGGGAATGAGCCCCTCCAGCAAGAGCTTCTGGAAAAACTGATCTATGCGCCGGAGCCCATCCTCGCGTCGGCGATTGCGGCCAACAAGAAGTTGAAGCCGTCCAAGCGGCAGACGCTCGACCGTTGTCTGGCGATGCCGTCGCTCCTCGATTTCTCCGAGCCGCTATCCGAGACGGTTCCGGTGAGGGCGCAGCCGAAGAAGTCAGGGGGCGTGCGGATGCTCCACAACCCCGGCCTAATGCACCGAACCAGCCAACAGCTTGTGCTGCGGGTGATGGGAATGCGGTATCGCCCCCGTGCGTTCCAGTTCACCCACATCGGCGTCCAGGCCGCCATCGCCAAGATGAAAAAGGCGATCATGTCGGAGCACGTCCATATCGCCCGCCTCGACATCAAAGACTTTTACGTCAGCTTCGACCCCGTCGAACTGGCTCCCGAACTACCCCTCCCAAAAGAGGTGGTAGAGCACGCCGTCACAGGACGGCACATGAAGGTAGTGTTGGACCAGAGTGTAAAACAGAAGCTCCACGCTCCCCTGTCACTCCCCACACATGAACACCTTCTACAGGTGGCCCGCCTGGGAATTCCCCAAGGCTCAAGCTGCTCTCCGATCATCGGTATGTTCTGCATGTCGCGCCTAGCCTGGTCGTCCTGGAAAGGCGTCGTATTGGTGAACTACGCTGATGACTTTTGTCTACTCGCCAAAAGCCCCAAGCTCTTGGATAAGGCAATCGCGGAGCTGACTGACGCCGTGGCTAACCTCCCGGGCGGGCATTTTCAATTGAAGCTCTTGCAGGTTGGGCACATCGACAAGGGCGTTGAGTTCCTCGGCCACTGCCTGCGCAGGGTCGACGGAGACCTGATCACGTCGGCGAGCACGTCGAATGTGCAGGGCCTCTACAAGAAGCTAAATGACCTGGATATAGCCATAGGAAAGGCTGCGTATCCGCCGGGGAAGTTCAACCCGACGGCAGGGTGGCGCTTCCTTGCGGAGATGATCGTATTTACGAATGGCTGGAAGGCCGCATTCAGTGAGTGCGATGATCTGGATCGTTACCTCCCTGCGTATTCCGAGGCCATCGCCAAATGGACGGGAACGCTTGGCGTCAAGCCTGAACAGCTTATCACAAAATACGACGAGAGTATGCTATACGAACCAGACGTTTATACTCTCGGGAAGTAGATCGAGGCCCCCGATGACCGAAGCCGTTCTATACCTCAGCCGACGCCAAGCCGCCGCCTATCTCAACATCAGCGTCGCTACCCTCGCCCGCTGGGCGTCGCGGGGGACGGGGCCTGCTTATTTTAAGCTCGCCGGACTGACGCGCTACCTCCGCTCAGACCTGGACGCCTTCCTCGTTGAACGCCGTCAGAGTGGGAGTGTCTTGGTGGAGGAGACAGGGCGTTAGCCCTTCGTCCATAGATGCGATAGCTCAAGCCCGGGGAACTCGATCATGTTCACATATTTCTGCTGAATATCCGGGTTCGAGCGCACTCCATAATTGTCGCTGACGAGTTTGCCCTGGCTCCACGCGCCGAGCGCCAGCAGGGTGTCGGGCGGGGCCTCAATTGCACGCAGAGCGTCCCGGAAGGTGTGTCTGAAGCTGTAGAAGCTCTGGCGTGGCTTGAGCTTGATGGCCTTGGGAAGGAACGTCTCGCGGAACCGCTTGAGCGGATAGGACGAGTAATAGCCCGCCTCGTCGGGCTTCAGGGACGGGAACAGACGAGTAGCCCCCGCGTGTCGCAGCTGCTCGACATATCGCAAGAGGCCGATCCGAATGAGCTGAGGGTGGATCGGGATTTTTCGGCGGCTGGTCGCCGTCTTCAATCTCTTGCCCCCGTCAGTCCCGCGCGGGGTTTCGTCGGCATCTTCATCGTCGGACAGGACGACAAGATCGAAATACCAGGTGCCCTGATCGGTTCGGCGAACGTCGCGCAGCTCAAGTTGGCAGATTTCATTGGGGCGCGCGCCGGTAAAGAGGTCAATCAGCGGCAACCAGAACCGCCAGCCAGTTTTATCGTGATTGTAAGGCTCCGGGCCGCTCCCCGCGCACTTCTTATAAAAGTCGCAGTGGAAGAACTCGATGAGCTGGGCGGGCTCGAATGGGAGCTTCTTATTTTCTGCCGCGACCGCGTCTCGCTTGAGCGGCCCCAGCCCCTCGGCGGGATTGCTCGGGATTAGCCGCTTCTTAGCCGCGAGGTCGAGAATATCGGTCAGCGTGCGCAAATAGCCTTGCTGCGTGACGGCGCTCAAGACCGGGCGGTGATCGGCGGCGGCGCGCTCGATGGCCTGTGCCAAGGGCATGTCGCCATAAATTTTCACGCGATTGGAGGGGGTTCGCGCCACTATGCCGCGCGCCTTCTGGCACATGTCGAAATCGACCGCCGCGACCGGAGTGTCGGGGCCGATGATCTCCCGGACCAGCACCACGAACGCCGTCACCTTGTCGATGAATTTCTTGCCCACGTTGTTGGCGACCGCGTCAGCGAGGCGCAGCTCCAGGAACTGGTCGGCAAGCTCGCCGAAAGTCACGTCAGGCGGCCGAACCGGGTTGAACAGCTGATCGAAGAAGGCGTGCTGATGATCGTCGCCGAGACGCGCGAGCTTGCGTCGGTCGATTTCGAGGAGGGCGCGGCGGAGGAGTTCCGCGAAGGCGGCGTAGGGGAGGGCGACGCCTTGGGTCGTGTGTCCCGCTTCCGCCACGATACGCTGTCCCGCAATCGACAGGCGCTCCTGCGCGCGCGGATCGTCGGCGTTCTCCAGTATCTGAACGCCGATTTCGAGATCGGCTCGCATCTCCGACTTTTGGTCTTCGCTCTCGGGCGGGTCGGCGGCGTAGCGCGTTTGGAAACGCTCATCCATGCTGTCGACATAGTCGCGGACGAGCTGGATCAGCTGACGCTTCGAGAGCGTGGACGCGGCGGCGGGCGTCGACGAGGTGCCTTGTTCCGCGACGAGCGCCTCGAACCGGGCGCTCCATTTTACGTCCTCGATCTCGCGCCGCTTCTTGGCTTCCTTCTTGTCCGACGTGTCGAGGGAGTACTGGATGATCTTCTTGCCGAGAGCGGCGACAAGCGGCTTCGGAACGCGCCTGCGGAAATACCAGACGCCGTCGCGGCGGACCAAATGATGAGTATCGGACACTTTTTCCATGCCCTGTGTGTACCACGAAAGTGTACCAGCAGGGTAGGCCAAGTATCTGTTTATAAAGGATCGCTAGGAAATACCGTAGCGTAGGGGAGCTTTGGTGGAGCCAGACGGAATCGAACCGACGACCTCTTCAATGCCATTGCGGCGGTACGTATAAGGCAAGACGTAGATGGCTATCGCTAGCAACTGAAATCCATTGAAGGGAAAGCGTTTTCAAAAAGGCCATCAGTTGGAAGTCATAGCTAGCTATAGCTGGAAATAGCACTCGTTTTTGCTCGACTTGTTGCTAGTTTGTAGCTACATTGATCGCCGATGGTTACCATGAGCGCAGCTTAGAACCAACATGTCGGCAGGGCAAGACGCGAGACCGCGCCAGCGAATTACAAAGCGGCTGGTCGATGGGTTGGGGGCAGGGGATACCGTCTGGGACGCGGAGCTCACTGGTTTCGGGGTCCGCCGTCAGCGACGGAATGCTTCGTTTGTGTTGAAGTACAGTTTTCGGGGCCGCCAGCGGTTTTACACCATCGGAAGGCACGGCCTCATCACGGTGGATGAAGCGCGAACGGAAGCGCGGCGATTGCTGGGGCTTGCCGCGTCCGGAGTTGATCCAGCTGCAACACGGGAAAGCCAAGCGCCTCAGGCAGGGACGCTCACAGTTGCGGACCTGTGCTGCACCTACCTGAGGGAAGGACCGGCCTACAAGCCGGATAAGAGGCCTTCAAGCTGGTATTCCGACCAGTCGAACATCAATCGGCACATTAAGCCGCTCTTGGGACGCATCGAGGCCAAAATCCTTTCCGAGACCGACGTAGTGAATTTTGTCGCGGCCATCACCCAGGGCGTGACACACTGCGACGAAAAGGTCGGGTTCAGAGCGCGGGCCATTGTAAAGGGCGGAAGAGGGGTGGCAGCACGGACTTTGGCGGTATTGAGCGCGGTCTACAATTTTGGAATCCGCAAAGGGCTCATCGACGCCAACCCAACTAAAAATGTGAGGCCACCCAAGGGCAAAGCGCCGGGGCGTTTCTTGACGAAGGACGAATGGGGTCGCCTCGGCAAGGCGCTGCGTGAATACGGAGGTGATGCCGGCGCCAACATATTCGTCGATGCGATCAACCTGATTGCCCTGACCGGCTGTCGACGTTGCGAAATCACGCAATTGCGTTGGAGCGAAGTGGACCTAGAAGCGGGCTTGTTGCGGCTGGAGCACAGCAAGACCGGCCCCCGGGCCGTGCCCTTGGGGGACCAAGCAATCCGTCTGATCGCCGAGCTCAAGCATGCCGCAAAAAGCGACTGGGTCTTTCCTTCGAGCCGAGGAACCGGACCCATCGTCGGCATTCAAAAGGTTTGGAACGACATCCGCACTCGAGCCGATCTTCCGACTGTTCGCCTCCACGACTTGCGTCACAGTTTCGCGTCGCAAGCCATCAACGGCGGCGCATCGCTGTATTTGACCGGCGCAATCCTCGGTCATCGGCAGTCGTCAACAACTCAACGCTATGCGCATCTCCAGTCTGATCCCGTGCGTTTCGTCGCTTCGACGGCAGCCGAGAACGTGGCTCAGATGTTAGAAGGAGACAGGCGGCAGAGGGGTTGAACCCGAGTGAGGGCTTCGCCGGCCTTTGAGGAGAGCGGGCATGCTATTCAATGTTACTAAAGCAGCGAACCTCATAATGGACGAAACGAAAAATCGGTATTTTCGAGCGATCAAGCTTTTCGAACTGCACATGGCGATCCGGTTTGCTGATGGATGCCCAGAGACTAAGAATACGGCTGAGGCTAGCGACAACTCGCCCTCCGCCATTCTCGTTCGTGTTCCCACGAGCAATATGCACGACGCTCGAATGTTCGCGGTGTTGGTCTTCCTGGAATACGTGGAGAATAAGATTTCAGCTGAGAAAGGCACGGCTTCGGCACAAACCCTTGCACGCGATCCTGATTGGACCAAGCTGTTCAATAAAAAGTTCATTCCTCTTGGAGGCTTTCGTCGAGTTCGCAATTTGCCGAAGGCTCGGGATTTCGACGCCGATCTTCGGGAAGCGATGTGGCGAGCAAAACAAGCATCGCGACTGATCGATTTTTCACTCCGCTTTGAGCCTGACCCGAAGCGCCCCAAACTTATCGGCGGCGTAACGATGGCTAAAACAATTGTCCTCGAATCAAAATATTACAATGTGAAATGCGCTGAACGAAAACTTCACGACCATTGGAAAAGCTTCGAGCCGGTCGCTGGTTTCTTGCCCATGATTGCACCGAACAGACGTCTCAAACGCACGCCACAAGTGACCCCGCTCCCAACGATGAAGCAAACCGTCGCGGAAAAGCTCCTTGAACGACTTGATGACAGAGAGGCCTTGACGAGGTTTTTTTCCGAGTACAACGCGAACGTCGCTCGCCTAAAGGCTCGCGGATATCATCTACAGAGCCTTTCCGGACAGCCTGTCGCCGACATTGCTTTTGAACCTTTGCCCGAAGAAGTCATAGATTTAATCGACGCTTACCGAAGCTAGAAAGCCTTAGTTTTCAAAAGGTTGTACTACTGCAGGCGGATGTTGCCATAGGAGGTTTTGCGCGACGTGAGATTATCGCGGCCCTAACGCTATCGAGGAGCCGCCATGCAAAACCAAGAAAATACCGCCTCTAACGCGGAAGCGCGCGATGATCCGAAGACCGCCGAGACCGCTGCGCTTGATGGGCATCATGCATCCCGTCTGAGCCGGCAAGAGGCCGCTCAATTTCTGACGAACGCCGGCCTACCGATTGCTGCGACAACGCTCGCGAAGAAGGCCGTGCAAGGTAACGGGCCGCCATACGCACTTTGGAATGGCCGAACGATGTATGCGGCAGACGCGTTGTTGGAATGGGCGGAGGCGCAAGTCGGGCCGAAGCTCACCAGCACGGCGCAGCGCCAGAAGGGTGCGCGATGAAAAACGTGCGCCAATCCATAGGGACTCGCGCCTGCCAACGCTCGCGAAACCGTTCGCTGGTGGGAGGAGCAATCAAGAATCGCCATTATAGGGGCAAGGAAACGACACGCGGGCGCGCCCTCGACATGCCAAAGCACATGCGGCGTGCCATCAAGCAGGCTGATAAGGCGCGCGCTCTCGCAGCAAGCGTGGGGCGCTGCCGTCGAGGTCATCGCTGTCTGTCGCCGGCATGTCCCCAGTGTGCTCAAGCTGCGCAAGCGTTGCTTACGTCGATTACCAATAAATTCGTCCGGGAACACGAGAACGAATGCCGCATTGCCTTTGTCACGGTCATTCCCCGGAACTCGCTCGTGCGAAAGGGAGCTCTCCACGCGTTTAACCTCGCGAATTTCAAGCGGCGGGTTAGAGACGGCTTCATGAAGCCCTCGGCGCTGTGGGCGATCGGCAGCGTCGATTTCTCGTTGAACGAACGACAGTATGGGGCGCGTGAACTCACTTGGTTCCCGCATGTCCATTCGATCGTCGCGACGTACGACGTCGATGAGCTTGCTCGCGATTTGCGGGCAGCATTCCCACGGAGTGATCACGCGCCGAGACCAGTCATGGTGAAGGAATGGGACGGCGATGCGAGGGTCTTTGCTTACATATTTAAGGCAAATTTCGGCAGGCGGATTTCCATCGAGAAGATGCAACGTTTTAACAAAAGGACGGGGAAGAACCGCGCATGCCGGGGAACGACATCCGGACGCCTTCGCGTCTCGGAACGCATCGAGCTGGCTCTGTATCTCGACGCCGTTGGGCTCGACGGGCGCCTGTTGTTTCGCAACGCGCGCCTCTATCGGACCGAAAAGTCGGTCCGAATCCAGCTGACGACCAGTTGACGCCTGCCATGGATTGCCCTGCCTTTAACTCAAGGCGATGAGGGAGCTCATCAGCGAACGACAAACTTGAATGAACTAAAAACTTGAGAAGGATGCGACGATGAAGAAAAGACCCAAAAAGACGAATCCCTCTAAGGTTGCCGATGCCGGTCCGCGCGGCGGCTGGGCCTTTGTTTATGAACCAGATGATCCTTCATGTAAGCCCACGGCGAAATGGAGCGTGCGGTATCGGCGTGTCGAACTTACGGCACAGTATGACATCGAAATTCGGTTTCGCACTCGCGGCGGGAAGTGCGACACGATTATAATGTCTGCGAGAGATCGCTCGGAATTCGAAAAAATTCGGCGCGAGCTTTGTGCACGGGACGCGCGGCTCCCCAATGATCGCAAGGCCAGTACGGAGTTTGTCGAAACGCTGCTCCGCGCGACGCCGAAACAGGCGGTAAAAGTTGTTTCAAAGGCCGGCTTCCGTGATGGCGCCACTGGCTTTGTCATGCCTGCGCGCATGTATGGCGCGGCCGAAGGGCGCTTCGTCTGGGATGACATTTTCGCGGACCCCGCGTTTGGCGAGATCAAAGGTAACCTCGCCCAATTTGAGGAAGGCGTCCTGATGCCTGCGCTTGCTTCACCATTTCTGAGTTTCGCGATCTTGATTGGGCTCGCCGCGCCGCTGCCGAGCTACGTGGAGCAGAAGGATGGCTGCGGGAAGCTTGTGCCGGAAGGGGCTATCTTCCATCCTGCGGCGGACAGCAGCGCCGGCAAGACCTTGTGCGCGCGCGTAACGCAATCAGTTTTTGGGTCGCCGGAGGTATTTATGGACTATCAGGCGACGGAGAGGGGAGTCGCGGAAGCATGCTATGCACACAACGATCTTGTCGTGGTTCTCGATGATACGGAGACGGCGGCGTTGGAGGATGGTGAGCTCTTTCGCGCCATGAAGCTCTTTGGACAAAGGCTCCCAGCTGGCCGCTCAAAAGCAATCGCGAAGATCGCCGCCAAAAGCGGGCTTCCCCCGATGACCTGGTTCTGCTTCGGCGTCAGTACGGGCCCGGAAACGCTGGCCGAGCTGGGGCAACGTCTCCACAAGAAGCTGCATGGCCTGCGCGTCCGCTTTATCGATTTGCCGCTCCCTCCCAGCGCTCGGGGCGGCATTTTCGCCCGAGTAATGGGCGAAGCGCAGCTGGGTGTTGAAAATCCCGGCGAGCTGATCAAGAAGATCGAGACGGCGATCAGCCAAAACCACGGCGTAATGATGGACGCCTGGATTCATTTCCTCCTGTCGGACGACCACTCCGAACGGATTAGGGAGATGGTTGATAAGTTCGTCGAAATGACGGCGGGCGGAGAGCACGGGCTTGAAGCGCGATTCGCCCGCAAGTTTGGCGTGATTTATGCGGCAGGTTTGCTGGCGGTGAAAGCAGGGCTCCTGCCTTGGTCCACCGATTGGGTCGCGAAGGCCGTTCGCTATTGTTACGACCTGGCGCGCAACACCCGCGATCCCGATGCGCGGGCGGTTGAGACCGCCTTGAAGGCAATCGCGCGAGCCTTGAAAATTAAGGGGCGGTTCCCGCGACATGATCTGAAACAACGACGGACGCCGGTAATGAGCGAACGCGCATTGGGGCTACGCGTCAGCAGAGAGAACAAGTCTCGGTGGTATATTTGCCCGGATCGCCTCGATCTGGTCGGTGTCAAAGACCCGAGAGTGCGCCGCTTGATCATCGAGAAGGCGAAGGAGTTGAAGCTAATCGTGGCCAGCAACAATGCATCCTCGTCTGTCCAAATGCGTGTCAGGACGGCCGAAGGCAGCGTCAGGAAGCTGCGTGTCTGGAGATTGCGCCGCGACCGGACATTGGCCTGGGCGGAAAACCGCAGGCGGGTGCGGCAACGATGAAATCAACGCCATCGATAAGAAGCGGTCGACAGTCACCATGGAGGGTCCGGGCGAGGTGGCCCCCTACGACTTCCCAAGGCCGGTCCGCATACTGGCCTTGGCCGGCCCTACATCGAGCGTGGAAGCCCGGGTCTCTTGAAGTCGTCGCGCCAGACAATCCCGCGCTCGCTGACGAGCCTTTCGAAACAGGCAATAGTGTGCGCGCGGAAATAGCTGGGCGGCAACGATGGCGAGGAATGGCTCCTGGCTATTGGCCGCCCTAAGGCCGTCAACTCCTACGACTTCGGCTCGAATCGGGGATAAGCAAATGATGCGCCTTTGAGCGCCGCGCGTCAACAGCGCCAGCGGGCCCGCTGGAGCGCCGCAGCGGCTCGGAGCTGTGATCGGCCGCGCCCCGCGCCTCAAACGCTCCCACGGCCCGCGCCGCCCGCTCTATGGGGTGGCTTGAGCTGTCCGATGAATCAACCCGAGCTTGCGGAAATTGACGAGAACCTAATCGGCTCGCCTCGCACCCCCGCCATGAGGCCTCTGCGATCTTCCGCCGCAAGGCGATCTATGAGGAAATTCACCCGGAGACGAAGGCGGGGCGACGACGTTGCCCTGAACCCATGTTGAGAGAAGGACATTGCCGATCGCGAGTTTTGGATGTGGCTCGCAAGGCGCGGGTGGTTGGAACAGTCGCCCGACCGCACATAGTTCCACGGAGGCGCCGATGTACAGGAAAATCCTCACGCCGATCGATCTGAGCGAACCGGACATGATCCAGAAGGGCGTCGCAGCGGCTCTCGAAATCGCCAAAATCGAAAAGGCGCAGCTTCGCCTTGTAAATGTGCAGCCGCTGTTGCCTTTGGCCTTCGTGGATTATGTGCCGGCGGATTTAGATGCCCAGCGGCACGAGAAACTCCGGGCCGAATTGGCCAAGGCGGCGGAGGGGATCGACTACTCGAGAGAGCTCGTCTCGACGGCGTTGCGCTTCGGCGCGATCTATTCGGAGGTGCTGGCGGAGGCCGAAGCCTGGGGCGCTGATCTGATCGTCGTGGGATCGCATCGGCCAAGCATGTCGACCTGTCTGCTGGGCTCCAACGCCAGTACCATCGTGCGCCACGCCAAATGCTCCGTTCTGGTGGCGCGCATGCGCCGCGCGCGATCTCGCGCGAAAGGGTGGCGGGCGACTCGTCGAGAAAGCGGGCGATGTTTCTTAATCCACAAATAAGCTCGTTGTGGTGTTCCGACTTCATGACGCTGCTTCTCCCGGGACAAAGATAGTGTGACGTGGACGCTGTTTCAATAGCTAACATGTTGATATTATTGATATTTTATGATGTGCGCCGACGTGCGCGGGTGTGCGTCTGTGGTTACTTTGAGCTGTGTTGAGCATCGCGCGGCGGCAAAAAAAGCCGGCCCTGCGCGACAAACCCGGCCCCGCGCGACCCATCGCGCTCCGATGGGCGCGATCATGGCGAGGAAACGCTTGCGGAGATTGGCCGCAGCTATAACATCAGCCACACGACTAATTCGCGGCTTGCTGCGCAGTTATAGGAGGCCGTGCAATGCCTGTCGTCCGAAATTCTCACGGCACGATCTTTCGCCCATCGACCTACCATAAGGAAGCCGAGTTTGAGAGGGACGTGGTGAGTCTCGCAGACCAGATTTTTGGGGTGACCTCAATATACTTGGACATCAAGAAGCATATGGGAAAGGGCATCGTCACCATCCCTGATGGATACCTAATCGACACAACGAACCCTAACGAACCCAAACTCTTCATTATTGAGAACGAGATCGTTAAAGCCGATCCAGTCAAGCATATCGCTAACCAATTACTTAGGTTCGTGACCAGCTTCGCGAAGGCTCAGCCGACTCTTCGCACCTTTCTAATGGACGGAATCAGAAATGATCCGAAATTGCTGATGCGCTTAGAGAGCGCGTGCAAAGAGTCATCCAGTCCAAACATCGACCATTACCTTGATAGAGCTGTTAACGCCGATTTTAAGGGTCTGGTCGTTATAGATGAAGCGCTACCCGAACTGCGTAGCGTGCTGGGAAACATTAAGGCCGATATCTCTGTCCTCGAACTGAAAGCGTTCGAGTCGGACAGCCGCGAGCGTATGTTTCACTTCGACACCCTTTATGATGAAGATATTGACGAAGATGGGCATGGAAAAGATGGTCAAACACCAATTGAGATAGCCAAACATAGAGCGGCACGGAAACAAAGGCTAGCTAGTTCCGATACAGTGGTCGTTCCAGCTCGCGACGAGGGATTTAAGGACGTTTTTCTTGGAAAGAACCAATGGCAAGCTATCGAAATTAGCGCTCCCATGAAGGACAGAATAAAATATATTGCCGCTTACCGGGTCGCGCCTATCGGTGCTGTGACTCATATTGCCAAAGTCAAGCGAATCAAACCCTATAAGGACACGGGAAGATATCAGATCATTTTCGACGGACCAGCCAAGCGAATTAAGCACGTTCCGCTTAAACATGGAATGTTCCCGCCGATGGGCAGGTTTTATGTCCAGAGAGAAAAGCTGCTCGCTGCGACCACATTAGAAGACGCACTCCGCTGAGTGTAAGGCGTTTTGTGACTTTGTGATTACTTCAAATCGTGTTCCCTACTGAGCCTTCCGCGAATTTCAACATTGGGCGTTCCTGCGCCCGCGAGACGCCGGTGTTCAGCATCACGCCCCAGCTCGACGGCACCGTTGAGATCGGAGCTTTCCATTCGGACGCTATCGCGCAACGCAGATTCACAGAGTCCGGCGCAAAGATAAATGGCACTCTCACCGTGATGGTCGACAGGGGGGTCAAGGTCCTCAGACACAACGCGCCGAC
>DATBPZ010000148.1:0-4826 GCA_036561105.1 Methylocella sp. | reverse complement strand
TTGGCTCCAACGACCTCACGCAGCTCACGCTCGGTGTGGACCGTGATTCTGAAATCGTAGCGTTCGATTTCGACGAGCGCGATCCGGGCATGTTGGAAATGCTGCGGCTGGCCGTTGCGGGAGCAAAACGAAATGGCCGGCGCGTCGGCATATGCGGCGAGGCCCCGGCGAACTACCCAGAAATCGCTCAATTCCTCACCGGCCTTGGTATCGACTCGATCAGTGTCAATCCCTCAAGCATTGTGCGCACCATCGCCGTGGTGCGTGAGGCGGAACAGTCGGCGCGAGTGACGTGAGTTTGCCTGTCCAATAAGCGCACTTATCAATCTACACCGTCGACAACGAGGCAATGCCAATTCATTGTGCACAAGGAAGACGCTCATGCTAATTGTGAACGGGGAAAACCAAATCGATTTTGTCCATGATGCGTGCATGGCCTGAGGACAGAGCAATGCAGCAAGAACTCCAAATCTGGTCTCCGGCGAATAGGCGATCAGGCCTACCAGAAGGTGCGCGTCTGCGCCTGTTTACGCTGTACGCAACCAAGGAATTGGGAGCAGAGATCGCTCGGACTCTTAACCAGCCCCTTGCGGCCCATGAGGAACGCCAATTTGAGGACGGCGAGCACAAAACACGGCCGCTCGATACCGTTGACGGGATGGATGTCTATGTCGTGCAAAGCCTTCACGGTGGGCCTTCCGAAAGTGCCAATGACAAGCTTTGCCGACTTTTGTTTTTCATTGGCGCTCTCAGGGATGCCGGAGCCGCACGTGTGACGACCATCGTGCCATACCTCTGCTATGCCAGGAAAGATCGCCGCACCAAGCCGAATGATCCTGTCGTCACTCGGTATGTGGCGAGCTTGTTTGCGGCGGTTGGCACCGACGCCATCGTGACCCTGGAAGTACATAACCCGGCGGCCTTCGAAAACGCCTTCCATTGCCGAGCGGTGTCACTGACGGCCGCGCCTTTGTTTGTGGACTATGCCAAAGCCTTGGAAGACGAGCGCCTTTCTGTCGTCTCTCCTGATCCTGGCGGCGTCAAGCGTGCCGAATTGTTCCGCGAGGCGCTGGAGGCAACGCTCGGCCGGCCCATTGGCAAGGGTTTTGCGGACAAACATCGCAGCGCCGGTGTTGTGTCCGGAGATCTTTTCGTCGGAGATGTGGAAGGCGCGGCCGTGTTGATCGTCGATGACCTCATCAGTACCGGAAATACCCTGCTCCGTGCTGCGAAAGCTGCGCGCCGGGCCGGTGCCAAACGGGTTATCGCTCTGGTTACCCACGGGCTGTTCATGGCAGGGTCCGCCGAGGTCATTGCCGATCCGGCAATCGACCGGTTCGTTGTCACCGACGCCGTTCCATCGTTTCGGCTGGGACCGGGAGCATCACACGCTAAGATCGACATAATTCCCGCCGCACCTCTCCTCGCCGAAACGATCCTACGTCTGCACACGGGAGATTCGCTCACCGAGCTGCTCGTGTTCTGAGCATCCGCTCAAGATGGATCGCATCGGCAGTTGCGATGCGCAAATAGTCGCGAGCGAGAGGAAGCCATTTTTCCGGTGTGCGCGGAGCGGGTTCGAGGAGATGAGCGATGGTCAGCCGGGCGCGAAGTGTCGCGCGATAACAGCGGTAGAAGCAAAAGAGCGCTGACGACGTGCCATCGCCCCATATCCGTACGCTCCGGCGTCTGAGGTGATTGCTGGCCCATGAAGCTCCGAGGTGATCGCATTCGACGCTGAGAAAGGCGACTTCATCGAGCGGGTCAACGGCCCTAAGTTTCGAGTTGAATTCAAGACAGTCAATGATCCGGATTGGATCATCGACCCAGACGTGTTCGGGGCGCAGATCTCCATGGCCGTCCACGATGTAGTGGCCGCGGGCGCGCGCCGCGAACAACTCCTGTTTCGTCACAAGGAACCGGCGTTGAGCAGTATCGATCCTGCGTATGAGCCCCAGCGGGAGTGCCAGCCGGGATTCGAACAGAACCCGGCGATTGTCATTTAGATTGCGTTCCCAGTCTGCAAGATGATGCGCGGGCGTGATCCGAACTGGACCCGCATGTAGGTAAAATGCCGTGAGAGTACCCAGGAGCTGGTCGAGATCTCGATCGGTTAGACGGCAATCGAGAATCATGCGCTCCAGTGTTAAGGCCTCGTCGAGCCGGCGCATGACGACGAGCCAATCAACCGTAACCCCTGAACCGCCAATCGCGAGGCCGCACGGCGTCCAAACCAATGGCACAATACCCAGGTAGACATCAGCTGCCAACCGACGGTTCAGCCTCAGCTCGGCGCGACAGGCAGCTTCTCGACGGGCCAGCGTCGAGAAATCGAGATACGGAAAGAAAACGGGCTTCTTAAGCTTGAACACGCGATCGCCGGCAAGAAAGACCCATGACATGTGCGTTTCCCGGCGGGATACCGTGCGAGCCGGATCGCCGTAGCTATCAGGCCGACTGAGAAAGGCTATTTTGCTGGCAAGTGATGGCTCGGCGGTTACAGCGATCATCGGCTCGTGGGACAAGAACGTTTCTCCGCATAACGTCATTTGGTTTGAACGAGCCGGTGGTGTAGGTACTGCCTCGAACTTTCCGGAGGGGACAGAACATAGTTGATTATGTGCTGTTTCCTTCTGATCCGGCAAAAGTGACACGATTAACTGTTCCCGCTTTGCCGACGCAACCAAATCGTCCCCCTTTTTCACATAGCTCCGGTTGATCGCGGCCCACGCGGCCCTGTGCACAATTTCTTCTTGTCTTGGGAGATCACGGCTGACTTACGATAAAGCGCCGTCAAATTGCCTAAGAATAGCTCCCACAGGATTGAGGTCCAGACCGCTACCGCTTCAGGGTCCTGCTTTTCCGATGGTAGAAGATGTCGTAGGAGAGGACTAAGCACGCATTAACAACGAGTCTGGCGTTGTAGTGGCGGCTAAGCTGGCATAAGGCGGAACTGTCACTTTTTAATCGTACGGTGTGAATCATGAAATATCGCTTCGCTACCTTTTATTCAACGCAATAACGCTCATCGAGTTCAGTCGAGATTCCGTCGGCACTCAGAAGTCTAGCTAATTTGGAGAGATAGATTGAAGATCAAATTACGCGTCACGAAGGCTGATGCCGTGCTTTACGACGGCGTGCATGACATTCAGGATGCCGAAGGCTTTGGCGCGGCCTGCGCGGAAGTCTGGGAACATCTACGGGCGCAACGATTGGAAAAGGCCACAAGTATTGGGGCCCTTTATGATGTCCTCAATGATGATGTGCTCGATCTGTTGCAGGGCGCGAAGATCAACCTCGATAAGGCCAAATGATTCAATTTTAGAATGTGACGCGAACGGATGGGCTTGCTCTTGCGGTTTCGCCTCGTTCCGAGTGCTCATATTCGCAGTGGCATGTCGTTGCTGATTGAAAAGAAA
Source organism: Methylocella sp. (assembly GCA_036561105.1). Taxonomy (GTDB): domain Bacteria; phylum Pseudomonadota; class Alphaproteobacteria; order Rhizobiales; family Beijerinckiaceae; genus Methylocapsa. The sequence goes on along the minus strand of DATBPZ010000148.1, from coordinate 1,407 downwards.
AAGAGACCGCTGAATACGGCTGCGGCCATGCACCAAAACCGAAAACCAGACTTCCCTCATTTCGAGGAATGAATAAACGAAGGTCGCCAGCACGCCGACGCCGATTGCGCTTATGACTTTGTTACCGAAGAACAAGAGGGGAAGCGCCGTTATCGCCGCATAGGCGTATTCCACTTGACGGCGGCCGCGTCTGATATTTGACAACATAGCTGATCGAATTCCCCAGGACGGTCGCTTCGATCCCGTCCGCGCCGGCAAGTTTCATCGACAAGTAGCCCGCCAAGGCAAGACCACAGACGAACATAAAGACGTCGCCACCAATAATCGGTCGTGGCAACAGCTGCCGCGAGTGGCGCCAAAACTGGCCAAACGAGAAAGGCGATGAGGATATACGAATAACGAAAAACCGCGCTTGCGTGGAACGGCTGCTCGAGGGAGAACCAGACGATACCCTCGATGAATTGATGGTACCAATCCAATTATTATGAACGGCACCGACGGCGCACAACATGCAGAATTTCGAGATCGTCGTGGTTGATAACGCAATGCGGTCATTAGATGAAGCCTGTCGTGTGACGTCGGATGGCGGCAGTCTCTACGACGGAAGGCCATGGAAGACGACACCAACGCGGCATAATCCGTAGGTGTGCATGCGTCGGCTCATTCGACACGGCGGAATAGTAAGATTCCGCTGTCTGCTCGTCGGGATGCCAACGAAGGCGCCGCGTGGGGAAGCGTCGTTAGCGCTTGGCGACCAGCATCTTACTCAAGGATGTTTAGCGTTATTGATGAGCTTGAATTGACAAAGGCTGCAATGTGAACGAGCGTTGAGAGCCTACGAGCGATTCGCACCACGCTCACATGATTTGTCACCTACATGCAGCGTCAGTTAAGCACCTATTAATTTGATAATGCCTGCAGGCGCTAACCATTTCACGCTGCCGGCCCGCAGTGTCCTAACTGTTCAGTCGCCACCACTCCAAATCCATTCCAAACAAAATTTTATCGGCTGTTCGAACCGGAGACCTAAAAAGAGACTGATTCAATTGGCCTTCCCCCTGAAAAGTGATCCTCCCTGAAGTATGGCTTTTAGAGCCGAAGGAGGAATCGAAATGGCACGGAAGAGATACAGGCTCGAGGAGATTGTCGCGAGACTCCGGCAGGTCGAGGTCTTGACGGCGCAGGGGAAGACGGCCGTAGAAGCGATCCGATCGATAGGGGTGACGGAAGTCACGTATTATCGGTGGCGTCAGGAGTACGGCGGCTTGAAGGGCGATCAGGTCAAGCGGCTGAAAGATCTCGAGCAAGAAAATGCGCGGCTTCGGAAGGCAGTCTCGGATTTGACACTTGAAAAGCTGATCTTGAAAGAGGCCGCATCGGGAAACTGGTAAGCCCCGCTCGCCGCCG
>DATBPZ010000147.1:0-7589 GCA_036561105.1 Methylocella sp. | reverse complement strand
GATGATATCCTCAAGCCGCGACCGCGCTTGGCCGCTCAGTTTCACGACATATTGCTGCTTGCGCATCTCGACCTCCGTCGCTCATGTTGCGACAGAAGGAATCATCCATTCAATACAATTTAGTTAACGCAGGCAACTAGGACGAGCAAGTCCGCACTCTGCTGGAGACCCTCCGGCACATGCGCGACATGACCAAAGATGCGGAGCATGAACTGCACGCCGTCCTTTTGCCAGCGCCCCCGCATCGGGGCGCGGTGCCTGTTCCATTCAACGCCTCAATCTCGTTGATCCGAGTCCTAAGGAGATCCGCCATTTGTTCGGCAAGGCGCCGCCCCGGGTCATCCATTTAAGGCGTCCGCAGAGTTCGTTATGATTGAATAATTATCTTATAATATAATTATCTGATAAAAATATCAACAATCAACGGAACCGGCGAGACACAGGGCCGTTTTGCTCATGAGGCGCCCATGCCTCCTTAACTCCAACGACTTGTCGGAGGGTCTGTTGGGGTCAACCCCTGGTCCGATTAGCCCCCCTTTCTCTGGCCAGGGGCCTTTCCATTCCGCTCACCCTCGCCGCGCCCGTCGCCAAGCCTCGTCCCACGCGTCGCCGTGGTCCTCTAGGTATCTTTCACAAACCAAACTTTCTGAGTTTGATGCTCATTCTCAATCCTACAAGCCGCCGATTTGGCGAATTCATAACAACGCGCACGAGCATCCACATCCGGTTCACCAGGCGGGAATAATACCTTATAGATATTATAAGGTATGCAAGCGCGATCTCCCGTCCGTAGTCCGGCAAGTATCTCGCTCAGTTGGTCGATGGTCACGCTCTCTCAATCTCCCTCTGTGCTGCCGACAAGCATATAGGAAACAAATGGCTCCCCGAAGCCACGGATCAAGGCTTCCGCCTTCCGGCATGCCGCCTTACGCACATAGTCCGCCGCGGCGCCGATGCGCAGCAGCAACTTGGCAACGCGGACAAGCGCATTGATGCGAAACGCGCCGCTCATGCGGGCCTACAAAGTTTGCGAATAGTCCATAGAACCCGGCTCATGACTTCAAACGTGTACTCCGTAATTTTTGCATGCCGCTTTGCGGCGATGTCTTGCTCGACGATTTTAATCCGGCTTTCAAGGAATTCCCTGTAGCTCATGCCAGGCGGAACGGCTTTTGTTAACGCCTCTCGAAGAGCGCATTCTTCGGAGGTAGGTTTGGCCGCCGCCGGCGCTTTGCGTGTCTTCGGTTTCGTGGTCATGCGGCCTCCTCCACTTCAGCGTCCTCGCCATTCATCTTGCAGAGCAGTTCATTGAGGCGATTATTGACATGCATCATCAGCACGTAGATTGCGTCAAACTCCACCTCATGAGCAGGCTCGCCGCGAATGGCGAGTTCCACCGCCGTCGATAGGCTGTGAATTTCCTCAAGCTCGCTCGCAACCTCGCCCAGCTATTGCAGCATATCGAGGGTAAGCCGCCGTTCAAGATACTCGATTTTGGCTGTGGACCAGGGCGCGATCTCAAGGTGTTTGCGGAGCAAGGTCACGTCGCCATCGGTTTGGAAGGCGCCGGGCATTTTGCAGCGATGGCACGCGCCAATAGTGGCTGCGAAGTATGGCAGCAGGATTTCCTCAAGCTCGAGCTGCCGGAAAAATATTTCGACGGCGTGTTCGCCAACGCCGCGCTGTTTCATGTCCCGAGCCAGGAGCTACCGCGCGTGTTGCTGGAACTTCACAGCACTCTGAAACCTGGTGGTGTGCTGTTTAGCTCGAACCCGCGCGGGCGTAATGAAGAAGGCTGGAATAGCGGACGCTACGGGGTGTATCATGATCTTGATAGTTGGAGCCGCTATACATCAGCTGCGGGGTTCATTGGAATCACCCATTATTACCGCCCGACGGCGTGCCACGCGAACAGCAGCCTTGGCTAGCGAGCGTCTGGCGCAGATTGGCATCTTAACATACATCGCTTCCGTCGAAACATCCCAAGCAATTAGTCAAAAATGTTTGCAAGCAGAAGGGAAGCAGCTGGTCCTTGGCTTCCGTCAAAGCGTGGCCAGCAGCGAGGATAATGAGGAGTGCGTCAGCGCTCGATGACAAGCAAGATGACATGGATACGGCCTCCAACCCCGGGCCTTCTCGTCATCCTCGAAGCCGAGGTAGCACGTTGGTCTCGCCGCGGACATTTCGAGTTTCAGTACGATCCGACTGCCTTTAGATTGAAACGCCTACCTATTGCGCGCATGTTTGGCTCGCTGGCATTCGCTCGTACCCAATCCACCAAAGCAAAGGATCCGCACCATGTCGTTCTCGATGTCTCAGGCCTCTCTCCCGGTTTTCGATATCGGCCTTAACGCACTGTCGTCCATTCTTGACAAGGCCGAAGCTCATGCGGCAGCCAAAAACTTCGATTCCTCAGTGCTTCTCCATTCGCGTCTGTCTCCTGACATGTTCGCACTCGTCCGACAGGTGCAGATTGCAACGGATCAGGCTAAAAACAGCTCGGCGCGACTCGCCGGCCTCGCAGCGCCCTCCTACGAAGATAATGAAACGACGATGGATGAACTAAAGACCCGCATCGCAAGAACGGTCGCCTATCTGAAGACGCTCGACTCCAAGCAGATCGATTCGTCGGCCAATCGGGAAATCTCCTTTCCGTTAGGTCCGACCAACACGGGCCATATGAAAGGAGACGATTACCTAAACCATTTTGTGCTGCCGAACTTCTATTTCCATCTCACGACCGCCTACGCGATCCTGCGCCATTGCGGCGTGGACATTGGCAAACGTGATTTTTTGGGCACGATCCCCATGAAGATGACCTAACCGCGGCTGCGCGCTACCGCCCATCACCGCGAGTCGCAGCTACGGTACCTTGACGTGCCAGGAGATGTGTTACGTAAACAGAGCCCACAGCCACGCGTGAAAGCCCAAGAATGAGCGACGCGGCATTGTCACGGCGATTCGGCTTGCGGCCTGCTTGCGGTTCGTTAGCCAAGAGTATGACAAAAATCAGGTACAAAGGGTACCGGTTTCCACCTGAGATTATCCAGCAGGCGATCTGGCTCTATCTCCGGTTCACACTGAGCTTTCGCGCCGTCGAAGATCTATTGGTGGATCATGGTCTCATACGAAACCGTTCGGCGTTGGGTGAACCATTTCAGAGCAGCGTCACCATAGGCCCTTTTCGAACCCGCGATGTCGAGCTTGTTCATGCGCAGGACTGCCGCCATGAACCCGATATTTCACCGCGTCTAAGAGGCCGTTTCGAAAAGGGTTAAGTGGCTGGACCTCATGACTCTAGAATGATGACTGATTCCCCCTTTGGAGCTATCATGTGGGCCCCTGCCACGCTCAAAAGAAGTATAGCCACAACGCGTCACGTTACCAGAGCGACGCGCATTGCGAACTGCGCCAGCTTGTCGGAAGGCATAAAACGGCTCGGCAGAGGATAAGGAAGAATGGCAAGCGGAAGATCGCGAACGTCCGTCCCCTGGTCTGTAGGCAGATCCGCGCGATAAATGTTAAGGTCAACCTTCCCATTATATGATTAGCGAAAGATCACCTGGTGCCGCAGTACTAGAATTTCGGCTTCCAGCCGCCGCCGTGCTTGAAGCAGACGCACAGCGCACAGACAAAAAAGAAGGCAATTACAATCACGACAGGAGTGATGAAATTTTAGCGGTCGAGTTGAAATAGTATCACAAACCGCTAATTGAAATGGCTTGATTTCATCAAGCCTCTTGCGAGGCGATCGTCTGACAAAAAGGATGAAATGGATACCCTTATTCCGGCGATGATTGGTTTCGTGGGTGTTCTTGTCGGAGCCGTGATCATCACAGGCGCTAATTATTTGCTCGCGGTAAGAAAAGAGAAAGCAGAAGCGGCCAGAGATAAGCTCTTTCGTACCAACGAACTCAAGACTGCAGCCCGATTGATTGCGGACGATTTTTTCACCGCCCAAACAGCTGTGATGGAGTTTGTTGATAACAAGCGTTGGGCGCCAGCAGCCGCTCGCAATTTTCCATTGGATGCGTGGCGGAAGGATAGAGAAGTCCTCGCCCGCGAATTACCGCTCGAAGACTGGAACGCGGTAGAGATAGCGGTATGGGCAATAGAACGCTTCAGAACCCTTGCCCCTGTCCCTCGTTCGAGCGATGCTATGGCAGAAATCGGCAAGCCTTTTCTCGATGACATCAAGGCTGGACTCGAAGTGCTTATACCATACATGTGATGAAGATGTCGAAATGCGGTAGAAGATTACGTGTGGAAAATTTGATCGAGAAGGAATCGCTCAAATTCAAAGAATCATCCTGCTCAGATTGAAACGGAACGGTGAACCATCGATGCTGTCCCTGGTCCTCGGCGCGATCTGCTTCGCTGGAATCCATCTTGGCATCGCCGGCACCCCTTTGCGCGACCGCGCGATCGCGACGCTTGGCGAAGGCGCCTACCGTGCGGTGTTCTCGATCGTCTCACTGGCCGCCATCGTGTGGCTCGTGATAGCCTATAAGGATGCCCCCTATGTGGCGACCTGGGGCAATCTGGAGTGGTGGAAGCCGATAGCAATGATACTTATGCTTCCCGCCGTTCTCCTGGCAGTGATCGGATTGACCACACCGAACCCGACCTCCATAGGCCAGGAAGGCCAGGTGGCACGCTCACCCGAAGGGATCGTACGAGTTACACGCCATCCGTCCCTTATTGGCGTCGGTTTGTGGGCGGTGGTGCATCTGATCGCCAACGGCGATGTTGCCTCGTTCATCTTCTTTGGCGCCCTTGCCGTCACCGCCCTGGCCGGAACCGTGTCGATTGACGCCAAGCGTCGCCGCGCGCTTGGCAGGGGCTGGCAGTCCTTTGCGGCGCAAACCTCTATCATCCCGTTCGCGGCGATTACCTCCGGCCGCACCCGGTTCAACTCCGGTGAAATCGCAGCACCGCAATGGGTCGCAGCCCTCATCGTCTACGCACTGATGCTGGGCGGCCACTCTCACATCATCGGCGTGTCCCCGTTTCCGACGTTTCGGCCCGCGTCCGACGAGATCACGCCGGACCTGTCCCTGTCGAAAATCAAATTCGAACATATGGGCTGACCTGCGCAATCGCCAGCCGAACCTGAATACAACCTGGCATCTCGACGCAACCTATCTCAAGATTAATTGTCGCTTGGTCTTCCTCTGGCGCGCCAGCAGTCGCTCGCCAAGAGTGCAGAAGATCCGATGTGCGCAAACTATTTGCAGTGCGATCCGCCACGTGTCTATGCCGAACGTTACGTTGGATGAGCAGCGCTGCCGATTCCGCGAGTATCTCCCGTCGGAATTAATACCTCGATCTCGGGCGCGGCGGCAACACGGATGATTCAATCAATTGCGCGAGACCGATGAGCCACCGTGACGGCGAAAGCACGAGCACTCCCGGAAAAGAACTCTGGCGTATGGGCAGCGCCTTCTTTGGCAACAACCTCGACCGAGTCAGATAAGACTTTCTTGCCATGCGTATTCGTGATTACAAAAAATTTGAAGCGGTGACCCTCTGCCGTGTGGCATACTTCAATTTCATTACGGACTCGTGAGAGCACCTCGAATGCATGAGCTGACATGGTCGCCTCAGAAAACAAGAGTGGCCGTCGTTAGGACTTTCTCAACGCCGGCCGGAGAATATCGAATCTAATTTGGCCAACGTCTTGAGGATGTAATTGCCATACGGCACACGCCCAATAAACGCCTCCGTGGATTTGGGCTGCGTTCCCCACGCAATCAGGAACGCCGCCAGCACCCACAGCTATATGCTGCGGATCGGCGCCCGCGAGGGAGACGCGAGCGATATAAAGCAGCACGCCCGCGCCTCCACTAATCTCATCTTCCCGCGAACCGGCAACTTAAGATGACTTCAATTCGCTCACAAGATGCTCGGCATGTTTTTGATGTGCCGTCCGCCGAATATATCAACGAGCCAAGGCAGGATCGCGTCCATCCCTGGCGACATGGTGAGGCCAGTCAAGATCATCAGAGGCAACAGCACTTCTCGCCGGCATTGAGAAGTGATGCCGTACGTGCAAGCTGCGCCTCGCTCGGCATCTGTGCCGATATGGCCATAACGTCAGAGACATGGTTCGGCAAATTGCGCTCAGACCGCCGGCCAGCGTCGACCGGCATCGACTGCACATCGACAGGAACCGTGACATGGGACCGCGGTAGGCGATCGCGGTCCGGCAGGCGAGCTCTACAATGTTCTCGACGTGGTTTGGTCCCATCACGCGTGCGTTGTAGACGGCAACATCCATATAGAGCTTGTCAAGCTCGACGTCTTGCTGGGTGAACGTATGAAGCGGATCGTGGATCTGCAATGCTGTAATAGCGAGCACTGGCTGGCGATCAAGCTTGGCGTCGCAAAAGCCCGTTGAGAAGATGTATGCCACCGGGACCAGAGGTGGTAACGCAGACGGCCAGCCTGCCACTCCATTTAGCGTAACCGCAGGCAGCAAATGCTGCGGCCTCTTCGTGCCGCACCTGGATAAACCTGATCTTCTCCTGATGCGTGCGCAAGGATTCGATTATTCTGTTGATCCCGTCACCGGGGATACCAAAGATCGTATCGACTCCCCACGCAATGACACTCTCAACCGGGATATATCGGCAGCCGTCGGGTTGGCCATGGCATTTTTCTAACATATCCGGAACATGCTGTTCACAAATGGTGCGAAAGCGGTGCCTCAAGGCGTGACGGCACGATCGAAGTAACACTTTCTCCGGCCATTTCGTTCCCGTCTCGCCGGGTTCCTGGGAGCTCATGCTGCGAAAGAGATTCACCCGCAAGAAAGGCTTGGTCCGGACAAGAACCGCAAGATTTTCCAATAGATGGAGCTGCGCAATTGACGATCATGCTCTTTTTTGCGGACCGCGAACCCTTGGCCCTTATCAAGCGACTCTGGCTGCTCGTCGTACCCTTCATCTCAGATTCAACAATCTGAAGGACCCCGAGCTCGTTCCTCGCAATACGAGCTATGCATGTCCCCGCACAGGAGGACGGCTGCGTTCGGTCAGGGGAAGAGGCAAGAGCTGATCGCCCATTCCACGCTCAGCCTTCTATAGCCATCGCCGCACCTGCCATGCGAGCACCGCGACGACGAGCCACGAAGCCGCAGCGAGGACGAGGGCCCAGGCGGGAGACGGCACGATCATCAGCCAGATCACAAGGCCGAAAGCCGCTAGCCCGAAACTTCCGAGTACCGCTCCGGCGGCATCGAGCGCCGCAGCTTCCTTGCCGCGCCGCGCTCCCGGTAAACCCGCTTCCTCCTTGCGCTGCCGGACATGCTTTTCAATCAACGTCGCGCTTGCGGGAAAGATCGCGGGAAAGGCGAGAAACAGGCCGCCAATGATCGGCCCAAAGCGGACCGCGATGAGGCCTGCCACTACGGTCATCGCCCCGCCGAGCGCGAATCTGACGAGGTACTCGTACCAGCGCATCTGACGAAGGGCGGAGGGCTTGAACTGAACGATCATGAGAGCTTAAACAGGGCCGCGGAGACACCAAACGCTACTGCAAACCAGACAATCAGTGCGGCCAACGTCGCGGTCCACGAGGACAGCAGG
>DATBPZ010000146.1:0-4214 GCA_036561105.1 Methylocella sp. | reverse complement strand
GGTGTTGTCACATTACCAAATTGAGCACGTAGGAAATCTGCCGCACTTCGAGCTCACGCCGCGGCAACGACTTCACGCCACGTTTGCATGGCCGATGCCCGGAAGGCTCGGTGGGTTCTTGCTGCGGTGAGATGGCGTTGGACGTTGAAGATGTTGTAGGTGGCTGCGTGGATTGAGAGAAATCTTTGCGCGGACCCGGCGCTCTTGAAACCTTGCATCTTGCGCTCTCGTCGTCGGGTCGGCTGATGCGAATTCTCGGCTCGGTTGTTGTGCCATCGGCCTCGCTCGTGGCGATTTGAGAGCCCGAGATCATGGACTGCGGCAGCATAAGATCTCAGATCATCTGTGACGAGCTTATTTGGGATAAAGCCATATTTCTTCAGCAGCTTGCGCATCAATTTCAGCGCCGCCCGCTTGTTCCTCCTAGCCTGGACCAGCACATCAAGGACCTCGCCCTCGGCATCGACCGCGCGCCAAAGATAGGCCATCCGGCCGTCGATTTTCAGATAAACTTCGTCGAGATGCCAGGTCATGTGGGGCTTAGGTCGGCGTTTGCGCAAGTCCGCCGCGATCGTCGGCCCGAAATGGTTCACCCAGCGCCGAATGGTCTCGTGGGAGACCATGATGCCGCGCTCCGCCAACAAATCTTCGACGTCGCGAAAACTCAGGGTGAACCGGAGATAGAGCCAGATCGCCTGCTGGATGATCTCAGGAGGGAACCGGTACCCTTTGTAGCTGATTTTCTTCATTCCCCTGGCTACTTGACCGCCAGAGAGGCCGCAAGCCAAAATCGCCGTGACAATGCCTTCAGAAGAATACGCGCCTTCGTCAACAACTGCGCCGAACGCTTGCCCGCGCGGATAAGGGCTTCAAGTTGCGCACGCTCTTCCGCGCTCAATCGTACCACGTATTTCTTGACGACGATTTTCTTCGAGACCACGAATCACCTCCATCGCTGGCAGATCGCGACAGTGATTCAGAACGCCCCATCAAATGCAATGACGCGAGGCACTAGGAGGCTATCGCCGCCCTGGTGGGTCACCGTCGCGAATCGGTGTGGGTTCACGACGGGAAATTCGCTAAAGCGCGCGAAGGAATTGCAGCAGGTCTTGTTTTTCCGTCGGCGTCAGTTTGGTTTCGAGAACCAAGTTGAAAAACTCGACCGTATCATCCAACGTCAAGAGCCGCCCGTCGTGCAAGTAGGGTGGCGAGTCCTTGACGCCACGAAGGGTAAAAGTCTTGATCGGCCCGTCGGCGCTAGCCAGCATGCCGTTGATCATCTCGGGCTTGTAGAAGCGCTCCACTTGCAGATTGTGCATGGTATTGTCGGTATAGTAGGGCGGCGTGTGGCAGGCCGCGCATTGCCCTTTACCAAAAAAGATTTCCTGGCCGCGGAGTTCCGCCGGAGTCGCTTTTGCCGGGTCGAGCTTCCCGTAGATGTCGAGTTTAGGCGCCGGCGGAAAGTCGAATAGCTCCTGTAGTTCCGCCATGTCGTGGACTTGGCTGCCGCGTTCCAGAATATTGACCCCTTTCTTGGTGGCGATGACCGGATCCCCGTCGAAATAGGCTCCGCGCTGCTCGAATTCGGTGAAATCTTCGACCGATTTCAAGGCGCGTTGCGAGCCGAAGAGCCGCTGTATGTTCACGCCGCGGAGCGAAGGCGTATCGATCCGATGGCGATTGGGCTGCGGACGAGTGTCGCCGGCAAGATGCGTCGCGCCGTTGGTGTGGCCGTTCGCATGACAATCGAGGCAGGCGACGCCACGGCTCGGTTTCTCTGAACGCCGATCCTCGGTCAGGTTGAACTGTTGTTGCGCGAACGGCGTCAACAATAGGCGCAGCCCTTCGAGCTGTTTAGGATTCAGGATGCCGTTGAAGAGCTCATAATAGTTCTCGATTGTGACCAGTTTGCCCTGGGAGACATCGCCGAGGTCCGGACGCGTCGTCAGGTAGATCGGCGCCGGAAATTCCGGCAGAAAGTGCTCCGGGATGTCGAAATCCAAATCGAAGCGGGTGAGGTCACGCGCTTCCTGCTTCACGACCTCGTTGATTTCAAACTTGGGGAACACCATTCCGCCTTCTGGATGGTTTGGATGCGGTAGCGGATAGAATCCCATGGGGAACAGGGTCTTCTCACGGATTTCCGCGGGGCTCATCGACGCCAGCCGGTCCCAGCTCGTGCCGGCAGGCAGCTTGACGCGAATGCCTTCCTGCAAGGGCTTTCCTCGCGACATGGTCGCGTCTTTGGCGGGTCGGTTGCTTAGGTCGTAACGCGCACTGAGAAGGTTGGTATGGTCCTTCTCGATGTCCGGTTTCGCTGCTTTCATTCGCGCCATGATCGACGCGAACGATTCTTTAATGTCTACAGCCAGATAGCTGCTTACGCCATGTTGCTCTTGCTGGGCATAGGCAAGGCTTAAGCCACCGACTATACTGGTTGTCAGCAGCAATGCCCAAATTACTTTGCTACTATATAGCTGCACCGTGGGCTCTCCTCTTATGTGACATTTCTTATGTGACATTTCACGATAGCCGTCGGTTTCGGCCTCATTCTGCTTCCATTCCGCCTTCCTGACAAGTCGCTATCGCTGTCCCTGAAGGATATCCTGGCCTGTCACATTACTGACCCTGAAAGCTCGGTGCGTTCTTGGCGGCGAGGACAAGGCGCCATCGTCGCTTGGCAACAATCGACGGAATGTTCCATGTCCCAGCCAAAGGACTGAGGACATCCATCGAAGCATGCGAAGAACGTATAGTGTGCAAAGTCACCGGCGCTTGCTAAATTTTGCTACCGCTGGGTTATTCTTGCGGCAATCACCCATTTTGGAAACGTCAGCTCATCTAAAATGTAAAAGTCTGGATTTGAGGTGTCGGTCGCTGTCGCTTGAAATCGCAGCTCGGCATTCATCGTGCGGCAAGCACTATCGGCGCGGCAAGTCCGCGCTTGTCAATGACGGCCCGCGCGCTAAACTTGCCGCCATGAGATGAATGGCGAATTCTGACATTGTCCGATGGATGGAATGCAGACTTTTACATCTAAAATGAGGCTTCGACGATCTTTGCAGATTCCAAGCATGGCAGCTTCAACGTTTGCCAATCATCACAAAGCTTTCCGCGAGATGCACGACATGGGCATCCGCGTGCAATTCACCTAATGTTAACATGATAGACAGCGCTATTGCGTTGACCACATGCCCAGCGCTGCAGACGCAGCCTTTTGTAACATGATATGAAGATGATGGAGCGGTTCCAACTTATCGACCAATCAAAGTGGTCTCGCTTTGCGGGTCCCCTTCACGACGATTAGTCAACCATGGTCAACGCCCAAACCAAAACAATAGGCCTCACTCAGATGGGAGATTGAATCGTGAGTTCCGTCGCCATCGTCTATTTCAGCGGTTACGGCCACACGGCCAAACAGGCGGAGGCCGTGCGAGAAGGCGCCGCCTCGGTCGAAAACGCCAAAGTGAAGATCTACCGGATCAGCGAGACTGGAGACTTGCCGGAAGGCGCCTTTGAAGAGATCGGTGCCGCCCATGCGATCATCTAGGGTAGCCCGACCTATATGGGTGGCCCGGCTTGGCAGTTTAAAAAATTTGCCGATGCCTCTTCCCGGCCTTGGCTCTCTCAGGCGTGGAGGAACAAGCTCGCGGCAGGGTTCACCAACTCCGCATCGGTCAATGGCGACAAGTTCTCGACCATCGAATATTTTTGGACGCTCTCACAACAGCACGGCCAGATCTGGATCGGAACCGGTCTGCTGCCATCAAATACAAAGGCGCACGGACCCGCCGACGTGAATTGGACTGCCGGCTTCGGCGGCGCACTTGCTGTTTCGCCGTCCGACGCCTCGCCCGAAGAGGCTCCACGCACAGGCGATCTGGAGACCGCTAGGCTGCTCGGCAGACGGGTGGCTGAGTTCGCGGAACGTCTTGCCTGAGTTCGGACAATCGTACCATCCACCGAGAGTTTGCAATTCGCTCGATCGCCGCGGAATTCCCCTTTTTGATTGTGGATCGCGGCGTGAATGCAGGCTGTTCACAACGGATTTTTGGAAGCCAACGACACCAAAACCTAGTTGCCTGCGTTAACTAAATTGTATTGAATGGATGATTCCTTCTGTCGCAACATGAGCGACGGAGGTCGAGATGCGCAAGCAGCAATATGTCGTGAAACTGAGCGGCCAAGCGCGGTCGCGGCTTGAGGATATCATC
>DATBPZ010000145.1:0-20831 GCA_036561105.1 Methylocella sp. | reverse complement strand
CGTCGGGTCGGTTGATGCGAATTCTCGGCTCGATTGTTGTGCCATCGACCTCGCTCGTGGCGCTTCGAGAGCCCCAGATCGCTGGCTGCAGCGCTATAGGATCGGAGGTCATCTGTGACCAGCTTGTCTGGGACAAAGCCGTACTTCTTCAAAAGCTTGCGCATCAATTTGAGCGCCGCCCGCTTGTTGCGTCTGGTTTGGACCAGAACGTCGAGGACTTCGCCCTCGGCGTCGACGGCGCGCCACAGATAGACTAAGCGACCATCGATTTTCAGATAGACTTCGTCAAGGTGCCAAGTTGTATGGGGCTTGGGTCGGCGTTTGCGCAGGTCCGCTGCGATCTTCGGCCCAAAATGGTTCACCCAGCGCCGAACGGTCTCGTAGGAGACCATGATGCCGCGTTCCGCCAATAAGTCTTCGACATGCGAAAGCTCAGGGTAAACCGGAGATAGAGCCAGATCGCCTGTTGAATGATTTCAGGAGGGAAGCGGTACCCTTTGTAGCTGATTTTCTTCATCCCCCTGGCCACTTGACCGCCAGTTGGGCCACAAGCCAAAATCGCCGTGACAATGCCACTGGTCAGTTGGCACGGTGTGGGGTGCGGTTGGCCTCGATTTTTATCTCCTAGAGGTTTTTCGCGAGCGGCTGGAATCATCCAATCTGCGCCGAGCGATCATCAGATTGCATCATCAGCACCACGCTGCTGCGACCCTGATCGAACAGACTGAACTCGGCCGGGCTTTGGCGCAGGACCTCTACCAGACCCGCCATCTGCGTGGGATCACCCTGCGGCCGGAAGGGGACAAGCTGGCGCGGCTCTTGGCGCAAGCGGCGCATTTCGAGGCAGGGCAAGTGCATTTGCCAGAAAATGCGCCATGGCTCGCGACCTATTTGACCGAACTCTTGGGATTTCCCAACGCGCCGCATGACGATCAAGTCGATTCCACCTCGCCGGCCTTGAACTGGCTGACATCCCGGAGACCCCCCAACCAGCCGATTGTCCGTCGAGACGTCCGCCGCCGTGATATTATCGCGCGAAAGGATATAATCGATAATAGGAATGAGACGGAACCGTGAATTTGGCCTGACCGATTTTCCGCGCGAGGGCGTTGAGAATTTATCGTCTCCCACAGATTTCTCCCCTCGCGCTCATAATCCAATCTCGCGGCAGTGCAGCCACTCGAAGCTTTGGTGGGGCAGAAGGCGCCAGACCGGCACCGTGATACGCGGCCCGAGCATCCCGACCAAAATGCCCCCCGTGGTCGTGGCATTTTTAGTACGCTTGGTCAGAATGGGACGAAGTCGCCGACCATGTCGTTGCGGGCGAACCATGGGGTTTGACGGCCTTGCGTGGCCTCGACGACCGCGCGTTTGACGCTGACATAGAGTTCGGAGGCTTCGATCGCGCCGTTGTGGTTGCGATCCGTCTCCTTCTTGGACAGCGCGTCGAGGACGGCGCTCGTGAAAAGTCCGCCGCCGTGATCGGCGGATTCCTCGGAGTAGATGTCAGCCGGCGTGAGATTGTCCAGGCTCTCGTGATAGCGGCGATGATTGTAGTGATCGACGAAGGTGTCGATCCTGGCTTCGAGGTCGCCGGGGAGGTAATAGTTTTCCAGCAAGATGCGGTTCTTGAGCGTTTGATGCCAGCGTTCGATCTTGCCCTGTGTCTGCGGATGGCATGGGGCGCCACGCACATGACCCATGTTGCGTTTGGTATCCATCTACCGGCTGCGATCGCTTTTCCGATACGATTTCAGTTCTGGACGTCATGCACACGACCGAGATCAGCCAAATCAAAGTCGGAAGTGGTGCGCGTTGGTAGCAGCGCACGGATGGGTGCTGAGCGCGGCGTTGCCGGGTCAATCACAGGCCGATGCACAGTTTTGTCCTGTCCGGCGTTCCCCCTCGGGATAAAACTGCGAACACCTATGTAATTGAAATATTACAATAATTATGCCGTCTTTCCCGGGATGGCCCGGGTGCAAACGAAGCGCCGCTGAAGGCTGCACTGAATTCATGGATGTTTCCCTGAAACTCCCGCGTTGTACACGGAAGCTATTTCCGTTCCGCTCAATGCCCGTCCATAAATGGCAGCTTCGTCGATGCGACCCCCGAGGAAAAAGTTCGGCGCGCCGTTTTCCGTATCACGTCCGAGGAGCACTGGTTGCCCATCGTACCCTATGGGTTTGGACGCGACCCCGAAAGCGGCTTGTATGCCGTCGACATAGAGCACTTGTTGCTTGGTGCTGTCATCGAAGGTGTAAGCCACATGATACCAACGCCCGGGTGCTAGTGTGAGGGTGGTGCTGAGTATAGGGCCGATACCCGCTGAATCGCCCACGACTCCCTTGAGCACTCCATCCTGCAACCACAACCCATAAGAGTCACTGGTGCCTGCGCCCACAGGTTTTGAGAGCACGACTCGAATTCCAGATATTGTGTCGAACGCCACCCATGCTTCAAATGTAATGGAAAGGGGCCGCAATGCCGGCGCGTCAGGAATTTCAACGAAACCTGTAGACCCGTCGAATGAGAACGCCTGTCCTACTTTGCCCGCTGAGAATCCGGCGCCATTGCGCAACGTCCCATGATTTGAGCCGGAGGAATCCTGAGCATTGCCCTCGGCTTTCCACCAACCGATTACTCCGGCTGGAATCTGGACACTTTTGAACGCCTGAAAAGCACATTGCTGCTCCATGAACTGCCCCGTTGCATCCGTGGCACGCATTACAAACGCATAACTTCCAGCACTGACTGGGACTCCGCTCAGTACTCCTACGGGGGTCAGAGTTAGAGGAGCGGGTAAAGCGCTCGATGTTGACAACGTGTACACAACAGGGCCGGCCCCACGGACGGAAGTGTATGTATGCGAATACGCTTGGCCAACGAAAGCAACCGGCAACTGAGATGGCGAATTGATGTAAGGTCCCGTAGTTTGCTTTCCCGCAGGGCCGGCATCCACGATGCTTACGATTTCGTCCGAGGACAAGGCTCGGCGGTAAAGGGTCACTTCATCCAGCCGTCCACTAAAGATGTCGACGGGTGCATTGTGCGCCCAATCCGCGCCAATTGTCACTGGCGGCGGTAGTGCCGGCGGCGCTGCCGGCTCGTAAACGAGCGGACCTACCCCGCTCATTGATGCCACTTGCGCTCCATTGACGTAAAGACGCTTCGTCGTTCCACCGAAGCTAATCGCAAGGTGCGTCCATGCGTTCAGCGGAATTGCAGAAGGTGCCTCCAGCAACAGCATTCCGGAGCCGACGTGCTTCGACCAAAACCGTGGCATGCCGTTGAGCAAGCCCATCCAATACGCGTCATCATCATTTGTAGAGGAGCCGAGCGCAATGATCGCCTGATGATTTCCGCTCCGCAAGGTGGGGAACACCCATGCTTCGGCGGTCATTTCTTCTGGGCGTAGTTCTGCCGCATCTGGAACCCGGACACTCACTGTTCCATCGAACGTCACGGCGCTTCCAACTTTCCCATCGGATGTATAGGTTGGAGGAGTGGGGGTGGTCCCGCGAAAGAAACCACCATCGTGCCCGCCAATTGTATCTGATACACTCGCGTTTGCTGAGGGTTCACCCCGCCACCAGGCGAGCATGTCAGCCGGCAGCGCGACGGGCTCCAGGACGCGCAAGACGAAAATTTGCTCGGTTGAACTGCCCGCAGTATCCGTAGCCAAAACAAAAAAGTCATAAGTTCCAGGTATGCTGGAAGCGCCGCTTATCGAGCCCACTGTGGAAAGCGTTATGCCAAGCGGCAATGCTCCTGCGGACACCGAGAAGGTAATGGGTGCCGTGCCGAGGGCTGTCGTCAGCTGAAATGAAAAATTGGCTCCAGGAGCCGCATCCGGCAATGGAGAAGGCGACGTGAAATATGGCCGCGCAATGTCCTTTCCCGCAATGTCCGCGTTGTAGGCTTCGAAAACTTCAGTGATTGTGAGGGCTCTATTATAGATAGCCACTTCGTCAACAAGCCCGTTAAAGCCACCGCGGCTCGCATTAAACGCCCAGTCCGAGCCTATTGTCACGGGTGGCGGCAATGCCGGTGGCGGCGGTGCCGGCTCGTAAATCAGCGCGCCTAGTCCACCCTGCGATGCGACTTGTGCGCCGTTGACATAAAGACGTTTTGTAACTCCGTCGAAACTGATTGCTAAGTGCGTCCATACATTCATCGGAATTGCCGATGGCGCCTCGAGCAGCAGCATTCCGGAACCGACGTGCTTCGACCAGAATCGTGGCTTACTGTTGAGCAGTCCCATCCACCATGCGTCGTCGTCGTTCGTTGGCGACCCACGCGCGATAACGGTCTGGTGGTCGCCGCTCATAAGCGTGGGGAATATCCATGCTTCCGCGGTGATCTGATCTGGTTTCAATTCGGGGGCATCTGGCACATGCACATACACTGTACCATCGAAAGCAAAGGCGCCGCCCACCTTTCCAACTCGCGTGAGGCTTGGCGGCGCGACGGAGGCTCCTGCAAAGAAGGCTCCATTATGCCCGCCGATCAAGTCGGTTGCGTCTGTCTCGCCACGCCAGAAAGCCACCAATCCCGGTGGAGGCGGCAGGACGGAGGCGAACCTCGCCCGCACCGTTTTGTCGCCAATCATAGCGAAAGTAACGGGATTCGTGGAAGCGAGGAGATCTCCGGTATTCAAGTCTCCAGCCCAGCCGACAAAGACGCTCGGTGTTGTAGGCGTCGCAGTTAGCGTGACTGCTTCTTCGAGATCATAACTCAACTTCATTGGTGTGACCGTTACCGACCCGCCGGCGTCGCTGTAAGCGACTAGACGGGGCCGCTGGGAGGCGCCGCTATTCGGGTTGGTGCCGTCAAAGAACTCGTCAAGGTTCGAGATGGCATCGTGATCCGGATCGCCTTCGCTGGTCTGGTTGGTCAGATCGCCAAAGTTCGCGATCTCCCAGCTATCCGGCAAGCCGTCGCGGTCGCTGTCTAGCATCAACGCGGCCGGCGCACTCGTCACGCTCCCGGCGCTGTTGGTCACCACGACCGAGTATTGGCCTTCATTGGCGGCGCTGACATTGGTCAGCAAAAGGCTGTCACCTGTCGCTCCTTGGATGTCGGCGCCGTTGAACTTCCACTGAAACGTCACGCCGCTAACATCCACAACCACCACCGAAAACGTGACCATCTGGCCCGGCTCAGAAATTCGCTTGACCGGCTGCCCGACGATCTGCGGCGGGAGGCCGCCCGCCGCTTTCTGCCCCATCATATTTCCCGCAAGGTCGTAGAAATAATTCAGCATGGGGGCTTCTCTCGCTTCATCAATTCCGTCTCACGCAATCTCCAAAGCCGCCCATATCAAGCAAACTGGCCCGCCTCTGCCAAATCGGACGGCACAACTATTTAGGTTTGCAGGTCTTCGGGCACGGCTTTTCTTCACACTTTTTATAAGCTAGGACAGCCTGGTCGAAGGCCGCTAGATATATGCTCGCGCAAAATTGTCTGCGTGCCGCCTTAGTGCGAAAATCATTGAGGAACGGTCCAAAATTCCAATTTTCACAATCCTGTTCTTTCTTGAGAATATCTTCTACCGCTGCCTTCTCCTTCTCGCAGCATAGTCCCATCGGATCGGTGAAATTTAATGGATTATTGCTTACATAACCATAGAGGTTATGTCCTTGTTCTAATTCGGCGTCGTCCAATGGATCGCGGGATAGCCACCGACCCAGTGAGGGATCATATGCCCGAAACCAAGTCAGGTTGAGACTGACATCGGCTACCCAGAGCATCCCGGCAAAACCAAAGTCCGCCTCTATATCCCCCTCCAGACGCGTGGCGCGCCCGAACGAATCGTATGCATATCTCGCCCTGACAACGCCTGCGCTGTCGGTCACCTCTCTGACTGCACCCAAATGATCGCGGGTATAAAAATAGTCGCCCGCGATTGGGCCAATTTCTATTTTCATACCTTGAGCGAAGAACCGCTTCGACACAGCGCCGCTTGCCGTGCGTTCTTCGCAAATCTCTTTGTCTAGCCAAATAAACCGCCGGTTCGACACTTCTGACCCATTCACCACTTTGCGAATGCCGACGCGACGCCCAACCCCGTCGTAAGCGAATTGGGTGCTCTCATTCCCTGAAATCACAGCCGCTAGTCGTTGCTCCGCGTCCCATTGATAAGTCGCGGCACCGGTCCCGCCATTTACAGAGGTGAGTTCATTGAGCGCGTTGTAGAAGAATTGTGTGGTCGTTGAACCGATTTGCTCCGTTAAACGATTGCCTGCAAAATCATAGGTGTAATTGAAGGGCGTGGGCCCCTGCGACACGGTGGCGGATGTTAGCTGGTCCGCTTCGTCGTAGCCAAACGCAAAAATCGAAGTTTGCGCACCAAGTTTCTGGGTCCACGCAGTAATATGGCCATTAGCATTATCGTGAACATAATCGAATTCCGAAATGGAAGTGGCCCCATTCGCGTTGGTGATCTTCTGCAGCAACAAGTCATTGGGGAGTTGGTCATAGGCAAACATGGCCGTTTGGCCGTTAGGATAACTTTGAGATGCTAACCGAAGCGAATTTCCATCGTACCCGTAATTGAACGTTCCCAATGCGTTGACCGCGCTCAATACACGCCCCCCCGCGTCGAAAGCCACAGTGGATGCGATCTCGTTAATCGCGGTCGACACCCGCCGCCCCAGTTCGTCATACACGTAGGTAATTGTGTCGTTGGGCAACGGCCCATCGACAGACGCAAGCCGCCCGGCACCGACTGTTGGGTTGGGAGTAATGGGGTTATAGCCATAATGCATCGTTCCGGCGCCATCTATCATCGAAGTCTGCCGGAGATAGTTTTGATCGTAAGTAATGACGACAGCCGGGGTGGTAACAGCAGCGCCGGAGTAACTTATTTGAATTAACGTGTCGTCACGGTTGTAGCTGTATTGAGTCACCTGAAGCTTTTCATCGATCTTCTGACGCGTGCGGCTCGTCGTGGTCTCGTAGAGATAGGTTATCTGCGAGCCATCCGAATATTCCTTGCATTTGACGCGGCCCTGCACGTCATGCCGCCAAATTGTCGTGCGACCCATCGGGTCGGTCAAGGTTTTCACAGCGCCGCATTTGCACCACTGAAAATAGTTGGCCCGATTGAGCGGGTCCGTCCGTTTCGTCATTTGACGGATGCTATTATACTCAAAAGAAGTATGTCGTCCCGCGCGGTCCCGCATCAAGGTGCAGTCAAGACGGGTGAATATGAACTCGTCGAAGGTCGAATCTGGATAAGTAATCGTCGTAAGGCGATCTAAGGCATCGAAATCAAAAGTGAGAGTGTATCCGCTGACGTCGGTTTTGGTTCGAACTCGTCCCAGAGCATCGTAAGTCCAAGTAGTCGCGTCACCCAACGGGCCAACCACCGACGTACGGTAGCCGTTGGCGTCGTAGTGGTAAGTCTTTGTGCCACCGAGCGCATTCGTTTCAGTTAGAATCTGGCCACGAGCATTATATGTATATGTGGTCGTCTGGCCCGCCGCATCTTTGACGGTCAGAGGCAAATGTTGGGCATTGTAAGTCGTCTGGGAAAGCAACTCGTTTTGCCCGGCGCGTGTTTGCCGGACTTCGAGCAGATCGATGCCGTTCGCATCGTAGATGTAGGAGAACGTGCGCCCGACCGGGTCGATGGTCTTCGTGACATTGCCGAAGTCATTATATTCATATGTGTAAAGCTGGGTCGAGCCGTCGTCGAGCACACGGCCGACGTGGGCCGGCTTGCTTGTGCTCCCGACGACGATAGGGCCGTTGGAACCTCCCTGTCCACGATAATCGTACCAAACGCGACCTTCGAGCGCCTTCTTGGTGCTCTCGAGGATGCCGACAGGGGATCGTAAGTCCGTACTATGAAGCCAATGGTAGATTCGTGCCTTTCTATAGTCGCCATAGGCGTGAGCGCAAGCTTGCCTATCCCAATGATAGGTGTTGCGGAAGGCCAGGAATTCATTTCGCGTTGTCATGCCGCCAGGCAGGCTCTGAAGAGGATCAGAACTCGGTATTCCTAAATTCGTGTCTTGGTTGAATTCAACGCGTTCCCTCTCGCCATCCGGATAAAGAATCTCCAACGAACGCGTAGTGCCATTCTCAGTCTTTGCAAACTTTGTTACCCCATAAGGAGTTGTCAGTGACACGATAAAATCACCGGCGCCGTTTTCATAAGCAAATTCCGAGGCCAAACTTATGGCATCTGTAATTTTGATCAGTTGATTAGACGAGTTGTAATCAAACGTGGCGGAGCGACCAAAAGGGTCAGTGACTTTTGTAATCTTAAATATATCTGCGGTGTTTCCATATTCCAGCGTTGTCACTTGGCCGATAGCGTCTGTGATGGCGACAATTCGCATACTCGAATTATAGGTTAGAGTGACAGCATTACCCCGAGGGTCAAGAATTTGGGTAAGAAAGCATCTTCTGGTCGCGGCTCCTCCATCGGAACTTCCAAATATTTTCCGGGAGCCGTCACGAGATATCATCTCGTATGAATTCGCGGATGTGCGGATCAGCTTGGTTTGGTCGAGCACTTGAGAGGCGTATGTCTGAGTTGATTGATCAAAACCCGTAAATGTCCGATTGCCGCCACCCATGATGTAGTAAGTGACATCGGCGAGAGGATTGGATGGGTTATCCTTTATGTATGCAAGCCAATCAAACGTCCATTTGGGACCGAAGTTCGAATAATTGAAGTTCGCCGAAAATTGGTCGTCGCGCTGATTGTATCGAACCGTAAACCTGACAGGAGGGCCGAGAGGTGGAGAATAGCCAACTGGCTGATCACTAATATTCAAACTAACGTTTAACAGATGGATTCTCACCACGGCCAACCCATTCTCAGGACAGGGATTGCAAGGGTCTGAACTATGATCGCACGGCCCTGGAGGAGGACCAGGGTCAGGAACGTTCCCTTTACCCCAGACGGTCTCGGCCTCTTTCGCCTCTACGACTCGCCAGCCTTTCTCCATATCTCCCGGAGGGATCAGGAAATAGCCGCTAGATTCGGCTTCGAGCGCTTCGCGGGTAACCCAGACGTCATTTTTAAATGTGGGATCCTGAAGGAGATAGCGATCGCCGTCGCAACGGATCAACGCTGCGAAATGGTCAACTTTGAAATGCACGACCGAAGGGACAACGAATTCGGCTTCTCTGGTGCGAAATGCCATCTGATAGTCAAGACCGAGCCTATGGGACAATTCCGCCACCTGATGTAGCGAGAAGCCACGCTGTGTCGACTCACTAGAGTCGATCATCTCGCTTTGTGGATCATGTGGGTGAACGGCAAGCTTGATGCGGTGCAGAGCAAGCGGGCCACACCGGAATGAAATCTCCGGTCGGTTCTGCATATTCCAAAGACCCTCACGAGCGCCGACAACTCTCTCAGTCGCAGGACCGGAGAACACGCGCTCCTCGACAGACTTGAGCAATGCATCGAGTTCGATCGTCCGTCCAAGACGCGCATACATGTATGCGAGTTCACCGAAGGCGCGGTCGGCTATCGCTTTGGCCATCGGATCAGTTGCTGCTTTGGCAAGTCGCCAAGCCTCACACCAGGCCTCCAGCGTCAGCAAATAATGCCCTGTATTATAATATTCGAGACCGAGATTGATCTGGAGGGCCGCGTTCCAAGGCGACATCGGGTACGCTTCGATAACGCCAGTGAGACTCGAAAAGTCGTCCGGCCCTACACGCTCGGAAAAATTTTGAAGAGCGGCGGCCAGAGCGGCATTTTCAGCCGGCGTGGGGTCGGCTCCGATCGGCACCAACGGCTCCTCGAAGAAGCGGCAGCAAAAAAACTCTTGAAGCACCGGATCGGACGACACCATTACGGCCTCCGTGTCTCAAAATCATGGTCGCGGAGTATGAGGCGTGTCTTTGCGTAACGCCATCGCTGTCATTGTTTCTGTCGCGACTTAGGCAAACCGGCGGTTCAGCGACACAGCTCCTCATGCTATCTTTATTGGAATCCTGCGCTTGTCAACGGCGGAGTAATGCGTGAGGGTCAATCCACTCCAGGTCATCGCTTAGACGTGTATCGCCCAGAACGGCGCTGTCACGTTACCGAAAGGAGAACGCGAAAAACCGACCTATCGCATATTGTCAAGCGACCGCGACTGCCGCGCACCACGCGTTCATCGCCGACGCGCGAAAGGCTCGGTGCGTTCTTGCAGAAATGAGATGACGTTGAACGTTAAAAATGTTGTAGGTCGCTGCGTGAGTCGAGAGAAATCTTTGGGCTGATCCCGGAGACTTGAACCCTTGCATCCTGCGTTCTCGTCGTCGGGTTGGTTGATGCGAATTCTCGGCTCGATTGTTGTGCCATCGACCTCGCTCGTGGCGCTTCGAGAGCCCCAGATCGCTGGCTGCAGCCCTACAGGATCGGAGGTCATCTGTGACCAGCTTGTCTGGGACAAAGCCGTACTTCTTCAGAAGCTTCCGCATCAATTTGAGCGCCGCCCGCTTGTTGCGTCTGGTTTGGACCAGAACGTCGAGGACTTCACCCTCGGCGTCGACGGCACGCCACAGGTAGACTAAACGACCATCGATTTTCAGATAGACTTCGTCAAGGTGCCAAGTTGTATGGGGCTTGGTCGGCGTTTGCGCAGGTCCGCTGCGATCTTCGGCCCAAAATGGTTCACCCAGCGCCGAACGGTCTCGTAGGAGACCATGATGCCGCGTTCCGCCAATAAGTCTTCGACATCGCGAAAGCTCAGGGTAAACCCGAGATAGAGCCAGATCGCCTGTTGGACGATTTCAGGAGGGAAGCGGTACCCTTTGTAGCTGATTTTCTTCATCCCCCTCGCTACTTGACCGCCAGTCGGGCCACAAGCCAAAATCGCCGTGACAATGCCGATTGGACACAACGATCATGAGCGGCAAGCGCCCTCCCCGCGCAAAGTCAGGATTTTCGTCCCCGCTCATTCTCCGACTTTTTCAACAATATCGATCCTTGGCGGAAGTTCGGTTTCAGAGTTCTCAATGAGAGGGGTTGAGCCCTTCCCGGACATGGGGTCCTCGTTAGTGAGGCAAGTCGGCAGCGCGCGAAAAACGCAAGGCCGATTTGGCAGCGGAAAATTAGCAGGTTTGAGCGGCTTTACGGGCGGCGGAGGGATATGAAATAGTGGCGGGGTAATGCTGCAGTCGAGGGAGGCAATTGATTGACCCAAGCGATTGGCCATGCCGACGCGCGACCTGCTGAAGGGGTCGCCCACGCACCCGCGCAGAGCCGTGTCCGGCTGCCGGCAATCGACCGGATGCGTGGGCTTGTCATTCTCCTCATGGCGCTAGACCATGTCCGTGATTTCTTCAACGCCGATGCGCTGCACTTCGACCCGACTGATCTTACCCGGACTTATCCAGCGCTGTTTCTGACCCGCTTTGTCACCCACATCTGTGCCCCGACTTTTGTCTTCCTCGCGGGCTCATCCGCGTTTCTGTTGGGAGTGAAACTCGGCGACAAGCGGGCGCTCGCAGGCTTCCTGTTGACCCGCGGAGCGTGGCTCATCCTGCTCGATATTATTCTTGTAAGCCCGGTATGGGTTCTTGAATTCGGTTGGTTTGACCTTGGCGTTCTCTGGGCCATCGGTTTCAGTATGATTCTGTTGGCAGGGATGGTCTTTCTGCCGCCGCGTGTGGTGTTGCTGGTCGGGATACTGATCCTGCTCGGCCACAATTTGCTCGACTCTTTGCACGCTTCGGAATTCGGGAATCTTGGCCCGCTTTGGACTGTCCTCCTTGAGCCAGGTCCATTGCCCTTCGGCCTACAAGGAGGGGTGAGTTACCCAGTCGTTCCATGGTTCGGAATCATGGCCTTGGGCTATGGGCTGGGCGTTGTCTTCCTGGAGCCTGCCGGCCGGCGCGAGCGCTACCTCACCCTCCTCGGGCTCGCTGCGATTGCGCTTTTCCTGCTGGTGCGCCTAGCGAATCTCTACGGCGATCCTCGGCCTTGGAGCGGCCAGCGCGACGGCGTAATGACAGCCCTTTCAATGCTCAACGTAACCAAATACCCGCCGTCTTTGCTTTATGTGCTCGTGACGCTCGGCGCCTTATTTCTGTTGCTCCCGGCGATGGAACGGCTCGGTGGTTTCGCTGGCGATGTGCTCGCGACCTTCGGGCGGGTGCCGCTTTTCATCTATGTGCTGCACCTTTATGTCGCCCGTGCTGCGGCCGCCGTCCTCTGGTTCGCTGAAGGCTTTGGCTTTCATCAACTGCGCGGATTCGGGGTCCAAGCGGTTCCACCCGAAGGGCTCGGCCTCAGTCTTGCCGGCACTTATGCCGCCTGGATTCTTATCATGGCCGCACTTTATCCGGCCTGCTGGTGGTTCGCTGGCGTGAAGCGGCGGCGGCGCGATTGGTGGTTGAGCTATTTGTAAGCGGGCTAACTGCTAGACCGTCAATCAATTGTTGGCACTCTATCGCGTGTTCGCTGTACCGGGCGATGGCCGTTTATCATCGCCATTGACATCGGGTTTCCAGGAAACACAATGCCGCCTGTTGGGAGAAACCGAGCGATGGAGTGCACCAATGAAACTGCCGAGTTTGTGGTCGGGCCGCCAGGATCTCTCCGATCCGTTCAGATCATTCCGGCGAGAGATGGAAGACCTGTTTCGCACGTTCGATCGAGGCTTACCCTCGTTGAGCGTCGGGGCAGGTCTCCCAGCGATCAATGTCGCTGAAACCAAGGACGCTTTCGAGGTTACCGTTGAAATCCCAGGCGTAGAAGAAAAAGATATCAACGTCAGCTTAGATGGCAATCAACTCGTGATCTCAGGAGAGAAAAAGGAGGAAATTAGAAAGGACGAGAAGGACTGGCAGGTAGAGGAGCGCAGCTACGGTTCGTTCTACCGTTCGATGTCCCTGCCTTTTAGACCAGAGGGCGGAGCTGTTGAGGCGCACTTGGACAAGGACGTTCTCCACCTCAACATCAAGAAGCCGGCTGAAGTCGCGAAGAGCGTCAAGACTATAGAGATCAAACCTGCCGCACCTTCGAAGGCAGCTGGGTAATAATGGTTCTCTCGAGCGGGCGTTATTCGCCGTTTCACGCCGCCGGAGCCTATCAACTGCGCAGGCAGCGTGAAGCCATCCTCGAGAAAGATCAGAAATTGCGGACTTTCGTCTGCGATTGTCTTGCGGAAGGATGGACGCCCGAACAGATTGCCGGATGGCTCAAGGCCGGCAACGAGCGCGGTCTCCGCGCCTTGGGGTTCGAGGCCATCTACGTCTTCATCTATCGCGCCGCCCGTAAGGGCGAGGACCTCTGGCGCTATCTGACCCGCCGTCACAAGCGCCGAAGGCCGCGCCGGGCGAGGCCCCTCCCGCGATACGATCAAAGACCGCGCCTCTATCCACGATCGACCGAAAGACATCGAAGCCCGCGCCGACATTGGCCATTGGGAAGGCGACCTCATCATCTGCAAGCGCACGCGGCCCATGCTCGTCCTCCACGAACGCAAATCCCGTGTGACGCTCGCCACGAGACTGATCGGAAAAACCGCCGCTGAGACCATATCGGTCATGCTTGCCGTGTTCGGCCGGATCAATCCCGCCCTGCGCAAGTCCATCACTTTTGATAATGATACAGCTTTCGCCCAGCACTTGGTTCTGTGACGCCTACGCGTCATGGCAGAAGGGCGGAGTCGAAAACGCCAATGGCCGATTACGACGCTGGTTGCCGCGTCACGTTGAGATCGACAAAGTGTCGGATGAGGAAATCCAGGACGTCGTCCTCACCGCTAATCTCACGCCGAGGAAATGCCTCGGCTTCAAGACGCCGTTCCAGGCGATCCTCAAAGAACTTGGCAAAGACGTGCAAATCCGGTTCTCATAGACCTGTCGCACCTCGCTCCAGAATCCACGATCCTCAACGGCATCGGGCGTTTCGCACAATTTACGAGAATGGCCTTCGTGTCCGGGCTTGGCCGGCTCGCGCCGCTCTTTTCGGTCCGTCGATGGCAGTTTGGACGACGTGCGCGAAGTCTTATCCGGGCGCTGAAGCCGAAGCACCAACTCGATCAAATCGTCTTTGCTCAGCCGTTGCAAATCATCACGGTTCATCCGAATCTTGAATCAGCAACTCGCCCAACGCGCAAGGGGTGGGTAATTACTCCGCCCTTTGGATCAAAGGCTCCAAAGACGAGTTTGTAAAGATGGAACTCGGGTTGGCGATACAGCTTAACGTTCGATTAATCCCCTTATTGGTGGATAGTGACGGAGATGCCTCGGCGACGTGAATTGTCCCCATCAGTATCACAGCTAGCGTACTTGAAAGTCGCGCGAATAAGAGCCGGTCGGGACTTTCGACGCGACATTGAGGAGGTTATTTCGCGGATAACGAAGCTTCGTGAAGAACCCACAAGTCCTATCCTTTCATCGAGCGATCATAGGATCTTTTGAAACGCGCCACCCCGCAGGGCAATCGTCATATGATTATCCGCGCTCATGCCATACAATCCGCCTCTGCAAACGGGTAATTGCGGGTCATCACGAGGACATCATCGACTCATCTGCCAACCTGAAACGGCTTCAAAAACGACCTATACTAATCCAATTATGACTTAACTGGAGCGCCGACAGGCTTCTTAAGCTTGACGATTTGATGATTATTGTCGGCATCGATGATTTCGACGCTGACAAGTTTTCCGTCATCCTCTACCAAATAGACTTCGCGCGGCCCCCGGATGAGATGGTCGAGGCCCTTGAGGGCGATCTCGAAAATATCGTCCTGAGGGTCGTAGACGATGCCAAACAAAGGCAGCCAGTTCGCCTGGTCCTGGTCGCCGAGTTTCAGTGAGGCGATTTCGATCTCGGCCTGCGCGTCCTTGATGCGTTTCGATACCTCATTGAAGAACACACCCCATTCGGACTTTTCGAGTTTTCGCGTGGTCATATTTTCCTCTCTTGTTTGCTGCAGGAACGCTTTTCGACGGCGGGACGGAAACCATCTAGCTTGGCCGCCCGTATAGATAATGCGACCAAGGCCACAATGGTTTCGCTTTGAGTCGAACGGATACAGACATGGCACGAAGCCGTCGTCGCCGCGCGAGCGCGATGTGGCAGCAGATTTGCCACGTTCGTGGGTTTTACTTGTCAATAGGGCGGGGCGCTCTTAGCCCGCATGTCTATTTATCAACGGCTTGGGGTTTTGTTGCTGAGCGCAATCGGCTCGAAAATCACCCTATAGTTCGCGAATGGGACAATGCGGTCACCGGAAATACGCGTCGGGAATTACTTTGCTTCAAGTCACTCCATGTCGCGTCTCAGGGTGAATTAATCCGGTAGGCGCTTACTTCCAAACCCCTGGCTTCGCGGTAGGCGGCGGGACCGCCGCGATAACGGCATCATCTGCAAGGGCCCCGCCATCATCCGTTGCCGCCATCCGCGATAGTCACCAAAGGGCACGCCTATACGGTTCGCGATAAAATCCGGAGTCATGCGCGCCACGGTCATGTCCGCGATGGTGCAAAGCTGATCAACCGTCGGCTTGAATCTCATTTCCGGATCCTTATCCCATAAACAGCGCGCAATTCTTCTAAAAGTCGCCTGGGCTCCTGGGCCAAGGCTACGCCCGATAGAACAAGACGGGGCTCTATCGAATTGCGCCACGCATTGTGAATGCCTTGGAAATCATCGAGCCGGAGACCGTTATCCGTTGCATGTTGCCATCAAAATACCTCCAAATTCACATCGCTATTCTATTAATATCAGTCGTTGGCTTATAGCCTATTTGCTAATCCAGAGCGCCGGGCGCAGCCCGCGCCATATCGTTCGGCCGAAAGGCGTCAGCACGGACCTTAATACAGGAGACAAAAGCGAGTCCATGAGGGGGAAGTGTTGGCGGCCAAGGCGGCGCGAAGCCAAGCGATATTTGGAGCGTGCGGAAGTCTTCGGAGCGACATTTGGCGCATAGTGCCTGATCGCAAACGCCGCCAATTAGCTAAAGCTTAACGCACCTTCGGATTTTGTAACGTAAGCGAACGCCCGAGGCGCGATCCGAACATGACACGCAACAGTTGGCGTCGCACAGCATTTGCGAGCATCAGCGGATTGTCCTTGACGCAGGCACCACGCTCGTTTCATCAGATCGTCGTCGGCCCGGACCGGCGCCGCGGAAAGAGCCAGGATGGCGGCGATCATGCCGGCAATGGCATAGCGCATTCGGACCGAGGTATACCGTTCCGTGCTCTTCCCGCTGAAACCTTTGTGAGATTGAAATGGATGACCTGTATTCGTCGCTAGAGTTCTCAATTTGCCACGCTTTTTCCAGGGAACAACTCTTTAAGAATGTTGAGCAACGTTTTGCTTCTTATCCCATTAAGAGTATCAACGTTGGGCGTCTATTTCAGCTCTAGGACAACTGGACCGGACACCGGGTCTGTGACGCCAAGGCCGTCTCCGAGATCTTCAAGCGTGTCGCGGAATGAATCGAGGGTCGCGATCATATTCGGTCGTGCAGCCACCAAATCCGTCATATCTTCCCATTCACCAATGATGCAGTACAAACGGTCACCTGACTTGATCATATTGACTTTCCTCAATCCTGGCCAATCGGTCTGAACGTTTCTGTGTGCATTGAGAAATTCCTGTTCACGCCCCGGCTTGCCGCGGAACCGAACGACATTGAAAGCAGTCATCGAGATATCTCCCTTGGTGTTGGCAGCAACTCATGGTGCGCCGGAGGGCTAGTGGGGGCACCCTGGCCGGCGTCGAACCAGTGGTGCCGCGCTCATGTCAGGGTGGCTATTTTCGCCTTAGGACCCTTTAAGCACGCGCATATACTTTCAAAAGAGCATTAAGCTCGCCAATCCATGTCTTAATTCGAATGATGGTCTCTTTCGTCGTTGTTTCTGAGATGCTCGTTCCCGTATGCACTTGCCCGGACTCAAGCATCCCAAGCTGCCGCTGGAGCATCGATCGGATTTCTATCCAATCCTCAACCAAATCTTTGACTGTCGCCATGCTATTTGCCTTCTAGCTTTCCGGCTATCATACGGAACGAAATAGAATCGGCGGGTTGGCGTCAATGTCGACGCAGGATTATCGTCCGCGACATTCTGCTTCCCAAGTGCCTGAAAAATGGCTCTCATGTTTGGATAGGAGGCGTTAATGCAGTAACGGCGGACTTGAGGTCATTTTGCAGTTATAATGCTCGGACACGACATTGATTCCAATGTGACCAATGATGCCGATTGAGACGATTAGCAAGTAAAAAGCCTTACGTGTCAAAGCCTGCGTGAGAGTTCGGACAAGTAGACGCGCATGCGCCCATATATCTGGAAGATTTCAGTGACCGAAGACCCTCAAGAATCGTTCAATTATCGTCAGTTCAACGCGACTTTCGTCGAAATGGCGATCCACCTAGGATTTATCGGTTTTCTTGCCTACTGGTCCTTCATTCTTATCAGTCCCTTCTTGCCTTTTTTCGTCTGGAGCGTCGTGCTGACCGTCGCGCTTTACCCCGCTTTCGATTGGTTGGCGGCTGTGCTTGGAAGCCGGCGTGGATTGGCAGCGATCTTGATTACGATTCTCGGGCTCTTGGTCGTCATCGGACCTGTGACCTGGCTGGGACTCGGCCTCATCGATGGTTTGAAAACACTCGTTGAACAGCTTGACTCGGGGAAGTTGATTCCGCCTCCTCCCGAGACCATCAAGAATTGGCCTCTTGTCGGGCAACAGATCTACGACTTTTGGACGCTTGCATCGACCAATGTGCGCAGCGCGCTCACCAGCCTCCTCCCGCAGTTGCAGCCGCTCGGCGAATTCTTGCTCAACACGGCGAGCAGCGCTGGCACAGGCATTCTGAAGTTCCTCGCCTCCGTGATCATCGCGGGATTTTTATTCTCTCCGGGACCTCTGCTGGTCGTGGCAGCGAAGA
This sequence comes from Methylocella sp., assembly GCA_036561105.1. Taxonomy (GTDB): domain Bacteria; phylum Pseudomonadota; class Alphaproteobacteria; order Rhizobiales; family Beijerinckiaceae; genus Methylocapsa. The sequence continues at coordinate 2,962 of DATBPZ010000145.1, read as the reverse complement.
GGCTCGCGCGTAGGATCGACTCGACGCACGGCGAGAAGTTCGTGGAACTCTCCGGCACCACCATTCGCGCCGTGTCGCGCGGCGTGATCGGCATTTCCGTATTGCAGGCGGTGATCGGCGGAATCGGAATGTCGTTGGCCGGGGTTCCCGGCGCAAGCCTTTTGACCCTCGCGATCTTGGTGCTCGGGATCATTCAAGTCGGCCCATTGCTCGTTGTGGCACCACTCGTCGTGTGGAGTTGGACAACGATGAATGTTGGGCCCGCTCTGGCCTTAACGGCGTGCATGGCGACGGTCAGTGTCATCGATAATTTCTTGAAACCCTTTGTCCTGACGAGCGGGTCGACCCCAAGGCTAGTGACTTTCATCGGAGTCATCGGCGGCGTTATTACGTATGGGTTTGCCGGCCTGTTTGTCGGCCCAGTCGTTCTCGCGGTGGCCTGGGACCTCGCGAATGCATGGATATACAATAGAGAGGATGCAGCAGGGTGACGGCGGTCCATGGCGTTCTCGTTCGTCACGCCGAATGGACGAATGGGTTGAAACCTAGCGCTACGATTGACTGAAGCAGGATCAAAAAAACATGTATTGCCAGCGCCTTGTAGAAAAGTGACATTGCAAGCATCGAAACTTTGCTCACGTAAATTCGCCGCGCACGTTAAAGGAAAGCCGCATTCGGAGTAGCCTGCCAGACGACTTACTTGGTCTGTTTGGGAGAATCGGAACCCACAGGTGAACCGCGGCTTCATCCGGAACGAGCACCGCGATGAGGCCTTCGCCGTAGGCGACGATATCGGACCAGTCGAGACTGCATCGCGCCTTGCCGCCGCGCTTTTTGCCGAGCGACAGCAACCGGCAAAGCCGCGCATAAGCGGGCCGGTCGATGGGATAGACGAGGACTGACATGCCATCGGTGAGATCGAGGCGGCAGCCAACGATCAGGCGCACGCCCGTGGCCTTGGCGGCCTCATGGGCGCGTACAATGCCCGCGAGGCTGTTGCGGTCAGTGATTGCCAGCGCCTCGATGCCGAGTCTTGCGGCTTCATCAAACAACTCCTCGCAGGAACTCGCCCCGCGCAGAAAGGAGAAATGCGAGGCGCATTGCAGTTCCACGTAACGCGCGGCGCTCATCCACAAATTCCGTGCAGGAACCAGCGCTGGGAGCCGGTCGCTGCTTCCTCGCCATCGCCTGAGCGATAGATCCAGAAACGCTCGCCTGCCTCATCCTCGACCTGGAAGTAGTCGCGCACGGCGAAGAACTCGGCGTCCCGCTTCCACCATTCGCCGAAGATGCGTTCGGGGCCATCGGCGCGCTTCACGCGGCGGCGAATGCCGCGCCAGGCGAAACTGACAGGCGAATGGTCGGGCAGCAGCGCCACTGTGTCGATCGGCTCCGGCCTTTCCAGCAGGCGCGCGGGACGCGGCCAGGGGTCTTGCCAGGTTCCCCCCGTTTCGGACGCCGCCGAGGCGATCTTCTTGGGTCTGGAGAGCACACGGCACACACGACGACGGACAATTTCCATACCTCTCCGCCGTATGAATATCTGCGTGCCAATGGAACCGCGCTTGATCCGCACGCTTCCACCGAAGCCTCCCGGAACTAAACTCGACCGCTTTATTGCGCGCGCGCCCCCATCACATGGTGCCGCGCAGTCTCGTCGAGGCACGGATCAGAGCATTCTTTCCAACGGCTTCGGGCGCCGACTGGCCAGTCACGTGGCGACGCCGAGAGTGGCCGAGATCTGGGCGAGCGTCGCTTTTTCGGATTCGCTAACCCGCACGCCGCCGAACGAGAAGAAACCGCCTTCGGTGGAAGCTTCTGCGACGGCCTGGCTGATGTGGCGTAGCCAGATTTTGAAAGCAGCGGCGTTCGCGGGGGCCTTCGCATCGACGAGTGCCGCAGCCTGCTTCAGGACTTCCAAGCATATTGCCGTGATTTCTGCTGGTTTCTTGCCGGACAATTGCGTCCGCAAGCCATCGCGGGCGACGGCGCGCCCTTCGGCCGTCTCAAACTCTTCGGCAACAGCTTTGATGAGTTCATTCGAGGTGGCATTGTAGGCCGCACCTATTACCGCGTGCGCGCTGGCCATGCTCTCTTTAAGGGTGCCCCAAAGTGCGCTTGGATCGGCTGCGGTGATTGCGATCCCGGCCATCATCACGCTTTCTAGAAGCATCTTCCACTCGTCGGGTGAAAAATCGGGTTTGCCCGTCATCGGCTTTCCTCCTTTGTGGGTGCAAATTTGGCCGCCACATATGAACTCATGAACAAGCATTTGTCCGACATTGCCCATAGGCACCGGTTTCAGTTCATTCTGCCGCTGCTCGGCTCCGCCTACAAGCCGGAACGGCACTGACATGTTAACGAGCAGGCGACCGAACGCGCTAGTGTGGGTCACGAAGGCCGCCATTTTTCTACCTGACGTCATTCGCCATGCTGTCGGGCCTCCGGTTCACCTTAAGCTACCTGACGAAGGGAGAGGAAGATGCAAGATTTCTCTCAATTCACGCAGCCCCGACGCGCTACGCGAGCGTAGTTTACTATCCCAAGCGAGTGTGGTAGCCGCGACGCGGTTACTTTACCTTTTGCGCGTCCGTGATGTTGGTCGGTGGACCGTCCAGCGGCTGGCCTTTGCCATAGGCAGTTTTCTTGTATTGATCGCGCTCTTTCGTAATCTTCGTGGTCCAGCCCGTGTTCCAGGTGATCACGGCTGTATTGCCCTCCTCTTTCCAAGTACCGACCATTCCCTCGCCACGGCTCGCCTTAGCTGCCCCGCCGCTCGATAGCGTGATTTCGAACATCTGCCCGGCCGTGTCCTTCACCTTCCACACCCCTTCGAAGTCGCTTGCGGCAACGCCGGAAAACGTTGTCATGGCAATCGCGAAGACCGCTGCCAGGATGATGGTTGTCGCTTTCCCGATCGTGTGCATGGTTTGAACCTCTAAAAAATCAGCGTTGCAAAGCC
>DATBPZ010000144.1:0-94661 GCA_036561105.1 Methylocella sp. | reverse complement strand
ATGTCGGCTTCAATTATCAGCTGATGGGGCCGCTCGTTGTCGGTGTGCAGGGCGAATATAATTTTGCCGGCGTCACCGGAAGCGCCTCGGCGTTCCCGTTGAATTATTTGTCGACATCGGTCCGCGAGTTCGGTTCGGCAGATGCGCGCATCGGCGTCGCCTTTGACCGCTTGCTTGTCTATGCGATTGGCGGCTTTGCCTATGGCGACATTAGCAATGCGATCAACTACCAATTCGCAAATTCGTTTGGTGGCCTCTTGGGCTTCCCGGTGAACCGCTTCTTCGCCGCCAACCGCTACGGCTTCGATGTCGGCGGCGGTCTCGAATACAACTTCTGGGGAAATTGGACGGCGCGCGCCGAATACCGCTATTATGATTTCGGCAGGTTGGGTTTCGCCGACGCTGGCTTCGCCGGCTTTCCAGGCTTTTTTGTGCCCGGCGTTTCGATCGCCATTCCCAACCACACATCGAGAGAGACGATGCAGACCGGCCGCCTCGGTCTGACCTATAAATTCGCATGGCCATCGACGCCAGTGGTCGCCAGATACTGAGTAACACTGCCATGGCCCGCCGGACGTTAAGTTTGGCGGCACCGGGGGCAGGCAGAAACGCCGCTACGGTTCCTACCGTGGCGGCGTTTTCATTTGTCGGCGGGCGTGCAGCTCACCGGCGCGATGCCGCGGCTTTACGGCCCATAGGTTTTTTTGGGACATGCTCCCGTGTGCGACGGTATAATAGGATCTGGACTGGCTTAGAGAGGAAGAGATGAACTCCCGCGAGAAACCCGGAAAACTGATCAAGGGCGCGACCGGCAGCTTCGAGGTTGTGATCGGAATGGAGGTTCACGCCCAAGTGACCTCGAAATCAAAACTTTTCTCGGGCGCCTCGACCGAATTCGGCAAGGAACCGAACGCCAATGTCTCCCTCGTTGACGCCGCGATGCCAGGGATGCTCCCCGTCATTAATGAGGAATGCGTGGCACAGGCCGTGCGCACTGGGCTTGGCCTCAAAGCCAAGATCAACCTGCGCTCGGTGTTCGACCGGAAGAATTATTTCTATCCCGATCTGCCGCAGGGCTATCAGATCTCGCAATATAAAAGTCCGATTGTCGGCGAGGGCACGGTCACGGTCGATGTCTCGGCCGATGAGCAGATTGACGTCGGGATCGAGCGATTGCATCTCGAACAGGACGCCGGCAAGTCGCTGCACGACCAGTCCGCGACGGATTCTTTCGTCGATCTCAATCGTTCCGGCGTCGCCCTGATGGAAATCGTATCGAAGCCTGACTTGCGCTCCGCCGACGAAGCCAGGGCTTATGTGACGAAGCTTCGCACGATCCTGCGCTACCTTGGCACCTGCGACGGCAACATGGACCAGGGGTCGCTGCGGGCGGACGTCAATGTGTCAGTGCGCCGCCCCGGCGAGCCGCTCGGCACGCGTTGCGAAATCAAGAACGTCAACTCGATCCGCTTCATCGGGCAAGCGATCGAGGCCGAAGCCCGCCGCCAGATCGCGATCATCGAGGATGGCGGCCGCATCGATCAAGAAACCCGGCTGTTCGATCCTGGGCGCGGCGAGACCCGCTCGATGCGCTCCAAGGAAGAAGCACATGACTACCGCTATTTTCCGGACCCAGATCTGCTGCCGCTCGAATTCGATCAGGCGTATGTCGATGCCCTGGCCGGCTATCTGCCAGAACTTCCCGATGAGAAGAAGGCACGTTTCGTTCGGGACTACGGCTTGCCGCCCTATGACGCCGGGGTCCTCGTCGCCGACAAGGACACGGCGGATTATTTCGAAGCAGCGGTCAAGCATGGCGGAACGAAACGCGATCCAAAGCTTGTTGCCAATTGGATCAATGGTGACGTCGCCGCCTTTGCAAATTCGCAAGGGCTGCCAATTTCGTTGACCCACATCAATCCCAGTCAAGTTGCCGGGATCGTCGATCTTATCAGCGAGGGCGCGATCTCGGGCAAGATCGCCAAGGATGTGCTGGCGATTCTCATCAACGATGACAAGAACGCAGACCCCCGCGCGATCGTCGAAGCCCGCGGCCTGAAACAAGTCACCGATGAAGGCGCGATCGCGGCGGCCGTCGATGCGATCATCGCCGCCAATAGCGCCAAGGCTGAACAAGCGAAGGCAAAGCCTTCAATGCTCGGATGGTTTGTCGGTCAGGTGATGAAAGAGACCGGCGGTAAAGCCAATCCACAGGCCGTCAACGAGATCTTGAAGGCGAAGCTCGGGCTCTGAATCGGTGTGTCGAATCAGCAAATGATTCGGGTGATTCGCGCGATGTGTGCCGATTTTCGCGCTCGCCGCGCCATTTCGCACCGGATTTTTTTTCATCCAACAAATTTTTTTTTGCCCCCAATCCGTGCGTTCAATCCTCGCCGCACGCTTCATAGGGAGACCGCGCGGCGGAATAAAAATCGATGCTTCAAAATTGCTCTTCTCAATCGAAAACGAATCTTGCGGATACATGATTGGACGTTGCATCAACCTTTACGGCATCTCTCGATAGGGCCGCTATGCGGAGAACTCAGAAATAGAATAGAGCCTTTAAAAATAATGGGTTTTTGAATCTGCGGATGTAATCCAAAAGAGTCTCGCACTGTCCGCAGACAGCACCGCATCAGATATTCTTCAGTGCCATGTGTGCGGCCCGTCAGATCTCTCGCATGCAGTGATCATAGCAATCGAACAGCGGCTTTTTGATCCGCTTAAAACACATCTGGAAGCATTTCTTGGACGCGATGTTGAAGCGTTATTCGCACTTGATTGCGTTGCTTGCGAAGCAACGCCTCTTGCAAGGCCGATGAACAACGCTACCCTATGCAAGCCTCAAGTCGGCATTTTGAATCAGCCGGCTAAAACAGCAGAGGGAACTTTGAACATGGTGAAGGCTACCACCAAAAAGTCAGTGAAGAAATCCGCGGCCAAGAAGAGCGCCGGGAAAAAAGCAAGCGTGAAAAAAAGCGCTCCCAAGAAAGCGGTGCGCAAGGCCGTGGCGAAGAAAAAGCCGGTAAAGAAGGCCGCCGTAAAGAAGTCCGCCACCAAGAAGTCGGCGGCAAAAAAATCCTCCCGGAAAGCCGCAACAAAGAAGTCGGGTGGTAAAAAGGTGGTGCGCAAACCTGCTGCCCGCAAGCCGCCAGCCCCTCCGCCTAGCCCTCCGGAGTCCTCCTAACGGCCGACGGGGAGAATGAGACGGCCGGCTGCGGCTCTCGGGCGTAATTATCGCGCGAGGGGTTTTCCTTGTGCCGCCGGTTGTCTTTCCCCGGATTGCCCTTTGTGGGTTTTGTCATGCGCCATTTGACAAGATAGTCATATTGAATTTGGAAACGAACCTGGGTTCTTGCTGGGCAAGGCATTTGGGTTCACTTCACGAGACAGTCCTGGGCAAACTCATACCAGATTTTGTCGGTGGCAGCTCCCGATTCCTTCATCTTTTGCCATGCGAGCGCACATTCATGCATCCTGGCACGGGAGGCCGGAGGCAAATTTCGCGGCTGCGGCGGTGGGTATGGTGACGGCGCCGGCGCCATGCCCGGGACAGGTGAGTCTGGCAGCGCTGACGGGGATTGAACCGTTGCAGGACTCCCAATGCCCGCCGGACGCCGGGGCGGTAACGGAATGGTCAGCGACGGGTTCGGCTGGACCACCATGTCAAGCGCCAATACCGGCTGTAACGTTATTGGCATAGCAGCCAGTATCGCAAGCCAAGCCGCGCGATTGCAGATGAGGCGCATGCCCTGGACCCGGCCCAAGGGCCACCCCATGCTTGCGTCTGTGATCATATTCACGAATTTTGCCCCCCGGAGCAGTCGATTCAACCCCTGGCTTCTGGGACCTACAAGGTAAACCCGAACTGGGCCTCCCATCTTGCCCTCTAAGCCATCATGGTCGCAACACCGCTATGTGAGCGGCAGGATCAAATGCCACGGCCGGCTAGTTGTTCCGGGCTCGGAGATGGCCGCCGATATTGCCCCTAAACCGCAATTTCGCAGCAGGATTGATCGAAATGAGACTTGTAAGCATTCCCAACGCCGCGGCGCTAACCACGCCCATGTCAGGCGTCGTCCCCACAAGCGCCGCCATTGCAAATGACGGAAGCAAGCTGAACTTCAACCCCGCAGCCAACTCGCGCACTCGCGCCTCGGCGGACCGGCAAGGCAGGACGAATAGGCGCAAAATGAACCAGCCTAGAAACCCTGCCCCGATCACACCCGTGCTGCTCAATATGGCAACAAACCAATTCGATGTCCGCACCGACCCTAAGCCCACCCCAAGCCCATATGTCGAGAAAAAGGCGTTCAGCGCCAATCTCGACCACATGGTCCGTTCGATATAGGAATCGGTCTGGCTTTTTTTGAAGACGATCTGGTCGATCATGGTGTAGATCGGATCCAGCATACTTGGAACCAGTGCAAGCATGGCAAGAATTGCGAGCCCGGCGGCAACGGCGATCAAAGCCTCCCATTTAAGCCCTTCCCGCGCCGGGACATCGGCTGACAAGGCGCGCCGCATCCAGTTCGCCGCGAACACCAAGGAAAATACTGCGAGGCCGACATAAGCCGCAGAGGAGGTCGAGAGAAAAGCCAATCCCAAAAGGCCAAGACTCGTCAGGGGCACAAGATAATTGCGCAGCACTTTACGCTCGTAACAAGGCCGCAAGAAAACAAGGTACGCCGCCGCCCCGACGCACATCGTCCCATAGGATGAGGCCTCCGGTGTGAGGCCCACCACCCGTTTCATTCCCAGCACTTCGGCATCGCTGAGAACAGAGTAGGTGGCGTTGCGAAATGGTTTCAGCAAGGACTCAAGACCGGCCGCCGCTAAAAGCATATCGGCAAGTCCCGTGGCGATCAGAATGACCCCCGCAACCCATAAAGCCTGGATGTAATGCTGCCGGAAATTCGCCCTTTCGCCGTACATAGCGAAAGCGAGGGCTGTGCCAACCGACAGCGTCATATATATGGACTGGTTGACGTTGGCCATGGCCGGATGCAACAGGCTCGTCGCGTTGTATTCCGGGTTCATCTCGACGATTTCAATCATATTGGCGAATAAGCGTGGCATCTCATAAGTAGCAAAAAGCCCATAAAGAAGAAAAGCAAACAGGAAGCCGAGTGCGGCGGGGTCGATTGCCGCGTCAAAGGCGCGAGGGATCTGACCCTTGGAAAGGAGCAATTTGCAGACGAGGAGCACCCCGCAAGCCGCTTGGGGAACGATATTCGCCCCGCCCGCATCTCCAAGCAAGGAAAGTGTCGCAATTGGACCAAACCCAAAAAAGAGGTAAAGCATAAAATACGGACTGCGCTGCAGCATTCCAAGGAACATCAAAGCCAGCGCAACAACGGCCGGCCAAGTCATCCTCGAACCCCAACAAACCAGGCATCGTGATTCGCGGCGACGTTCTTCGTCAATTCAGCTCTCCTAGAACGATAACCTCCCCTGTTTAGCAGGGCATCGGCGCAAAGCCAACGTTCGCAATAACGCCAAAATGTGCTCAGCTGTGTCGCAGCTTCACAGGACGCAGCTCAAGGTGCATCCGCCTGTGCCTCGGGTGCCGCCGCCATGAAAGCGAGCAAATTACGTGCCGCCGCGTCAGCCGCGACAATGCAAGGATAAGGCGTCAACTCAAGCCCCATCCGGCGCGCATTATAAACCTGGGGCACGAGGCAGATGTCTGCCAAGCTAATCTTGTCCCCGACCGCATGCCGGCCGGCCGCCCTGGCCAGCCGCGCTTCGATGGCGGCGAAGCCGGCCGCGATCCAGTGCCGGTTCCAGGCGGCTCTGGCGCCAGCATCAGCGCCATAATCTGCGGTGAGCTTGTCCAGCACTCGAAGATTGCCGAGCGGGTGAATGTCGCAAGCAATCGTATAGGCAATCTCGCGGCTGATCGCCTTCAGGCGCACATCCTCCGGCAAAAGCGGCGGATCGGGAAATTTTTCATCGAGATATTCGATGATCGCAAGCGACTGGGCCAGCGTGAACCCATCCGGCTCGCGCCAGAGCGGAACAAGGGCCGCTGGATTGAGTGCGCAATAGTCCCCACTCTTCTGCTCCGCTGCCAGCAGGTGCACCGGGATCTGCGTCGCGGTAATCTGCTTTATGTTCAATGCAATCCGCACCCGGTAGGCGGCGCTCGATCGCCAATAGCCGAAAAGGCACGGCTCAGACGGCGGGTCTTGCATAAGCTTCAATCGCCTGTTCGATGGCGCCAAAGACGGATTGGCCGCCGGCATTTTTCATCTCGATGCGGACCGTATCGCCGAAGCGTAAAAATTCGGTGGCGGGCGCACCACCCGTCATGGCCTCGACCATCCGTGCCTCGGCAACGCAGGAATAGCCGACACCCCCGGCGTTGATTGGCCGTGCGGGGCTTCCATCCGCCTCCGTGTTGGAAACGGTGCCGGACCCAATGATGGTGCCAGCACCCAAGGGCCTCGTCCTTGCCGCATGCGCAATCAGAGCGGGAAAATCGAAATGCATTCCGGCGCCAGCATCCGGCCGGCCGAAGAGTTCGCCGTTGCGGCTGACGAGCAATGGGAGATGCAAGCGACCCCCATCCCATGCGGCGCCAAGTTCGTCCGGCGTGACAGCAACGGGCGAAAAGGCCGACGAAGGTTTCGACTGGAAGAAGCCGAACCCCTTGGCGAGTTCCTCCGGAATGAGGTTGCGCAACGAGACATCGTTGATCAGGACAAGGAGGACGATGGACGCGGCGGCCTCAGCTCTGTCCGCACCCATCGCAACATCCTTGACGATGACGCCGGCTTCGGCCTCGAAGTCGATGCCGAAACCTTCGTCCGGCATGCGGATCGGCTCGCGGGGAGACAGAAAAGCATCCGACCCGCCTTGATAGAGCAAAGGATCGGTGAAAAATTCCGGTGGCATCGCGGCGCCGCGCGCCTTGCGCACCAGTTGCACGTGGCTCAAATAGGCGGACCCATCGATCCATTGAAACGCACGGGGAAGCGGCGAGCGCGCCTCATGCTCGCGGAACCGCTCGCGCGGCACCGAACCGGCTTCCAGTGAGATCGCGAGTGTCGCGAGCCTCGGGGCAAGGTGCGTCCAATCGTCAAGCGCCCCCTGAAGGGTCGTGGCAATGCCCCCCGCGTCCGTCGCATAGGCGAGGTCGCGCGAAACCACGACAAGCCGCCCGTCGCGGGTGCCGTTGGCGAGAGTCGCAAGCTTCATAGGGACGCCTCGTCACCGGCGATTTGGATCAAAATGCTTTTCCAAACCGCTCCAGCAATCGGCATAATCGCTTTGAAGTTCCGGGAGCTTGGCCGCATATTCCGTCACCTGTTGGGGATAGCGCGTCTCGAACATGAAGGCGAGCGTGTTTTCGAGCCTTTCGGGTTTCAGATCAATGTTGCTCGCCCGGTCAAAGGCCTGTGTGTCCGGGCCATGCGGTAGCATGCAATTGTGGAGCGAAATCCCGCCCGGCGCAAAGCCTTTCGCCTTGGCATCATATTGGCCGAAAATCAGCCCCATGAACTCACTCATGATGTTCATGTGAAACCACGGCGGCCGGAACGAGTGTTCGGCGACGAGCCAGCGTTCGGGAAAGATCACGAAATCGACATTCGCGGTGCCTTCCTCGCCGGACGGCGCGGTCAGCACCGTGTAAATGGATGGGTCCGGGTGATCGAACAAAATCGCGCCAACCGGAGAGAAGGTGCGCAGATCATATTTGTAGGGCGCGTAATTGCCGTGCCACGCCACGACATCGAGCGGCGAATGGCCGATCTCGGTGACGTGAAAACCGCCGCACCATTTGACGGTCAGGCGGCACGCCGTTTCCTTGTCCTCGTAGCGGGCGACCGGCGTTTTGAAATCGCGCGGGTTCGCGAGACAATTGGCGCCGATTGGCCCGCGCCCCGGCAAGGTAAATTTCGCGCCATAATTCTCGCACACATAGCCGCGCGCGGGCCCATCTTGCAACCCAACCTTGAACTTCATGCCGCGCGGGATGACCGCGATATCGCCAGGCACGATGATGAGTTGGCCAAGCTCTGTTGCGATGTCGAGACCGCCCATCTGCGGAACGATCAAGAGTTCGCCGTCGGCATTGAAAAAATAATCATCGTCCATGCTGTCCGTGACGAAAAACACATGCGCCGCCATGCCGGTCTGAGTGCGGACATCGCCCGCTGTCGTCATGGTCCGCATGCCGGTCACGAAGGTCAGCGGCGCGTCTGGAATGGGCAAAGGGTCCCAGCGCAATTGGCCGAGCGTCAAGCGGTGCGCGGCGATGTGCGGCGCGGTTTTCCAATAGGGAACATCGATACCGGCAAAACGGCTCGCATGTTTGACCGAAGGGCGCATGCGATAAAGCCAGGAGCGCTCATTGGCGCCGCGCGGTGCGGTAAAGGGCGTGCCGGACAATTGCTCGGCATAAAGCCCATAGGGGCAGCGCTGCGGCGAGTTTTGCCCTTGCGGCAAGGCGCCCGGCAACGCCTCGGTCTCGAAATCATTGCCAAAGCCGGGCATGTATTGTGTCATGGATGAAACTCTTTGGATCGCCTCCCCATATATAGAACGTCATTCATCGAGGAGGACACTGTGGCTGATCGGAAGCTTACCATTCTCGTAGTCCTCCTGATCTTGTTAAGCGTGGGGCACGACATCGATCATATTTTTCGGGGCGACATTCGCTGGCAGCTTTTGCCTGTTATCCTCCTCGTTGCAAAATATCTATTTCTTGGCCTTGGGCTTTGCTTCTATCTGCGGAACAAGATTGGACCGCTGTTCTGGGCGGTCACTGCGGGCTTAGGCGTCGCATTGGGCTGGCTGGCGCATTTCAGTCCCTTCACAGACCAGACCCCGCAATATATTTTTCACGCCTATGCAAGTCCCGTAGCGGGGTCTCTCGCTGTCGCTTTGCTTACCGCGCTCATGCTCACGCTGATCGTCATGGCGATCTATGCGGAGTATCTCTGGGCGAGAGGCTTGCCCCGCTAGAGTCAGCTTTCAGGCATGCAGCACGCCGCGTTCAATCTGGTCGGCCTCAATCGACTCGAACAGCGCTTTAAAATTACCTTCGCCAAACCCCTCGTCGCCCTTGCGTTCGATGAATTCGAAAAAGATCGGGCCAATCACCGTCTTCGAGAAAATCTGCAAGAGAAGCTTTGGCTTACCGCCTTCAACGACCTCGCCATCGATCAAGAGCCCGCTTGCCCGCAACGCCTCCACTGGCTCGCCGTGGCCGGGAAGCCGCGCGGCGATCCTGTTGTAATAGGTCTCTGGCGGCGGCGGCATGAAGGCGAGGCCCCGCCCCGCCAACCTCTTCACGCTTGCGTAAATATCCTTGCAGCCGCAGGCGATATGCTGGATGCCTTCGCCCTTATATTGGTGCAGAAATTCCTCGATCTGGCTCTTGTCGTCGGCGGATTCATTCAACGGAATGCGGATTTTCCCGCACGGGCTCGTGAGCGCCCGCGACGTCAGGCCGGTGAATTTTCCGGAGATGTCGAAATAGCGGATTTGCCGGAAGTTGAAGAGATTTTGGTAAAATTGATACCAGCGGTCCATCGCGCCGCGAAACACATTGTTGGTCAGATGATCGATGTAAAAGAGACCGCACCCCGCCGGCGCGGGGTCGCGCTCGCCAATCCAATCGAATTCGCCGTCATAGGGCGAACCCTTGGCGCCATAGGTATCGATGAAATAGATCAGGCTGCCGCCGATCCCCAGGATCGCGGGCGCGTCGATGGTCTTGGCACCCATCCCGCCGTGATAGGGCTGCGCGCCGCGCTCCAATGCATGGGCATAGGCGTGCTTGGCATCGACCACCCGCCACGCCATGGATGGCGCGCAAGGGCCATGACCATCGACAAATCGTCCACCAAAGCTGCCGGAATCCGCGTTGAGGATGTAATTGACGCTTCCCTGCCGATAGAGATCGATGGCGCGGGTCTTGTGACGCGCGACAAGCTCGAAACCCATGTGTTCAAATAGCGTCTTGAGCTCTCCAGGATCGGCGTGAGCGAATTCCACGAATTCGAACCCATCGGTGCCGGCCGGATTTTCGGCACTGATTTTTGCGAGCGGCGCGTCATGCGGAAACGGACCCATCTGCCTTGTCCCATGCTATGTCTGGCGCAGTAAAATGTAGTGCGGAACACGTGGGAAAACTGTGTATAATTCATTTTACTCGCGGGGCTGGGCGCGTAGATCATGCAGGAAAAGGCAAATTCGCAAGAGATCGGCGCACTCGATCACTTCGACCTGAAGCTGCTTGCCGCGCTCGAGACTGAGGGACGCCTCACCAATGCCGAGCTTGCCGACAAGGTCGGCCTCTCCGCCTCGCAATGTTCCCGCCGCCGCATCAGGCTTGAGGACACTGGCATCATCGAAGGGTATTCGGCACGGCTCAACGCCGGGCGCCTGGGAATTGACCTTCTCGCCCTCGTCCAAGTCAGCATGTCACCGCATTCCAAGGAGAATGCGAAAAAGTTCAGTGATTTTGTCAATACCGTCGAAGAGATCCAGGAGGCCTATGCGCTGACCGGAGACTCCGACTATCTCTTAAAAGTTTTGGTGCCGGACTTAAAAAATCTGTCGCGGATCATCAATGATTTGATCCTGCCACATGCGAGCGTCTCGCATGTCAAATCCTCGATCGTCTTGGCGACACTCAAGGACAGCCACCGGCTGCCGCTCGGCGCCGCCAAACCGCGCGGCTGATCACGTCCGCCCGGCAATCAAGATCTCAGCTCCGGTGATCGCTTTGGCATCCTCGGACAACAAAAACAAAATGGTTTTGGCGATCTCTTCCGGCTTCACCCAGCGGGAGACATCAGCTTTCGGCATGTCCGCCCGGTTGCGGGGGGTATCGATGATCGTCGGCAGCACCGCGTTGACGCGGACACCAGCGAGTTTCTCCTCCTCGGCGAGGCTTTCGGTCAGCCGCAACACGCCCGCCTTTGAGGCCGCATAAGCGCCCATCCCCGCCCCGGCTTTTTTGGCTGGAGCCGATCCCACATTGACGATGGCGCCTTGCGAAGCACGCAGATTAGGCAGCGCCGCCTTGCATGCCGTCGCGGCGGTCAAGAGATTCATTTTGAATTGGTCCGTCCATCCGGCGATGTCGCCATCGGCCAGGGTCTGCCAGCGGAAGCCGCCCGCGATATTGGCGAGCCCGTCGATCTTGCCGAAGCGCGCCACCACCGCTTCGAACGCCTGCGTGACCGCCGCGAAATCCGTGAGATCGACACCGCCGAGCACCAGCAGCCGGTCCTGCGCGGCGAGCTTGCTCGTCTCTTCCCTGCCGGGGAGAGCCACCAAAGCTCCCGCCGCGAGGGCCGCTTCGGCGACCGCATAGCCAAGCACGCCGGAGCCGCCGGTGACGACCAGAACCTTGTCCCGCATCCTGTTCCCTCTTGTGATAGCTTATGAAGGCGTTGGCGGCAGGCGGCCGCCGCGCGTTGCATACTCCTGCGTCCCTCGTGTGAAAACCTTATCGCTTGGTTCGATCGCCGCAATCGGAATGTCGGGCCTATGCGAAATTTTGGCGTAGAGGGGACCGAAATCCGTCCCAACGGTCACATCGAGTAAATATTGAAGCGACGGAATCACGAAATAGACCTGCTGGAAATCATCGATCCGGTACAGCGTGCGCATCACCCGCTCCAGATCGAATCCGAGGCGGTTGGGCGAGTTCGAGTCCAGCGCGAAGATTGTTTCGGTTCGCGACGAGACGATCCCCGCGCCAAAAATGCGCAAACCCTCCGGCGTTTCCATCAGCCCGAACTCGACCGTGTACCAATAAAGCCTCGCAAGATTGGCAAGGCTCCCCAGCGAGAGTGCCCGAAGACCGCCTTTTCCATAGGCCTGCATATAGTCGGCGAACACCGGATCGGTCAGCATCGGCACATGGCCGAAGACATCGTGGAAAATATCCGGCTCTTGCAGATAGTCGAGTTGATCGGCGCCGCGAATAAAATTGCCAGCCGGAAACCGCCGGTTGGCGAGATGCTCGAAAAACACCGCATCGGGCACGAGCCCTGGCACCGCCACGACCCGCCAGCCCGTGAGCTCCAGGAGCTTCTCGTTCAATTTTGCGAAATCGGGAATGCCCTGGCCATGCAGATCCAGTGCGTCAAGTCCATACAGGAAAGCCTCGCACGCCCGGCCCGGCAAGATCTCAGCCTGCCGCTCATAAAGCGTCGTCCAGGTGCGGTGCTCAATCTCGCTATAGCGCTCAAACCCTTGCGCAATGGTCCAATCGGGATTTGCCGCTTTGGGAAGAACTGTTCGCTCAAGAACACCCATCGCCGTTGTCCTGTTGCGGGTTCCGTCTTGAATAATATGGTGACACCTCGCCGATCCGTCAGTCCAAGACTCCGTATTTTATGAACCAATCCTGCATCTCCCGCCACGCATCTTGCGCCGCATCGACACGATAGCTTTGCCGGTAGTCGGCGAAGAAGCCATGCCCTGCGCCGGGATAGATTTTGAATTTTGCGGTTTTCCCGGCCGCTTCCAACTTCTTCTTCATGGCTTCGACTTGATCGGGCGTGATCCCGGTGTCCTCGGCCCCGTAGAGTCCAAGCACCGGTGCCTTAACTTCGTTCGCAAGATCAAAAGCGTTCTTCGGCATCGGTGCGGTCGGCTTATCCATAAGACTGCCATAGAAAGCCACACCCGCCTTGAGCCCGGCATTGTGCGTCGCATAGAGCCACACGGTCCGGCCGCCCCGGCAAAAGCCGACGATGCCAAGCTTGTCCGTATCGCCGCCTTGCGCTTTCGCAAAAGCAACTGCCGCATCGAGATCGGCGAACAGTTCTTGATCGGGTTTTTTGGCGCTTGTCTGCATGACTTGCGCCGGGTCTGAAATTTTCGCGAGATCGCCGAGGCGGAAATAATAATTGGGCGCCACCGCGAAGGCGCCAAGTTTGGCGAGCCGCCGCGTCACATCCTTGATGTGCTCATGCAGGCCGAACACTTCCATGGCAACGAGAATGACCGGCGGTTTCGCCGCCGCGCCCGGCCGCGCGAAATAGAGAGGCATTTCACCGCCCGTGACCTTTACCGCCGCCATGCCAGCGGAGAGCCCTTCCGTGCCGGTCGTGATCGCGGCGGCGCGAACGGGGCCGGCGGCAAGCGTATAGCCCAGGGCAGCGGCAGCGGCCTGCGTCAGGCATTCACGGCGCGAAACATCCGGTTTGGTCGAGACTCCGAGGCTCATGCGTGCCCTCCTTGCGATGCCCTGGCTATTGCCCGCATTGGGGAAATTCCTGGACGCTGCAACCGATCCATCGGCATGCAATTTATCTTCAGTCATGTTTCAGCTTGCCGACGGTCCCAGCGTGCGCGCCACCGCATCCTGCCATCCGGCGATCAAACGGTCTCTCGTCGCTCCCTCCATGTGCGGTTCGAACCGGCCGCCCGGAACCCAGGCGGCCGCGATCGCGGCGACATCGGCAAAGACGCCGAGCGTCAGCCCGGCCAAAAAGGCAGCCCCTTGCGCGGTGGCCTCGAGCATGCGTGGACGCTCGACGGGAACGCCGAGAATATCCGCGAGAAATTGGCAAAACCAATCATTCGCCGCCATGCCGCCATCGATGCGCAAGGTGCGAGGCGTTCCGGCATTGCCCGGGATCGTGCGCAGCAAATCGAGCGTTTGGTAGGCGGACGATTCCAGCGCGGCGCGAATGATATGCGCGGGGTCGGAATCCAAGGTGAGGCCGCAAATCAGTCCCCGCGCGCCCGGATCCCAATGCGGTGCACCAAGGCCTGTGAAAGCAGGCACGAGATAGACCCCCTCATTGCCGCCAAGCTCCGCCGCGATGGCACCGGTTTGCGAAACATCCGCGAAAAGCCTGAGCCGGTCGCGCAGCCATTTCATTGCCGCTCCCGCGACGAAGATCGAGCCTTCGACAGCGTAAACCGGCCGCCCGCCCGTCCGGTACGCCAGTGTGGTGAGCATCCCTTTGGCCGGCGGCAATGCCTCGCGGCCGGTGTTCAACAAAACAAAACATCCGGTCCCATAGGTCGCCTTGGCCATGCCAGGCTCAAAGCACGCCTGGCCGATCAGCGCGGCATGCTGGTCGCCCGCCATGCCCGCGACGGGAATTGAGCATCCAAAAAGATCTGGCGCGGTGACTCCATAAAGAAAATTGTTGTCGTGAACCTCTGGCAGCAATGACTCTGGAATATCGAACAATCTCAAAAGATCTTCGTCCCAGCATTGGCGGTGGATATCGAACAAGAGGGTTCGCGAGGCATTCGCCGCATCCGTCGCATGAACCTTCCCGCCGGTCAGATGCCAGAGCAGAAAACTGTCGATCGTGCCGAAGACGAGTTCGCCGCGCGCCGCCCGCGCCCGCGCGCCCGCGGCATGGTCAAGTATCCAGGCAAGTTTCGTTGCTGAGAAATAGGGATCGAGCAGCAAGCCGGTGCGCTCCCGGACCAGCGCTTCGGCTCCCTCCCGCCGCAATCGCTCGCAATGTCTGGCGGTACGCCGGTCCTGCCACACGATAGCCGGGTAGATGGGTGCGCCGTCCGCGCGGTCCCAAACGACCGTTGTTTCCCGTTGGTTGGCGATGCCGATCCCCGCCACTGGCCCGGGAGACTTTGCGATGGCCTCGCGCGCCGTGGCGAGAACGTCCCGCCAGATGGTTAAAGGATCATGCTCGACCCAGCCTGGCTGCGGATAGGATTGGGCAAACTCCCGCTGTGCCGTGGCGAGCAGTTGCCCAGCCTGGTCGAACAGCAGGCTTCTCGTCGAGGTCGTGCCCTGATCGATGGCAAGGATGGCTTGGCTAGGCATTGGGGCGCTCGCTCTTTTGGATATGAGCTTCCACATAAGCACTCACCGCCGCGATCTGATCGCTCGACAGATGCAAGAAAAGTTTGGACCGCCGCCACAAAATGTCCTCGGGCGTCCGTGCGAATTCTTGGCCAATCAAATAGTCGATCTCGGCTTGAAAAAGCCCCGCGCCAAAATCGATACCAAGATCTGACGCGCTTTGCGCATTGCCGAGAATGATCGCGGCCCGCGTGCCATAGGCGCGGGCGAGTCTCGTTGCCATCCCTGCTTCGAGCCAAGGATATTTGCCGCGCAACGCGCGCAAAAAACGGTCGAAATCGCCGCCTTCCATATCACCCCCCGGCAGCTGCGACGCCGCCGTCCAAGGATTGTCGCGCGGCGGCTTCAGATAGGCCGAGAGTTTGCCCAAGGCGTCTTCGGCCAAACGCCGGTAGGTGGTAATCTTGCCGCCAAAGACCGAAAGCAGCGGCGCACCTTTTGGTGGCGCATCGAGATCGAGAACATAGTCGCGGGAAGCGGCGGAGGCATTTTTCGCGCCGTCATCGTAAAGCGGTCGCACGCCCGTGTAGCTTGCGACGACATCGCTGGGGCTCAACGGCGTGGCGAAGTAACGCGATACGCAAGCACAGAGGTAGGAGATCTCGTCCGCGCCGATCCGCGCCTTCGAAGGATCACCGTTAAAACCAACCTCAGTCGTACCGATGAGCGAATACTCCGTCTCATAGGGCATGACGAAGATGATGCGCTGGTCATCGCTTTGCAAAACATAGCATTGGTCCCCCGCATAGAGCCGGCGCACAATGATATGGCTTCCTTGCACAAGGCGGAGCTTTTTGCCTGGCTCATATCCCGACGCATCGGCGAACACATCGGCGGCCCAGGGTCCCGCGGCATTGACGAGCGCACGCGCCGCCACGGTCGTCATCGTTGCGGTATGGGCGTCGAGCAATGTCACATGCCAGAGAGTGTCCTCACGCCGGGCGGCAATGCAACGCGTCCTGGTGAGGATATCGGCACCACGCTCCCGGGCATCCATAGCGTTCAGCACCACAAGCCTTGCATCGTCCACGCGGCAATCGGAATACACAAAGCCCGTCGTGAAATGTTGCTTGAGCGGTGCTCCTTCCAAGGCTCCGCGCAAAGCGATCCGGCGCGAGCGGCGCAGCCGTTTACGGGGGGCGAGCCAATCATAAAGAAGGAGGCCCGCCTCGATGAGGCAAGCCGGGCGCAGCCCGTTTTCGTAAGGCAGCACGAAACGCGCGGGCCAGACGATATGCGGCGCGATGGCAAGCAAAACTTCCCGCTCTTTCAACGCCTCCCGCACGAAGCGGAATTTGTAATATTCGAGATAGCGCAGGCCGCCATGAATGAGCTTGCTCGACGCCGACGACGTCGCGCCCGCAAGATCGCCCTGCTCGCACAGCATCACCGATAGACCGCGCCCGGCGGCGTCGCGGGCGATCCCGGCGCCATTGATGCCGCCGCCGATGACGAGGAGATCGACCGCTGCGTTGGCTTTCATGGGACCGCGAACGACAAAGGTTGCGAGATCCCGGCAATGTCGTGATCTTGTCCCCAGAAACCGTCAATCGTACTCTTTCCTGGCACGATTCAACCCGTCTTCGCCGTGCCGGAAGTCCGGGTCTTTGCCTGATTTTTCCTGGCAATCGTACCAAAGTGTTTCACGTGAAACGTTTTGGTACGATGGCCCAATTTCACGGCAGCCTGCGTGGACCGGTGTTGATGGGGCACGTCACGGTCCAAGCTTGATGATCCGGCACAGATCGCCGGCCGCCGCGGGCGGCGCGTGAGGTTCGCGGACGACGAGGCATTGGGATTGCGCGAGAATGCGCAGCACGGAGGAGTCCTGAAGCTCGAACGGGGTCGCCACCGGCAGGCCCGTCTCGCTGGGGTGCAGCGTTGCGCGCAGATAATCCTGACGGCTGTCATTGCCGCGCATCGCTTTGCCGAAAACGGCGGCTTCGCTGTGATCGCCGCCCGCATCCGGATCGCCGGAAAGCGCCCGCACCAAAGGCACGAGAAAAACCAATCCGGCAACGAAAGTGGCGACCGGATTCCCCGGCAAGCCAAGGATACTCATCGGGCCCAGTCGTCCATGGATCACCGGCTTTCCGGGCCGCATGGCGATCTTCCAAAAATTGAGTTCCATGCCTTGCTTGGCGAGCGCGGGTTTGACGAGATCATGATCGCCAACCGACGCACCCCCGAGCGTCACCAAGAGGTCGGCCCCGGCATCACGCGCGACGGCGATTCCATCCTCGAGCGCGCGCAATTCATCCTTGGCAATGCCAAGATCGAGCGGCTCGCCGCCCGCCGCCTCGATGAGGGCGGCAACGGAAAAGGAATTGGAGGCAATGATTTGATCGGGGCCGATCGTTTCGCCGGGCCGCACGAGTTCATCCCCGGTCGCCAGAATCGCCACCCGGGGACGTTTGGTGACCACAACCTTGGCGAAATTCATCGCGGCGGCGAGCGCGATGTTCGACGGGCCAAGCCGTGTCCTGGCAGCAAGCAAAGCCTCGCCATGTGAAAAATCGATTCCCTTGACACGAATGTTGCGGCCAGCCGCCACCGCTTCCAAAGGCTCAACGAAACCTGCCTCGACTCGAGCCTTCTCCTGAACCAAAATTGTATCGCAGCCCTCCGGCACCGGGGCGCCCGTAAAAATCCGCACCGTTTCCCCGGGACCGATGGCCCCTTGAAACCCATGTCCGGCCGTGCTCTCGCCGATCTGTTTCAATTTGACCGGCAGGCGCGCCAGATCCTCCGTGCGCACCGCGTAGCCATCCATCGCGGACATCGCCTTTGGCGGCTGCGTGAGCTTGGCCACAAGATCGCGGGCAAGCGTGCGTCCGGACGCACATTCGAGGGCGATGGACTCGACTGGTCGATCGGCGGAAACACTCGAAAGAATACGGGCGCGCGCCTGCGCCACCGAAAGCAGCCCGCCACCACTCATGCCAGCGAAGTCTCCTCGCCACGCACAAAATCTCCCGATTTGCCGCCGCTTTTGCGGACCAGCTGGATATTTTCGATCCGCATGGCTCGGTCGGCTGCCTTCAACATGTCATAGATTGTCAGGCAAGCGATGGAGACGCCAGTCAGCGCCTCCATCTCGACGCCGGTCTGGCCTAGAACTTTCGCCAGCACACGGACTCTAATGCCAGGCAAGCCTTTGTCCGGTTCGAGATCGACGGTGACCTTGGTTAAGGCCAGCGGGTGGCAGAGCGGGATCAGATCATGCGCCTTTTTGGCCGCCATGATCGCGGCGATCCGGGCCGCCGCGAACACATCGCCTTTCTTGGCGTTGCCCGAAAGGGCGAGGTCAAGGGTCGCCTTTTGCATGACGATCTGCCCTTCGGCAATCGCGATGCGCTCGGTCGCCGCCTTGCCCGAAACATCGACCATATCGGCGTGCCCTGTTGGCGAAAGATGGGTGAGTTCCGGCATGGCGGTCATGAATTCCTCAAGAGGCGGTAGCAGCCGCACAACTCAGTTGCGTTGAGATTTGCTGCCGCGCGCTTGCGGCTCGCCGAGCAGAAGCGCCCGCGCCGCCGCCGCGACGTCCCGATGACGCATCAGGCTTTCCCCGACAAGCACAGCCCCGATCCCATGCGCCTGCAGGCGGAGACAATCCTGATGCGTAACGATGCCGCTTTCGCCAACGATGATCCGGTCGTGCGGGATCTTCGCGGCGAGCCTTTCGCTCAATTCAAGGGAGACTTCGAAGGTCCGCAAATCGCGATTGTTGATCCCGACCAGGCGTGTCTCGAGCGGCAAGGCCCGGGCAAGTTCGGCTTCGTCATGAACCTCGGCAAGGATGTCCATGCCAAGATCATGTGCCGCTCGGGTCAACCCACAGGCCTCCACGTCGGTGACGCAGGCCATCACGATCAAGATACAGTCGGCGCCGCTCGCACGCGCCTCATAGACTTGGTAAGGATCGAACAGAAAATCCTTGCGAAGGCACGGCAGATGCGTCACTTGCCGCGCCGCCGCGAGATCGCCGAGACTGCCTTGGAACGACGGCCCATCGGTGAGCACCGAAAGACATGCGGCACCGCCCGACTCATAGGCGCGGGCCAGAGCGGGCGGATCGAAATCGGCGCGGATCAGCCCCTTCGATGGACTCGCTTTTTTGATCTCGGCAATCAGTGCAATGTGGCCGGTTTCGCGCTTGGCCTCGATCGCCTTGACGAACCCTCGCGGCGGATCGTGATCATGCGCCTTGCGGGCCAAGGTCTCGAGGGGCATGCGCACCTTGGCCGCCGCGATTTCGCGCCGCTTATAGGCCTCTATTTTTTTCAAAATATCGGTCATCGCAGTTCCCCGGCAGCCTGCACGGCCACACGAACCTCATGCGGCGCGGCGCGGTTCGACACCGTGACAAGTTCGGCCAGCGTCCGGGCCGCACGCCCTTCGTCGATGGCGGCGGCGGCCAACCCCGCGCCATGCTGCAAATCTTCCGCTTTTCCCGCGACAACAAGTGCGATCGCCGCGTTCAGAATGGCGATATCGCGATAAGCATTTTTGGCCCCGCCAAGCACATTCCGCAGCGCCATCGCATTGGTGGCGGGATCGCCCCCCTTGAGATCCTTGGCGGTGGCGCGGGAAAGTCCGGCATCCTCGGGCGCGATTTGAAACGAGCGGATCTCGCCATCCTCAAGTGAGGTCACAAAAGAGGGGCCGGTGGTCGTCGCCTCGTCGAGACCGTCGGACCCATGCACGAGCCACACCCTTTTCGAACCGAGGTTGCGCAGAACATGAGCGAGCGGTTCGAGCCAGCTCTGCGCAAAGACGCCAAGCACCTGATACTTGACTCCCGCCGGATTGGCGAGCGGGCCGATGAGATTGAAAATGGTTCTCGTGCCAAGCTCCGCCCGGACCGGCGCCGCATAGCGCATCGCCGGGTGATGCGCGCGCGCGGCCATGAAGCCGATGCCCGCCTCCGCGATGGAGGTTTCGACTTGCTGGGGCGACAGGTCCAAACCGACGCCGAGGGCCGACAAAACATCGCTGGCACCTGACTTCGAGGAGGCCGCCCGGTTGCCATGTTTGGCGACCGGAACCCCGCAGGCGGCGGTAATCAATGCGGCGAGCGTCGAGATATTGAACGTCCCCTGCCCGTCGCCGCCGGTGCCGACGATGTCGATCGCCCCGGCTGGTGCCACAACCCGCAGCATTTTCCGCCGCAGCGCGGCAACCGCGCCGGTGAGTTCCGCCACGCTCTCCCCCCGCACCCGGAGCCCCATCAGAAACCCGCCGAGCTGGGCCGGAGTGACGCTGCCCGCGAAGATCAGCTCGAAGGCGGATTTCGCCTCGTCCTCGGTCAAACTCGCTCCTGACGAGACTTTGGCAATGAGCGGCTTAAACGCGTCCATGTGCGGCCTTCACTTCCAATCAGCCGTGTGCGGCGGCAGACTCGATCACGCGGCTGCGCCGTTCATTGTGGTTCCATTGGGCCGCAAGAGCGAGGAAATTCTCAAAAATACGCAACCCATGTTCGGACGCGATGCTTTCGGGGTGGAATTGCACGCCATGCGAGGGAAGCTTTTTGTGCGAAAGCCCCATGACGAGACCATCGGTCTTCGCCGTCACCGTCAAGACATCCGGCATGGTCTCGCCGCGGACGACGAGGGAATGGTAGCGCGCTGCGAGAAACGGCCCGTTGATGCCGTGAAAAATCGTTTCGCCCTGATGATCGATCGAGGCGAGCTTGCCATGCACGGGCTCCGGGGCCCGGACGACCTCGCCGCCATAGGCCTCGCCAAGCGCCTGATGGCCGAGGCAGACCCCAAAAATTGGAATGGCGGGTCCGGCCATCTCGATGAGGTCGAGGCATATTCCCGCGTCGCTTGGGCGGCAAGGCCCCGGCGACAGCACGATCGCGTCCGGCGCGGCGCGCATGATTTCGGCAACGCTCACCTTGTCGTTGCGGTGCACGGTGACCTCCGCGCCCAACGCGCCGAGGCAATGCACCAGATTCCAGGTGAAACTGTCATAATTGTCGATCAGCGTGACGGTTGTCATGGGCGCGCCCGGTCCTCCCCCGGCCCTGTTTTGGGCCGCGACCGCCACAAGGTCAAGATGAATGGTGGTAGGGGCACCTGGGTTAGGGAAAGCTAAAGTCCGGGAGCGCAGGCCATAGCCGCTCCATGGGGAGGCGCAGAGAACCCCCGATGAGTCCTCTCCGAAATGTTACAGCAACGGAGGGTAACGTTACCTCTGGTTCTTTTGCTGCACCACACTATTTTTGCGGCCGGTCACACTGAAGGTGTCACTTTTCCACGACTTAGGGAGATGACACTCGATATTTGCGCAAGGAAAGGAGATAGCGATGCCTCAGCCGGAACGGTTTGAAACGCTGGTCCTTGGCAGTGGGAATGGCGGCATGTTTCTGGCCTGGCACATGGCCCGTTCCGGGCGCCGGACCGCGGTGGTGGAGCGCCGTTGGATCGGCGGCTCCTGCCCCAACATCAACTGCCTCCCCAGCAAGAACGAGATTTGGAGCGCGAAGGTCGCCGACTTGGTGCATCACGCGGCTAGCTATGGCGCGAAAACAGGCCCCGTCGCGATTGACATGGAGAAAGTCCGCCAGCGCAAGCGCGGCATGGTCGAAGATATGATCGCCACGACTTTGCAGCAATATAAAGAGAGCGGCGCCGAATTGATCCTGGGAACTGGGACATTCCTGGCGCCGAAAACGCTCGAGGTGAGGTTGAATGACGGAGGGGTCCGCATTCTGGCAGGCGATAAGGTTTTTCTCAACATCGGAACCCACGCGGCAATTCCGAATGTGCCTGGCCTCGATGCGGCCGGACCGATGACCAACATCGAAACGCTGGAGCTCGGTTATGTGCCGCACCATCTGATCGTGCTCGGCGCCGGCTATGTCGGTCTTGAGCTGGCACAGGCATTTCGCCGCTTCGGCAGCCGGGTTACGATCATCGAGCATGGGTCTCAGATCGCTGGCCGGGAAGACCCGGACGTCGCCGACGAGATACGGCGGATCTTTGCTGACGAAGGCGTTGACATTCTTGTGGGGGCAGAGGTCCGCCATGTGCAGGGCCGCTCTGGCGAGAATGTCAGCCTTCTTGTGCGCACATCTTCAGGCGAGCAGACCATTGAGGGGAGCGACATACTGGTCGCAACGGGGCGCACACCCAACACCGCCGGAATCGGGCTCGATGCGGCCGGTGTTGAATTGGACGGCCGCGGTTACATTAAAGTCAACGAGCGCCTGGAGACCAGCGCCCCCAATGTCTGGGCAATCGGAGAATGTGCGGGCAGCCCGCAGTTCACCCATGTCTCCTTCGACGACTTCAGGATCATCCGGGACAATTCGGCCGGGGGAAACCGCATGACCCGCGACCGGTTGATTCCCTACTGCATGTTTACCGATCCCCCGCTCGCACGGGTGGGATTGAGCGAAGGCGAGGCGCAACGTCAAGGCATTGAAGTGCGTGCTGCAAAACTGCCGATGAGCGCGGTGCTTCGGACGCATACGATCGGTGAAGAGCAAGGCTTTATGAAAGCGCTTGTCGCCGCGCGTGACGACCAGATTCTTGGCTTCACGATGATTGGCCCCGAGGCTGGCGAGGTCATGGCCTCGGTACAGATGGCGATGCTGGCGGGCCTGCCATATACGGGCTTGCGCGATGCCATCCTCGCGCATCCGACCATGGCGGAAGGGCTGGGCTCGCTCTTCTCGAATGTGCCATCACGAAAGAGTGCCAGCCGCCAGACTGAAACCGCCGCTGAAATGGAAATGCGGGCGTGACCGGTCTTTCGTAAAGGCTGCCCTGGCCACGGGCCTTCGCCGGTCCGTTTCAAAAGTCCCCCTGGCAGGATCATCTGCGAACTTGAATAGCTTTCCAGGCAACCTCGGCCAACATGAAAGGAAAGGGCATGAGTGAATCCAAGGAGAGAACCAGTGTCGTGTTGGTTCATGGAGCCTGGGCAGACGGATCAAGCTGGAATGACGTTATTACGCCGCTGCTGTCCAAGGGGCTCAATGTCCTGGCAGCCCCAATCCCGCTGACCTCCTTGTCGGACGACGTCGCCGCGCTTGACCGCTCCTTGGAACGCACCGGCGGAACCGCGATCTTGGTGGCGCATGCCTATGCAGGCGCGGTGATCGCGGCAACTGCCAACGAGAGAGTCCAGTCGTTGGTCTTCATCGCGGCCTTAGCACCTGACGAAGGCGAGACAGTCGCGGAAGTGTTCTATCGCGAAAAGCCGCATCGCGAAGCGCCGCAATTGGCGCCTGACGCGCATGGGTTCATCTGGATGCCAAGAGAGGGATTTGGCGCCGCTTTCTCTCAGCATGCATCACCCGAACGGGTTGCGCTTCTTGCCGCAACTCAGCGCCCGATCGCTGTCAAGTGCATTCAGGAGAAGGCTCCGAGGCCCGCTTGGAAAGCTAAGCCATCTTGGTACCTCGTCGCCCAAGAAGACCGGATGATCAACCCGGCGACGCAGCTCTTCATGGCGCAACGTATGGGCGCACGGATCCGATCGGAGAAAATCGACCATACGCCATTAGTTTCGGCTCCAAAGCCCGTCATCGAAGTGATCCTCGAGGCGGTGGCAAGTTCGTCGGCGTGAACGAGATCAGGGTACGAAGAGAGGAGCAGGTTCCGATGTAGGAACGCTCGATTCCAGTCTGCAGCAGTTAACCAGCATGAGAGGTATCCCATGGGCAGAGTCTATCACCGGAAGGTCGACGTCGAGGGCTTCAATATCTTCTACCGCGAGGGGGGAGCGAAGGACGCGCAAGCGCTGCTGCTGCTGCACGGCTTCCCGACGGCCAGTCATATGTTCCGTGACCTCATCCCGCAGCTCTTGGACCGGTTCCATGTCATCGCGCCAGATCTCCCGGGCTTTGGCCAGTCGGACATGCTTGATCGCAACAAGTTCAATTACACATTCGATAATATTGCGCAGATCATCGACCGCTTCACAGAGGTCATTGAGCTCGAGCGCTTCGCGATCTACGCCTTCGACTACGGCGCGCCGACCGGCTTCCGGCTGGCAACATGGCACCCGGAACGCATCACGGCCATCATCTCGCAAAATGGGAACGCCTATGAGGAGGGATTAAGCGACGGCTGGAATCCTATCCGGGCCTATTGGATGGACCGCACGGAAGCCAACCGTACAGCGCTTCGTGCCTTCCTCGCCCCGGAAACCACGATCTGGCAATATACGCACGGCGTCCCAGACACGGCTTTGATTTCGCCGGATGGATACTCGCTGGATAACTTCTATCTGGCACGCCCTGGCGCAGATGAGGTGCAGCTCGATCTCTTCGGTGACTATAAGAGCAATGTCGCGCTTTATCCCGCCTTTCAGGCCTATTTCCGCAAGCATCAGCCGCCGTTTCTTGCCGTATGGGGCAAGAACGATCCGTTCTTCCTGCCTGCAGGCGCCGAGGCATTTAAGCAGGACGTTCCCGGTGCGGCGGTTCGCTTTTTCGACACGGGCCACTTCGCGCTGGAGACGCACGCTGATGAGATCGCGGCGGCCATCCGCGACTTCCTCCCCCACTGATGTCCGTCTCTCGTCTTTGGCAATAAAGGTGATGAGCAGTCTATTCCCACCACGAGCGACCGCTTTGGGCCAAAAAATCTTACAAAACTGATTGCGTACACATCACTCATTGCTGCACGCTTGGCTCTCGCGGGCCAAGGAGACGAACATGACATCGAACGCCAATCTCTCGCGCCGGGACTTGATGGCCGCCGCCGCGGCCCTGGCCGCCGCCCTCCCGGTCCGCACTGTGAGGGCCGAGGAGCAAGCAGCGCCTCCAGCAAGGGAGAAAACTGGCCCAAAGATCGTTCAGGGGGCCGTCTTCGAGTCCAGGTCCGGCGGGCAGGAGCGGAAGGCCGGTGATCCAGGCATCAAAGGTGTTCTCGTTTCAAATGGCCGCGAGGTTGTTCGCACCGGCTCCGATGGCCGCTACACCCTGCCAATCGAAAACGGCATGGCGGTTTTCGTCATCAAGCCGAGCGATTACGCGGTGCCGCTCGACAAGGAAACAAACCTGCCGCGTTTCTCCTTTATCCATCAGCCGGAGGGCACGCCGCCCGGCCTCGATCTGCTTTATCCGGGACTTCCGCCAACTGGGCCGCTGCCCGAGTCCGTCGATTTCGCGCTCGTCAGGTCGAAGGAGCCGCGACGCTTTGAAGCCGTGCTCTTCACCGATCCGCAGCCCGAGAGCCACGCCGAAATCGATTTCATTCGCGATGATGTCGTGGCCGGGCTCACTGGCACCGGGGCGGCCTTCGGGATCACCGCCGGCGACATCATGTTCGATGAGCTATCGCTCTATCAGCGCTACAACGCAATCGTTGGCCAAATCGGCCTTCCCTGGTGGAACATCGGCGGCAATCATGATTTGAATTTCGAAGCGCCCAACGCCCGCTATTCCCGCGAGACCTATAAGCGCGTGTTTGGCGCCAATTATTATGCGTTCGAATATGGCGACGTGCTGTTTCTGATGCTCGACAATGTCGATTACCTTGGCGCCGATCCGGCAAAACCGCGCCAGTCCGGGAAATACAAAGGCTTGTTCGGCGAGCGCCAGCTTGAATTTGCCGCCAATGTGCTGAAGGAAACCCCACCGGACCGCCTCGTCGCCGTCTTCATGCATATTCCCTTGCAAAACTATCTTGCCCCGGACGAGCCTTCGATGAGCGTGGCCGACCGGGCCAAATTTTTGGCGCTTCTCCAGGGGCGCAAAACCGTCAGCTTCTCCGGGCACACCCACACGACGGAACATCATTATTTTGGCGCGGCCGAGGGCTTTATGGGGTCCGTGCCGCATCACCATCATGTGCTCACCGCCGTTTCGGGCTCTTGGTGGAGCGGGCCGCTCGACCGGCGCGGCATTGCCTCAGCCGATAGCCGCGATGGCACCCCGCATGGCTTCCATATCCTTTCGATCGACGGCGGCGCCTACACGACGCGCTTTGTTGCCGCCAATGAACCCAACGGACGGCAAATGCGGATCAGTCTTGATGCGAACCCGCATTTCGGGACGGATGTCTTTCGCGACTTCAGGGCCGGACAATTGCGGGGCTCGCAGCTCCGCAAGGACGAGCTGGCCTCGGTGACACTCGTCGTCAATGTTTTTGACGGCGGACCAAAAACCACGGTCGCCTATAAAATCGGCGAGAGCGCCCCGGTCCCGATGAAGCGGGAGGCTCGCCCCGATCCTTTCGTGCAAGAAGTCTTTGGCCGCAACAAGGAGACCGTCAAACCCTGGGTCAAGGCGGAGCCATCCTCGCACATTTGGGCCGCCCGCCTGCCCGCTTCTTTAGAGGCTGGGGCTCACGCGATCGACGTGCATGTCGTCGATGAATATGGCCGCCCGCATCGTGACGGGATTGTTTTGGAAGTCACGGGGTGACTAAGGCCGCGCAATTTACAAGGTTTCGAACCTGCATTAATACAAAGCAACATATTGAAATTATGATAACGATACGGTCGTGAGATTTCCATGAGCGAATTGCATCGTATCACCGCCGATCCCGGGCAATGCGGCGGACGCCCCTGCATCCGGTCCTTGCGGATTCGCGTGAAAGACATTCTCGATCTTCTGGCTTCGGGCGCTTCACGCAAGGAGATCCTGGAGGACTATCCCTATCTTGAGAATGCCGACATTTACGCCGTGCTCGAATATGCCGCGCGTCAGAGCGATCATCCGGTCTTGCACGTGGCTTGATGCGTTTCCTCATAGACGCACAATTGCCGCCACGCTCGCCCGCACCATTGAGGCAGGGGGACACGAGGCCGAACATGTCGCCGATATAAGCCGAGGAGATAGGCCGTCTATGTCTAGATCCGATCCAGAAGCCGCCGGAAAAACCTACCATGCCATTGGGCGCTTTATTTTCGAATTTTCGCAGGCCGAGTACACGATCCGTCACTACCTCGCGGAAGAGATAAGACTCGACGAAGCGTATTTCTCGGCTGTCATCGAGACCTACGACGTGGGATTGCTATGCAGTGTCGCCAAAGAAGTCTTCGACAAAACGCGGGCGAACGAGAATGCTCAGAAGATCAAAGACCTCATCAATAAATTTCACGAGCTTAACGTCATCCGTAACCGGGTAGCGCACGGCTTATGGGTTCCCTTCAAAGACGGGGGCATGGTTCATCATGTGCCGCGCAACAACCCAAAATCTCGTATGGGCGCCAATCAGGCCGCAGCGCTTGAAAAGTTTGCCGACGATGCCCGTAGCCTCCGCGCCGATCTAGAACATGCGTTCTTGTCCTTCGAGATGCGCGGTGCTCTTGATGGAACCTGAACCGCACCCATGTTTTTGAACGTGCCATACTAAGGCGCGAAAACTACGTGCCGTCATTTTACGGCCGGGCAAAATTGAGAAGCCGAAGAAACCCGATCATTCCCTTCGCGAAACTTACATTGGATATGCCGGCCAGCAACGGTCTTGATCGTCATGCGCACCGCCGCCTCGCCGCGAATTGCACCAAAAAATCGCTCGATCTTACATGTGCGAGAACGTGCCTCTGTCTTCCGACTTGTAAGGTTTTGCGGCCCGACCTTACCAAATCGTTTCACGTGAAACATTTTGGTACGATTGACTCCGCGGCGTGACAGCCCTTGTTTGTAGGATTTTACTGCCCGCGCTTCGCCCGCGCGGCGAAGCGAACCGCTTCCTCGGCGGCGCGGAACTGAGCTTGCGCTTTGTTGATGCATTCCTGCTGTTCGGCGGCGGGGCTTGAATCATAGACGATCCCGGCGCCCGCCTGCACATGCATCACGCCATCCTTGACGATCGCGGTGCGCAAAACGATACACGTATCCATCTCTCCCGCCGCGCCGAAATAGCCGATGCAGCCGCCATAGATTCCGCGCTTGTCGGTCTCGAGTTCGTCGATGATTTCCATCGCCCGCACTTTTGGCGCGCCTGAAACAGTGCCCGCCGGAAATCCGGCGCACAGCGCATCGATAACGTCGTGCTTGGCGTCGAGCTTGCCCTCGACATTCGAGACGATATGCATGACATGGCTGTAGCGCTCGATGGCGAATTTTTCCGTCACTTCGACCGAACCCATTTGCGCGACGCGCCCGACATCGTTGCGCCCGAGATCGAGCAGCATCAAATGCTCGGCGCATTCCTTGTGATCGGCCAGCAGTTCCGCCGCGAGGCGCTCGTCTTCTTCCTTTGTGTTGCCGCGCCAGCGTGTCCCGGCGATCGGCCGTATCGTGACTTTGCCGTCCCGCGCGCGCACCAGAATTTCGGGGCTCGAGCAGACGATCTGAAACGATCCGAAATCGAGATAGCACAGAAATGGCGCTGGATTGATTCGCCGCAACGCGCGGTACAGCGAGAAGGCGGGCAGCGCGAAGGCTGCCGAAAACCGTTGCGAGAGGACAACCTGAAAAATATCGCCCGCGCGGATATAATCCTTGGCGCGTTCGACCATCTCAAAAAAGCGCTCTTGCGGCGTGTTCGAGCGCGGCGCCCCTGTTGTGAGAGCCGGATCGCCCGCATAAGGCGCCTGCAGCGGTCCCTCGAGCGTGGCAATCGTCGCTTCAAGGCGCTCTAAGGCCCGGTCATAAGCGGCGCGAAACGCAGTCCCGGCGCAAGGCCGCAACGGCGTGACGACAAAAATTTCGTCGCGGACCGCATCGAAAACCACCATGACGGTTGGCCGCAACATGATCGCGTCGGGCACGCCGATTGGATCTGGCTTTGCCTCGGCGAGGCTCTCCATCTGCCGGACCATGTCATAGCCGAGATAGCCAAAGACCCCCGCCGCCATGGGGGGAAGCTCATCGCTCGCGGCGATTTGCGATTGCGCGATCAATGCGCGGAGGGCCGCGAGCGGCGGCGCGTCGCAGGGCGAAAAATCATCGGGATCGGCCAGCGCGCGGCGGTTGATCTCGGCCTGCCCGCCATGCACGCGCCAAACGATATCGGGATCGAGACCGATCATCGAGTAGCGGCCGCGCGCGGCGCCGCCTTCCACCGATTCGAGCAGAAAAATGCGCCCGGCCCGCCCGGTCGCCAATTTCAAAAAAGCCGAAACCGGCGTTTCAAGATCGCCCACAAGACGAGCGGAGACGAGGCAGGCGCGCCCGGCCTCGTAGCTGCGGGCGCAGACCTCAAGCGGCGGCTCGAACATGGGCCTGCGCTCAAAGCTCGTCGGGAGAAATGCCCGTCGCCGCCGTAAAGGCTTTGGCGTTCAACTTGACGCCGATGTCGCTTTCAAGCCTGGCGAGGTATTGAGCAATGATATCCTCGTTAAACCCGGCTTTGACATCGCCGAGAATATTGGTG
Source organism: Methylocella sp. (assembly GCA_036561105.1). Lineage (GTDB taxonomy): Bacteria > Pseudomonadota > Alphaproteobacteria > Rhizobiales > Beijerinckiaceae > Methylocapsa. The sequence continues at coordinate 65,540 of DATBPZ010000144.1, read as the reverse complement.
AGTTCGGGCGCCTTCGGATCAAAGGGGGACACCGTGGAATCGGCGACCTGAAACAAGATCCGGCCACCGTCTTCGCTCTCGACCGAGCCCGCGCGATGCACTGGCACGTTGAAGACCTGCGTCACCACATTGAGCGCGAGCCCATTGCCATTGTTGCGCAGGACATCTTTCGCATGCTTGATTTCAAGCTTGCCTTCCTTCGCCGCGATGGACGCAAGAGGTTCCCCGGCATCGAGCTTCTTCGTGAGGTCCGCCGTCTTCGCCAGCAAGATCTTTCCGGCCTCTTCGTCGCGCCAGGCCTTCTCGACATCTGCCTTGGCTTCGCTGAAAGATTTCTCGCGCGGCTTCTCGACATTGGTCACTTCGAACCATTGATAGCCGCCACCCTTCACCCGCAAGGTGTCGTTGTCGACGCCGACATCCGACGCGAAGGCGGCTTTCAGCAACGCCTGTGCATCCACCAGATCCTTGACCGGCACACCCTGCGGATCGTTGCCGGTCGCATCAATGGCGGGGATGATCTTGGGTTCGAGGCCGGCGCTCTTCGCTGCTTCCGCAAGCGATTTTCCGGCGGTGCGCTGATCCTCGATCGCATCGTGAATGCGATCGATATCCTTTTGGGCACGCTGCAAGGCGATGTCCCGTTTGAGCTCCCCCGCAACTTCTGGATAGGGCTTGACGGTCGATGGAACGATCTTGCCAACCCGGACGATCACGGTGCCAAATTGCGCCTTCACCGGCGCGCTGACCTCGCCTTCTTTCTTTAGGGAAAAGGCGGCATCGGCAACGTCCTTATCGACGAGCGCACTCTTGGTCACCGTGCCGAGGCTCGCGTCCTTGGCGGTGAGATTTTTTTCCTTCAGCAGATCGTCGAATGTCTTTCCCGCGCTGAGTTTTGCACGTGCCGCCGCCGCGTCTGCCTCGCTTGCATAAATAATCTGTTCGACGGCGCGTTTTTCAGGCGCCCCGAACCGCTCATTCTTGACGTCCTCATAGCGTTTTTTCGCGTCGTCGTCCGACACCTCGTCCGGCTTGGCGATCACGGCAGGGGCCACCGGCAGGACGACGAGGCCGCGGTATTCCGGAACGCCGTAAAGCGTCTGGTTCTCGCGGAAGTATTTCTTCAAAGCCTCTTCCGAGGGAGCCGGCAGGGCGCCGGCAGCCGCATTGGGAATGACAATGTAATCGACGGCGCGGGCTTCCGCTTGATAGCGGTGGATGGCTTCCAGCAACGAGGTGGGCAGCTGGATGCCGCCAGTCAGCGAATCGATAATTTCACGGCGGGTCTGGATGGCGCGCTGCTGCCGGATATAGAGCTTTTCGGTCAGGCCCTCGTCGCGCAAATACGCATCAAGCATCTGATGATCGAACTGGCCGGTCATTCCCTTGAAATTGTCGTCATTGACAATCGCTTTGCGAACCAAGTCGTCGCTGAAGGCAAGGCCCAATTTGCGTGACTGATCATCGAGCGCCGCCTCGCCCACGAGGCGCGAGAGCACCTGCCGGTCCAGACCATATTGGTGCGCTTCTTCATTGGTGATGCTGCGCCGCTCCAGCCGCTGCTGACGCTGCAACTCACCCTGATAGGCGTTGCGGAAGGTGTCGGCGCCGATCTCCGTGCCGCCGACTTGCGCGAGGTTGTTGGCGCCAAATCCGCGAAAGATGTCGCCAATGCCCCAGATTGCGAAACTGAGGATGATCAAGCCCATCAGGACGCCCATGATGGTGCGGCCGATCCAGCCTTGCGCCGAGGCACGGAGTGATTCAAGCATGGGGGGAATGTCTCTTTGGGTTGTTGAAGCGTGGGGGCGTCAGGCGTTTACAAATTGGCCGGGGACTATAAGAAGATCGCGCGCCCCGTGCAACGCGGCTCAAGGGCAAAAATAGGGATTGTTTTCGCATGACCCAAAGGCGCCCGCTCGTGGCGGGAAACTGGAAAATGCACGGCCTGCGCAAGAACCTCAGCGAGGTCTCCGCCATATGCGCGGCGGTGACCGAAGGCGCCGCCGGGGATGCGGAAGTTTTGCTTTGCCCCCCTGCGACCCTGCTGATAGCGGCGGCGCGGATTTGCGAGGGGTCGAAGGTCGCGCTCGGCGGCCAGCATTGTCACGAAGAGCCGAGCGGCCCGTTCACCGGCGATCTCTCCGCTGAAATGCTGAAAGACGCCGGCGCGACTTATGTGATCCTCGGCCACTCGGAGCGTCGGTCCGGTCACCACGAAGGCAATCATAGCGTTCATGAGAAAACCCTCGGTGCGCTTCGGGCGGGCTTGACGGCGATCGTCTGCGTCGGCGAAACGAAAAGCGAACGGGAAGCGGGGGATGCCTTGCGTCTGGTCGGCTCCCAACTCATCGGTTCGATCCCCAAATCGGCATCCTCGGAAAGCCTCGTGATCGCTTATGAGCCTGTCTGGGCCATCGGCACCGGTCTGACGCCAACGCCGGAGGACATCGCCGAGATGCACCATTTTATCCGCGTCCAGGTCAATGACATCCTCCCCGGCCAAGGCGCGGCGCTGCGCATTCTTTATGGCGGGTCCGTCAAACCCGGCAATGCCGCAAAATTGTTGCTCGTGAAAGACGTCGATGGCGCCCTGGTCGGCGGCGCCTCCCTCAACAGCAGCGAATTCATGGGGATCGCCGGGATTTATCGCGAGTTTGTTCGGACGGCGTAGCCGCTCGGGCTGCCGGGACCTGGGCTTGGCGGCGCATCCAAGGCCATCCCGGAGCGCCGCTGCCACTTCTTATCCCTTTGATATCATAAGCGATCCTTTTTTGGATAAGCGCGGCATTTTGGAATTTTTCGGCAAAAGACCACTCGGCGCTTGCCTTGTGGCCGATTATTGGAAACAAGAGGCTGCAAATCGTCCCTGGGTTTGGCGATAACGGAAAAGTCTTCATGCAATCGGTTCTGATCGTTGTTCACCTTATGATCGTCATCGCGCTTGTCGTGACGGTGTTGCTGCAGCGTTCCGAGGGGGGCGCCATCGGGATTGGCGGCGGCGGCGGCTTCATGACCGGACGCGGCCAGGCGAATGCCTTGACCCGCGCGACCGCCATCTTGGCGGCTTTGTTTTTCGCGACCAGCCTTGGCCTGACGATTTTGGCCCGGTTCACCCAGGGTTCGGAAGTAACCTTCCAAAGCTTCACGCCCATCGAGCCGGGCAAGGGCCCCGCCAAAGAGGGCGACGGCAAGGGAAGCTTGCTCGACCAATTGCAGAAGATGGAAGATCAGGCTTCGAAACCTACCCTTCCGTCCGATATGACCTTGCCGGGCCAGAACGGACCTGGTGCACCGCAACCTGGCCATAGCGTGCTGGAAACGAAACCCGCCGCGCCCGCGGGTCCGGCTTTGCCGCTGCCCGTGGCGCCTGCCGCCCCCTTGGTTCCGGCTGCGCCGAGCCAAGCCGCGCCGGGCGCTCCGGCTCCCGCCTCCCCTGTGCAGAAGCCGGCTCGCGACTATCCTCTGCCCTGGGGAAAATGATAACGGCAGAAATAATCTCAGGGTTTATGTGTAAAACGGGCGGCAAAGCATAATTTGCCTCCCCAAACGGCCGGAAACAGGATATTTCCCAGGGCCCATGGCGCGGTTTATCTTCATCACCGGCGGCGTGGTGTCATCGCTTGGCAAAGGTCTGGCCGCGGCGGCGCTTGGGGCGTTGCTTCAAGCACGCGGATATAGCGTGCGGCTGCGCAAACTCGACCCCTACCTCAACGTCGATCCAGGGACCATGAGTCCCTATCAGCACGGCGAAGTCTTCGTCACGGAGGATGGCGCGGAGACCGATCTCGACCTTGGTCACTATGAACGTTTTACCGGCCGCCCCGCGACACGCGAAGACAATATCACCACCGGCCGGATCTATCAGGAGATCATCACCAAGGAACGCCGCGGCGATTATCTCGGCGCGACCGTTCAGGTCATTCCGCATGTGACCAACGAGATCAAAGCGTTCGTGCTGGGCGGCACCGAGGGCATCGATTTCGTCTTGGTCGAGATCGGCGGCACGGTCGGCGACATCGAAGGCCTGCCTTTTTTCGAGGCGATCCGCCAGCTCGGCAATGAACTGCCGCGCGGGCACGCGATCTATGTGCATCTGACGCTTCTGCCGTTTATTCCCAGCGCGGGCGAACTCAAGACCAAGCCGACCCAGCATTCGGTCAAGGAACTCCGCTCGATCGGCGTCCAGCCGCACATCCTGCTCTGCCGGACCGATCGCGAAATCCCGCGCGAGGAACGCCGCAAGATCGGGCTATTCTGCAATGTGCGGGAAAGCGCCGTCATCGAAGCTCGCGATGTCGGCTCGATCTATGAGGTGCCGCACGCCTATCATGCGGCGGGGCTCGACCAGGAGGTGTTGGCGGCGTTCGGCATAGAGCCAGCGCCAAAGCCCGACATGAGCCGCTGGAACTCAGTGATGGAACGCGTATCGAACCCCGAAGGAGAGGTCACGATCGCCATCGTCGGCAAATATACGGGGCTCAAGGATGCCTACAAATCCCTGACCGAGGCCCTATGCCACGGCGGCATGGCCAATCGGGTCAACGTCAAGCTCGACTGGATCGAATCGGAAATTTTCGAAAGCAGCGATCCGATCCCCTACCTCGAAAATGTTCATGGCATTCTCGTTCCGGGCGGTTTTGGCCAGCGTGGCGCCGAAGGCAAGATCCTCGCCGCACGATTCGCGCGGGAACACAACATTCCCTATTTCGGCATTTGTTTCGGGATGCAGATGGCGGTGATCGAGGCTGTCCGCTCCTTGGCCGGCGTGCCAGGCGCCAATTCCAGCGAATTCGGGCCGGTGAAAGAGCCGGTCGTCGGTCTGATGACGGAATGGATGCGCGGCAATGAGCTGGAAACCCGTGCCGCCGAAGGCGATCTCGGAGGAACCATGCGGCTTGGCGCCTATCGCGCCGAATTGCTGCCGGGCTCGAAGATCGCCGCCATCTATGGCGCGACCAGCATCTTTGAGCGCCACAGGCACCGTTACGAGGTCAACACCGCCTACCGTGAGCAACTGGCAGAGAGGGGCCTCGTGTTCGCGGGGATGTCGCCGGATGGCCTTTTGCCGGAGACAATCGAATTGTCCAATCATCCCTGGTTCATCGGCGTGCAATTCCACCCCGAACTGAAATCGCGGCCGTTCGAGCCGCATCCGCTGTTCGCCAGTTTCATCGCCGCGGCGGTCGAGCAGAGCCGCCTAGTGTGAGTTGGTGTTGAAAATAGCTAGAATATTTCTTATGGTAAGGAAAATCCTTGCGAGCGCAATCATGATCACGAGCAAACTTACATCCAAGGCGCAGACGACCATCCCGCAGTCTGTTCGCGCGGCTCTTCGTTTGCAGGAAGGCGACGAGATTGCTTATGAAATCAAGGAAAACCTGGTTATTCTCACCAAAGCAAGCGCCGGACCAGGTGATAATCCATTTGTAACATTCGAAGAATGGGACAGTAAGGCTGACCACAAAGCTTATGCCAAGCTTTAGTCAAGGCGATGTCATACGCGTTCCCTTTCCCTATACCGACCGGCCGGTGAGGCAACACCGTCCGGCGGTTGTCATCTCCAGAGGGGCGATTGGCCAAGGCAATAGTCTGCTATGGGTCGCCATGATTACGAGCGCGGAAAACCGCGCATGGCCAGACGATGTTTCACTCGGTGACTTTTATCACGAAGCGGGACTGCCAGCGCCGTCTGTCATCCGGCCATGCAAGCTTGCCACGATCGAGGTCCGCCACGCCGAACTGCTTGGGCACATCTCGGCAGCCTCGATGCGCCAAGTCATGAAGATTCTCCGGCAATATTTCGGCATTTGAAAGCCAAGGCTCGCGGAGCGGTCCGACTTGACGAGGCTCAAACCCTCGCAGTCCTATCCCCGCCCGCGATACAGCGGCACGTTTTGCTCGGGCACCCAAAGCCCGGACGGAAGTTCTCCTATTGACCAAAATACGTCGATGGGAATCCCGCCACGCGGATTCCAATAGCCGCCGATCCTGAGCCAGCGAGGCTCGGCGCAGGCCGCAAAGTCCTTGCCGATCCGCAAGGTGCAGTCCTCATGGAAGGCGCCATGATTGCGAAACGAGGTCAGATAGAGTTTGAGGGATTTCGATTCGACGAGCCAGGCGCCGGGCAGATAATCAATGATGAGGAGCGCGAAATCCGGCTGGCCGGTGACTGGACAGAGAGCGGTAAATTCCGGAGCGGTGAAGCGAGCGATGTATGTCTCGCCCGGGTTGGGATTGGCCACCCGCTCAAGCGTCGCCTCGTCCGGCGTTTGCGGCGCCTCGACGGCATGGCCAAGCAGGCTTGTCCCTGTATGAACCTTGACCATGCGAGAAAGAAACTCCAGCCGCCCCGGCGTTTTCTTGCACGAACCTGTCCCGTAAGTCTGCAACTTTTTGGGAAGGTGCTCTCGTCAGGTTGGCTTGCAGCTTTCCCCGGCACATACTAGGCGTGACGCCTGCGTCCTTCGGCTTTTCCCCAAGGGCCTTCCCACTCGAGCGGCCGGACGCCTGCCACCTATGACGAAAACCACCGCCCCCTATGGCACCTGGGTGTCGCCGGTCAGCGTCGAACTCATGACCGAGGCGGCGATTGCCCTTGCAAGCTTGAGCGTCGATGGCACGGATCTTTACTGGCTAGAAGCGCGCCCCCGCGAAAATGGACGCGCGGTATTATGCCGCCGCCGCGCTGATGGCGTGATCCAAGATCTCACTTTGGCGCCATTCAATGTTGGGAGCCGCGTCCATGAATATGGCGGCGGCGCCTATGCGGTGGCAGCCGGTTGCGTGGTTTTCAGCGACCGCGCCAGCGGAAACGTCTTTCTCATCGAGGCGGGCGGCGGGGCGCCCCGCAAGATCGAAACGCCGGACAGTTGCCGTTACGCCGATTTCGAATTCGATGTGCCGCGCCGCCGCGTGCTTGCCGTGCGCGAGGACCATCGCGGCCGCCCGCCGACCGACCCCAAGGCGGCGATCGTTTCTCTTCCGTTCGGCGATGGGGCGGAAACCGTTCTCGTCGAGGGTCCGGATTTCCTAAGCTCGCCGCGCCTTTCGCCGGACGGCAAGACGCTCTGCTGGATCGCCTGGGATCATCCCAATATGCCTTGGGACGGCACAAAACTTTTTACCGCTGACATCGCTCCGGATGGCGCCCTCGCAGCCGCACGGCTTGTGGCCGGAGAAACGCCCGAAGCGATCGTGCAGCCGGAATGGTCGGCGGATGGCGGGCTCTATTTTTGTTCCGACCGGACTGGCTGGTGGAATCTCTACGCCAGGCGGAATGGCAGGTTTGAAGCGTTGGCGCCGGTCGAAGCCGAAACCGGCGGCCCGCATTGGGTCTTCCGGCAGCGTTATTATGACTTTCTTGGCGATGGGCGGATCATCGCAGCGATCGTCAGCAAAGGCGTCCGGACCGCCGCCGTGATCGCAGATGGACAGGTCACACCGCTCGGCATCGGCCAAGTGCAAGACTGTCCCCGCCGCTTTGGCGATGGACTGGCGTTTATCGCAACCCCGCCAATCGCGGCGCCTTCGGTCTGCATCACGCCGGGCGTCAACGGTAATCCGCCAAGCATCATTCGAAGCGCGGCCCCCGCCGTGTTGCCTTCGGACTCTATCTCCGTTGGTGAAACGATCAGCTTCGCGGCGCCGGACGGCCTCGCGCATGCGTTCTGGTATCCGCCAAAAAATCGCGGCTACGAAGGGCCAAAGGATGAGTTGCCGCCGCTGGTGGTACTCTCGCATGGCGGCCCAACCAGCATGGCTACCAACAGTTTTTCCTTGAGTATCCAATGGTGGACCAGCCGTGGTTTTGGAGTCGTTGATGTCAATTACGGCGGCTCAACTGGTTTTGGCCGCGCCTATCGCGAGAGGCTCACGGGCCAGTGGGGAGTTGTCGATGTCGAAGACTGCGCTGCCGCCGCGAAACATCTTGTGCAACATGGGCTCGCCGATCCCGCCCGCCTCCTCATTCGCGGCGGCAGCGCCGGCGGCTTCACGACCCTGGCTGCGCTGACCTCGCTGAGCCTCTTTAAGGCCGGCGCGAGCCATTATGGGGTCGGAGATCTGATGCTGCTGGCAACCGACACGCATAAATTCGAGTCGCGCTATCTCGACAAATTGATCGGCCCTTTGCCGCAAGCCAAAACTCTCTATGCCGAGCGCTCGCCGATCAACCATATCGGCAAGCTTGCCTGCCCGGTGATTTTCTTTCAAGGCGAAGACGACAAAACGGTGCCGCCCAATCAGGCGCAAACCATGGTCGAGGCGATGAACGCGCGGGGTCTGCCCGTCGCTTTCTATTTATTTCCCGGCGAGGGCCATGGGTTCCGCAAAGCCGAAACCATGCGCCGGGTGCTTGAATTGGAACTTGATTTTTACGGCAAGGTTTTTGGATTCAACGCGCCGGGCCTTAGCGAACGCGTTGTCATCGCGAATATGAAGTAGCCTCGAACGGTCAAATCATCCCAGCGGCGACATTGATCGTGAACGCCAGGACCGCGCTGTTGAAGAAAAACGCCAGGACGCAATGAATAAGCGCCACGCGGCGCATTTCATGCGACGAAAGCCCGATGTCGGCGGTCTGGCAGGCGACACCGATGACATAAGAAAAATACAGAAAATCATAATAATCCGGCACATCATCTCCCGGAAAAACGAGACCGCCACGCACGGACGCCGGTTCCCCCGGTTTGGCACGGCATTCGTCGAAATATTCATGCGCATAATGGAGGGCGTAGGTCAGATGGATGAAAGACCACGCGCTGACGATCGTCAGCGCCGCGAGCCCAATGTGCATCGCTTTCTGGGTGCCGGATAAATCCTTCCCGGCGGCAAGGTGGGCGACGATGGCGGCAATCGCCGCGATCGCCGCGACGCTGGTCAGGACCAGAATGAAAATCTTCCCCTCGTCCGTCGTCTTTGCCCGGCGCCGAATCGTTTCCGGAGTCGCCCTCGCGATCATGATTCCGGTGGCGATGAAGTAAAACCAGGTTCCGACGTTCCAGTCGATCAAAAGCCGCGTGGAAAGAGCGAACCTTCCCGGCAAAAAAAGCTCCGCGAGGATGCCTGCCGCGATACCGCCGAAGAGGCGGGGATGGCCGCGCAGGACGCGAAACGGAACCCAAAACCGGAAGAGGCGCCGCCGCCAGGGAGACATCGGCGTCCGACGCTGCATCAATGCGTCCGCGTCGCGACGAAATGCGCCGCTTCTTTCAGGATGGCTGCCTGCCGCCCTTGCGGGAATGAATCGAGCGCCGCGATTGCCGCCGCGGCGAGGCTGTCGCGCCGTGCCCGTGCCGCTTCGATGCCGAGCGCCGCGACGAGCGTTGCTTTATTGCGTTCGGCGTCCTTTCCCGCGCGCTTGCCGAGCGCCAGTTCGTTCGCCTCGACATCCAAAATATCGTCGGCGACTTGGAAGGCGGCGCCCAGCGCGCGGCCGTATTCGGAGAGTGCGGCCCGGGCGGGAGCGTCGGCCTGCCCGAGAATCGCGCCAGCTTCCACGGCATAGTGGAGAAGCGCGCCGGTTTTCATCGCTTGAAGCTGGATCACGGCTTCGGCCTTATGCGGCTCGCTCGCCTGCTCCGCTTCGAGGTCGAGGATTTGCCCGCCGATCATGCCTCCGAAACCGGCGGCGCGCGCCAGGGCGAGGATGAGTTCGGCGCGAACCTTAGGGTCCTTGTGGGTTGCGGGGTCCGCCGTCACGTCGAAGGCATAAGTCAGCAAAGCGTCGCCGACAAGAATCGCGGTGGCCTCGCCATAGGCCTTGTGGGTGGTCGGCCTTCCCCGCCGCAGATCATCATTGTCGAGGGCGGGGAGGTCGTCATGAACGAGGGAATAGCAATGGATCATCTCGACCGCCGCGGCGGCGCGCCAAACGCCACTTCCCTCGACTCCAAACAGCCGCGCGGTCTCGATCGTGAGGAACGGCCGGAACCGCTTGCCGCCGCCAAGGCTGGCGTAGCGCATGGCTTCCAAAAATCGCGGCGGCCGCAAGGTCTCGCCCGGGAGGATCATGCTGGTGAGCAAGGAATCGAGCACGCGTTCGGTCGTGTCGGCGGCCTCTAAAAGCCGCTCCTCGAATTCGCTTGCCGTTGCCCCGCGTGTCATGGTCCGCCGTCCTGCCTCTTTGAGTGTGGCCAACGCCGTTTTCGCCACAATATGACTGGTTTGCCACCCTAACCCGTTGACGGCGCCGCGTCTGTGGCTTGGACGTCACACCTTTCTGTTCTATTGGCAAAGCTTGACCCGCTAAGATGGAGCTTTGCTTGTCCGTTAGGGCACAACCGGTCAAGACTCGGACATGAGATCTCGTTCCCGATCCAGGGGCTTGCCCGGAACCCTTTTTCGCGCCACGCTTGCCGTTCTTCTGGCGCTGGTCTTTGGCGTTGGCATTCTGATCGCCATTTACCGGTTCGAACCACCCGTCTCGACGCTCATGCTGGCGCGGTGGCTGTTGGACGACCCCGTCGAGCGCCAATATGTTTCGCTCGACCGGATTTCACCGTCCCTGCGCACCGCCGTCCTCGTTTCGGAAGATGCCCGCTTTTGCCAGCATGACGGGGTCGATTGGGACGCCTTGCGCGAGGTGATGGATAAGGCAAAGCCCGGCGGGCCCTCCCGAGGCGCTTCGACAATCCCCATGCAGACCGCGAAAAATCTGTTTTTGTGGCCGTCGCGGTCCTACGTCCGCAAGATCATCGAAATTCCTTTGGCCTTGCTGCTCGATCTTGCTTGGTCGAAGCGCCGCATTTTGGAGGTGTATTTGAACATCGCCGAATGGGGTGACGGCATTTTCGGCGCCGAGGCGGCGGCCCGCCACTATTTCCATAAAAGCGCCGACAGGCTGGACGCCAGGGAGGCGGCATTGCTCGCAACCGCTCTGCCGAGTCCCGCGCACCGCAATCCGGCCAGACCCTCCCCGCGCCATGCGGGGCTCGCCGCGCGCGACATGGCGCGGGCACGGGGTGCGGACGCGCTTGTCGCATGCGTCAAATGACTGACAAATAAGCGATTGCGATCTCATCCGCAGCCCGCTGGCGTTTTGGGATGGTCAAAGGCCGGTTTCCATTGTAAGAGGCGGGTCAACCGGCGCTCATCCCTGAGGGGTTCGCGCTCGATCCCATAGAAATCAACGACAATCGAGACAGTGACATGGCCGTTCCGAAACGAAAAACTTCCCCCATGAAGCGCGGTTTCCGCCGTTCCGCCGATGCGCTCAAAGCGCCAACTTATGTGGAAGACAAGGATTCCGGCGAGTTGCGGCGCCCCCACCATGTCGATCTGAAGACCGGCATGTATCGCGGCCGCCAGATTTTCACCCAAAAAGCCAAGGAAGAGTAGTTTTTAGGCTGGAGGGTACTTCGCCAGAATGTCGATCACCTCTTGATCCGTGGTTTGGCTGAAATCCTCGTAGAATTCGCCGATCGCGCCGAAATCCGCATAGATTTTGAAGCAGTGGACCTCATCGGCCTCTTCCCGCATCGCCTCGATCGTATCCGTGGGGCCGACCGGCACCGCGAGGATGAGTTTTTTGGGCTGGCGTGACCGGATGGCGCGCAGGGCGGCTCTGGTCGTTGCGCCCGTCGCAATGCCATCGTCGATGACGATCACGACACGGTCTTTGATCGGGGTGGGAGCCCGGCCGCCGAGATAAAGGCGGCGGCGGCGGGTGATTTCCGCAAGTTCCCTCTCGCACACGGCTCGAAAACTGCTTTCGTTCACCCCGGCGAGGCGGATGACATCTTCATTGCGCACGACAACCGGAGGGTCGCCATCGACGACGGCGCCCATGGCGAGTTCCGGTTGCATGGGCACGCCGATTTTCCGCACGAAAACAAGATCGATGGGCGCACTCAGCACCGCGGCGACCTCGGCGGCCACTGGTACACCGCCGCGCGGCAAGGCCAGGAGCACGGCGTCCTGGCCTTTGTAGTGCGCGAGCCGCGCAGCCAATTGCCGGCCAGCGTCGGTGCGGTTTTTAAAACTCATTACGGCTCCGGCTCCGGCATTGAGCGCTAAGTCACGCGGCTAGGCGACCGCAAAGTCACCTTACCATGCCATTTGTCCAGCAAGACCCCAAAAGCTGCCGTTGGGCGGCGGAGCGTCGATTGTCGCAAGGCGCGCGGCAATGCTCGCCCCCTCTGCGGGCGTTATGCCGCCTTGATGATGGCCGTTGAGTGCCGTCGAAACCTGTCCCGGCGATGTTGCAAATACCCTGACCGAGGTTTCCCGCAAGAGTTTGGCGTATTCCAAAGTGAGTGAATTTAACGCCGCTTTCGAGCTGTTGTAAGCAAGCCAGTTGAGCTTCACCAAAGGCGGCTCCATACGTGCTGTCATGCTGTGTGAGCCAAGCGCGGCGGACTGATTGATGACGCGGCCATCTACAGATTTCAAAAGCATCGGCAAAAATGCGTTGGTAACCGTGGCAACGCCAAAAACATTTGTCTCGTACGTTTCGCGAAAGTCCTGCAATGTCGTTTCGGCAGGTTTCTTTTTTTGATCCCTGGCAATCCCCGCATTATTGATCAGCACATCCAGCCGGCCGATTTGGCCGCTCACCCACGCTGCCGCGTGCGAGACGATGACGGGATCGGTGACATCCAGTTGAACCGGAACAACGTTCCCGCCCGCCGCGCAGAGTTCTGCTGCAACGGCGTGGCCGCGCTCAATATCACGCGCACCGACAATGACTTTCAAGCCGTGCGCAGCGAGCTCACGGGCGATTTCAAGCCCCATGCCTGCCGTGGCCCCGGTTATGAGAGCGGCACGGGACATTTTCGCTGTGTTGTTGGGGGAATTGTCCTTTGGCATGAGGGCTCCGAATGGTTATATATAAGATACCTTATACAAGGAACCTTATACATTCATTCGCTTGCCAATGCAAGGAACCTTATATAGTGCATGATTTGTTGAGGGTGGCGGCCCTAAGTCTGAAGCGAGCGCAAAGTGCCAAAAGTGGAGCCTTCGATAGGCACCTCGCGAGCTTGGGTTTGAGCATGGCCCTTTGGGTTGTCCTTGACCGCATTCGGGCCAATCCAGCTCAATCAACACATGCTCTCGCCAATGCGAGCTTCATGACGGATCAGTCCGTTGGCGAGCTTGTCAGCAAATTGGCGAAGCGAGGCTTGATCCAGAGGGTCACCGGACCGGGGCGGGCCATCCGCCACCATCTGACCGACGCGGGAACAGACCTGCTCGAAAGAGCAAGACCCTTGATGGCCGCGGCCCTGGACTCCGCGTTCGTGGGGCTAAGTCGTTCTGAGATTGAACAACTCATCCAGCTGCTGAACAAGATCGCGCCGGCAAAATCGGACGTGTGAAGGACGTCCCATCGATCTTGTCCTCAGTGCGTTGCGTAATGCGGAAATTCTTGAATTTTGCCCAAGGCATAGCAAAGATCCCTATCCTTCGCGAAGTCCGGCGGTTCAGAAATTCCTTTTCGTTGATCACGGTCGCGGTTGTTAGGCAAACCCCGCCTGCAACGCGCTCAGGATCGCATCGCCCATTTGCGACGTCGAAAGCGTTTGTTTCGCGCCGCCCGCGATATCGACGGTGCGCAGCCCCTTGCCGAGCACATCGGAAATCGCTGTCTCAACGCGGTCGGCAAGCTCGCCGAGATTGAACGAATAGCGCAACGCCATACCGAAGGAGCCGATCATCGCGATCGGATTGGCGATGCCTTTGCCCGCGATGTCGGGGGCCGAGCCATGCACCGGCTCATAGAGCGCCTTGCGGGTTTCGCTCCCGGCGCTTTTTTCGCCGAGCGAGGCCGAGGGCAGCATGCCGAGCGAGCCGGTCAGCATGGAGGCGACATCCGACAGCATGTCGCCGAACAGATTGTCGGTAACGATGACATCGAATTGTTTGGGGCGGCGCACGAGCTGCATTCCGAGCGCATCGGCGAGCTGATGCTCAAGCTCGACATCCTTATATTCGCGGGCGTGCAAGGCTCTGATCGTTTCGTCCCAAAGCACGCCGGATTTCATCACATTGCGCTTGTCGGAGGAGGTCACCTTGTTGCGGCGTTTGCGCGCCAGCTCGAATGCGATACGGCCAATCCGCTCGATCTCATAGGTGTCATAGACCTGCGTATCGATGGCGCGCCGCTGGCCGTTGCCAAGATCGATGATCTGTTTCGGTTCGCCAAAATAGACGCCGCCGGTCAGTTCGCGGACGATCATGAGATCGAGCCCATCGACAAGATCACGCTTCAGCGAGGACGCATCGGCGAGCGCCCGATAGCAAATCGCCGGCCGCAGATTGGCAAAGAGTTGCATGTCCTTGCGCAAGCGCAGCAGACCCGCCTCGGGGCGGACTTCATAGGGGACAGCATCCCACTTTGGCCCCCCGACGGCAGCCAGGAGCACGGCGTCCGCCGCCTGCGCGCGCGCCATATCGGCGTCCGAGATCGCGGTCTTGTAAACGTCATAAGCGGCGCCGCCGACAAGCCCCCTTTCGATTTCGAAATGAACGATGCCTTCGCGCGTCAACCAAGCGGCGATTTTCTCGACTTCGGCCATGACCTCGGGGCCTATGCCATCACCGGGCAGAACGAAAAGTTTGAAATGAGGCATGTGACTGATCCATCAATGAACGTGCAACGGGAGCCGCGCGGCTCCCGTTATCACATTGAACAGCGGTTGGAAATTTAGGCGGCGGCGAGCTGGCGCAGCACGTAGGGGAGAATCCCGCCATTGTTGAAATAGACGAGTTCGTCGAGGGTCGCGATCCGGCAAAGCAGCGGCACTTTCTCCACGCGCCCATCGGAAAACGTGATCTCGGCCTCCATCATCTGGCGCGGCTTCAAAGTGGCGCCAAGGCCATGGATGGTGACCTGCTCGTCGCCCTTGAGGCCAAGGGATTTCCAGCTCGTGCCGGGTTCGAAGGTCAGCGGCAGGACGCCCATGCCGACGAGGTTTGAGCGGTGAATGCGCTCAAAAGATTCGGCTATGACCGCCCGCACGCCGAGCAATTTGGTGCCCTTAGCGGCCCAATCGCGCGACGAGCCATTGCCATATTCGGCGCCCGCGAAGACGACGAGAGGCACGCCCTCCGCCTCATATTTTACCGCCGCCTCGAAGATCGGCATTTCCTGACCATCTGGCCAGTGCCGGGTCATGCCGCCTTCCGGCACGAGACCGTTGTCCCGTTGCAGGATGAAGTTCTTGATCCGGATGTTGGCAAAGGTGCCGCGCATCATGATCTCATGATTGCCGCGCCTTGTGCCATATTGATTGAAATCCGCTTTCGAGATTTGCCGCTCAAGCAGATATTGCCCCGCGGGCGAGACCTCCTTGATCGAGCCAGCAGGCGAAATATGATCGGTCGTGATTTTATCTCCGAACAGCGCCAGGATGCGCGCGTTCTCGATGTCCCGCACTGGCTCGGGCTCCATTTTCATGCCAACGAAATAGGGCGGGTTTTGCACATAGGTCGAGCCGATATCCCATTTGTAGGTTTCGCCCGCTGGAGCCTTGACCTTGCGCCAATGCGTATCGCCATTGAACACATCCGCGTAACGCGACTTGAACACTTTCTTCGTCACGAACTCTTCGATGATTTCGGCGATTTCCTCTTGCGACGGCCAGATGTCCTTCAGATAGACCGGATGGCCTTTTTTGTCGTGACCGAGCGGGTCACTTGTCAGATCGATCGCGACGGTGCCGGCGAGCGCATGGGCGACGACGAGCGGCGGCGAGGCGAGATAATTGGCCTGCACATCGGGGCTGACGCGGCCCTCGAAATTCCGATTGCCGGAGAGAACAGCCGCGGCAATGATGCCATTGTCGTTGATGGTTTTCGAGATTTCGGGCGCTAAGGGACCCGAGTTGCCGATGCAAGTCGTGCAGCCAAAGCCAACGAGATTGAAGCCGATCTTGTCGAGGGATTTTTGCAGCCCGGAATTGGCAAGATATTCGGCAACCACTTGGCTTCCCGGCGCCAGCGAGGTTTTCACCCAAGGCTTCACGCCAATGCCCTTGGCGATGGCGTTGCGGGCTAGCAGTCCAGCGCCGATCAGAACGCTTGGATTTGAGGTATTGGTGCAGGAAGTAATGGCGGCGATGACCACATCGCCATGCCCGAGATCGAAATTCTTTCCCTCGACCGGATAGCGCTTGGCGATCTCGCCGGGCTTTTTATATTCCGTGTCGAGTGCGGCTTTGAACCCAGTCCCGACAGAGCCGAGCGCCACCCGGCCTTCAGGACGCTTGGGACCGGCCATCGACGGCACAACACTCGCCAGATCGAGCACCAGTGTATCGGTGAAGACGGGATCGGGCGTTTTCTTGGTGCGGAACAACCCTTGCGCCGTGGCATAGGCTTCGACCAGGGCGACGCGGCTGGGCGTTCGCGCCGATGTCGCCAGATAGGCGATTGTTTCCGAATCGATGGGAAAGAAACCGCAGGTCGCGCCATATTCCGGTGCCATATTGGCGATCGTCGCGCGGTCAGCGAGCGAGAGATGCTCAAGGCCGGGACCATAAAATTCAACGAATTTTCCGACCACGCCCTTTTGCCGCAGCATCTGCGTGACGGTCAGCACGAGATCGGTCGCCGTAACCCCGGCGCCCAGCGCCCCGGTCAGCTGGAACCCGATGACCTCCGGCAGCAGCATCGAGAGCGGCTGACCGAGCATGCAGGCCTCGGCCTCGATTCCGCCAACTCCCCAGCCCAGCACCGCGAGCCCGTTCACCATCGTCGTATGCGAATCGGTGCCAACGAGCGTGTCGGGATAGGCGACCTCGACATTTTCGGATTTGCCGCGCGGCGGCGCATATTTCTCTTTGCGGGTCCAAACGGTCTGGGCGAGATATTCGAGATTGACTTGGTGGCAAATCCCGGTGCCCGGAGGGACGACGCGGAAATTGTCGAATGAGCCCTGGCCCCACTTCAAGAACCGGTACCGCTCGCCGTTGCGGTCATATTCAAGATCGACATTGGTCTTTAACGCCTTGCTGTTGCCGAACGCATCGACAATGACCGAATGATCGATGACAAGGTCGACCGGCACCAGCGGATTGATCTTCTGCGGATCGCCGCCAAGTTTTGTCATCGCGTCGCGCATCGCAGCGAGATCGACGACCGCCGGCACCCCGGTGAAATCCTGCATCAAAACCCGGGCGGGCCGGAACGCAATTTCGCGCTCGGCGGTGCCTTTGTTGGTGAGCCACGCCGCCACGCCCTCGATGTCGCTCTTGGTTACGGTGCGTCCATCCTCGAAGCGCAGCAAATTCTCAAGCAGGATCTTCATCGAGAACGGCAGCGCCGACACGCCGGTAAGCCCATGTTTCTCAGCCGCCTTGAGCGAGAAATAATGGTAGGTCTTGGAACCTACCGTGAGCTTTTTGCGGCTTTTGAAACTGTCAAGCGAGGTCATCGGAATTTTCCCGGGGGTCTGAACTGAAAAAGGGGAGGCTGTTTCGGTTTATAAATAATTTTATCGCCGAGAGCTACACGGATGATAGATGAAAACGCCCATTCGGTGAGATCGGCCGCCCACGGTTTAATCATCATGCGACTTTCCGCCTCAAATCTGACCGCCGAACGCGGCGGCCGTATCATTTTTACGAACCTGTCATTTGCGCTCGAAGCCGGGGAAAGTCTGACCGTCACCGGACCCAATGGCGCTGGAAAGTCAACACTCCTGCGTGTGCTTGCCGGGCTTTTGCCGCGCCTTGGGGGTGACATCTCGCTGACGCCTTCAACAGACGCGACGATTACCGAACAAGTTCATTACGTGGGGCATGCCGATGCCCTAAAGGGCCTTCTCACCGCATCCGAAAACTTGCAATTTCTAGGCCCGATGCTCGACGCCGGACATGGCGGCATGGCGGTGGACGCGGCGCTTGCGGAATTTGGTCTTTCGCATATTGCCGGTCTGCCCGCCGCCTATCTCTCGGCCGGGCAGAAACGGCGGGTGACACTCGCTAGGCTGCTCGCTGTCAAACGTCCGCTCTGGCTCCTGGACGAGCCTTTCACCGCCCTCGACGCAGCGTCCCAGGCGTTGATGGCACGCCTCATGACGTCGCATTTGGCGCAAGGCGGCATGATCGTCGCCGCGACCCATGCAAGGCTCGGCCTTCCGGGCCGGGATTTGCGGCTGGGGGCACACTCATGAAAAAGATGCGCAGAGTTCCATCTCACGCAACACCGCCGCCGCTCTTCGCCCTCTTTCTCCGTGACATCCGGATCTCGCGGCGCCTTGGCGGCGGCACAAGCCTCGGCGTCGTTTTTTTTCTCATTCTCGTCACGTTAACTGCGTTCGCGATCGGTCCCGATCTCGCACTTTTGGGAAAGATTGCTCCTGCTATTCTTTGGATTTCAGGCCTGCTCGCGACTTTGCTCGGGCTCGACAGGCTTTTCCAGGCCGATTACGAGGATGGTTCGCTGGATCTTCTTTTGACGAGCCGGACGCCGCTGGAACTCATCGTTCTCGTGAAATGTCTTGCGCATTGGCTCTTGACCGGCCTGCCGCTCGCTGCCGCCGCCCCATTTTTCGGCCTGATGCTCAATCTTCCCGCCAGTCAGCTTTGGAGTGTCACCCTCTCATTGCTCGCTGGAACTCCCGCCTTGACCCTGATCGGTGCAATCGGCGCGGCCCTCACGGTGAGCCTGCGGCGCGGCGGGCTTTTACTGGCGATTCTGATTTTGCCGCTGTGCGTGCCGGTGCTGATCTTCGGCGTCGCCGCCGCCTCCGCTGGCCCCGCTTCGCCGGTCCCCTTCGCGACGCCTTTTTTGATTCTTTGCGCCCTAACTCTCATCACCATCGCCGGCGCACCATTCGCAGCGGCTTTCGCATTGCGGCATGCAAACGCATGAGGAGATGACACTGGCCGCACGCAAATTTGAGTGCCGGGCGGCAATGGATTTTAAAAAAAATTGCAGACTTTTCGTAAGCATGCGCTAGAAGGTACCCCATGAAAATGCTGTTCGCCCTTTGCATGTCTGGAGCTCTCATTGCTGGGAGCGCCGCCGCCGCCAATCTCCCCGTCTCGGGAGACTATCAAGTCAGTCAGGCCGAGGCTTGCCAGGCAAGTTGCAAAGCCAACGCGGACGCTTGCCGGGCGCAATGCTCGGACCCCGAAGAGCAAGAGCAGTGCATCGTCGATTGCGATCGCGCGGCTTGCAAAGAGAATTGCGAAAAATTTGAATATCTTTGCACGAAGCGCTGTCAGAATCCCGGAGGCTGAAAGCCTCGCTCCCGCTTACTTCGAAAATAAGGCCAGCGCCTCTGCGGAAAGCACGCCACCGGTGATGCCAATCGAGGCAAAGGGGGTGGCCTCGGCGATCGTGCGGCTGGTGAGCATGATCTGACCGATTTTCGTGGCCAGCTCCTCGATCGAGGCGCCGAAAACCACCCGGCCAATGCCGCACCAAACAATGGCGCCCATGCACATGGGGCAAGGCTCTCCCGACGTATAGAGGGTCGTCCCCTTGAGCTCCTCGGCAGGGCGCGACGCGACAAACCGGCGGATCGCCACCATTTCCCCATGTGCGGTGGGGTCGTTGGTGGTCGTCCCCAGATTCCGGCCCATCGCGGCAACTTTGCCATCGTGCACGATGACCGCGCCAAAAGGAAAGTCGGCTTTTGCGGCCTCGGCGATCGCCAGCCGCATAAAATCCTCGTCGCCGGGAATCGGCGGCATCCGCACCGCTTCCGCCCTCGCACGGCCCGCGCCCACTGCAGCCCCGGCCAGTCCCGCGCCGAGCAGCGCCAGGGCATTGCGCCTGTCCCCGCCAGGCACGTCCTTTGCGCAGTCATCCCCGCTCATCGCTCCCCTCTCGCGTTCCACGTCATGCCGAGTCTTCGTCCTTCAGCGAAATGAAAATCAACACACCCAGCATTGTTATCAGCACGCGGAACGCGCTTGGCACGGCATCGAGATCGCGCGCCTGCCACATGCCGAACCATTCGCCGCCGACGGCAACGAACCCGGCCTCATAGAGCAAGAACCCGAGTGTCAGCCCGGCGACCGCCTTGGTTTTGGCGGACTGAAAGAGCGGCGGCTTGGCCCGCAGTTGCCGGGTCATCGAAACAGCGCCCGAAAGACAGAGTGCCGCGACGGCAGTTTCCGCCGCGATGATTAAGATATAGCTGGCATGATGCAGAAGTGGCGACGTCAACGCGCGCCAATGGATGTGCGAGGCGGCGGGCACCTCGTCCATGTCGAGGACTTCCGTGACGAATGCGAAATTGGTCCAATAGTCCGTCAGATTGCCGAAGGCGACGAGCGCAACATCGAACCCGACGGCGGCGACGCATAAAATCTTGGCAAGGCGTATGGCACGCATCCTAATCCTCTCCACCAACGCCTCTGACCCTATTAACGGCCTGAAAGAAGAACAACCGCGAAATAAACGGGTGTGCGCGGGCTCTTGCGGCGATCGTTCAATGATCATCGCGTTCGATTTTGTGGACGAGAGGCGAAGCTCGTTCCATTCACCTCTTAACGTGCCTGCGGCGTGCAGACGACGGTGTCGTTCAAGACATAACAAATCGACATCATGCCGGTGCGCAGATCGACCCGGAACACACCCCCTTCCCGCTCGTGGTGCGAGGCGACGAGCGCATAGTCCCCCGACGCCTGGGCGCCAGCGCCTTCGCCGGGCGGATAACAGAGGGTGACGCCGACGGCGGAGGTCTCCTTCAATCCATACTGACAGGCGCCAATTTCCCCAGTCGCCCGGTCAAGACGATAGACGCGGTTAAGATCGGTTTCCGGCGCTGCCAGAAATTCATAATTCGCCGCCATGGCGCCGTGAACCGTCGCCAGTAAGAGCAGACCCGCGCCAGATACGCCCGCGCGAGGCGTGAGGTTTTGCAAAAAACCCATAATGCCAGCTCTCCCCATGCGATCCAAAGCTGATTCGATGGCTGCTCCTTTATACGCAAGAGAAGCAATTAAGCGAGAGGGGAGCTGCGGGCCGCGACCTTGACCGCAATGGGTTTGCCGCTTATTTCCTTCGCAATGCAGCAATTACATCCTTCCCCACTTCTCGTGTTCGATCTCGACGGAACACTCGCCGATACCGCTTGCGACCTCGTCTCGACCTTGAATGTAATCCTGGCCCGGGAAGGGCTCTCCGGGGTCGAATTCGCACAAGCGCGCGCAATGGTCGGCGGCGGCGCGAAACTTTTGATCGAGCGCGGGCTTTTGGCGCATGCCATCACTGTCAGCGAAACCCGCGCTGCCGAACTGCTGGCCGATTTTCTGGCCTATTACGAAGCCCACATCGCCGACGCGACGGCTTTGTTTCCCGGCGTCTCCGAGGCTCTCGACCGTTTCGAAGCCGCAGGGTTTACGTTTGCCGTCTGCACCAACAAGGTTGAACATGCGTCCATCCTTTTGCTGAACGCGCTGGGCATCGCCGGCCGGTTCCGGGCGATCTGCGGCAAGGATACATTCGCGGTCAGCAAGCCTGACGGCGGCGCCTTGCTGCACACCATCGCGCGGGCGGGCGGCGAGCGCGGCAGGACGGTCATGATCGGCGATTCGAAAACCGATATCGATACCGCACGCAATGCCGGGGTGCCGGTCGTCGCGGTCAATTTCGGCTATACGAGCGAGCCGGTCGATACCTTCAAGCCGGACCGGGTGATCGGCCACTATGACGAATTATGGGACGCGGTGGAGGCGCTGGGCGTCTCCTAGCCGGAATTCGCCTTGACTTGAAACGACTTGCTTTCATAAAGGGCTTCCACGGAAGCCAGAAGGCACGGCGGGCGCGTAGCTCAGCGGGAGAGCACTCCCTTCACACGGGAGGGGTCACAGGTTCAATCCCTGTCGCGCCCACCATCAAGTCTTTGATTTTATTTACATTATAAAAATTGACGATTTCACGAACCGCGCAAATCAATACCGAACAGCGCGCGAACATGCACGTTCGAGGCGTGGAAATCGTTCGCACGACGTTCGCCGCGTTGCCTTGCGATCTAAAACGGTTTGCGCCTCCGGGTCAGGCGCTACCGGGTGATTTTCGACGAAGATTCGGCCACGATCCTTGCGATTTATGTTGGCAAACGCGAAACGACAACCTACCGGAAAAACTGAGATGGCAAAGCCGCAAATCATCAAGACCCCAAGCGGCGAGGAGCTCGTGGTCCTTTCCCGCGCCGAATTCGACGCGCTTGCCGCGGCCGAGGCCGGGGAAGATGCTAACGATGCCGCGATCTATGATGAACGCATGGCCGACTTGGCAGCCGGGAGAGCCTCCGTCCTGCCCGAGCAGATCTCTCGGCTGCGATGTTACGGGGGATAGTCTCCTGAAGGCTCTGCGCGACCTTGAAGCCCGCCGCCGTAAGGGAACCCCTGAAAAACGCGGACGACCCTGGCCAAAGCCCTCGATGTTGATCCGGCTTGGTTGCTCCCCGATTGAAAGTCGCTACCCACCGACTCAATCAAAGGGCTGGAAAGCGATACTTGCCGAACTGACATGCGAGTAAGCGGGGTGAGTGCGGAGCGGCAATTTGGCGCGCGCAAGAAACTCCCCACATCATCTTTAGCCGGGAGCCTTCTTCCCCTGCCCTGTGCCCTTCGTAAGTTCTTCGACCGCCGCCGCGAAAAGCTCCTCCATTTGCTTGCGAATTTGCGGATCGGTGACCGCCACTCCGGCGCGATCGAAGTCGGCGCGGATCGTTTTGACGATCTGCTCCGACCCAGCCTTCTGGACATCGGCGGCGAGGAGACCCCCGGCATAAGCCTCCGCCTCGACTCCCGCTTTGCCGAGTTTTTCCGCGGCCCAAAGGCCGAGCCTTTTGTCGCGCCGCGCCCGCGCAAGGAACCGCAATTCCTCGTCATGGGCGAGCTTTGCTTCAAAGGCATTCTCGCGCTCGTCGAAAGTCGTCATAATTCTCCCCAGCAAACAGTTGTGCCTCCGCATCCCAGCGGTGGCCCCATCCTAGCAACGTTTCGCGAGGGCGTCACCCTCGGGCAAAGCAACGTTGCAGCTCTATTTCTTTCTATGTCCCGATTCAAATCTCTGCTAAAGGACAAATGTCCGTTTCTACACGGAGGGTCAATCCTGCGAAAAATTCCTCTCACGTGGCATAGTGTCAGCTCGGCAAAGTGCTGGGGCGGTACATGTTTCTTAGAGCATGTGCCGCGTTAGATGATGTTTGGCTTGGCATTGTACAAAAAACCGCTTTCGGATAGGTTGGGTTTGGCTGGCTCGCTCCGCACCCGGAAAAAGTCCCGGCCCCCCTCGATACCGCGGCAACACATAAACGCATAGCCTCTGCTTTCTGCTTCCGTGGGTGCCCATCGCGCACACCACATGCGGAACTTAGGATGTTATACAAGGAGCCACGGCCCCCCATGGATCACCTCAAGCCACGGTTAATCCCAATGAATCGCCGCCGGCGCATCTACGAAGGCAAGGCAAAGGTTCTCTATGAGGGCCCCGAGCCTGGCACACTGATTCAGCACTTCAAGGACGATGCAACGGCGTTCAACGCCAAGAAGCACGAGGTGATCGACGGAAAAGGGGTGCTCAACAACCGCATTTCGGAATTCGTCTTTCAAAATCTCAACGATATCGGCGTCCCGACGCATTTCATCCGCCGTCTCAATATGCGGGAACAATTGATTCGGGAAGTGGAAATCGTCCCGCTCGAAGTGGTCGTCCGCAATGTCGCCGCCGGATCGCTTTCGACCCGTCTCGGCATCGAGGAAGGCACCCAGCTGCCGCGCTCGATCATCGAATTCTACTATAAAAACGACGAACTTAACGACCCGATGGTCTCGGAAGAGCATATCACCGCCTTCGGCTGGGCGACCCCTCAGGAGATCGACGACATCATGTCGCTGGCGATCCGGGTCAATGATTTCCTCTCCGGGTTGTTCCTTGGCGTCGGCATCCGGCTCGTCGATTTCAAAATGGAATGCGGCCGTCTGTGGGAAGGCGAGATGATGCGGATCGTCGTCGCCGACGAGATTTCCCCGGATTCTTGCCGCCTGTGGGACATCAAATCGAACGACAAGCTCGACAAGGACCGTTTCCGCCGTGACCTCGGCGGCTTGGTCGAGGCCTATACGGAAGTCGCGCGGCGGCTCGGCATCCTGCAGGAGAACGAACAGCCGCGCGCGGTTGGGCCGAAGCTCGTACAATGATGGGTGGTCCAAAGAAACATGCCTGCACAGAGTTCTATAGCGGCGATTGTTGCGGCAGCGGCGGCTGGAGCGTTTCCCTTTTCCGCGCTTTCTCGAACAACGAGTCCACAAGGCGGAAATTTTCACTTCGGCGACTGCGCAAAGTTGCGGCAAGCCTGCCAGCATCCTGAAGAGCCGGAGGGCATGGCAAACTGCCATCAATACCTTATGATGTGCAAAGACCCGGCCGACTATAAGAGATGTGCGCAAGAGTGCCTGAGGGATCTCGAAGGCGTGTGTGATTGCGGGTTCAAGGACTGATGAAAGCGCGGGTCTTCGTTACGCTCAAGGACGGCATCCTCGATCCGCAAGGCAAGGCGATCGAGGGCGCCCTCAAATCGCTTGGCGTCGAGGGGATCGGCAGCGTGCGGCAAGGCAAATTGTTCGAAGTCGAGGTTGCGGCAGAAGATCGCACCGCTGCAACAGGAATGCTGCGCGGCGCCTGCGAGAAATTGCTCGCCAACCAAGTCATTGAGAATTTCCAGGTAGAACTCCTCTGAACGCGGCGATCATTCTTTTCCCCGGCTCGAATCGTGAGCAGGACGCGATCCGCGCCATCGAGACAGTGACCGGCAAAAAACCGCCGCTCATCTGGCATGGCGAGCGGGAGCTGCCCTCCGGCATAGGCCTTGTCGTACTGCCCGGCGGCTTTTCTTATGGCGATTATCTGCGCTGCGGGGCCATCGCCGCTCGCGCCCCCATCATGGAGGCCGTTCGCGCGCATGCCGCAAAGGGCGGCTTGGTTCTTGGCATCTGCAACGGCTTTCAGATTCTTCTCGAAGCCGGACTTTTGCCCGGCGTGTTGATGCGCAACGCCAATTTACGCTTTGTCTGCCGGATGCAGCATCTTTCGGTAGAGCGCAACGATACGCCATTCACGTCGCATTATAACCGCGGCCAGGTGATCAAAGTCGCGATCGCGCATGGCGAGGGCAATTACGAGGCGGATGGGGAGACGATCAAACGCCTCGAAGGCGAGGGCCGCGTCGCGTTCCGCTATTGCGACGCGCGTGGTGTCGTTGGTGGCGGCGCCAATCCCAATGGGTCGGTCAATCACATCGCCGGGATTTATTCGGAAAATTCCCGTGTTCTTGGCCTGATGCCGCATCCGGAAAATCTCATCGATCCGCTCGTTGGCGGAACCGATGGGCGCGGCTTGTTCGAGAGCATTGCCGGCTTTACAAAAGCGGCTTGAATCCCTCTTCCGGCTCAAGGCCGACCCGGAGATCCCGTGCACGCGCGCAACGAACCCAAAGTCACCCCCGAACTCGCGGCCGTGCATGGGCTAAAAGCTGACGAATATGCGCGCATCCTGGCCCTCATCGGCCGGGCCCCGAGCTTTACCGAGCTCGGTATTTTCTCGGCAATGTGGAACGAGCATTGCTCTTACAAATCCTCGCGGAAACATTTGCGCGGACTTCCCACCAAGGCGCCCTGGGTCATTCAGGGCCCGGGGGAAAACGCCGGTGTCATCGACATCGGTGACGGGCTTGCCTGCGTCTTTAAGATGGAGAGCCACAATCACCCCTCCTATATCGAGCCGTTTCAGGGTGCCGCGACAGGGGTTGGCGGCATTTTGCGCGATGTCTTCACGATGGGCGCGCGGCCCGTGGCCTGCTTGAACCTGTTGCGTTTTGGCGCCCCGGACCATTCGCGCACGCGCCATCTTGTCGCGGGTGTCGTCGCCGGGATTGGCGCCTATGGCAACAGCTTTGGGGTGCCGACCGTCGGCGGATCGACCAATTTCGACACGAGCTATGACGGAAATATTCTCGTTAATGCCATGGCGGTGGGCATCGCCAAATCCGGCGAGATTTTCTATGCGAAGGCGAGCGGGATCGGCAACAAAATCGTCTATCTCGGCTCAAAAACCGGCCGCGATGGCATCCATGGCGCGACCATGGCCTCCGCGTCTTTCGAGGCAGACGCGGACACAAAACGCCCAGCGGTGCAGGTCGGTGATCCTTTCACCGAAAAGCTGCTGCTCGAGGCGTGCCTCGAATTGATGCAGACCGGCGCCGTCATCGCGATCCAGGACATGGGCGCGGCGGGCCTCACCTCCTCGGCGGTCGAAATGGGCGCTAAGGGCAACCTGGGGATTGCGCTCGATCTTGATCAAGTGCCCTGCCGTGAGACCGGCATGACTGCCTACGAAATGCTCCTCTCCGAAAGCCAGGAGAGGATGCTGATGGTGCTCGATCCAGCCAGGCAAGCGCAGGCCGAGGCGGTCTTTCGCAAATGGGGGCTCGATTTCGCCGTCATCGGCGAGACGACGGACAGCCTGCGCTTCACGGTCACCCATGGCGGGACTCTTAAAGCCGATCTGCCGATCAAGGAGCTTGGCGACGCGGCGCCGCTGTATGATCGCCCCTCTGTCGCGACGCCCAAGCCGCCCCGCATTGATTCTAGCACGGTCACGCCGCCCATCTCCCACGCCGAGGCGCTCTTGCGCTTGATGGCTACCCCCGATCTTTGCTCCAAGCGTTGGATTTATGAGCAGTATGACCATTTGATCCTGGGCAATACAGTGCAGGCGCCGGGCGGGGACGCGGCGGTTGTCCGTATTGGTGACGGGCCGAAGGGCCTAGGACTGACAACCGACGTGACCCAGCGCTATTGTCTGGCCGACCCTTTCGAGGGCGGCAAACAGGCGGTGGCGGAGGCCTGGCGCAACTTGATCGCGGTGGGCGCCCTGCCCCGCGCCATCACCGACAATCTGAATTTCGGCAATCCCGAAAAGCCCGAAATCATGGGCCAGCTCGTCGCCTGCATTGCGGGGATCGGCGAAGCCTGCCGGACGCTCGATTTCCCGGTCGTTTCCGGCAATGTCTCGCTCTACAATGAGAGCAGCGGGCGCGGCATATCGCCCACCCCGGCGATCGGCGGTGTCGGGCTCCTCGACGACGTGAGCCGCGGCGCGAGTTTGGCGTTCAAGGCCCCGGGCGAACAAATTCTGCTGATCGGCGAGACTCAAGGCTGGCTTGGCCAGTCACTTTACTTGCGGGACATTTGCGGACGCGAGGATGGCGCGCCGCCGCCCGTCGATCTCACGGCGGAACGTCGCAATGGCGATTTCGTGCGGAGCCTCATCGCAAACGGCACGGTGACTGCCGTACACGATATTTCCGATGGCGGCCTGGCAGTGGCGCTGGCCGAAATGGCGATCGCAGGAGGGATTGGCGCGACTATTGAACTTCCGGCATCCTTGCCGGAGCATGGGTTTCTGTTCGGCGAGGATCAGGCGCGCTATATTGTTACAGCCGGTCCTGAAGGTGCCCGCGAAATCACCGGAGCGGCCCGGCTCGCGGGCGTCCCTTGCGAAATCATCGGCACGACCGGCGGCGAAGCGTTGACCCTCGGCGCCCGGACCGCCATATTGCTGGATGATCTAACGGAAGCCAACGAAGATTGGCTGCCGCAATATATGGCTGGCGCCGAGTCTTGAGCGCGCCCCATTGACGAGAAAGACCCAACGCCATGCCCATGCCGTCATCTGAAATCGAACGCTTGATCAAACAAGGTATTCCGGACGCGGAGGTCGCGCTCACCGCCCTGGCGGATGACAATGACCATTGGGCGGCGACCGTCGTTTCCTCCGAATTTGCCGGCAAATCCAAACTTCAGCAGCACCAACTCGTCTATAAGGCGCTCGGCGGCGCAATGGGCGGGGCTTTGCACGCGCTGCAGCTTCAAACAGCGGCGCCAAAATAATCGAGGCAAGTTTCCCGCCTTACCGATTTTCTGAAAGGACAGCCAATGCCAATCAAGGATGATATCCAGGCGACGATCGACAAAAATGACGTCGTGCTGTTTATGAAGGGAACGCCAGATTTCCCGCAGTGCGGATTTTCTGGGCAGGTCGTGCAGATTCTCCGGTATCTCGACGTGAATTACGAGCCGGTGAATTGCCTTGCCAATGACGAGATTCGCCAGGGCATCAAGGAGTTTTCCAGCTGGCCGACGATCCCCCAACTGTACATCAAGGGCGAATTCATCGGCGGCTGCGACATCGTCCGCGAAATGTTTCAATCGGGCGAACTCGCGACGCATCTGACTGGCAAAAATATCCCGTGCAAACAGCCCGCCAAGGCGTAGACCGATCTGCTTGAGGAGGCTTTGCGTCCTATGGCAACCGGTGACACGGTGATGAAAACGAGATTGGCGCGCAGCCCCTTCCGGTCAGCCACCGGGAAAAGCTCGCTGAGCAGCCTTTGTGCCTTTCTCTGTGCCGTGACGCTCGGCCTTATGCTGAGTATGAACGCGCCTGCCCCCGCGCTAGGCTTTGGCCGCGGCGGTGGCGGTGGATTCCACGGTGGCGGGTTCCACGGCGGCGGTTTTGGCGGATTCCGAGGCGGTTTTGGGGGATACCGGGGCGGCTTCGGGGGTTTTGGCGCTCGGGGTTTTCGAGGGTTCAATCGTGGTTTTGCGGGCGTTCGCCCCGGATACGGCTTTCATCCGGGGTACGGAGGGTTCCGGCCCGGCTATGGCGGGATGCGGCCGGGCTATGGGGGTTACTCTCGAGGCTTTGCTGGCCGCGGCTTCAATCGCGGTTTTGCGAACAACTCGCATCTTCAGCGCCCGCCAGCTTTCCAACGGGGTCTAGCTGGCGGCCACGGCGGTACAGGTTTCAATCGAGGTTTTGCCGGTGCTCAACCTGGCCGAGGCTTCACAGGCAGCAATGCCGCCTTTCGCAACGGCGCCGCCAGCATGGCGGCATTGCACATGGGTCATTTCGGCGGCAACGGCTGGGGCCATGGCTGGGGAGGCAACGGCTTCGGGCGAGGCTGGGGCTGGGGTGGCAACGGTTGGGGCTGGGGTCGGGGTTGGGGTGGTTGGAACAGTTGGGGCTGGGGCGGCGGCTGGAACAGTTGGGGATGGGGCGGGTGGTGGCCCGCTTACGGGTGGGGCTGGGGCGTCGGGTGGCCCGGCTGGGGCTGGCCTAGTTGGGGCTGGAGCGGCTGGGGCCCTGCCTATGGCTGGGATTGGTGGCCGGGTTTTGGACTTGGGCTGGCGAGCGTCGCCGCCTACGACAGCGCGGCATGGGGCTGGGATTATCCTTACTCGGGGTACAGCTATGCTTATCCCTACTCCGGTTATGATTATCCTGCCTACAATGCTGTCTATCCTGTCTATGGCGTGCCGATTTGGTAATCTGGTCGTCAACGCGCTCAGGAAGGAGACCCTCATGCAGCTGATTCTCGCGCTTCGTGCCGGCACGATAGCCGCGCTTCTGAGCGGCACCGGGGGATTAGGCACGGCTATCGCCCAGGAACAGAACATGCCAGGGCCCATGGATCCCGCGATGGGCGGACGGGGGATGGCATGCCGGGCGGACGAACATATCGACGGTCAGCTCGCCTATCTCAAAACCGAACTCAAGATCACCCCGGAACAGATGCAGCAATGGAATGTCTTCGCCGACGTCTTCCGCACCGATAAGGATAAAAACGCACGCCTCTGCAAATCGACGCAGAATGAACAGACTCGTGCCATGATGATGTCCGCCAGCCTGCCCGACGCCCTCGAAATGACGGCCGTGCGGTTGACCGCGCGGCTTGAATCGTTACGTGCGATGGAGGCGGCGATCCGGCCGCTGTACGCAATCCTGAGCCCAGCTCAGAAAAAGACCGCCGATGAGATCATGAAAGGTGCGCCGGGTTTTTGAAGGCAATCCGTCAGCCCTGCATTGCGTCGAGCAGCGTCAGGGCATCTTGCGAATCCCACTGGGCCGGACCCGCCATGGTGCCGATTTCGCAACCATCCTTGCCAATCAGAATCGTTGTTGGCAGCCCGATCACCTTTCCCGCCTGTTTCAGGCTTTGAAACGCCGCCGCCGTGCTGTCGGTGTAAAGGGCGAGATTCTTGACGCCGATTTCGTTCAAGAACGCCTTCGGCCGGTCGAGCCGCGCCGTATCGATATTCACGGCCACCACCGCGAAATCCTTGGACCCGCGCAGACCCTGCAAACGATCGAGGGCGGGCATTTCCTGCCGGCAAGGTACGCACCATGTCGCCCAGAGGTTGAGCAGAACCGTCCGCCCTTTAAAGTCCGCCAGGCTGATTTTCTTTCCGTCCGCCGCATCGAAGGTCAGCTCCGGCAGGGGCTTTGGTCGCGACGCAAGGCCGAGGGCGGCGACCTCGCCATGCACCAGTGGTTTGAGCCGCGCCACCGTGGCCGCCGCGCCTGGACAGGCCGGGTTGACCGCGCCTTCCTTGCTGCCCGGCATCATGATCCCGTATAGGATAACCGCCAGCCCGGCACATGCCAAAGCCGCGACTGCAAGGCTCCGTGAAACGCGCGGCGCGCGGGCTTTTTGGGAATGAGAGTCTGTCATGCGGCCATTGGTCTTTTGAAGAGCGCGAGAAGATGAGCAACAAAATGTGGGGCGGCCGGTTCGAGAGCGGTCCCGGCGCGATAATGGAAGAGATCAATGCCTCGATCGGCTTCGACTATAGGCTTGCCAAACAAGATATAGAAGGGTCCAAAGCGCATGTCGCCATGCTGGCGCAAACCAATGTGCTGGAGCCCGGCGACGCACAAGCCATCGCCAAGGGCTTAGACGAAATCGCCCGCGAAATCGAGGCGGGTTCTTTCAAATTTTCGCGGGCGCTCGAAGACATTCATATGAATATCGAAGCCCGCCTCGCGGAGCTGATCGGCCCGGTGGCGGGGCGGCTCCACACGGCGCGCTCGCGCAACGACCAGGTCGCGCTCGATTTCCGCCTCTGGATTCGCGATACCATCGACGCGCTGGATGAGCAGTTGCGGGCGCTGCAATTGGTGCTCGCGGAGAAGGCGCTTGTCCATGCGGCAAGCGTGATGCCGGGCTTTACCCATCTGCAACCGGCGCAGCCCGTCACCTTCGGTCATCATCTCCTGGCCTATGTTGAGATGTTTGCGCGCGACCGTTCCCGATTGCGCGATGCCAGAGTCCGTCTCAATGAATGCCCGCTCGGGGCCGCCGCGCTGGCCGGAACCTCTTTTCCGATCGACCGGGTGATGACCGCGAAAGCGCTCGGTTTCGACCGGCCGACGGCGAACTCGCTCGACAGTGTGGCGGATCGTGATTTTGTCCTCGAAACCTTGAGTGCCGCCGCAATTTGCGCCGTTCACCTCTCCCGTCTCGCCGAGGAAATCGTACTCTGGGCGACGCCGCAATTTGGCTTTGCTGCCCTGTCGGACAAATTTTCGACGGGCTCGTCGATCATGCCGCAAAAACGCAATCCCGACGCGGCCGAGCTGATCCGCGGCAAGGCCGGACGGATCATCGGTGCGCTCAACGCCATGATGATCGTGATGAAGGGCCTGCCGCTGGCCTATTCCAAGGATTTGCAGGAAGACAAGGAAGGCACTTTTGACGCGCTGCATTCGCTTTCGTTGTGCATCGCCGCAATGACCGGAATGGTTGGTGATCTCGCCCCTGATCTCAAACGGATGAAAGCTGCGGCTGGGCTGGGCTATTCCACCGCGACCGATCTTGCCGATTGGCTGGTACGAACGCTCAAGCTGCCGTTTCGCGAAGCGCATTACGTCACTGGAAGCCTAGTCGCCATCGCCGCCGCGCAAAAAAAGGGACTGGAAAAACTCTCCCTGGCCGAAATGCAAAAGGTCGAACCCCGAATCACTGATGATGTGTTCGCGGTACTCGGGGTCGAAAACTCGGTGCGCAGCCGGACCAGTTTCGGCGGCACCGCGCCAAAAGCTGTGCGTGCGCAGGCCAAACATTGGCTGAAACGGCTTCAAAAATAGGCCCCTGCCTCGAACCGGGCGGAGATGTCCACAGCCCGCCCTTGTGCATTGCAGCGCCATGGTTGATCCTGCTGCCATCGCAGGCCAAGGCGGCGAGCTGGCATATGCCACGGCGTCATTTTGCAGGGGTCACGCGGATGGACAGGGCATGGATCGATCTCATAGAGCTTGGACTTAAGTTTGTCGCTCTTTTCGGCGCGGGAATTTGGGCAATTGCGGTCCTCCGCCTGCTTCGCCAGTCCGGCAGCGCCACTGTTTTGCCAGGGGATTTGGCAGCCCGTATCAGGGAGATTGAGCTACGGGCAAATTTACAGCCCGCCATAGCGGTTGACATACGGCCAACGATTACCCGCTCCCTCAATGAAGACGGTTATATCATTACCGCCGTCGTCGAGCTTGCCAATCGCGGCAACTTGCATACCAAAGTGACTTGGAAGGACGAACCGCCCGCGTTCCACGCGCGGCTCGCCCATTTCGATGCAGACGGAAGACCAAAATACGATCCGCCCGTGCGATTCCGGGTTCCCTTGACCTCTAACCCCAAAACCGCCGCGATATCACAAGTAATCCGCGCCGGGTCGACGGAGTCGATCCCGTTTGCATTCAAGGTCCAGGCGGCCGGACTCTATTTGTTGTCGTTTCGCGGCGGCATCGATGGTGAGGAACGTGCCGAAGCGGAGCGGCTTGGCCTGCCGTTGCCGGAGGCGTGGACCGGGAACATTGACATCGATGAGCGGCGGCTTCTCCCCGGCCTCTAGCGGCGTTTGGGCTTGATGACCGCCTTGCAATGCGGGTGAAGGTGCTTGACGTGCCGCACCAGGCACGCATGAATCTTATCGTGGTCCGGAATGTCTTGGCCGCAAAAACGGAAGGCATCGTCGTGACAGGCATGCTGGGCGAGGGCGCCAGAGGTCCCCGCCAGGCAAAACATAAGTGCCGCGGCCGCGCAGTTCAAAATGATCTTCATGTTGCTTAAAGTCCTGGGTTCGTCGATGTCAGCACGCCGCAACTCGCTTGCAGACCAGGCCGTTGTCAAGCCCCCGCTTAGATTTCGTCCGTCCAGACCTTGAAACTGGTCAGAGTATTGGGTCCGAAGGTCGTCGTGATCGCCACATCAGCCGCGTCACGTCCCCTCGCAAGAAGCACCCTGCCGATGCGCGGCACGTTATTGCGCGCGTCAAACGTGTACCATTTCCCGCCAAGATAGACTTCGAACCAGGCTGCGAAATCGCCCGGCGGAAAAGGCGGCGGCGTGCCGACATCGCCAAGATAGCCGGTGCAATAACGCGCCGGAATGTTGAGGGCCCGGCAGAACGCCACCGCCAAATGCGCATAATCGCGGCAGACACCTTGCCCTTCTTGATAGGCCTCCGACGCCGTACGGGTCACTCGCGCGTGGTCGTAGCCAAATGCGATACGCTCATGCACATAATCGCAGATCGCCTGCACTCGCGCCCAGCCCGGCGCGGTCCCGCCAAACAAGCTCCAAGCCAGATCCAACAAACGGTCGCTATCGCAGAATCGGCTCGCGAGAAGAAACACGATGGCCTCTTCCGGAAGATTTTCCACGGCGACCGGGGCCGCGTCCACTGCGACTTCGTCAGGCAGGCCGGAATCCGTCACAATGGCGTCAGTGGAAAGGATCATAGGACCTGCCGGAGCGAGAATCCGGCTGCACCAGTTGCCAAATCCGTCCCTGTAGCAAGAGATCGGAACCGGCGGCACGATCACGATATGGTCCGGCGCCGCAAGGTCCGCCACGCGGGAGTAATGGATATTCAACATTCCGATCAGGGGAGTCGGTTGCGGAAATTCATATTGCAGTTCGTAGCCGACCCGAAGTTTCATTTGTGCCCTCCGCAAGACATGGAGCCCGTCAATGCTGATAAGATTTGATTTGAGGATTTCGCGGCTGAACGTGGCGCCTCTTTCTGTATCCATATCACTATCATGCCCAGATTGCCGGGAATAATCGTCGTCAGAGCGGATTTCATAAAATGTCTTTGATCTGACGCATGCAAAACATGGCTGCACGCGCTAGGCTTTCACTCGGGACTCTTAGAGATCCTATCAACCTAGGCTCAGAGGACACCACAATGCACCAATCCAGCGTCGAAGGATGAAGGCTCGGAAATGGTTCATATGAGTGGTCAAGGCTTTTTCCATCACCGTCATGCCGCATCCAACGGCCACTTAGAGGCACGCGATACCGATATCATCCTGTCGAACGAGATTCTCGCGGCAAGCCGCTCCGACGAAAAATCGATCCGATCGCAACTTCAAACCTCGCTGGAAGGGCTGGAGCCAGCCGAAGCGGAAGCACGATTTGCGTCTACGGGACCAAACCTTATCGCCAAGGAAGGCCGCCCGAGCATCATGCGGGAATTGTGGGGACGCGCTCGCAATCCCTTGAACGCATTGCTGATCACACTTGCCATTGTATCGTATTTTCTTGGTGACATAAGGGCAGCGGTTGTCATCGCGATCATGGTTGTCCTCGCGATCACAACGGCGTTCGTCCAGGAGCATCGCTCCAACGATGCCGCGGCAAAGCTGCGCGCCATGGTGAAGACGACCGCCAGTGTCAAGCGGCGTGGCGCGGCGGCGAGCGCCAGTGAGGATCAATCCCACGGTTTCACCGAAATTGCGATCGAGCGTCTGGTGCCTGGCGATATTGTGTGGCTTTCGGCCGGCGACATGATCCCAGCCGATCTGCGGCTCATCAGTGCCAAGGATCTCTTTATCAATCAGTCGGCCCTGACCGGCGAGGCGATGCCATCGGAGAAATCAGCTTCTGCCTATAAGGGTGAGATCCTCGATCCCTTCGACTTGCCAAATCTCTGTTTCATGGGCGGCAGCGTGGTAAGCGGCTTTGGCACCGGCGTCATCGTTCATACCGGCGGCAAAACCTATTTCGGCCAGCTTGCCGACAAAATTGCCGGGCAGCGTGAGCTGACGAGTTTCGACAAGGGCGTCAATCGCTTCACCTGGCTGATGATCCGTTTCATCTTGGTCATGGTGCCCTTGGTGCTGGTGATCAATGGTTTGACCAAGGGCGATTGGCTCGAAGCGCTCCTATTCGCGGTCGCCGTCGCGGTCGGGTTAACGCCGGAAATGCTGCCGATGATCGTCACCGTGAACCTCGCCAAAGGTGCGATCGCCATGTCGAAAAAGCGCGTGATCGTGAAGCGGCTCCATGCGATTCAGAATTTTGGCGCGATGGATGTTTTGTGCACCGACAAAACTGGCACCCTCACGCAAGACCGCATCATTCTCAAGCTGCATCTCGACATTCGCGGCAATGACAGTGAGCGCGTGCTCGAATATGCCTATCTCAACAGCCATTATCAGTCTGGCTTGAAAAACCTGCTGGACGTCGCGGTCCTCCAGCATGTGGAACTGGGTAAAAACCTGCACTTGCAACATCAATACGAAAATATCGACGAAATTCCATTCGACTTCGTGCGCCGTCGGCTCTCGGTCATTTTATCGCGCGAAGACGGCACTCACGTTCTAATCTGCAAGGGCGCGGTCGAGGAAGTTTTTTCGGTCTGCAAGGATTATGAACTCGGCGCCGAATTGGGAACCTTGGATGCAACCCATCTTACCGCCGCGCAGACGGAGACAGCAAAGCTCAACGAGGATGGTTTCCGCGTCGTCGCGATCGCATATAAGGAAATTACCGATCTTAAGAAGAGCTATTCCGTCGAAGACGAGAGCGACTTAACTCTGCTCGGCTATATCGCGTTTCTCGATCCGCCGAAGGAGAGCGCCGGCGCCGCCATCGCCGCGCTTATGAAATCTGGTGTCGCGGTCAAGATTATCACCGGCGACAATGAGATCATCACACGCAAGATTTGCCGCGAGGTTGGACTCGCGGTGGATCGCATCGTGCTTGGCCCAGAGATCGAACCCATGAGCGAGAGCACGTTGGCCGAGCTTGCTGAAAAGACCGCAGTCTTCGCCAAGGTCTCCCCGGCCCAAAAAGCGCGCGTGATCGGCGCTCTTCATTCCAAAGGCCATGTCGTCGGCTACATGGGCGACGGCATCAACGATAGCCCCGCGCTGAAAGCCGCCGATGTGGGGATTTCCGTCGATACCGCTGTCGATATCGCCAAGGAATCCGCCGACATCATCCTTCTCGAAAAAAGTCTGATGGTCCTTCAGGAAGGCGTCATCGAAGGGCGCAAGGTTTTTGGAAACATTACCAAATACATCAAGATGGGCGCGAGCTCGAACTTCGGCAACATGTTCAGTGTGCTTGGTGCCAGCATCTTCCTCCCCTTCCTGCCGATGCTGCCCATTCAAGTCCTCACCAACAATCTTCTCTACGATTTCTCGCAAACCGCGATTCCAACAGACAATGTCGACGAGGATTATCTTGCGGTCCCGCGCAAATGGGATATCGGCAATATTTTCAAATTCATGGTCTTCATCGGGCCGATCAGCTCGATCTTCGACTACGCGACTTTCTTCACTATGCTCTATGTCTTCGACAGTTGGAACAATCCGTCCTTGTTCCAGACCGGCTGGTTCGTCGAATCCCTGCTGACGCAAACGCTGATTATCCACATCATCCGCACCGCAAAGATCCCTTTCCTGCAAAGCCGCGCCAGCGGCCCCCTCATTGCGACGTCGGTCATCATCTGCGTGGTCGGGATTGCGCTGCCCTTTACACTTGTCGGGCAGGCGTTGAAATTCACGCCATTGCCTAATCTTTATTGGCCCATTATCGCCGCTTTCCTGTTGACTTACGCGACCCTGACGCATTTGGTGAAAACTTGGTTTGTCCGCCGTTGGGGGATGTGACGCGGTTTAGACTTACCCCCGGCCTTCGCCTATAGTGGCGCTCCTTATGGAGCTTGTTCGTGAAATTACCCCCTTCGAAACTCGCCGCCGCCTTTGTCATCGCCGCCGTCGCACTTAGCCTCGGCTCCTGCGGGCGGCGTGGCGCGCTCGAACCGCCGCCCGGCGCGCCTGCTTCGACAGTGCCGCTCACGGGAACGCCGGATGAAGGACCGTCGCAATACCCAGGCGAGCCCGCGGGACAAAATACGGTCAATTCTGGCACCCAAGCAACCCCTGCTCAGGCCGGAACGAAGCCAGCAGTGCCGCATACGCCAAGACCCTTCCCGCTCGATCCTCTCCTTTAAGCCATCCATGCATCATTTCACGATCAAGAACGGCGTCATGCACGCCGAGGATGTCGATCTCGCCAAGCTCGCGGCAGCGGTGGGCACGCCCTTCTATTGCTATTCGACTGCGACCCTCACCCGTCATTACGAAGTGTTCGATTCGGCCTTCGCCGCCGTGCCGCATCTGATTTGCTACGCGGTGAAAGCCAATTCCAACCAGGCTGTTCTTAAGACCTTGGCACGGCTCGGAGCGGGGATGGATGTCGTGTCGGAAGGAGAACTTCGCCGCGCCCTCGCGGCGGGTGCCGCGCCAGACAAAATCACCTTTTCGGGGGTTGGCAAAACGCCGCCCGAAATGGCGTTCGCGCTCGACAGTGGAATTCTCTGTTTCAACGTGGAATCGGAGCCGGAGCTTTTCGCTTTATCGCAACTCGCCCACGCCGGGAATCGGACGGCGCGCATATCGCTCAGGGTCAACCCCGATGTCGATGCAAAAACGCATGCCAAGATCGCAACCGGCAAGGCCGAGAACAAATTCGGCATTCCGCTTAGTCGCGCCCGCGAAGTCTATGTGCACGCGGCTAAGCTGCCCGGAATCAAGGTCACGGGAGTCGATATTCACATCGGATCGCAGATTACCGACCTCGCCCCGTTCGATGAAGCCTTCGAAATGATCGCCGATTTTGTCCGTGTGCTGCGCGCCGACGGTCATGCCCTCGATCATGTCGATCTTGGTGGCGGTCTTGGAATTCCTTACGCGTCTTGGGAAGATCCGGAAAGTTACCATCCGGAGCGTTATGCGGAGATTGTCAAAGCAAGGCTTGCGCCGCTTGATTGCAAACTAATCTTCGAGCCAGGGCGGCTGATCGCCGGAAACGCCGGCATTCTGGTGACGAGCGTCCTCTTCGTGAAGCGAGGCGAAGCCAAAACCTTTGTGATCGTCGATGCCGCCATGAACGATTTGGTGCGCCCCACGTTATATGATGCGCATCATGAAGTGCTGCCGGTTCGCCCAGCTGGTTCCAGCCCCGAGATGACCGCCGATATCGTTGGCCCGGTCTGCGAAACCGGCGATTATCTCGCCCTTTCTCGAAAAATGGCCGAGCCCTCGCCTGGCGATCTTTTGGCGATTATGTCGGCTGGCGCTTATGGAGCGGTGCAGGCCGGAACCTATAATTCGCGGCTGCTGGTGCCGGAGGTTTTGGTGCATGGCAGCCAATATGCCATCGTTCGCCCGCGCAAAACTTACGAGGAATTGATCGGCCTCGACGAAATTCCGGCGTGGTTGAGCTAGAAATGGCGGTGTCGCGGGGTGGCACTTGCCATTGATCGTGCTAGCCTGCCGCGCCTGTGGGGGTCAATCCTCCGCTTTGCGTGGGATTTCCAAAAAGTTGCAGACTTTTTGGCTAAGATTATGCGACAAAAGCCGCTGCTGCAGAAGCGCCGTTCAACTTCCGGCGTTCGTGTTTCCCGGAGACCGGTTTGCTGACATTCGGACGCAGGAAGCGAATGCGCCAAGATGACCCGCCGTCAGGCGGTGACGCGACGAATCCGCGACTCGAAGGGCTTCTCTTTAAGGCCCGCGCCGTCCTCCTGTTCGAGCGGATTTGGCGCCTCGTGCTGCCGCCCCTCATCGTCGCTGGCGTTTTTGTTTGTGTGTCCTGGACCGGAGTATGGCTTGATGCGCCGCATTGGGTGCGTGGCCTCGGCGTCCTCGTGCTTGCCGCCGCCGCCGTTATAGCACTGCTCCCGCTGCGTACGTTCCGGTTTCCCTCGCGCAAGGAGGCACTGACCCGGATCGACCGGGTATCGGGGCTTGCATCGCGCCCCGCCGCGGTGATCGACGACCGGCTTGGCAATGGGGTGAATGATCCGGCAACGCGCGCCCTGTGGGCTCTGCATCGCCGCAGAGCGGAGCAGGCAGTGGCTTTGCTGCGCACCGGCGACCCCTCACCCCGCATGGTGGACGTCGACCACTACGCCCTGAGGGCGACTGTCCTCGTCGCGTTGGTCGCGACAGGCTTTGTCGCAGGCCCCGAAAGATATGCGCGCGTCGCGGCGGCATTTGATTGGCGGTTGGACTCCTTGCAAGGCCATGGCTACCGGATGGATGCCTGGATTGATCCTCCCCCCTACACGGGAAAACCACCGCTCGTCTTGAGCCTTGGCGGGACTAGGAGCCTGACCGGTTCGGAAAACCCACAAAAAATCGAGGCGCCAAGCGAATCGACTGTTGTCATTCACGCCCCCGGAGGCAATTCCGACATCGACGTCAAAGGTGCGCTCTCCGCAATCCCGCAAAGTAAAACCGCTTCCGCGCCAGCAAGCTCCAGTGCCGCCCCAGCCAAGCCAGCCGCAGGAATTTCGGGCGGCAAAGACGAAATCCGGTTGGTGCTGCACGGCGACGCGGCGCTCAAGCTTGGCTACGCTGGCAGGCAGCTCGGCACGTTCGATATTCATGCGATCATGGACCTGCCTCCATCGATTGCTCTGACGGCCGTGCCTAAGTTCAATGCGCGCGGATCGATAACGCTGAAATACACTATCGCCGATGATTATGGGGTCACCAGCGCCGAGGCGAGTTTCGCCAAACCGGTGCTTCCTGGCGGGCGGCCCGCGCAGCGTTCGCTCGTCGATCCGCCCAAAATGCCGCTTCAGATGCCGCCCGCGCCAAGCCTCGCCGGCGAGGCTGACACCACAGCTGACCTTTCCGAACATCCATGGGCGGGCACGCGTGTCGAGATGACATTGGTCGCGCGCGATGAGGGCGGCAATGAAGGCAAAAGCGATCCCGTCGTAATCACGCTGCCGCAAAAGCCTTTCGTCAAGCCGATCGCGCGCGCGCTGGCCGAACAACGCCGCAATCTGATTCTGGCACCGGATGATAAGGCACGGGTCGCGAACGCGCTCGATGCTTTGATGATCGAGCCGGAAACCTTTGCGACCGGCACCGGCGTTTACCTTGGCTTGCGGGTGGCGTACGACCAGATTAATTCGGCGCGCAGCGACAGAGATATTGTCGAGGCCGCCGATTATCTTTGGCAAATGGCGCTTCGAATCGAGAATGGCGATCTCTCGGAAGCGGAACGCGACCTTCGCGCCGCCGAACAACAATTGCGGGAAGCCCTCCAACGCAACGCGCCCGAAGAGGAAATACGAAAGCTGAGCGAAAATCTGCGCGCCGCGATGGACAAGTTCTTGCAAGAACTCGCGGCGCGGCAAAGCAAGGAAAACGATCAAAACGACTCCGCATCGCTGCAAGGCAAAGGCCGCTCGATCAGCCCCCAGGAACTGCAGGCGATGCTCGACAAGATGCAGGACATGTTGCGTTCCGGTGACAGCGCGAGCGCCCAGAAAATGCTCGAACATCTGCAAGATATTCTCGAAAATTTGCGAACTGCAGGGCCGCATAAGCCCAATCCTCACGCTCAGGAAATGAGCCGCGCTCTCGATGAACTTGGCCGTATGAGCGAGGAACAGCAGCAATTGCGTGACGAAACTTATCAAAGCGGCCAGGGGGAGCGGCACAGGCAGCGTGGGGAACGCGGCCAGTTGGGCCTGCCGGGTGAACAAACCCTGGACGATTTCTTCAATCAAGACAGCAGCGAGGACAGCGCCCAAGATCAAGCTGACAAAAATGACCGCGGTCAAGGCACCAGCCCGAAAACGGGCAAAGCACCGCGTGCAGGACAAAACGGCGATCCCGGTCTCGCTAAACGTCAACAGGCGCTCCGCGAGCGGCTTGAAAATCTGCAAAAACGCTTAGATGGAGCAGGCGCTGAGGCCAATGACCTCGATGGCGCGCACAATGCCATGCGCCAGGCGGAAAATGCTTTGGGGCAAGGTCCTGGCGGTTCGCGTGATGCGGTTGATGCGCAGGGGCGGGCCGTTGAAGCCCTGCGCGAAGGCGCTCAAAAGCTTGCCGAAGCCATGCAGGGCAAGGGCGAAGGTGAGGGGGCCGAGGGCGAGGAGGGGCAAGGCGGCCAAGGCCAATTTGGCGCTGCCGGGGGCACTGACCCGCTGGGGCGTCCGAGCGGCAGCGAACGAGCGTTCAATCCGAACGCGCGCTTCGATCCGATGGGCGTGCCCGCCGCCGAGCGCGCCAGGCGAGTCCTTGAGGAGCTCCGCCGCAGGCTCGGGGAGCCCGCGCGGCCCCCTGAGGAACTGGACTATCTCAACCGTCTTTTACGCCGCTATTGACCGGCCGCACGCCTGCTTGCCGCGCGTGATGTTTTGTTGCCAAGGATAGGACCAAAATGCATTCTGCAACCAATCTGATTGTTGCCATAGGCGTCGGCGCGGTCACGGTCGTGCTTCTGCTCGGCCTCGCCAATATGCTGCGCGGCGGTAACTCCAATAGATCGCAGATGCTGATGCGCTGGCGGGTCGGCCTCCAGTTCGCCGTTATAGTGATTATCATGGGCGTCTTGTGGTTTCGCGGTTAGGCACGATCTCATGGACTACGGTTCGAAGAAGATTGCGTGAAAGATTGCGACGCCGCGCGCGGTTCGAGCCTTGATGTGGAGCGCCATGATTGTCCTGAGCAGAATCTACACGAGGACCGGAGACGACGGCACGACCGCGCTGGGCACCGGCGAGCGGCGCGGCAAGAACGATCTTAGGATCGAAGCCTATGGCACCATCGACGAGGCCAATTCCGCGATCGGACTTGCCCGTGTAGCGACCGCTTCCGACGTGGTGTGTGCCAGGATCGACGCGATGCTGCTGTGTGTTCAGAATGATCTGTTCGATCTTGGCGCCGATCTTTGCGTGCCGTTGAATGCAAGCGCCGATTCGGAATCGCTGCGTATCGTCCAATCGCAAGTCGATCGTTTGGAGCGCAAGATTGACGAACTCAATGCGGAACTTGCGCCCTTGCGGTCTTTCGTTCTACCGGGCGGCTCACCGGCGGCGGCGGCTCTGCACCTCGCCCGGACCATCACGCGGCGGGCAGAACGGCTGATGGTCGCCTTGGCGAACACGCAGGGCGAAGTCGTGGGCGGCCCGGCGCTCAAATATGTCAACCGGCTATCCGATTTCCTGTTTGTCGCAGCTCGCTACGCAAACGAGAAAGGGCAAGCCGATATTTTGTGGGTGCCCGGGCAGAATCGTTGAGGCAGCCCATGTCCCTCTCAAGGACACGCGCCATGTTGACTCCTTCCCGGCTCGCTATTACCTAGCCAACGCTCAAGGCAAGGGCGTGACGCGGCAGGATTTCGAGGCGAGCATGATCGAACAATCCGCTTCCTTTAAGACAACGCGCTTCACTCTGGAGCGGTCATGGCCTAGAGTTTCCCCATGAAAATTCTCGTCCCCGTGAAACGGGTCGTCGATTATAATGTCAAGATCCGGGTCAAGCCCGACGGCTCTGGCGTTGATCTTGCCAATGTCAAAATGTCGATGAACCCCTTTGACGAGATTGCCGTTGAAGAGGCCTTGCGGCTGAAGGAAGCAGGCAAAGCCAGCGAAGTGATCGTCGTGTCGATCGGTCCCGCCCAGGCCGCCGAAACGATCCGCAGCGGCCTCTCGATGGGCGCCGATCGCGGCATTCATATCAAGGTAGAGCAGACGGTCGAGCCCCTCGCTGTCGCCAAGCTCTTGAAAGCGGTCGCACTCAAAGAGGAGCCTTTTCTGATTATCCTCGGCAAGCAAGCGATCGATGACGATTGCAATCAAACGGGACAGATGCTCGCGGCGCTGTTGGGCTGGGGACAGGGCACATTCGCGTCCAAAGTCTCCATCGGCGACGGTGAGGTGGACGTCACCCGCGAAGTCGACGGCGGCTTGCAAACCATCAGCCTCAAACTCCCAGCGGTCGTCACAACCGATCTGCGCCTCAATGAACCGCGTTACGCTTCGCTGCCCAATATCATGAAGGCCAAAAAGAAGGTGATTGAGGAGAAGACTCCCGGGGATTTCGGCATCGATGTTACGCCGCGCCTCAAGATTTTAAACACCGCCGCGCCGCAAACGCGTAGCGCGGGAGTCAAAGTCGCCTCCGCCGCCGAGCTTGTCGCGCGGCTCAAGGAAGCCGGGGTGATTTGATGGCGGTCTTACTTCTCGCCGAGATTTCGAACGGCAGCCTCAACGAGGCAACAGCCAAGGCATTGACCGCGGCCAAGGCGCTGAATGAACCCATCCATATCCTCGCCGCCGGCGATAATGTGGAGGCTGCAGCCCATGCCGCCGCCAGCCTCGACGGCGTTGAAAAAGTATTGCTGGCGGATGCGCCCCTCTATGCTCATCAATTGGCGGAGCCGCTCGCCGCGCTTCTCGTGCAATTGGCGGAAAATTATTCGGCGGTTGTCGCCGCCGCGACCTCGACCGGGAAAAATGTCATGCCCAGGGTCGCGGCGCTCCTCGACGTGATGCAAATTTCTGAAATTATCAAGGTCAAGGCACCGGATATTTTCGAGCGGCCGATCTATGCCGGAAACGCGATCGAAACCGTGCAATCCACGGATTTAAAAAAAGTCATTACGGTGCGGACCGCCGCGTTTCAGCCAACCGGCAACGGTTCAAAAGCTCCGGTCGAATCCCTCGCCGTCTCCGCCGCTCCGGAAGTTTCGCGTTTCAAGGATGAAACACTCGTCACGTCCGAACGCCCCGAGCTCGGCTCGGCCAAGGTCATCATCTCGGGCGGGCGCGGCATGCAGAGCGCTGAGAATTTCAAGACCCTTATCGAACCCATTGCGGACAAGCTGGGCGCGGCGATGGGCGCCTCGCGCGCCGCGGTCGATGCGGGTTATGCGCCCAATGATTGGCAAGTCGGCCAGACCGGCAAGGTGGTCGCGCCCAGTCTCTATATCGCCGTCGGCATCTCCGGCGCGATCCAGCATTTGGCCGGAATGAAGGATTCGAAAACTATCGTCGCCATCAACAAGGATGAAGAAGCACCGATTTTCCAAATCGCGGATTATGGTCTCGTCGGCGATCTCTTCACCATCCTGCCGTCGTTGAATGAGGAGCTTGCCAAACTGGGCCGATAAGGCCTGCGTCCCTAAGCCTGGCGCCCCTGATGTGATGGGCCTTTGCCTTGGCCTATCGGGGGTTCTGGAACTTGTTCTGTTCTATGGATATGTTTGCGTGTTTGGTCTAGACATCGCACGAGTTTACGTGAACGCTCCACGGCGGCAGGTGCGTTACGTCAATCCGGCAAATCTTCCTGCTTGATTTTGATTGGACAACCAAAATGGACATCAAAAAAATGGGCGTGATCGGGGCCGGCCAAATGGGCACCGGCATCGCCCAGATTTGCGCCTTGGCGGGGATCGAGGTCACACTCAACGATATTTCGGAAGCGCGCAT
The DNA here is from genome assembly GCA_036561105.1 of Methylocella sp. Taxonomy (GTDB): domain Bacteria; phylum Pseudomonadota; class Alphaproteobacteria; order Rhizobiales; family Beijerinckiaceae; genus Methylocapsa. The sequence goes on along the minus strand of DATBPZ010000144.1, from coordinate 21,198 downwards.
CAATGCCGGTCTCGCCACCATCGCCGGCAACCTCGCGCGCCAGCTTGATCGCCAGCAGCTCGATGCATCGGCACGCGATGCGGCCTTGAACCGGATTACTCCCGCGCTCGACTTCGACGCGTTTGGCGATAGCGATCTTGTGATCGAAGCCGCCGCCGAGAACGAGGAAGTCAAGCGGAAGATTTTTTCACGGTTGTGCCCTTCCTTGAAGCCAAACGCGATTTTGGCGACGAATACGTCGTCGATTTCGATCACACGGCTTGCTTCAGTCTCCGACCGTCCCGAGAAATTTATCGGCATTCATTTCATGAATCCGGTGCCCCGCATGCAGCTTGTCGAATTGATTCGCGGCATCGTGACGGAAAACACAACATTCGATACTGCCAAGGCCCTGATCGCCCGTCTCGGCAAAACTTTCACCGTGTCGGAAGATTTTCCTGGTTTCATCGTCAATCGCATCCTGCTGCCGATGATCAACGAAGCGATCTACACGCTCTACGAGGGCGTGGGATCGGTCGAATCGATCGACACCGCGATGCGGCTTGGCGCCAATCATCCCATGGGACCGCTGCAGCTCGCCGATTTCATCGGCCTCGACACGGTGTTGTCGGTCATGCAAGTGCTGCACGATGGCCTGGCGGATTCGAAATACCGGCCCTGCCCCCTGCTCGTGAAATATGTCGAAGCGGGTTGGCTCGGGCGCAAGACCCAGCGGGGATTTTACGATTATCGTAGCGGCACGCCTATCCCGACCCGCTAAATTCTTCCGGCATGAAACGGCCGTCTCGAGCGATCTTCATACGCTTGTCATCGGGGCTGTGGAATGTAACATTTTGAGGGGGCTAGCGTTTGATTCGCAGGAGAGATATGAGTTTCGAGGGGTCATAGCAGGAGGTTGCGGCGTTGCCGTCGGCTGGCAGCGCGCGAGGCGAGGTATGACGTGACGGTTCATTCCCAACCCAGGGTCTCACCCGAGGCGTGTCCGGCCCTTGTGCTCAACGCCGACTTCCGGCCGTTGAGTTACTATCCGCTCTCGCTTTGGTCCTGGCAGGATTCGATCAAGGCGGTGTTTCTCGACAGGGTGAACATCGTTTCCAACTACGATAAGACTGTCCGAAGTCCGAGCTTCGAAATCCGTCTCCCCTCGGTGGTTTCGCTAAAAAGCTACGTAAAACCCTCCCGGCACCCCGCCTTCACCCGCTTCAATGTCTTCCTCCGCGACCGGTTCAGCTGCCAGTATTGCGGCTCCCGCGAGGATCTGACCTTCGACCATGTCGTCCCCCGCTCGAAGGGGGGCACCACCACCTGGAAAAATGTGGTCGCCGCCTGTTCCTGCTGCAATTTACGCAAGGGCGACCTGCTACCTGCCGAGGCCCGGATGTGGCCCGAGCGGGCGCCCTATCAGCCAAGCGTCAACGATCTGCACCAGAACGGCCGCCAGTTTCCGCCCAATTATCTGCACGAAAGCTGGATGGACTATCTCTATTGGGATTCCGTCTTGGAGCCGTAGACCTTATTCATCATGGCCAAATGTCGTTAGCCGCGACACACTGTTGCCAGCGTGCCGCAGCCTTGGCCAGATTCAGTGATTCACTATTTCGGCCTCTCCGGCGCCGTCGCCTTCCGGGCGCTGGCCGCACCGGGCACCGGGACGAAGCTCACAACAGTTGTTGGCAGCGTCGTTGACGCGCACGCGTGTCCGAGGCCTGCTCCCGAGGTCCGTGGCACAATCGCCGGGTTCAGCATCTTGGTGAGATCGACGACCGCCAGGCTCGTCGCTGTTCCGTTCGCGAGCAACCCGATCGCGTCTTTTGCACCGTTCGGGCTCTGATACGCCGTCACCGTATGCGGATCGAAGCCATTCGAGAAGTCGGGAATGGCGCATGTCACCCAATCAAGTATCGCGGGTATCCCCGAGCCAGACGTCGCCGGAAGCTTGATTGCTGTAATCGTATTGCCTCCAAACTCCCCTGACACGATACCAATATGGGTTCCCTGGGCCACCGCGATTCCGCTGGCGCCCGCGGACAGAGATGCCTCCGTCAAAGTCTGAACCTGCGATGGCGCAGTCCAGGTGCCGGGCGAACCCGCCGTAAGAGTCGCCTTGGTCAAATCGGCGAGGAACACATTGCTGGTAAATTCGAAAGGCGCCAAGGCGATTCCGGTCGAGCAGTCCTCGCCGGAGGAGTCCGCTTCCCCACTTGTCGCTATCCCCTTGTTTTCATAGAACTTTGGTGCCGCGGTATTTGTGATGTCGATGATCTCGTAAGTGTTATTCTCCGCAGCCGACAGCAACAGGTTGCGGCTCGGATCGATCAGTGGATCTTCCGAAATCACCGGCGACTGCGATTTGAAGGCTGGCTCAAAGACCGACGTCGCGAGATTGAGGAACTGGAACCCGCCGACGCCGCCGACACTAAGACCAATCACCGCCTTATTGTGCACGGCGTCCATGGCGACACCGCAATTGGTACAGGAACCGCCGGAGAAACCGACCGTTCCGGTCCCACCGCTGGTGAGCGGAGCACCGATTGTCGTGCCCGTAAGAATATACACATCAGTGTTGTTCGCGGTGCACACAGTCTTGCCGGTTAGCGGGTTCGAGGCGCAGGAGTTCACCACGCTCGTCGTCGGAACTAGCGTATTCGTGATGCTGGTCCCCTCGACGTTTGCGACCCCAATGCCCGTCGAGCCACTTCCCCATGAGCCCTTGGGAACATAGGCGATCACATTCGTCCCCTTGACCAGGACGGTCAATGAACTCGAAGGCTGGCACGATCCCTGGGGCACCGGATTGGTACAGGGCTTAAGTCCGCAATTGGGACCCGCTGCGACAGCACCGCCCGTTGATAACGCACTGCTTGCTAAAAATGCTGCCGTGAGAACAGCGCTCGCGGCAATAGGATGGCCTGCTATTTTCATTTTTTCCTCCCTCAACATATTTGAATATAGATGAATGACGTTTTGTCATTATTTTCAATATCACAAGTCTCAAATGCCAAATCACGATCAATCGATCACGTTCAGCCTTACTAACTTATTATATACATTAGCCCACGAAAAACAATTAGCTCAGTTCAGTTGCGAGCCTGCGCATGAAGGCTATACACATCTCGATTTGCGCAATGTCGATATATTCGTCTGGCTGATGTGCCTGATCGATCGAGCCGGGACCGCAGACGACCGTCGGAACATGGGCCAATTGGAATTGGCCTGCTTCGGATGCGTAAGGGACGGTAATGGTGTGGTTCGACCGCGCGAGTTTCAGCGCCAAACTTTCGGCGACCGAGCCGCTTTCCGGCTTGAGGCCCGGAACCTCGACCTCGGTCACGGTTTCAACAAAGGCATCCGCGGCGTAGCGCGTCAGTTTTGGCGTCACGGCCTGCGCCGCGTAATCCTCAAGATGCTGGAGTGCCAGATTTTGCGCAACACCGGGCAGCGCACGGAATTCCCAACGGAATTCGCAAAGTTTGGCCATGATATTCCGCGCGGTGCCGCCATGAATTGTCCCCACGTGAATGGTGGATGCCGGAGGATCGAAGCGCCCAGAGGGATCGCCTTGCGCCGCGAGTTCATCGGCAAAGCGGTAAAGCCCGGTGACAAGATCGCAAGCTGCCTCCACCGCGCTCGCACCCAGATACGGCTTCGACGAATGCGCCGCGTGGCCATGTACGATGGTGGTGTAACCCCCGACACTTTTGTGCGCATCCGCCACTTGCATCAAGGTCGGCTCGCCAACGAGAACAGCACCGGGACGCGGCAAATCCGCGCCAAACCGCGCGATGGTATCGAGCGGTCCCCGGCATGTGGTTTCCTCGTCGTAGCTCAACAGAATGTGGACCGGGCGGACGAGACGCGCGTTCAAAAATTCCGGGATCATCGCAAGACAGATGGCATCAAAACCCTTCATATCGCAGGCCCCGCGGCCATAAAGGCGCCCGGCGTCGCGGCGCAGTTTGAAGGGATCGCTTGTCCAGGTTTGACCCGCCACCGGAACGACATCGGTGTGTCCGGAGAGAACGACGCCGCCATCAAGGTTTGGCCCTATGGTGGCAAAGAGGGCGGCTTTGTCGCCCATGGAATTGGGAATTTTCACATAGGCAACGCCGAGGGATCTTAAATATTCCTCGACGAAAGCAATGAGCCCGAGATTTGATTTCGAACTTTCCGTATCGAATCCGATCAGGTGCTCGAGCATGTCGAGCGCCGCATCCCGTCTTGCAGTGGCAGAGTTGCTGTCTAAATCCATGAGCGGCGGGTTCGCCGGTCCTTAACGGTAAAGCAGCGCGCGATCTGGCGCGCGATCAGTTGAGAACCCGCCGGGCAAATGGAGAATCCAGCGAGAAGACAGGAATCTCCGCCTCGAAAACATCACCCTTCTCATTCACCATGCGATAGGTGCCCGTCATGATGCCGGTCGGCGTCGTCATATTGGTTCCAGAGGTGTAGCGAAAGGTCTCGCCCGGCCGCAAAACCGGCTGTTCGCCGACAACACCGGCGCCCTTCACTTCCTCAAGCTTCCCGTTGCCATCGGTAATCTTCCAATGGCGGGCTGTGAGCTGCACGGTCATGCTTCCCTTATTGGCGATCTCAACGGTGTAGGCCCACCAGTACGAGGCCTCGTCGGCGTCGGACCGCTCGGGCACAAATTCGGGAAGAACCGTGATCTCGATGTCATGGGTAAGGGTGCTGTACATGGGCGTGATCTTATAAACGAACGGCTGGGCGGGATCGATTATCCACACCTTAACACAGCAATGTGCAGGAGGAAAAGTGCCTGTCTCATGCTGCGATGCAACGGAATGAACTGCGCAACTTTCAGCCGGCATAGGCGGCAAGTGCCGCGTCAAGCCGCACGGCGGAAACGGGCACAAGGAGCGGTCCCTGCGTCCAGATGAGCATCGCGCGCACCGGCCTGTTTGGCCAGAGTGGAGCGAGAACCGCACGGTAGAGGGCAAGCTGGGTAAGATACCCGGCGGGGATGTCGTCCTGCCCGCAAGGTGTACCGGTCTTGTAATCCGCAATCAGAATGCCTAACGCGTCCTCGCCGACGCGGTCCACTTGCCCCGCGACATCAATCTCTCTCGGGCCGATTGTGATTCTTCCCGAGACCTGAACTTCCGCTTTCGATCTGGGCCCGAACAAACCGGCAAGGTCGGGCGCGTCGATCACCTTCAGCACCTCATCGGCAAGATCTTGGCGCGCTGTATCGTCGAGGAAAGCCCCCCGGGCGGCAAGGAAAGTCAGCGCGGCATCGCGCCGGTACAATGGGGCAATGCCAGGCAGAGATTGCAACAACAGATGAACCAAACGGCCCCGGCGCAACGCATCTCGCCTGGTTTGCGTCATGGCCGGGGCGCCATCCTGGCTTGCTGGGGCGAACACGTTCGAGGGCGAGACCGGCAATGGTGCATTGGCCTCGTCGCGGGCGGCGCGGCCAAGCCAATCTGGGCGGACCACTGGTGCCGGGGAGGTCTCGCCGCCCGGACGCACGGCCGCAAATGCGCCGCTTTGATTAAAGGTGAAGCGCAGAATGTCTTCCTTGCCGTTCCAGAACGCCGGCACCCTCTCAACTCCCGCTTCCTCCGCGAAGGCCGCCGCGATCATCCCGGCCCAGCAGCCGTCGGCTTGCTTCCGCTCTCCGTGAAACCCCGCGATATACAGGCGCTCCTCGGCACGGGTTAAAGCGACATAGAGGAGCCGCCTGTATTCCTCCATGGTCTCTTCGCGAGCCCCCGCGCGCGCGCGGGCGATCAATTCGCAGTCATGGTTCTTACCTGGTGACCAGGCGATGGTCTCCTCACCAGGCACATCTGTGCCAAGCTTGAAAATTTTCGGATCGTGGCGCGGCGAGGGGATGGCGCAGGTATCGGGGAGAAACACGATTTTAGCCTCAAGGCCCTTGGCGGCGTGAACGGTCATCACCCGCACTGCATCGCCGCCAGTTTCCATATCGCGCTTGATCGAATATTCGAGGCCAGCGAGATCGTTGAGGAAAGCCGCGAGCGACGCTGCCGCACTGCCTTCATATTTGATGGCCAGATTGAGAAATTCGTCGATCGCATCTCCGGCTTCCTGGCCGAGCCGCGCTTCCATATCGCGGCGACCGCCGCCCGCCCCCAGAAGAGCCGCGTAAAAAGCAAAAGGGCCGCCGCCCGCCCGCGCACGCCACACCGCGAGCTTTTTGGCCGCTGCCGCATGTCTCGGATCAGCGGAGGCTTGCAGCGCATCGAAAAGGCTTGCGGTCCGGCCTGGCGCCAGCGCGATGAGATCGTCATCGTCGAGCCCGATGAGCGGCGATTTCAGCACGCAGGCGAGAGTCAGATCGTCCTGGGGCAGCAAGCTCGCACGCCCAGCCGCGATGAGATCCATGACGGCGATATGTTGCGCGAGTTCAAGCCTGTCGGCGCCGGCCGTTTGAATGTGATTTTTCTTTAACGCCCGGATCATGGCCTCGAAAAAAGGCCCGCGCGTGCGAACGAGAATGAGAATGTCGCCGGCGCGCACCGGCCGCCTCTCCAAAGTCCCACGCTCATGTACGGACTCCCCGGAGCCCGGTGCGAGGAGCTGCGCGATCTTTTGGGCGATCCGCTGGGCCACGAGATTGGCTGGGTCTTGCTCATCGAGCAGATCAAGCGGAAGGGTCCATTCGCGAGGATGCTCGTTGGCTCGCGGCGTGACGAGCGGCCAGAATTCAAGGAGCGCTGGCAACTCATGCTTCAAGGCTTGGTGCGGCCTCCAAACGTCTCCCGCTGCGACAACTCCGCTCTTGTGCTCACCATGCTCGAACACTTTGTCGATCGCTGCAAGCACGCCAGGTGCGGAGCGGAAGGACGCGTTGAGGGGCACGCTCAGAAAGCTTTGGCCACCATCCGTAAACCGCTTGCCGAACGTCCGCCGCATCTCATCGAACATCCGGGGGGCAGCACCCTGAAACGAAAAGATCGATTGCTTTTCGTCACCGACTGCAAAGAAAGTCCGCGGGGCGCGGCTTTGCCCCTCCCCGGCCGCGAAATCGCCAGTTAGCTCTTCAAGAATTTTCCATTGCGCCTCACTCGTATCCTGCGCCTCATCGACCAGCACATGGTCGATCCCGGAATCCAGTTTATAGAGCACCCAGCGCGCTTCCGAGCGCTCGAGCAAGGCCAAGGTCTTGCCGATGAGATCCTCGAAATCGAGGAGCCCACGCGCCGCTTTCTCCTCGCCGTATCGCTTGAATATGGCGGCCGCGATCTCGATCAGCGCGCGCGTGCGCTCAAGGGTTGCAGCGGCCTTGCGTTCCTCGCGAAGCGCATCGAGACGTCCTTGCTCGGCGAATAACTCAGCCGCAAGTTGGGGATGCCGCAGGTTAATGGCCTTGGTTACGACAGAGTCGCGAGGAGTACCTTTGCCCTGCTCGGTGAAAAAGATTGCGAGATAGGACTCAAGACATTCTCGAAGCTCATATTCGGACGGCCGCGACCGGCACGCCGATTCCGCTTGCAAGAATAGCTTTCCCATTTTCCGATCATTCGCACTTCCTTGTTCCAGGATCGCCGCGATGCTTTGCCAGCTTTCCGGCGTGATGCCCCCTTCAACCATCTCCCGTTCGATGCAAAGACAATCGCGACCCTCGGCCAGATCTAAGGTACGGCGCAAAATTTCGGCGGGATCCTGCGGCCAGCGGGTCTGCGAAATTGCGCTCTGCCGCATCGCTTCCTTGATAAGGTCATCAAAACCATCCGGGCCGCATTCGTCACTGAGCCGTTCGAGAGCAGCGCCGAGTACACCCTTGCCCGACATTGCCTCGGTGAGAACCGCCCGCCGGGCGCGCTGCAGCACTTCCGCTTGGCCTTGCTCGTCCAGCACCTCAAAACGGGCCGGAACATTGGCTTCGAACGGAAACAAATGCAGCAACCGTTCACAAAAGGCGTGGATCGTTTGGATCTTTAATCCACCCGGCGTCTCGAGCGTCCGCGCGAAAAGCTTGCGCGCCGCGCGCAAGTCGCCGCTGGCCGGCTCCGGGGCCCCGACCTTGATGATTTCCGCGCTGAGATCGCCGTCGGCAAGCTGGGTCCATTTCGCCAGCTTATCGAAGACGCCCGAAGCCATATTCGCGGCGGCGGCCTTGGTGAAGGTCAGGCAGAGGAGTTTCGAAGGGGCAACGCCTTGCAGCAGAAGCCGGATCACCCGGCTCGCGAGAACATGGGTCTTGCCCGAACCGGCATTGGCGGAAACCCACACGGACTGGTCTGGATTAGAGGCGCTGTGCTGCCTCCCAAGCGTCTCTTGCGGGATATCATAAGAGGCCATTACGCACCATCGTCTTCGGCTTCGTCGCCCCGCGACCATTCCTTGACGCGGGCAAGATGGTCATAGGCGTTATAACGTTTTGCATATTTCGGGAACGGACGCGGCGGATAGGGCGTCGTAGGATTGCGGAACTGATTGAGAAGATCAACGAGATCGCGAAAATGATCGTCCGAGACGTCCATAAAGCTCTTTTGCATTACATTGGCTTTGACATTGGCAAATGAAACGGCCCTTTCCTGGCACCCCAGAGCGCCGCCGAGTTTTAAATAAAGTGCCTCGAGTGTCTCGCTCTTTTGGCCGGGATCGAAGGCTCCGCGAAGCCACATCGCCGCTTCCAAGGTCATCTGCGGTGCAAAGCCCACAAAAACTTCACCATTTCCGGGCGGCGCGCCGGTTTTGTAATCGACGAGGGTCACTGTGCCGTCGGTGTTCAGTTCGATCCGGTCCGCCCGCGCCGTCAGCAGAAACTTTGAGCCATCGGCAAGACCGATAGCGAGTTCGCCTTCGGCCTCAGTTTTAATCGTCTTAATCCGATCGCGGCGTCTTGCTTCGAACCCGAGATAGAAATCGATCATCTTTTCGAGCCGCGGCAATTGGAGCCCTACGAAATCCGCGTCTTGCAATTGCGCCGCGAGCGCTTCGCGCAGAAAGGCGGCGAGTATTTCGCGGGCACCTGATGGCAGAGGCCCCCAGGGGTAACCTTTGACAAAGCGCTCCAGCGCGGAATGGACCGCGCTGCCAACTTCGGCCACGCCCGACCCACCTCCGAGAGGATCGAGTTGCTTCAAACGCAGAATTTTTTCGGCATAAATGGCGTAGGGGTCGCGCCGCAATGTCTCGATTTGGGTGACGCTGAGGCGCTTCGGACGCAGTGTCAGCGGGGGTCTCGGCAGTGGCCTGCCGCTTGGTTGCGGATCAAAATCCGGGCGGTCGATGGCTTCCGCAAGGCGCAGATAAACCTCTCCGCGTTTGCGGCATATCTCCCACGCAGAGCCGCCGAGCGCCGCCATACGCTGCAGAAACCGGGACGCCACGGTAGGGGCGCCATCGCGTTTGTGGGCGCGGCTCAAAATCACCCGCCGGTTGCCCATGGCTTGCACGAAATCATGCGCTGTTTGGCCGAGTTTGCGCTCAGGCGGCGTGAGCCCTAGGGCGGCGCGCATCGGGCGGTTGAGAAAAGCATCGGTGCGCGCTTGCGGCGGCCACACCGTTTCGTCGAGGCCGCCCAGCAAGAGGACATCGGCTTGGATGAGGCGTGCTTCGAGGAGCCCGAGGATTTGCAGGCGCGGGTGCGTTTGTCCAGCGTCTCGCAGGATGATTTCGCCCGCAACCGATGCGAAAAAGAGATCATAGGATTCAATGTCAAAAATCATGCGATCGGACGCATTTTGCGCCAGTTCATCGAAGAGCGTGTGCAAGGCCTCGCGCGCCTCGCCGGCGCTATCGTCCTCGCCGCTGGCGATGGCCTCAATCGTTGCACGATGCGCCGGGATCCACTTGTCCAATGCGGCATGCCCGCGCAAATTCAGAAGCGGCGCGAATTGAGTGCCTAGCCGCACCAAAAAATCTTGCAAATCTTCCCATTCATTTTCGGAAATTTGCTGCTTGGAGGGATGCGCGAAACGACTGCTCGCGTCTTGCCGTGCGCGTGCGATCACAGCAGCCGGTTCGCCCGCAATGCTTCCGGCAAGACCGCCCGCGGCATGAAGCGAACGCAATAGACCGGTTTCAAAAAGTTCCGCGCGCCGTTCAACATCGGCGCGGGAAAGCCCGAGCCGCAACAGTGGATGCGCGAACAAGGCAACCAGGTCCGGCGCCGCCATTTCACTGGCCGCGCAGGCACTCGCGAGCTGCGCGAGAACACCGATCGGGCTCGCGCCAATCGGGTCGCCTGCGGAATCATTTGCGACGACATCCCAGCGCAGCAATTCCGCGCCCACCCGCCGCGCGAGCGTGCGATCTGGCGTGACGAGCGCTGCGGTGCTCCCCGGTGTTTCCAGAACTTCCCGCATGGCAATGGCGAGAGCGAGCGCCTCTTCGCGTTCATCACGGGCCTCGATCAAACTGACGTCTTGAAGTGCCGCCGCAAGTTCGTTGGCGCCGGCGGTTCCCCGATAGGTGATCCACTCGCCCGTCGCCTCCGCCGGTCGCAAAGCCTCCGATAAGAATTTGCCGTGCATGGCAAGATTGGGCGGGATTTCGCCAAGGCTCACAACGTCGTCGCGCCTAACCTGAAGAATGCGAAGGAGACGGCGGAGCGCGGCTTGCGGATGCGTGTAGGATGCCTCGGTATCCTCTCTGGACCCGTCCGGGATTAACGCCCATGCCTTGGCGTCGAGATCCTGATCAAGGCCAGGTAGAACGACAGCACCCCTTGGCGCACGCGCGATGGCAGCAAGGAGCCGCGCTGTCGTGCTCTGCGATCCGGTGGAGCCGATCGCGATCACAGGCCCGGTCACGGCGCCTGATTGCAAGCGGCGGCATTGCGCCTCGATGAACCCGGCCTGCCGTTTGGCCTTGTCCACAAGTCCGCGATCGGCGAGGATCTTTGGCCATTGCTTGATCGCGATATTGAGGAAATCGAGAGTGATGTGCCAATAGGAATCGAACTCCGGCAAGACCAGCGGATCGAGCTTTTCCCAGGCCACGTCCTCGATGATCAATTCGTCGATGAGATTGGCGAGTTCGCCAGCCAAATGCCAGGCATCGGCGGGGGTCGCGGCGACAAGAAAAGACTCCCGTGTGTCATACTCATATTTGCCTTGTGCGCCGACCGAAACGATCGCATGGCGCATAGCCTGTGCCCATGCCAGGATAAGCCCCGCGAGCCACATCCGCCGTTCGATTTCACCCGCCGCCTCAGGAAGCCCCGGCTCAAGCAAGGAACTAAATTCCGTGTCATTGATGGAAAGGCCCGGTTCGGTCTCCTCGAGCGCGCCAAGCGGAAAGATGCGTGGCAAGAGCAGCGAATGGCGGCCGGCCGCACGCGCCAGTTCAGCAGCGAGCGCGCGGGCAGCGCGGCGCGTCGGAACGTAGATCGTGGCGTCGGCGATTTCGAGCGGATCAAGGTTTTTTGAAAATCCCTCGACAACATGGCCGTCAAAAAGCGAACTGGCGAAGGTTTTCAGAAATGGCGCGCCGGAGGCAATCGTAAAGACGTTCGCGCGTAGCATCACTCTTCCGGCAAAAGTTCAAAGGATCAGCGAATCATAGCTGGGCTCTCTGACGGGTATCCTACACTGTCAGGAAATCATATCCAAAACCCGCCAAGCAAAGCGCCAGGAAGATCCACGGGCAGGGCGCGCGGCCACGCCAAACTATTCAAGAAAGACGGCGAGATTCTCCAAAGACGATCTGGATCCCATTTCATTGTCTTCGGGCCGAATTCCCGCCGGGATGTTCTCGCAGAGGAGTGTGATTTCAGTTCCCTCGTCGGTGTCGGCGAGGCTCGTGGTGATTGTCATCTCTCCAGAAAACCTCGGGTCGTCCGACTCGAATTGGACGGCTTCCACGATCTTCTCACATGGGATCATTTGAACAAATCGGCCATGAAACGTATCCGTGTCGGCGGTGGTCTTGCCTCCCGGCGAAAGCTCCGGTTTCTGATAGGTCAATGACATCCGATAGGCGCCGCCCTCGCGCGCGTCGAAGACGTGCATCTGACCCTTCATACCGGCTGGTGCTCGCCATGCCGCCACCGCGTCCGGGTCAAGGCAGGCTTGATAGACGGCCTGGCGCGGCGCCATGATCACTTTTGACACCCGCGTGCTTTTTGGCTTGGTGGATGGTTCCGTCATATTGCCAATTTCCCCAGGTTTTCTGCAATCAGTCCTAGCGAGCAAGCAGCAATTCGGCGGGCAACGAACCAATCGTCGAAGTCCCGCAACGCACAATTTCCTCATCCTTCTCCAGGTCCTTCACGGAAACAAGTCGTCTGACGCCGGGAATCGTAGGAAACGCCACTTTGTCCTCCTGATCGACCGCTCAACGTTGGACAAGGCAGTTGACGGATAGGCTTCCAGGAGAGACGTTGGGGTCAACTCTCGGATTACTCACAGGGAGGCTAGGGATGGAACTCGAGCGCACGGTGGGGCTGACGTCGGATGGCGCGGTGTGGCTGCCGGAGCGGCGTGCCGCAGTCCGCTCCATATTGCTCAAGCTCGCGGCCATGGGAGTCGAAGTACCGCTGGACACCGGCGACCAGGATTTATTCCATCTGGCCGGCGATCTCTTTGCCCGGTATCGCGAGCAGGCCCGGCTGCTCTCCGAGCATTTGTGCCCCGCTGACCGGAGAATCCAGAACTATATCGACAGGCTCTTGACGTCTGCCGTCTTTGCCGAAGCTGTGCGTCTTCCTGGTGAAACATTCATTCTCGATCACTATGGGCAGGCGCGGGAGCTATCGCTGCCGATGGACGCCGACTCGTGGCATAACGAACTGGTGTCGAGTTATCGCCTCGACAACGGCGTGCTCCACAACCCCGTCAACGATCGCCGCACCACCAAGGGGGTTTTTCACGTGGCCGAGGGTGGGCTCCCTATTCCCGCGGACAAGATACGTGTGCCGCTCGCAGCATTCGTGCGATTGTTGCAGGAGGCGTTGCGGCCCCCGGCTGAGCTCAAGCGCCTGCCGTTCACGGCGAACTGGCCGAAGCCCATCGAAACCATGGTATCGCTCCTGCTGCGGCCGGTCGTGTGTCCCGCAGTCCCGAAATTCACGCCGGAAAAGCGCATGGAAGTGCGTTTCTTCGTACCCGGCGGGCTCGTCTCCAACCTAGACTTTGTCGAAAGCATCTTCGGCAACGCGGGCGACCCCTACCTCCCCGCACACGACGCCGGACTCGACGCCGACGGCTGGACGGGGCACAGCGGCTGCGTCATCCTCGCGCCCCATCTCACGCGGCTGCGTAAGAAAGACCTCGGCCTACCCCATGTAAGCCTTGCAACCGAGGCCGAGCACGCGGCGGGGATGTGCTGGGAAACGGAGAGCGAGCTGTACAACAACGGCAGCCCATTCAAGGTCACGTCACGCAGTATCCAAGGCGTCATGGTGACGATCCTTGCCGATAACTACTTCGGGTATTGCAAGAAGGAGGTCAAGACTCAGATCGGCTACAGTGCGAACCTGTTCGGCATGGCGGAGGAGGAGCACGCGGGCGGTGCGCTGGCCTTCGCGACCTTCAATCTCGGCGACCGCTTCGTTCCCGATCACGTCCGGGTGGTGAGTGCCGGCCACAAATTCACCGAAGTTCGTGCCCTGCTGGGCAACCGCGCGAAGTTCCACGACTCCGGTTACGCGACCGACACGCTTTACCCCGAAATCCATTACATGCCGGAAGACATGGAGATCGACGTCCCCCGGCAGGACATCACATGGGTGAGCAGGGGCCAGCAACAACATCTCAAGCTGTTGCCCGGCCGAATCTACGTTCATCCGAGCGGTTACAAGATCCGGATGACCAAGCACCAGTCGGCGCCAAGCTGGCGCCTGGTCGGGGCGGTTCCGGAGGGCGCTTTCTGCCACAAGCCCTGCACGGTGTCGGGCGGGGGAAAGTCGGAGATCAGTAAGAGCCTGGTCGACGCCGTGCTGCCCGGGTCGTTTCACGTGCCGAGCTTCGAGGACGACATGGCCGCGGTCCAGGCCATTTTCGATCGGAGCTACGACAATCGCCCAATCCTCTCCCCCGATCGCTCGCTCGGCTCGGTGATCAAGCTGCTCACCCCCAATCCGGCCGAATTTACACCGGAATACAACGCCTGGCTCGAAAGTATCCCGAACCACGTGCGCGCGCTGGTGTTCGTGATCAAACGCTTTCACCGCCCGGAATGGGGCGACGATTGGCGGCGCCACTTCAGCGTCGACATCATCAACGGCGCGCCTGGGCACGAGCTGAAGTACGAGGGGCGGAGGCTGGTCGCCAGCTATCTCCGGATCGGGCGCGAGGAGAATGGCGCGTGGCGGACCTACAAGCTGAGACAGGACTTCGTCGCGGCCGACAAGGTACAGATGGAGGACGACATCACCGCCTCGGTGGTGATCCCGGCACGCCGGCTCGTCGGGCTCCCGGGGTGGTACAACTTTCACCCAAGCTTGAAGCTGGCGCATAACTGCGAGTTCAGGCTCTTTCAGCGCCCCGACGACGCGATCCATCCCGGCTTCGACCGGCAGACCGAGGAAGACATGGCGGGCCCCGGGCTCTTTTGCTCAAATTTTGAGCCCCTCGCGCGGGAGGACGCGCAGCGTATTGTCGAGGACGTGGCGGTCCACGACGCTTTCACCCAACCCATGCGGGAGCACGTGGCCGCCAACGCGGCGCGCCCCGACGGCGGCTACTCGATCTGCTCAGCCGAGCCGCGACTCGTCGACGGCAAGCGGACCAAGAACCCGCGCTACCTTCAGGTGCGGCCGGACCTCGCTCGACCCCGCGACCGGTACGTCGCGGAGATGGGCGCAAGGCTCAACCGGCGGCTGCCGCTCCACGCGCCAGTGCTGTTCCCAGTGATCAGCGTGCTCTCAGGGCGCCGCAACAACAGGCCCGACGAAGGCATCCGCCCGCTCTGCGTTTACGGCCCCATCCACTACCAGGAGCTGCCTGAACTCTTCATGGACTATGTGTGCTCGCTGACTGGAACCTCGCCGAGCACGACGGGCGCGGGCTCGGAGGGCGCCCTCACGAAAGGCCCATTCAACGCGCTCGCGGCCACGGCCGATCTCAACAACGCGCTGGTTTCCATGCTGCTCACCGGCTACGCGGGCTTCAGCTCCGCCGCCGGATTCATCGGGCCGCGCTACCGGGTGGATCACGACATCAGTCTGCTGATTCCCGAGATCTGGTGCCGGCTGTTCCCACACGAGCGCGACCCGAAGCGACTGATCGATGCCGGTCACCTGGAAAAGCTCGAAGACTACGAGTTCGCCGGGCAGACGGTTCTAGCGAGCCGGCTTGGCTACCGCATCACCGCCAAGTTCGTGCGCACCTACTTCGGGCGGGTGTTCGACAATCCCACCGCGGTCTTCACCGAGGAGATTCTCAAGCCCGAGATTCAGGATCCTGCAGTCTTCGCTGATGGGGTCAACAACATCGTGGAGGCACAGCAGCGCATAGCTGAGGCATATTTCGCGGATGGCACGATCGACGACGCCTGCCCCCCGCTCAAGGCGCTACTCCATATCATGGCGTACGGCCACTACGAGAAGAAAGACGCCGCCCATCCCGAAATTCGGGCTCTCTTCACCCGTGAAGCGCTCCTGGCCAGCGACTGGTATCTCGAGCGGCTTGCGATCAAGCAAAAGCGGGATGTCGCCCTCTGGGAGCGTCACGTCCGGAGCTTGACCGAGTTTCTATCGCGGGCCGGTCACCGTGAGGAGGCGGAGCGACTCGGCATCGCCGGGCGGCTGGATCACGCTCAGGCAGAGCTGGAGCGCGTGAGCGCGCCTGAGTACCGCCGTTCGCTCGTTGGCACGATCGGCGCCGATCCCATCCATCGCCCGCCGCGCGCGCGTCCGGAACGAGAGTCGAGATCCTTGGCTGCGGGAGTGCTCGCGGGGTAAGCCACCAGCAGCCATCCTGCACGCTCCGAATTGCCGCAAGCGACATGGCGCCGGAAGCGAGTAGATTGTCGTGTCGCCAGCAGCACGCTGGGAAGGAAAACTCACGCTGCCCGCGATTGATTAGAAGACGCGCATCACATGGCGCGGCTTTATCGCGGCGCTGCAAGGGCGCCCTGGCAGTTTCAACATGCCGATCTTCGATTGCGGATTTCAGCCGTTTGGTGGCACACGTTTGATCCAATTGCGGCTTGGATAAAATCCGGGTCTTCCATTGGGAACAGCCTCAGGCGCTTTTGCAAACATGAAGGCAATCGGCAATGGCTGGCATCGTTGTGAGATCAGTGGCCAGCTCTATACGAATGGCACAACACCGAGTGGGCAACGCTCTCTTGAATCAGCAACTGAAACTCAACCTATCTCGGTGACGGGATTGCTGGCGTCTATCTATGGGACGCGCGGTTGATTCCAGGTCTCGCGCGGGTACCCGGCTATTATGCAATTTATCATGTCGATTATCCCTGGCTGCGCGCATTGATCGACGTCGCGACACCATGAGACTTCGCCAATCCTACAACTCTCATGCGGCTTTTGACCGATCCACAGTGTCGGCTTGATCTTGAAAGTTGGATCATTGCATACCCAACTATCGAGGACGTCGAATCGTTCTGAAATTCGCGGCATCGAAACTAACCAGAGACTGAATTGAAGGAGCTCTTATGATCCCGCGACTGCTTTTTATCCTCAAGCAAAACGAAACCAGTTATGGGGGATACGGCACGAGCGGCGGCCATCTTTCGTCGGGTCTCTCAAACTCGGTCACACTTCTTGTCGACATGCTAATCCGGCATGGCGTCAAGGCAAAAATGGTCATTGTTCCTGATAACAATTCCATCGACCGTGAGGTCAATTCCTCCAAGCCGACACATGTCTTCATTGAAGCGTTTTGGGTCGTGCCGGAAAAGTTCGACGTGCTCAAGCCGCTGCACCGGACCGTCCGGTGGATCGTCCGCAATCACTCCGAAATTCCCTTTCTCTCAAACGAGGGAATCGCGATCGGCTGGTCGATCGAATATCTCAAGCGCGGCGTCGAGGTCATGAGCAATAGTCTTCGCGCGCAAGAAGATTTGCGTGCGATTGCCGTTGCTGCCGGACTGCCGGAGCAGCTCGTGACCTTCGGCCCGAATTTCTATCCGTCGCCAAGCCCCGAGCATATAAGCCGCGCGTCGAGAGACAATGCTCGTGCGATCGATATCGCCTGTTTCGGCGCAATTCGGCCGTTAAAAAACCAGCTCATTCAAGCGATCGCGGCGATCGCCATGGGTGATGCTGTCGATATGCAGGTGCGTTTTCACATCAATAGCTCGCGTGTCGAAGGCAATGCCTCGCCGGTTTTGAAAAACATCCGCGAGCTTTTTGTTCGGACAGTGCGGAGCGAGCTGATCGAGCACGACTGGCTTTCGCACAAGGATTTTCTGCAGCTGATCGGCAGCATGGATATCGCCATGCAGGTTTCGTTCAGCGAGACCTTCAATATTGTGGCGGCCGACGCGATGGCAGGATCGGTGCCTTTGGTGGTCTCGCCCGACATTCCATGGATCGGCGCTTATGCGCATGCGGACCCGACCTCGCTCCATTCAATTGTCGGCCGCATGATGACGATTTGGAACGAGAGCGCTCAAGACTCGCACGTGCGCATCCATCAGCAGCGGCGGGATTTAAGCGCTTATTGCCGGGCTTCCGAGCAGGTGTGGACGCGACGGTTCGCGGCGACCTTTGGTTCGGCGCATCACGCGGTGCTGAACCTCGTCTAATCCCATTACTGGTCAATCTTTCATCGGAGACGCTTCATGGCTCACGATAATTAACCGGCCTGCGTTGCGTTCGTACGCAAGCAGGAGGGGGCAATACCGATATGCCGGGCGATCGCGGCGGCCGTACCGGACGCGGCGGCATCACTCATACGACTTATGACGCCTATCGTGACAGGAAGGGGTTGCCGCGCCAGGACGTGTTTTTGATCGGCGACGCGGAGATCGCGGAGATTTATGCCATTGGCTATTGGCAGCCGATCCGTGGCGATGAGCTCGCGACCGGGGTCGATCTTTGCATCTTCGATTATGCGATTAACTCAGGCCCTGCCAAGGCCAATTGGGAGCGCTTACAGGCGATCGCTGGGGGAGCCAAGGATTCGGCGTCGCTGATTCACA
Source organism: Methylocella sp. (assembly GCA_036561105.1). Lineage (GTDB taxonomy): Bacteria > Pseudomonadota > Alphaproteobacteria > Rhizobiales > Beijerinckiaceae > Methylocapsa. The sequence goes on along the minus strand of DATBPZ010000144.1, from coordinate 3,147 downwards.
AGATCTGCGCGGATCGTTTGTCCTTCATGCACTCGCTAGGCTCTTGGTCGCGATTTGGCGCGGGCTGGGGGCATCGTGTGGCGCAATGCGAGGCGACAGCGCTAGTCATGGCCGGCGCGCCGCTCGAACCCGCCCTGCAGGCTGCCATTGCCAAGAAAGGCTCGAAAGCGCCGGCGCGCACCATTACCGCCGGGGCGGTCGCCGCCGGTAGCACGCATCATTATCTCATCGGCGGCGCATGGGCGTTAGCGGCCATCGTCGGCCTCGCGGTCCTGGCGTCGGCAGTCGCGGCTTTCAACACTTGGCGGCAGGGTGCGCGAGTCGACGCGCTTTCGGATGCCGTCGCGCGCATGAAAGCCGCGCAAGCAGCGGCGAGCGCCGCGAAGACCGCGGCCGGTGTCCAGGCCGATCTCAAGGCCAAAACAATTTCCGCCGAACAGGCGGAACTCGATGCGGCAAAGGCCGCGATCGCTAATACCGAAATGTCCCCCTCAAAATAGGAGCCCCCCATGCATATCGTCCCTCCGATCATCACAGCCCTGCTCTTCGTCGTGTTCTTCTTCGTTGTGCCGCAGCTCGCCAAATTCCGGGCCACGACAGGCATCGATCAAAAGCTGGTATCCGGCGAGCTGCCGGTCTTGCAAAAAATCTGGCTGATGATGCTCGGCCTTAAGACGCCATTTCTAGCGACGCTGAGCACCTTGTTTTCCTTTGTGACGACGGAAGGCGATAAGCTCGTCGGCTTCGGCTGGGATCAATTTATGAGCCATGAGCATGCGGCGATGGTGTCGGCCGGGCTGTGGTTCGCGACGCTATGGGCGCATTTCTCGGGCCTCAACGCCGCGGCCGCTTTGCCGCCTGTCGCGGTTCCCGCGTCGCCTGCCGCTCCGAAAGTCTAAGCCATGATCGCGATCCTTGGCTTGATCCTCCCAGCGCTCGGAAATCTCTTTCCGGCGCTCTTCAACTATCTCGGCAAAAAGCAGGACATCAATCTGTCGGGCACGCAAAGTGCCATGGGCGCAGACGTCGAGCTCGGCAAGGCAACTGTCGCGGCGCAGATCCAGGCCGAACAGATCAAGGCAGCAAGCAACGCTTGGATCGGGCCGAAGATCATCGCCTGCCTCTCCGGCGAGCTCTGCGTCTTCTATTTCGGCGCGATTGTGCTCGATAGCGTGTTCCATATGGGCTGGGCGATCGCCAAGCTGCCTCCCCCATGGGACGGCTATGCGTGGGTCATCCTCAGCAGCTTCATCGTCGTCTCGCCGGTGGCGCCTGTGCTTTCGGCCACCTCGGCCTGGCTGAGCCGCCGATGACCTATTCGCCGCTTTGGCTCGCGATCATCGCGCTGGTGGTGCTTTTGGTAGCGTGGTGGATCGAATCCTATGACGACGAGCCGGCGATCGCGGGCGCCCTGACACTCGGCGCCTGCGCCATCGCATTCAGCGCGTTTGTACTTTGCTTCATCAATCAACTCGGGCCATTGCCATAGGCGAGGAAAAGAATGCCGTTAGATCGTGACGATATTTCGAAGATCGTTGAAGAGACAGTCGACAAAGTGCTTGAGCGCCTCGGCATAGATACAAGCAATCCGATCGCCATGCAGCGGGATTTCTCTCACGTGCGGGCCTGGCGCGAAAGTACGGAAGCGATCAAGCGCAAAGGCTTCCTGGCGATCGTCGGCGTGATCGTGACCGGAATCGCCGGCGCGCTATGGCTTGGAATCCGGGATTCGCTGCATCTGCAGTGATATTGATTTACAATACGCCATAAGCTTTACTCGGCGCCAAGAGAGTAAAGAGCCCTACTGAACCGCTGCAAGAGGAACTTTCACAGTAGAAGGGAATTTTATTACCTCAAACTGCTTCAATGGAGGAATACAAAAATGGGCACCGCTAACCCGAATTTCAATCTCATATCTAGCGAAGCCGTCGAGGGGACAAGCGTTTATGATGCGAGTGGCACCAAGATCGGCGAAATCGATCATCTCATGATCGACAAAGTTTCAGGCAACGTCCGCTACGCTGTGATGAGCTTTGGGGGATTCCTGGGCCTTGGCCACAGCCATTATCCGTTGCCTTGGAACGCCATTAAATATGACGACGAAAATCAAGGATACATCGCGAATGTGACCGAGGAGCAACTCAAAGACGCGCCGGAATTCAGCGACGACAGCTGGACCGATCGGGACTGGGAGTCGCGCTGGCACCAGCATTTCCAAAGCCGCCCGTATTGGGAAGATCAAGGCGTTCGGGGCGAATCTCAGGGCCCAACAACCTTACCTCCGCAGATGTGACCAGGTTGAACAAAGACGGGCGGTTAGCTGAAGTCACAAGGATCGAAATTGCAGCTTTGGCTAACCGTTGCCGCCTTAAGGCATCATCGACTCGATTGGGCTCACGTCATCGTCGCCCCGGCCCTCGCATTGACGCGCTTTGACACTGGCCAGATGCGCAAATAATCATTCGGTGCCTGGGCCAAGAGTTCGGTCCCGGCTTTGCCCGTTAGCCAGGCATCGATGTCGCGTTGAGCGAGCAAGACCGGCATCCGGTCGTAAATAGCCCTAGCAAAATCATTGGCGGCGGCGATGATCATCGTGCATCTCGATATGGCCTCGCCCGTCGCCGGTCTTTCCATTGCTCCCATAAGCCGACGACGACAGAATTGGCGTGTTGGCTCCGCTGATGAAATGGGGCTGCTTGCCGCCCTCAGCGCCACGTTCTTTCCCCCTAATAGGGGATGCGGAGGGAGCGGTTCAGCGACAATATTACCGGCGGCTGCGTACATCGGCGGTCATTACGTTTCTGAGCAAAGAAAATGCAAAAAACAGGCAACCGGGCATCGATAAGGCGCTTTTCCAGACCATCTTCGCGGAGGATTGCGAGAGAGGGCAAAGGAATGATCCATTCGTCTTGCCGGGATCGCAACATCCCGCGGATGCCGGCTCATGAAGTTAGTCCGACTGAGTTGATGCGCTCAGGACTGAGAATCGCGGTGGGAATCGCGACAGCTGGCCGCCGCTTGATTCTCGCGGACACTTTGGCTGAACTCGCGCATCAAACACGGTTTCCCGAGGCGGTATTGATTTGTCCTGCGGCAGCGGACGATTTTGATGCGTCCCAGGCCGCGAAACTGCCTTTCCCTGTGCAG
>DATBPZ010000143.1:0-7332 GCA_036561105.1 Methylocella sp. | reverse complement strand
GCGGGCGATGTTATGGGCGCGGCCGCCGCTTGCGAACAGGCCGTAATGGCGAATGCGGTGAAAGCCGGTCGGCAGGACATGAATGAGGAAGCGGCGGATGAACTCGTCGGTCGTGAGCCGCATGACCTTTTGCCGCGCTCGACTTTCGATGCGATAATCCTTGTATTTGAATGCGACGCCGTCGCCGTTGCAAGCAAGCAGGCGGCTGTTGGAGATGGCGACGCGGGACGGTCAGCCGTTGGTGTGGGGCATTCCGGCGCAATGGCGGGCCCGGCATCGAGAAGGGAAAGCGCGGGCGGCGCGTTGGTGATCAGCTTATTCTGACGGAGGTCGAAGCGCGGCGCGTGCAGGGCTGGATTGCGAACAAATGCCCCGATCAGATGCAATTGCCCTTCGCGCTGTGGACGGCGCAGGCGGAGCGGGAGCTGATCCACAAGAAATTTGGCAAGAGCCTCGGCCTGTCGACGATGCAGCTTTATTTGAAGCGGTGGGGTTTTTCCGCGCAGAAACCTTTGACGCGGGCGACGCAGCGCGATCCGCAAAAGATCGCGGCCTGGCTTGATGAGGATTATCCATCGATCGCGGCGCGGGCAACGCGCGACAAGGCGGTGATTTACTGGAGCGATGAGACGGGTATTTGCAACCAGGATCAGATCGGCAAAGGTTACGCGCCAATAGGACAGACACCGATCCTGACGCAGATGGGACTGAAGTTCTCGACGAGCATGATCGCCGCCGTGAACAATCGCGGCCTCATGCGGTTCAAGCTCTACAAGGGTGCGCTGAACGTGGTGACTTCATCGATTTCATGAAGCGTCTCGTCAAAGACGCGAAGCAAAAGGTCTTTCTGATTGTCGACAATTTACGCGTCCATCACGCCAAGGCGATTCAGGATTGGCTGGCGCGCCACAAGGACGAGATTGAGATGTTTTATCTGCCGGCGTATGCGCCGGAACACAACCCGGATGAATATCTCAACAACGATCTGAAGCAGACGATCAAGAACAAACCGCGCGCCAAGACCCGCGACGACCTCGTCGCCTCTACCTCGTCAATCCTCAAATCCATCCAGAGACGCCCGGACCGGGTCAAGTCATACTTCAACGCAAAACATGTGCGCTACGCTGCCTGATGTGTCACCTGTTTAATTGGGATATTAGTAATCAGTGAAAATCCCGCCTTCATCGGCGATACGGTCGATGTTGGGCGTGCGATAACCCATCATGCCGCGATTGTAGGCGCTGATGTTCCAGTAGCCGATGTCATCGCCCATGATGACGAGAATATTAGGCTTGGCGGGTGACCCAGATTCTTGGGCGAATGAAGCTGGGACAAATGTAAGTCCGAGCCATAATGCCGTCAGTGCGGAGGTCACGAGAGATGTCAATCGTCTCACGATTTTACCTGCGATTTGAGTGTTCAACGGAGACTGCCGCGCTGTTCATAACAGCGCGGCATCGGGACAATAGGCATGAACCGGTTAATCGCTCGGGTGACCAGCCTTTTTCATCGCGTCCATGATCCCGGTGAGGTTGTAGGTCTCGGGCGCCTGCAGCGGCGGGAACTCCTTGTAGGATTCAAGTTCCTTTTCCCAGAGCAACTGACCAATCGGGAGCATGTTCCAATCATAGATAAAGGCGGTGAGTGGGCCGCCGAGCGCGCCGCCCAGGCCCGCGACAGTCTTCTGGCTTTCGCCGACCGCCTGCTCAAAGGGATCGCGCTTGATGTTCTGGACCAAGGTGAAGTGAAACGAGGTGAGCGGCAGGATCCAGCCGGTCGCGCCGGGCTGCGACATGGTGTAGTACATCTTCCAGTTCTTATAGCGCACCGCGGACGGAGTCGCGCCCGAGAAATAGAAGAAGACATCGCGCGCGGACTTGTCGGCCTTGCCTTCGAGATAATCGCGCTGGTCAAAGCCGTCGAGCGTCGTTTTGACGATGCCGGGATATTTGCCTTCCTCGATCTCCTTCTTCAGCCCGTCGCCTTTGGGGCCGCCGGCGATATCGACAAACGTCGGCAGCCAGTCGAGTGCCGCGAACAACTGATTTTTGACCGTACCAGGCTTGATGTGGCCCGGCCAACGAACAACCTGGGGCGCACGGTAGCCGCCTTCCCAAGCCTCGCCCTTCTGGCCCTTGAAGGGGGTGACGCCGCCGTCCGGGAAAGTGATCGCCTCGGCGCCATTGTCGGTGGTGAAGACAACAATGGTATTGTCGAGTTGGCCCATGTCCTCCAGCTTCTTCAGCACATCGCCGATATTATCGTCCATCTGCTTCATGCCGGCTTCGTTGACGCCCCAGTCCTTGCCGCCCTTTTCGCCGAGCATGGCTTCATATTTTGGCGGCAGCACGGTCGTGACATGCATGCGCGCCGGGTTGTACCAGACGAAGAATGGCTTGTTGGTCTTCTTGGGGTCATTGCGGTCGAGGAAGTCGATGACCTTAGCCGAAATTTCCTCGTCCACCGTCCGCGAGCGGTCGAGCGTCAGTGGGCCTTCGTCCTTGCACGATTGGTTCTTCTCCGTGCCGTCAGAGGAGTGGCACCACAAGACGTTGCGCGGCGGCGTCAGACAAGTCGTGGTTTTGGGGTCGACGGCGCCCGGGACTTCCGGCACGCCGGGGATCGGGGTGTTCTTGCACGGCGGCGCGACGGTCTGCTCTGTCGGCGACTTGTTGATATCGGGAAAGCTCACCTGCTGCATCGCATCGAGGTGGTACAGGTAGCCCCAATATTCCTGGAACCCGTGTGCCGTCGGCAGCGCCGCGGTGTGGTCGCCAAGGTGGTTCTTGCCGAATTCGCCGGTCGTGTAGCCGAGATCATGCAGGAATTTGGCGAGCGCTGGAGTGCCTGGCCGCAAATAGGACGGGCTGCCGGGCAGTTGCGGCGGGATCATGCCCGTGCGCAGCGGATACATGCCGGTAAAGAAGGCGTTGCGCCCAGAAGTGCAGCTCTGCATGGCGACATAGTCCATGAAGATCGCGCCTTCCTGCCCGATCCGGTCGATGTTGGGCGTCTCCCCGACCATCAAACCACGATGGTAGATGCTCGGCTGCATAAAGCCGATGTCGTCACCCATGATGAAGAGTATGTTGGGCTTCTCATCGGAGGATGTCTGCGCGGCGGCTGTCTGGGCGGGGGCGGGGACTGCCTGCACCGGGGGGTGTTTTTTTGCTTGCGCTTGCGCGGCGCCTGCCAGCATGGTCAAGGTGGCGAAGACCGCTCCGGCGGCGAGCCTACCGAAAATGGGACGAAAATAACTGCGCATGATCGTGGTCCTCTCTTTAAAACGGCTTTTTTGACTCAGCTTTTGCGCCGACCGGACCACCCGATCGAACCTGCCTTATATAACTTGCCTGACGCGAAAAACACTAGATCAATCTGCATCAAAATGATGCGGCGCCGCGAGCTTATGTCGGGGCACCTGGCCCAAAATAACGCCATTATTGGCTTTGGGATCTTTTTTGGACGGCCTCGATCTGTTGTTTCACGGCAGCCATGTTGACACTCGCGCCCTTTCGAATGGGCAGGAATTTGAGGAAGATCTGGACAACATGCGAGCGGCCATGGAGGCCATGCACGGAAAGAAAACAGCGAGGTCCCTTGCCAGCCAAGGAATCCGCGTGACAGTTTCTTTAACGATTTTAAGGTCGAGAGAATGGTCCTCGATCAATGGATCGTCATCAATACGCGCGCCTCAGCAATTCTTGCCGCGTCATCGCTAAATGTCGGCGGGTTCGGTAAGCGCTCCGTCACAGTTTCTTTGGGCCGTACGCGAGCCAATTCACCGTAACACCGTCGTTGATATCCGTGGCTTCCACCGAAAATCCAAATCGATCGGTATCGAGATTGGCACCAGACTCAATGCCGGCTATGGCGACAGACACCGCTGGTTAGCTGCAAACTGCTGCGCAAAGGATATGGGAGGCGACGTCCAACTTGTAGGTCCACCGCGCGGCAAATTCTGGAGCGACCAGTTCGGCGAGTCTGATTGATTCTCGCCGAACGCTTTGCTCCCCATTTGCACTACGGTTCCAGTTGCCTGTTTTTGGAAAATGGCAATGCTGTTTTGGAGGCATTCCATCTTCTTGGCGGCATTGCGAATTGGCTTGCAATCGGACAATTCATCCGCGATGGCGGCCTCAGTCCCCCACCGGTCACCATGACGCCCAAGATGGCAGCACTGACCGTCAGGGTCGCCCCGAGACGACAACAGCCGGAAGCGGCCGAACAAGTGGGCCAAGCTGCATCAGAGGACACGGCAAGCTATCAGGCTCCCGCGGCAGAGTTTTAACACGACCAAGGCCCTATGGTGACCTCGATCCGAGTGGCGCATAGCCGCAATCGAATGAGCATCTTTGTCGTGGTGCAGCGATCGGTAGAATGGTGCAGCTACGTAAATTGTTCAACGACATAAGGGCAGTTCGAAGGTAGACAGGCCTCGTCTGTTTTTCATTTCAGCAAGTGCGCTTAATGCGCTTGGCGTTTTTCCAAATCGAGGACCAGCATGCGAATCTGCAAGTCCGTGGGGTAGAGTGCGACGAGTTCGCGCGCGTGGGTCAGAGCGGTCGCAAAATCACCGTTATCCCGAGCGATGGAGACGAGGGCGAGAAGCGTATCCCTATCCATGGGATGGCGTTTGTGGGTCTTTTCGAGCAGCTCCATCGCTGATGCGCCCGCGCCAATCGAATTCAACGCGATTGCGTAGACATAGGCATAGCGCGCATTGCCGGGCGCAAGCTCACTGGCATGCCGCAATTCGGGGATCGCATCAGCATAATTATGCTGACGCACGAGCGCGAGGCCAAGGGAGTGGTGTATATCCGCATTGTTCGGGTCAATCGCCATGGCCTTGCGCAAAAGCTCGACGCCTTCCTGGTTCAGACCACGCATGCGGTCGAGATCGGCAAGGTTGACGAGCGCGGGGGTGAAGGTTTGATCGAGCCGCAAGGCCGTCCGATATTGAGTCTCCGCCTCTGTAGGGTGACCAACCCTCGTCTCCAATAGGCCAAGATTCAGATGCGCTTCCGGCCGTTCGGCATCGATCATCTCGGTATCGAACAATTCGAGATAGGCGGCGGCGAATGCGGTCTGCTGCTCCGGCGACATCGACCGCTGGTCGACGCCGGCAAGGGCCCGCGCCGTTTCGATTCGGACCGCACGGACCGGATCGCTGAGAAGCGGAGCAAATAGTTTCACCATGGCGGACGCAGGCGCCGGCGGCAGTGCGCGCGGGACTGCGGCGCGAACGAGCGGGTCTGGGTCGGTGATTGCTGCCTTTATCGCAGATTCGGATGCGGGCGTGGCATGGGGCGCGAGCAACACCAAGGCGCTCGCTCTGGCGATGGCCGGCTGGCCTTGATCAACAATCAATGCGTCAAGCAGGTGCTCTGCATCGGCAGCGCCGGTCCGGCCAGCATAAAGCGCGGTGCCAAAGTGCGGCCGGGTCTGCTGCCCGGCCGGAAACCATTCCGCGACCTTTTGCGCAGCCCAGCCGGGGCTCTTGTCGGCATGGCATTGCGTGCAGGCATTGGGCGCCCCTATCGACACCGAAAGATCGGGGCGGGGGACGCGGATGCTGTGGTCGCGTCGATCGTCCACGACCATGTAGGTTTTCGAGGGCATGTGGCAATTGACGCATTGGGCGCCAGCGCTACCTGGCTGATGATGATGATGTTCCGCGACATCGAACTTCGCTGGCAGATGGCATTGCGCGCAGAGCCCATTACCTTGCTGGCGGAGCGCCAGACTGTGCGGCTCATGACAATTGGAGCAGGTGACACCGGCATGATACATGCGGCTTTGGACAAAAGAGCCATATTCGAACACCTCGCCGTCGATCTGCCCATCGGCATGATAGAGGCCGGGTTCGAGCAATGCTGGCCAATAGGCGTCAAGAAACGGCGCGCCTGCAGGTGGATCCTGAGCAATCATTTTGCGGCGGGAGTGGCATCCCGAACAGACATCGAGCTCCTGCGAATTTGAGAGTTCAACGCGCTGGGCGATGCCCGTCTCGGGGTTCATTCGCCATTGCCCATCATTGACCGGCGCGAGCCATACCGTGAGCCCCATCTGGCCGGTCTCAGGCGGAGGATTTGGCTTCACCTGCGATGATCCCGAGCTTTCGGCCGCTCGCGCCTCCGCCCAGGCGATATGGCGGGAGCCGGGACCGTGGCAAGCCTCGCAGCCAACGTTCACATCGGTCCAGCTGGTGGCATAGCTATCGGCGGCGAGGTCGTAATTCTTCTTCAAATCGGTGGAGTGGCATTTCGCGCATTGATAGTTCCAGGTCTGGTCGCGTCCGGTCCAATGGAGACGATCGCCGACGTGCAGGATCTGGCTGGGGTAAAGCGGAAACCAGCGCTGCCCGCCTTGCTCCTTCGGACGGCTGTCCCAGGCGATCCCAAGCGCTTGATAGCGGCCGCCCGGAAAGGCGATCAGATATTGCTGTAGCGGATAAACGCCGAAGGTGTAGGCGATTTCATAGTCGCGCAGCGCGCCATCCGGTCCTTCGGTCCGCACCATGAACCTCTCGCCATCGCGGGAAAAAGTCGTTGTAACCCCGTGATGGGTCAGCGTTGCGTTGACGAAATCACCGAGAACTGTGGCTTCTGTCGCCGTTTGCATGGCTAGGGCGTGATGCGAAGTCTTCCATCGTTCGGTCTCTGGCGCATGGCAACCGGCACAAGTGTCAGCGCCGACGAATGTGGCTGGCGTAGCTGTTTGCGCTTCCGCCTTCGCAGACTGGAAACACAACAAACCCGCTAGTGCCATGATGATGGTGATGACGGCCGGGGACCGGATGAAGATCATATGGCGCAATTCCCAAGGCACCAGCAATCATACACAATGAACTGGGGCTCTCCCGAATTTGAATGTTTGTGAGCAAAAGACTTCGACAGCCAGAGCATTTCCGCTTCAAGCCCCAAGTCAGAACTGAGCAAGAAAAAGGGAGACACGTCTGTGAATGGTGCACAAGCCTTTTTGAAAGCGCTTGTCAACGCCGGGCTTGATACCTGTTTCGCCAATCCCGGCTTATTCCAAGGTCCAGATCGCTTCCTCTCCGGCAGAGGAAGTCATGAACGTGACGGAAAGCTAACCCTCCATGTTGTAAATTGGACACATTGGCACTCAAATCGACCCTCTTGCAATTGAAGGCGTAGTGTAGCTGGTTCGAAAGGCGATATTTACAACGGCATCGTCACGTTGTTGAAAGAAGAACACGAGAATTCTGCGCCTCGAACATTTTCAAGCGACCGCGACTGCCTCGCGCCACATGTTCATAGCCGACGCGCGAAAAGCTCGGTGCGTCCTTGCAGAAATGAGATGACGTTG
>DATBPZ010000142.1:0-2521 GCA_036561105.1 Methylocella sp. | reverse complement strand
ATGCTGCCTGTCCACATCAATGCGGCAACCTGACGCTGGCCCCTTGCGCCGCGTCGTCGCCGGCTGGGCGCGGGGTGGGCTTTTATTGACCCGGTAAAGCCATTGCGCCAGCTCCAGTCGTCGATTCCTGCAATCCGCATTGGAGAGACGATGCCGCTCGCGCCGACATGCCGCTTGAGCCGCCACAAAATGGTCTGTCGCTTGCTGGCATGGCCAAACGCGCCAGCAGCTTTTGGCTAGCCCGACCTTGTGCTTGACCCAATGGCCTTCATCGTCCTCCTTGCTCGCCGAGGCTCCGGTGCAAATTCCATGGATGGCCGCGAAACTGAGTGTAGGCGTTCATTGGCGGATCAGGCAGCAAGCGCCGCGGTCCACATCACTGGTGTCCGGCATCAGCGCCTATGAGACAGATTTAGCGGGTTGAAGAACGGAGGATTTCTGGCTCATGGTAACCATCAAGGAGTGGAGATGAGCCAGAAATCCGGAACCCCGAAATTGTCGTCCGAGCAAGTCGTGAAGGACATTCATCGGGCGACCCGTAAGCAGTATTCGGCCGAGGAGAAAGTCCGCATTGTGCTGGACGGCTCGCGCGGCGACGAGCGGCGAGGTCAAGGATCTGTGTCACGCTGCACTTAATTGGGGTCTGTTTCACTCTCGGTGCAAAGTAAGGGGCGGGTGCCGTCGCGGAGTGTGTTGAGATTCGTTGCGGCGTCTCCGAGCGGCATGATGCTATCCGATCAAGCGGCAAGGTCAATGATCTGATCGGCAGGCTTTTCGGCGAGGCTTTGCCAGCCGTCGACTTTTCGCATGGTGATCTGGCCCGACGCCATCAGCGCCCAGAACAACATGGCGGCGGTTTCGGCGCAGGGCAGCACGGTTTGCGTCTTGATCCTGCGTTTGAACTCTTCATGCAGACGTTCGATCGCATTCGAGGTGCGGATGGATTTCCATTGATGATGTGGACGGCCTCTCCTCAACGGCATCATAGTGCCAGGGCGTGGTCGCCGGAGCGCCACAAAGAGGGAGACCGTTCGTGAAACAGTTTATCAGAATCGGAGTCGATCTGGCCAAGAACTATTTTCAAGTTCACGCGCTGGCGAATGAAGACGGGCCCGCAGTGACGCGCAAATTGAAGCGCTCGAAGATGCACGAGTTCTTTGCGCAGATCGAGCCCTGCCTCATCGGCATGGAAGCCTGCGGCTCGGCGCATTACTGGGCGCGCGAACTCAAGGCGATGGGCCACGAAGTGCAGCTGATGCCGCCGGCTTATACCAAGCCCTATGTCAAACGCGGCAAGAACGACGCGGTCGATGCGGAAGCGATCTGCGAGGCGGCGTCGCGCCCGGGAATGCGGTTCGTTCCGATCAAGAGCGCCGAGCAACAAGCGACGCTGATGCTGCACAAGACGCGCGAATTGCTGGTTAAACAGCAAACGATGAGTGTCAACGCCCTGCGCGGCCATCTTTCGGAGTTTGGCATTGTTGTCGCCAAGGGAGTTGGCCGCGTCGACGAACTGCTCGAACTGGCCGAAAGCGATACGACCCTTCCCGAGGTCGCCAAGGCGGCCGTGAAGATTCTAGCCCAACATCTCGAAGGGCTCGACAAATCGATCGACGATCTGGAGAAGCAAATCGGCCGCGCCCATGCACAAAGCGAAATGAGCCGGTTGCTCGACCAGATTCCCGGCGTCGGGAAAATCATCGCCTCGGTGATCTCGGCTAGCGTGCCCGACCCGAGTGTGTTCAAATCCGGCCGCGATTTTGCCGCCTGGCTCGGTCTCACCCCGCGCCAGAATTCGAGCGGCGGCAAACAGACGCTCGGGGGCATCACCAAGCAGGGCAACCGATACATCAGGAAATCGCTTGTCTTGGGGGCAACCTCACTGCTGCACGTTGTAGGCAAACGCAAAGGCGCCTTGCGCGACTGGATCGTCGCGCTGCTGGCGAAGAAGCCGGCGCGACTGGTCACGGTGGCCTTGGCCAATAAGCTGGCCCGGATCGTATGGGCGATGATGAAGACTGGCGAATGCTTTCGCGCCGAGATGTTCGCAAAGGCATAAGGAAAAGGCCACCATCGCTACAAGCTAGGGGGCCTGAGGTTCGAGTTTGGTAAGCGCATCGAAACGTGATGAACGACACGGTCGTGACCGAATGCCTGGAACACCCTGACGCAAAGCATGAGCACAAAGCTCGCTCCATTGATAGGGATCCAGTGCGTCGGACTTCATCAAGGCCAGCGGACGTATGCGCCGCGCCGAAAGGCCGGACATATGACCGCAGCCGACCAAATCGTTCAACGCGAAGAAAACGCTTGCCATGAGGCCGTCCACATATGGCTTTGCGGAAAGCGGGTGAAGGTGAACAGCTTGTCGCCGGCCTCTTCGAGGCTGTCGGCGACGGCGCGGCATTTCAAGCGCCATTTGCGGATGAAGGCCTTTCGTTTCGCTTCGACCTCCTGCTTCGTCGCGGCATAGATCATGTCTCTGTAGTCGTTTGATATTTCTTCGTGCAGCCGCTCCGGC
>DATBPZ010000141.1:0-6975 GCA_036561105.1 Methylocella sp. | reverse complement strand
CCAGCGCAACGTGATCGTCGAGCATGCGCCGCGCGCGCAAGACTTCACCAATCGCCGTTACAGGCAGAAGGGCGTTGTCAATGAGAACGAGCGGGCAAAGAACCGGACAAAGTCGAAAGTCAGAGCCAAGGTCGAGCATGCATTCTTCGTGATCAAGCAGATTTTTGGCTTTGCCAGAGTTCGCTATCGCGGGCTGGACAAAAACGCGCATCGATTGTTCGTAACCTGCGCGCTCGCCAATCTCTACATGGCGCGGCGCCATTTGCTGCGGGCGCGCCTGACATAGCGCATCCAACCCGCAGGCCAACGCCTGCGCCCGCCGGGCGATCGCCAAAAGCAGCATGGATCCCTGTCACAATCATCAATGAACTACGCCTGTCACCGAAGAAAGTCGACGTTCGATCAAATCAGCCGCTTACGCAGAGCTTCCTTAGTGTGGATACGTCGGGATTCAAGCCAGCCGAGCTAAGAGAGAGAATTCTTGGTGTCCCCCGCACCATATCTGGCGATACACGGTAGCAGCAGCGGGGATCGACGTAGCACGGCGCGGGCGACGTGAGGAAGAGTATCGCAATCGAACCCAATCAAGCTGCGGCACCATTATGGGCATTCGGGAAGCCGTAAAAGGGCATCAGGCTGATCGCCATCTATTTCAGCCTTCAAATATTTTATGCCGGAAAAGCTGACGGCTACAATAACCCCAACCGTCTTGCGATGAGCTTGAACATAAAACGCCTGTTCACCACGCTCTATTTTGCCAATCGCGTCATTCAACGTGATTTTCCACTGGGAGCTTTCGTGCCCTCCAATGTGGGTAATCCTTTCATGGGGACTCATTCTTTCAGTTCTGTTGATGCACTTGATCTCCATGGTGTTCGCCACCCGTGCCTCCCAACCGGCGCATTTCCGTCGCCGTTGCTCTCGTAACTAGTCGCCTTTCTTCGGTTTGGTAGCGGCCCGCCGAGCCTTCTTAAGCCGCACGCCTGGGCCGCCGCCATTCTCGGCGATGAACTCGACGCCGGCCGATTCAAGTGCTGCTCGTAGCTTTTCGACTGCATCATCCGACACTTTTGCCCCAGCGGCCGTCTCATACCGCTTCCATAGCGGATTGAATCGAGGCGTTTGCGGCAGCGGATAGAATATCCCATTAAATTGTCTTTGGGATGCAAGGTGTGATTCGCTCAGATCATCTGATTCGGAGGGAACAGATGATCAAGTGCACCAAAGGCCAGGTCCGGCGTTTGAAAACAGCGCTGCGATGGAAAATACCGCCGGAGCAACGTCAGCGCATCCAGATGGTGTTGCTGCGCGAGAGCGGAATGACGCAGCCTTTGATTGCCACGGCAATGGGCGTGTCGCTTAGCACGGTGAACCGAGCGCATATGGCCTACGACCAGGGGGGACTCGATGCGCTCAAGCCGAAACCAATCGGTGGACGCAAGCGCGAGAACATGACCTTGGAGGACGAAAAGGCCTTGCTGGCGCGCTTTGCCAAGGCCGCTGGAGCCGGCGAAATGTTGAACATTCACGATCTCAAGGCGGCCTATGAAAAGGCCATCGGGCACGAAACCAGCAAGAGCACGATCTATAATCTTCTGGCCCGGCACGGCTGGCGCAAGCTGATGCCGCGTCCGTTTCACCCCAGACGCGACATCGCGGCTCAGAACGCTTTTAAAAAAATGGCTTTCCAAATGCTGTGAGGAAAGCCAAGCGGGCGGCTGTGCTGTTGTTTCTAACCGGCCCGCTGCAGTACCTGCCGCGCTGCGTACTGGCTAGCATCGTGTTCACGATCGCGGTAGGGATGGTCGACGTGAAGGGTCTGCGCGCAATCCTCAACGAAAGCCCAGGCGAGTTCTATCTCGCCGTCGTCACCGCCGCGGGAGTGGTCGCGATCGGCGTCGAGCAGGGCATCCTGATGGCAATCGCTCTTTCGCTCCTTAGGCATGTCCGACACAGCTATCGCCCGCATACGATGGTGCTCGCCCCGAATGCGACCGGCCGGTGGGCGCCGGCGCCGGCGACGCCGGGCTCAGAGACCGAGCCAGGGCTGATCGTCTATCGGTTCGGCGCGGATCTGTTTTACGCGAACGACAATCGCTTCGCCGACGAGGTGCGTGGTCTCGTGGAGCGCGCGCCGACACCAGTCCGGTGGTTTATTGTCGACGCGGGCGCCATCACGGATCTCGATTATTCCGCCGCGCAATCCCTGCGCGATCTGCTCGATGATCTGGGCCGCCAAGGGGTCGACGTGGTCTTCGCGCGTGTCAGTTCGTACCTGCGATCCGACATGGACCGGCACGGCATCACAGCGGCGGTCGGAGAAACGCAGATTTTCACGACTCTTCACGAAGCTATCGCTGCAGTGCGTTTTGGCGCTCTGAGCTCGCGCGCGGATTAACCTTCCGTGATTTGCTGAAAACCGGATTAGGCGGCTTGGCGCTCTGCCTGTCCGGGGAGATATACCCGACGGCGGAATGGAGCCGCTGACGGTTG
Source organism: Methylocella sp. (assembly GCA_036561105.1). GTDB lineage: Bacteria > Pseudomonadota > Alphaproteobacteria > Rhizobiales > Beijerinckiaceae > Methylocapsa. Next base: position 4,482 of record DATBPZ010000141.1, on the reverse strand, counting down.
TATAATAATATCCTTCGATGTAGGCGAACAAGGTATGCCGGGTGAGTGAAGAGCGAGACTGGAAGATCCCTTTCGAGCTGCATCGGGTCTTCGAACTTGGAGAGATTGAGCATTCGGTCTAAAGCCCGCCAAACCGGTAATTCACGCCGACGCGCACCTCGTTGATGTGAGAGCGCTCTAGTGCGGCGGCAGCGGTGTAAAGATATTCAACTTTAGCACTCCAATTCGGGGTTAATCCATATTCGACGCCCGCGCCGAGGGTTCCTCCAAGTCGTTTATTGGTGCCATTACACGTTAGAAACCCGGGATTCCCGTTGATAATGCTGATCGTGACGCATGGGTTAAGGCCTAAAACCCCCGTCAAGTTTGTTTTGGCACCAAGTACCGCTACTCCTCCAGTCGCGTAAAAAAGCCAACCGGCGAAATCCAAATCGTGGCCGATAATGACCGTGACAGGAGCCTTCAGAATCTTCGGCTTATTCGCAGATGTCGGGCCCCATTTCAGGAGGTCAAAGATTTGGCGTACCGTATCGTCCTCAACAGGACGATCTGCCCAACCGTTGGGGGTGCGAGCGGAGCGAAAAATCTGATCAAGCGAATGATCGTTTAAAGCGGAAGTCATAGATGGAGCCCTTTCAGGAAATGATGTTAGTCGGCACAACATCGTGTCATGCGATCGAAATTCGCACGTCGAACTTGACTAGGTCCTTGCGTCCATCTGCGAGGCCAGCGCCAGTGCTTGCGTGTCGATGTACTCCTGGATGTGTGCTACTTTTCCATTTCGAACGGTAATGTCGAAGACCCACTCGTCCTTGTACGGCTTATTCGTAGCGTAGATTTTTCCCGTGGCGACGCCGACGACCAGAACCCGGTCTCCCTGCGCCACGAATTCGGGGGGCTTCGGGTATTTCATTTCCACCTCTTCCGATGCCTTCTTAAGCACAGCCGCCAATTCCGCGTGACCGCGGTGCGTGCCTGCCAGGGGCCAGCCCTCGCCCGGAATGATCCACTCGATATCTTCGGCAGCCAACGCCAGCAGATCGCGCTCGTTGTAGCTGCCCATTGCTGCAAAGAAATCCTTCACAATCTGGACATTTTCTTCGGTGCTCATCGTGTCTCTCCGTTTTCCCTACGTCGGATCGCGTCGTATCTAGTCGGACGTGTTGTGGTCCACGAACCAGGATCGCATCGAAATTTGCGATCACGATTCATCAACCGAACTTGACCAAGTCCTTAAAGATCAGCCGACCCCAGCTATTTCCCCGCGCCTGCACAAGCAGTCCACCTTCCGCATGAGCGAGAATACGATTAACGCCGCGCTTCGTCGTATGGGGTTTGAAAAGGACGAAATGACCGGCCACGGCTTCCGCTCCTCGGCATCTTCAATCCTGAACGAAAGCGGCCTTTGGAATGCCGACGCTATCGAACGCCAATTAGCCCATGTGGACAGTGATAGCGTTCGCCGCGCCTATGCGCGCGCCGACTATTGGGAGGAGCGTATCCGCATGATGGGTTGGTGGGCGGACCGCTGTCACGAAATGCGACACGGTGGAGGGGTTCTGCGATTACGTGCGTTACAGGTACGTCACTCCGAGTAGACGAACCGGCCCTTGACTATATGAAGGCCGTCTGTCGGACAAAACCTGCCAAGTTGAGGAATTGGAAGCTCATGGTCCTCGTCTAGCTTCTGACGCTGTCGGTTAAAACAGGACCCGGCAACTCGAAGAATTTCGGGCTGTAAGTCGGCTCAAGGATATGCGCCATCTCATAGACCGTGATGGGCGGCAATTTGCGCGGTGTTGCCGAGAGCGAGGACCAAGGAAGGCAGAGCGATGCTAAAGCGGCGGCGATGGCCGCTGGGGCTGCTCTGATCTTTTTCCTCGTGTACCTTGCTTTCCTTCGCGAGAAACGGCCCGCTAAGACGGCTTCCGCCGACGCCAGCGAGAGCGCGCTTGTCGTCGGCCGTCCGGTCGAAGCTTTGTGCGCCTGGCTCGACTATTCGAAAATCGACAGCGGCCCCGTGTTTCGACGCATCGACAGATGGGGTCGGACCGGCGCCGCGGCGCTCGACCCCCAGCGCTCAACGCCGTCATCAAGTCGCGTTGTGTCGCCGCCGGCCTCGATCCGGCGCAATACTCGGCGCATGGCTTGCGCTCCAGCTATCTCACTTAAGCCGCGCGGGAGGGCGTGCCGCTTCCCGAAGCCATGCAGCAGTCGCAGCACCGCTCGGTCCAGCAGGCCGCGCGCTATTACAACGAGGCGCAAATCGCGCGAGGCAGAGCGCGGTTGGCGTAAGTGACGGGTATGAAGTTCGAGACTCGAGTCGGGGCCGACAAGGGCGGCTTATCGGACCTATTTGGAGAAGACGATCAGAGCACGTTTTCCGGCACAGCTGTCTTATTGTTTCTTTCGACATGGTTCTCTCCCTCCTCTATTTGATCAGCGAATGGGGGCGCCCACATCCTCGATCAGAACATCGGCCCCTCCCTTCAAGCGGCGGCGGCTTCGCGAACCTGTTGGGCTGCCGCATCCAGAAAAGCCTGAGCGAGATCGGGGTCATTGACGACGCGCGATAGCGTCAGCGCACCGAGCATCGTTGAGAGAATGGCCATGGCCTTGCCCTTGGGCTGCTCGCCGTTGGTCTCGCCAACCAAGCGGCCGAGGAGTTCGAGATGCGCCTTGACCCCGGCTTCAAATGACGCCTTCACGTCGCTGCCCTGTCTAGCCGCATCTGAGCCGAGCGCCACGATCGGGCAGCCATCCATCCTCTCTTCGCGATGCCCCATACTGAGGTAGAACGCGGTCACGGCGCCGAGCGGATCCTCAGGATTCGCCGCGACCGCATCCGACCATCGGCGGAAGGCGCTCTCCAATGCCCGCCTGGAGGCCTGTGCCGTCAAGTCCTCCTTTGACGCGAACTGCTTGTAAAAAGCGCCTTGGGTCAGCCCAGCCCCCTTCATCAGATCCTTAAGGCCGATGCCGTCAAAGCCGCGCTCCCGAAAAAGCCGGCTTGCCACATTGATTACGGTTTGGCGGTTTTCCGCGGCCTGTATGCGACTCACCCGCATCGTTAACCTCGATATTTAGATTGCATTCGACCTCTATACCGGATATAGAGTTCGAATGCAATCTATTTTAGGTGAGGCTTGGCCATGAAAAAACGCGCTGTTGTGCTCGCGGGCCTCATAATCGCGGCATCAGGGGCGGCCGCATTCGTCACGCTTTCCCTTCGCACGCAGGAAGCCTCCGCCGTGAGCGACCCGAGGCAGCAACCTCCGATCGTCAGAGTGGCGACGGCAGTGCGGGTGACCGGATCCGAACGCGCCTTCACGGGCGTCATAGGGGCGAGGGTGCAGAGCAATCTCGGCTTTCGCGTCGCCGGTAAGATCGTGGAACGGCTTGTAAATGCGGGGCAGCAGGTCAAAGCCGGTCAGCCGCTGATGCGGATCGACGAAACCGACTTTCGGCATGCGCTCACGGCGAAGCGCAACGCCGTCGCCGCGGCGCGCGCCTCTGCCGTTCAGTTGGACCCGGATGAGCGGCGATACGCCAAGCTGGTAAGCGACGGATGGGTTTCCCGACAGCGCTATGAGCAGGCGAAAGCCGCGTCGGATACAGCCAAGGCGCAACTCGCCGCCGCCGAAGCCGAAGCACGGGTCGCCGAGAACGAGGCGACCTATTCCGTCCTGGTGGCGGACGCGGATGGAACGGTGGTCGAAACGCTTGGCGAGCCGGGACAGGTCGTCTCCGCCGGCCAGACCGTGGTTCGGCTTGCGCACGCCGGACCCCGCGAAGCGGTGGTCGCGCTTCCCGAAACCATCCGGCCGGCGATCGGCTCGGTGGCCGAGGCCAGCGTGTATGGGGGCGATGGGCGCCGCTATACGGCGCATCTCCGGCAGTTATCGGATTCCGCCGATGCTCAGACCCGTACTTACGAGGCACGCTACGTGCTCGACGGTGCGGCTTCGGCGACACCCCTTGGCGCGACGGTGACCATTCGGTTGGCAAGCCAGGCGAGTCAGCTGGAAGTCCAGGTGCCGCTGGGAGCCGTGCTCGATGACGGCCGGAAGACCGGCGTTTGGGTCTTCGACAGCGCCACCTGGACCGTACATTTTCGGCCCGTCAAGCTTGTGCGTGTGACCAGCGAAGCCGCCGTGATCTCCGGACTGAGCTTTGGTGATCCGGTTGTTTCGCTCGGCGCTCATCTTTTGCAGGACGGCGCTCGCGTCAAGACTGCGTCTGAAAGCAGGGGCAACCAATGAACTTCAATCTTTCCGCGATCGCCGTTCGCGAACGGGCCATCACCCTGTTCTTCATCCTCCTGCTGGCGGCTGCGGGCGCTTACGCCTTCCTCATGCTCGGGCGGGCGGAGGACCCCTCCTTCACCATCAAGACCCTGACGGTCACGACGGTATGGCCGGGCGCGACGGCGCGCGAGATGCAGGACCTCGTCGCCGAACCGTTGGAGAAGCGGCTTCAGGA
>DATBPZ010000140.1:0-18992 GCA_036561105.1 Methylocella sp. | reverse complement strand
GCCAAGAATGATCAAGGCCCAACCCCGGGATGTGGTGAGGACGTCGGTGAGGAACCCGCTCAAGGACTCCGGCGCCGTGGGACCGTAGAGCCACACGTAAAGCAACTGGGCCGCTGCCTGCCAGAAAATGAACAACGTCATTAGCACAAGGCCCAGCGCCAGGATCGAGGCGAGCGAGGGGGAGCGCCAAACGTCAAAAAAGTGCGCCCAGGAGGTGTCAAGGCCGAGCTCCCGGCGTCGACTCAGTTCGTACAAGCCAATCGCCGCGAAAGGGCCAACCAGGGCGAAACCCGACATGAGTGGAAAAAGTAACTGCAGATCACTGCTAATAAGGCATATGGAGATGATCGCATAAATAATGCTGAGCGAAACGAGGAATAACGGCTGCACCAGGAGATCGAGGAAGGGCAAGAAATCATTGACGCCTTTGGTCAAAGCCTCCTTGAGGTCGGCTGGCCCAATCTTGCGAACGACGGAATAGGCTGGAGTGGTGTCCGGGCCGACGAATATGTTCATCATAACGCGTTCCTCGGGTGCGAATACGCGCGCAACCCTGACCCCGTACCGAAGTCCCATAGCGGACTGATGTCATTACAGAAACTTAGGAAGGGGTCACGGCGGAACGTACGCGGCTTCCGGATACTCAGAGAAAAAGAGCCGAAGCACGACCAATAGATCTGCCGCCTGTTGCGTCGCACCGATGTCGATAGAAGAACGAAGATCTGCAATAATCATATCTCGTACGAAAGCAAGGCCGCGCTTTAAATTGAACAGATAGCTTAAAAGGAGCGAATGATGTTTGGCGCCTGGAGCGACGCCCAAGATCGTTTCGTTTGAGCCGAGATCCCCAAGAACCATGCATTGTGTCAGAGAAATCATCGCCTCGTTCCTCCTGCAATGCCGCTTCGCAAGCTCTCAAGCGAAGGTGAACTTTGGGTTTTTAACCTGGCGGCCGAAAGCGCTCAATTGTGGTAAACCACAATGCAACTGCAACTGCAGTGCCGACCTTTTCGCGAGCATCGAGTTCGGGATGATGACCAAATCGGCTGACCTACCAACGATCAAGCTGGGGACGAGCAGGTCCTTCGCCTCACTGAAGCAGATCGCAGCTGGGCGTCCTGAGCATCGGCTAGACAGAAACCAAACCCTGACCGATGCAGAGAGGTGATATTCCAAAGGCACCGGTTGCACAACTTCGAGGACAAGACGGAGCTTAAGGTATCCCAATGTCCGCTATGCCGCTCGTCGGCCGCGGAGCTGATAGCCTGGAATCGGCCCATTTCGGATTCGCCTTCGGCCGTCCCGCGCCCCGACCGGGCATCCCGTGATTACCAAAGTTTTTGGACAACGATAACTCTTCCGTCAATACGACGGATTCGACGAAGTTGATCAGCGCGCTAGCTAATCCTCACGTCGTGGTAGATCACCGATGTCGCCCGAGGTCTGGACCTGGATGATGCCGAATGCTCCTTCGTCCGTTGTATTCCCAGCGATCGAGGTAGGCCGGAGCCCTCCACCGGTATCGAGGTTCAGGTTCGGCGTCGCCGCTAGAAAGGCGATGCTACCACTGGCCGACACCACTTCACTTGGCAGGATCGAGAGCAGTTCCATGACCATTAAAGACCAGTGGCAGGCACCACTCAGGTTCGTTGGCCATAGCGTAACAGGGGCGCGGCGGGCGACTTGGCTAGCCATCAGCCGCACGAGATAACTGCCCAGCGTGAAGCCGGCCTTCGACGTGTAGACGTCATGCGTCTGGGCAACTGCATAGCCGCCAGGGGTTCATGCCGGTCAGAGGATCGCCGCAGCGGCTGTGCTCCACGTCGATCATGCCATACGGACAGCCATCGTCTAGCATTGCAGGCGATGCCGGTTTGCTTGCCACCCCCGTGATGGTCAGATCGCGCTCCCTCAGAACAGGCAAGGGGCCCGTCAGGCCTGCGCGAGCGTGGACCGAAGCGAGGTTGCCGATCCCTCCAGGCCAGCTCTCGTAGGTGAAGCGGGGCCACCGTTGATAGAGATCGAGCTGGACGGAGTTTCTGGTGCGCACACCGGCGCGGTGAAATACCTTGGCCTGCACGATCACCGCGCGGCGTTCGAGCGGCGCGTTATTAGGCTGATGATCGTGCACCAGCAGGAAGTCACCCAGCTCGCAGCGGGCCGACGCGCGGAGGTATTTCACCCAAGGATGGCCGTGGCAAACCACGCCCTGCAACCGCGCCGCTAGGCCGACATTGTTCAAAGCATCACGCCAGATTGCATCAACCTGTGGCAGCGCCACCTGAATTAGGTTCTTGATGCAGGCGACCTCGCTTGGCATCCCACTATGCAGACCACCCCGATGCCAAGCATTCCACATGGCTTGGTTTGCTGACGATCGCAGCCGGGGCAGCATGGTTGTAAGGACGGACAAGGCCCTGATCACGATCAACTCGGATACCGAAGAGCCCTGTGTAGAACGAATGACTGACGTCGCGACAGTAAATCCATGATACATTTTAACACCCGGGGAACGCCAGTTTAAACTCTCGTCTATTGCGTCGCCGGGCAGTACTTTTTAATTGCTGGATGCAGTCTAGCGTCAAGCGGGCTGGCTAAGGCTCATTATCGAACACTATCGTCGATCTATCGATACTTACATTATAACAAAAAATAGACATTTAAATTGATAATAAATTAAGCAAAAGCTGTTATTAATATCATTAATATATACCTTTAATATATACCTTTGAATGGTTAGGCAATCCAACCAACTAAAGGATGAATACCATGCGAGCGTCCACCTATATTGAGTTTCCGGCCCGCATCTCAAGGCGAGAAACGATAATCGGTGCCAGCGCCGGTTTCAGCGCCTTTGTACTGAGCCTTGACGGAATCCCAGCAACCCAAGCCGGATCGAGTGTCGTGACAAGGCTGGATATTGTCGAACTCGCCAAGAACGCCGCACAGCTTGCCAAGCTTGAAGCGGCACTCAAGGAAATGCAGGACCGTTCAGCGAGCGACCCGAACGATCCGAGCGGATGGCTTGTCAACGCCAGAGCGCACGGCGAATTCTGCTCAATCGCCACGACGGCGTCTGATCAAATCCATTTTTGCTGGTGGTTCCTGCCCTGGCACAGGGCCTATCTCAGCGTCACCGAGCGCAAGCTGCGGCAGATCGCGAGCGATGACAGCCTGGCCTTGCCCTATTGGAACTGGAGCAGCGACAGGCATATTCCGGCGCCTTACACACAGGCCGGAAGTTCTTTTGCTAAAGCGGTGCGTTTCACACCGACCCGCGCGGTGCAAGATGGGGAAGTCGACTATTTTCCGCAGAATCCCTCCCGCAAAAAACTCGGTGTCGCCGCGTTGGGCGCGCCACTCTTTCAAGCAGCCTCTGGGGGGCAGATCGCTACAAGCTTTGGCGGCATTGCCCGTCCGAACACGGCCAACCGATATGGAAATAACCGCCTCGAAGGGACACCTCATGGGCCGATCCATGTTTATGTAGGTGGCGTGAACGGGCAAGGCGATCCAGGCGACATGACCGATTTCGAAACCGCCGGACGCGACCCGATTTTCTTTGCCCATCACGCCAATCTCGACCGGTTGTGGGAGATCTGGCGCCAAACTCCCGAGCACCGTCAAAGCGAACCTCAATCGGCGGATTTTCTGAACAAGGAATTCCCTTTCACCTGGCTTGATGGCAACACGATTATGGTCAAAGTCGCTGATGTCATGGATACGCAAAAGCTCGGCTATGTTTACGACAGTCTGTCGGTGTTTCGCCCCTCGTCGCAGGCGCCCATCGTTTCGGCGCAAAGCGCGGCCGCACCCCTCCCGCCAATCGCGAAAGAGACCTTGACTGCTCCTTTTTCAGCGCAAGCCGCTGGTCCCGGTGTCCGCAAGATCCTCGAGATAACAGACGTGGAAAAGCCAGACCGGCCGATGACTGTCGGGGTCAATATTAAACCGGCGAATGCGCCTGCGAACGAGGCCGGCGAGAATGTCGGGACGTTCTCCGCCATTCGAGCGGGCGGCGAAATTGCCTGGCCAAGCCGCACGCTGGCCTTTGACATCACGGATGCGGTTGACCGTTACGGCGGCGAAAAATTGACTGTCGAACTCGTCCCGTTTCGGATCCAATCCGCAGGCACCGAGACCTATCCGCCACTGCGCTACGGGCAAATGCAGATCGTTACGGAGGAACGTTGACACAGCCGGCTTGAGTGCTCGTTGACTGGCCCGCTTCTTTCCGACGCCGGAAGGCCATGAACGCGGATCTCGGTCGGACAACCAGATCTGATCGACCCAATACACCGTCAACCTGATCGATTGGAACACGCCTGGGGGGGGAGTCATGACTAAGCGCGTGATCAAGACCAAACCGTCGGCGAAAGCTCGGACGCTTGCAACCGGCCCTCGGCTTCCACGCCGCGAGCGGCTGATTGGAAGCGAAGCATTGCAGCCGGCGGCAATCGTTGGCGGTGCACTCGCGCAGGAAGGTGAACGAACGCTGCTTTTAGTCGGCGGATTGAGTTTGGAAGTTTTGAGCGATCCGGCGCTTCCCGCAACCCCTTCGCGATTGGCGGAGGCACGCAGGCGCACCCGAGATACCTTCGCGACCCTCATTGGCCAGCACGTTCTGCTGAGAACCCGCCAAATTGGGGGAATGCTCGTATTCGCCAGAGCTTTGCAAATACCCGGCGCCGCGCCGCCATCATCGCAAGACGCCGTCTTTGCTTCGATCAATGACATCATCGCACGGCGTTCGCATGAGCTCCTCGGCCTACCTGGCGTTCTCGCGGTCCGTCCGGGCTACCGCTTTCGCAATGGCTGGATCTCAAATGAGCCGTGCATCGTCGCGCTGGTCCAGCGCAAAATATCCGATGCTGATCTCCCGCCAGCTTCCAGAATTCCCGAATGGCTCGACGGCATTACAATCGATGTCGCTCCAGCCGGCCCCATCGAGCAGGTTCTTACAAGTGGCAAAAGCGCCGGATTCGTGCCAGAAGATCTTGCCAACCCTTTTGGCTACGCGTTGCCCGGAGCTGAGCCTGCAACACATGAGGCCTTCAGCGCCCAATTGATTCGAACCAGCAAATATAAGCCGCCGCCAGACGCGTCTCTGGATCCCGTTTCCGGGCCGATGAAAGTACTTTGCCATGTCAGCCCCGACGCGGGGTGGTCCGTTCTGAAGGACTTTTTGCAGCAGACGCAGACCAATCTTCGTGTCGCGATGTATGACTTCACTGCACCCCACATTGTGCGCGATCTTGAAAGTGTGCTGGCGCAATCTGGCAAGTTCGAGCTCATCCTTGATCCTGGTCTATCTCTGACAGCTGGGGGGCGCGGCGAGAACCCGAAAGCTGGTGATTGGACGGAAGAGGATGTTAAGGCGGACCTTTTATCGAAACTTTCAGAATCGCTTTTCCTTCGTATGGGCGGCCGTGCATCGGCAGGGCAAAACGGACGATAGAATCTTTCCGACCGCCTATCACATCAAGGTTGCTTTGCGTGATTCTAATGCAATCTGGCTCTCAAGCGGAAATTGGCAATCGTCCAATCAGCCCGACATCGATCCTTTCGGTGCTAATGCGACGCTGCCTAATCTGCAGCAAATCTATAATCGCGAATGGCATGTCGTCATCGAAAGCTTGGAACTCGCGACGGTTTTCGAGCGCTTTATATCTTGGGACATGGAGCAGGCTGAGCCACTCAACGTGCAACCTGATCGTGTTGCGCGGCCTGATCTTCTGGTGCCGGATCAAGTAGTCGAAGAGCTTGCAAAAATACCAACTTTCTTCAAGCCAAAAAGTATCAGTCTTGGTGCCGATGAAAAGATCCAGCCACTGCTTACGCCGGAAAATTACGCCGACCATGTAATCTCATTGATCGAGCAGGCGACAGCGACGCTACGGTTCCAGAATCAATATATCAAGGTTTCCGCTGACCCTACGAAGAATCCGCCCCAATTTGTCGGCCTCCTTGATGCCCTGCGGGGACGCATCGGGGCTGGCGTCGATGTGCGCATTATTTTGCGCGATATTGGCAATCCGCGGGCCATGCTTGAAGCTTTGCAGGCGTACGGCATCGACCCAGTTAAATATGTTAAGCTACAGCCTGCTTGTCACAACAAAGGGATTATCGTCGACGATCGGCTCGTCTGTCTCGGCAGCCACAACTGGTCGGGCGACGGAACCTGTTACAATCGGGACGCGAGTCTGATCTTCGACAATCCTGAAATTGTCGCTTATTATACGAAGGTGTTCGACTACGATTGGGTGAAGCTCGCACGCCAGCGCACGCGAGCCGAAACTGCCGCTCCACAGATCGCGCGCGATGCCAGCGGCGCTCCGGCCGGGCTCGCACGGGTTCCATGGGACGCCTATTTCGGCGATGATGACCGGCCGGAAATCGACGCGCTCCTTGAGCGCCTCCGGTGGCCAGTGGCCAGAATTCCAATGCACGCTCAAGCAGCGACCGCGGCGGTGGTTTCGCCCGCGATCGATCCTCGCTTAACAGCGGGCAAGCGGGAGCTGTCTCGTCTCTATTTGACGTCTGAGCGTGCTATCGCATTTTCGGCGCAAGCTCAGGGGATATCGCCAACTCCGGAGGTCAATGTGCTTGGGGTGGGGATTGGAGAGAAGATCAGCGATGGACGGCCCTCCGGCATGCAGGCCGTCAAATTATTCGTCCGCCTGAAATATCCAAAGGATGAGATTGCTTTTGACCATATTCTCCCGACGACGATCGGCGACGTTCCAGGCGATGTCGAGGAGATCGGAGATCTACGCCCACTGAGCCTAATGCCAAATCCGCGCTTGCAGATCACGCCGGCCCGGCCCGGGTGCTCGATCGGTTATGATGCGCCCAACCTGCAACATATGGCCGGGACTTTCGGTGCTCTTGTGCGCGATGCCGCCGGGACGCTCTTCATTCTCAGCAATAATCACGTGCTTGCCAATGAAGGCAGGTTGATGCCTGGCGCGCCCATATACCAGACCGGTTTACTTGATGTCCCGCCCCAAGGAGCCAAGCGGCAGATCGCCGAGCTTTTCCAATTCGCGCCTTACCAGACGCAACCGCTCGTCATCGACGCCGCCATAGCGAAAGCGGTGGCCCCGGATGTCGTATCTAGAGACGTGCTTTACATTGGAGCCCCTCAGGGAACCGGAACTGCGACACTAGATATGATCGTTCATAAATACGGCCGTACGACCGGATACACGGCAGGACGTGTCGTAAGCACCTCGACCGACATTACAGTGGATTACGATACCGGAAGTTTCACATTCCAGGATCAGATCCTGATCACCGGCATTGATGGCGCTAGATTCAGCGACGCTGGCGATTCGGGTTCGCTGGTCATCGAGCGTGCTTCAATGCGCGCCGTCGGCTTATTGTTTGCTGGATCGGCCAGTCACACCGTCGCCAATCATATTGGTGACGTGTTGTCAGCATTCAGCGTCACTCTTGTGTGAGGGGGACCGAAGATGGCGACCGAGGCGCAGGCTAAAGTCGTCAAGGCGAAGTATGGCGCCGATCTGCGCCGCCGTCCCGGCGTCTTCGCTATCAGCTTGCAACGCGCGGCTCCGGATCAATTCGTCCTGTGTGTATTTGTCGATAAGTCCGTACCGTTGCCTGAGTCGGAACGGATCGAAGAAGTCGATGTGATGTTCCAACACCAGGACCGACTTCGTCCTTGAATGATAACTATGATGCATTGCCGCCAAGCTGGGCAGCAGCTGAAACCAGATCATTCGCCGGAAGTGACACAGCTGATCAATAAGTCTGTTTTGCGCGCTTGGAACTTTAGCTATCGATGCGCCAAACAGGCGGATCACGTTGCCGGCCGGAAATGACGGCGCCAAACAACATCTATTCAGTGTCTTTGTCATGATCTGCACTATTTGTGGATTCCGATCGATTCGCGCGCTGATTCCGATCCCAGCTCGCTCAGGATTCCGCGAAATAATCTTGCCCACCGTCCCAATTTCAAATCGCCATGGGGTACGATTTTCTGGCATTGGTAACGGTGGTTAGTCCACCGTTCCTGGTTTGATTTGGTCTGATCCGGGCATGGTTTCTCTGGCGCGTCAGATGCGGTGTGCGTCGTGGACGAGACGATCCAAGTGGCGTCGGCATACGTCAGGTCGCCAATTTCGTGCCATCTGTTGACGGGAAGTTGGGAGGCGTTCACCGTCGCCTCGTGTGACTCGGTCGAAGCGAGGATCGAGGACTGCATGCGAGACATGAACCAGTTTGAGCAACGGTCCGCGGTCAAGGGCGCGCTTGAGCATGCACGTTAAAACTTCGGGCTGGCGATTGATGCTGGAATGATGCCCTGGAAGCCAGAGCAACTGCTACGGGCGATCGCTTAGTCAACCCACCTGATGCATCGTCCTGTTGCGCTTATGCCACACAGGCTTTCCATTTTTTATGGAGAGACCTTTTGTCAAACATTTAATGAAATGCTGGGTTCAATGTCCCTCATGTGGCGGACTCTTATTCGTCGCGCGGGAAATATTGAGTCTATGGTACAAGGCCAATGATTCCTTCAACGCGACACGATCGCAAGACAAGGGCAATTGCCGAAGTGCTGGTGATGATGGCCGAAGTTTACGAGCCCAACCGTGAAGGCTTTGCACGACATAGACATCCATACCGTCAACGGTATCGAGCGGCCGTGTTTTGTGCTCGCCATCCTCAAATTGGCGTTCCTCATGGGCCGCAAGGGGTTGGTTAAGAGTCCGAGCGATCGCTGCCCCCAATTCCTTGGTTGCGTACAGCGTAAACAGGCGCAGACGCGCACCTTCTGGTAGTCCTGGTCGCCTATTCGCCGGAGACCAGAATTGGGGTTCTTGCTGCATTGCTCTGTCCTCAGGCCACGCATGCATCATAGACAAAATCGATTTGGTTATCGCCCTCCACAATTAGCATGAGCGTCTTCCTTGTGTACAGATGGATTGGCATTGCCTCGTTGTCGATGGTGTAGATCGATAAGTCCGCTTATTGGACACATAAACTCACATCACTCCCGCCGACTGTTCTGCCTCACGCACCACGGCGATGGTGCGTACCAGGCTCGAGGGATTGACGCTGATGGAGTCGATGCCGAGGCCGGTGAGAAATTTGGCGATCTCCGGATAATTCGCAGGGGCCTCGCCGCAGATGCCGACGTGCCGGCCATTTCGTTTTGCCCCAGCAACGGCCAACCGTAGCATTTCCAACATCCCAGGATCGCGCTCGTCGAAATCGAACGCTACAATTTCGGAATCGCGGTCCACACCGAGAGTGAGCTGCGTCAGGTCATTGGAGCCAATCGAGAACCCATCGAATATGGCGGCAAACGCATCCACCTGGATGACATTGTTTGGGATCTCGCACATCACGTAGATCTCAAGGCCATTCCGGCCGCGTCCGAGGCCATGCTGCTCCATTACTTTCAGAACGCTTTCAGCTTCGACCACGCGGCGGCAGAAGGGCACCATGACGCGGAGATTGGTCAGCCCCATCTCTTCACGGACACGGCGCAGCGCTGCGCACTCCAGGGCGAAGCCTTCGGCATAGGCCGGATGAGCATAGCGCGACGCTCCGCGGAAGCCGAGCATCGGATTTGCCTCCGTTGGTTCGAAGGGGGCACCGCCGAGCAATTGAGCGTATTCATTGGTCTTGAAATCCGAAAGCCGAATAATCACCGGCCTCGGATAGAACGCAGCAGCAATCGTGCCGACGCCCTCGGCCAGCGTACGGACAAAAAACTCGCGCGGCGAGGCGAAGTTATGGGCGAGGGCGCGGATACGCTCCAAATCCATCCCAGAAACTTTCTCCGGATGGATCAGTGCCATTGGGTGGATGCCGATATGCTCACTGATAATGAATTCCATGCGGGCCAGGCCAACGCCGGCGTTTGGAATCATAGCGCTTCGGAAAGCAAGATCTGGGTTACCGAGATTCACCATGATCGCTGTCTTTGGCAGCGCCACAGCGCTGGCGGGTAGACATGTGACCTCGAACGGTATCGCGCCTGCATAGACTACTCCGACCTCTCCACCCGCGCAGGAGACGGTGACGCGTTGCCCATTGTGCAACGCGCGTGTGGCCGTCGCCGCTCCCACCACGGCGGGCACGCCAAGCTCGCGTGCGACAATCGCTGCGTGGCAAGTACGACCGCCGTGATCAGTGATGATGGCGCCGGCAGTCTTCATCACCGGTTCCCAGTCGGGACTTGTCGAACTCGCAACCAGAACCTCGCCGGGTTGGAAGCTATGCAAGTCATCGGTGCCGTTGACAACCCGCACGATACCCGTGCCGATCTTCTCGCCGACCGCCTTGCCGGACAGAAGCAGCGTACCGCTTCCTGTCAGTGTGTAAGTCTCGAAAAAACTCGTCGAGCGCTGTGACGCCACCGTTTCTGGCCGCGCCTGTACGATATAGAGTTCGCCGTCATCGGCGTCCTTCGCCCATTCGATGTCCATCGGCTCGGCGTGGCCAGCGCGGTGGGAATAATGCTCCTCGATGCGGATGGCTTGGTCCGCGAGTTTTAGTACTTCGCTATCCTCGATGCAGAAGCAGGCCCGTTCATCCTCGGTAGTAGGAACATTGCGAGTGGTCGATCCGGTATGGCCTTCCGCATAGGTGAGGCGCAGCTGCTTTCGTCCGAGCGTGCGGCGCAGCACGGCGCGATCACCTTGCTTAAAGGTCGGCTTGTGCACGTAAAATTCGTCCGGATCCACGCTTCCCTGGACGATGTTCTCTCCCAGCCCATAGACGCCGGTAATGAACACCACGTCGGGGAATCCGGACTCGGTGTCGAGCGTGAAGATCACACCGCTGCTCGCGCGATCTGAGCGCACCATCTTCATCACGCCGACCGAGAGCCCGACCTTGAAATGGTCAAACCCATTGTTCACGCGGTAGACGATGGCGCGGTCGGTGAACACCGAGGCGAAACAGAGACGGCAGGCCTCGATTAGATCATCAACGCCGCGAATATTGAGATAACTTTCGTGCTGGCCCGCAAAGCTCGCCGTCGGCAGATCCTCGGCAGTGGCCGAGCTGCGCACCGCCACCGCGACGCCGAGGCCATATTGAGTCTCGATCCGATGATAGGCCGCCTCGATGTCCGCACGTAGCTCTTCGCTACCGGTGGCATCGTAGACAATCTGGCGGGCTTTCGCGGCTCGCTCCCTCAGCAAGTTGACGTCGGCTATGTCGAGATTGTCCAGCAGCGC
The DNA here is from genome assembly GCA_036561105.1 of Methylocella sp. Classification (GTDB taxonomy): domain Bacteria; phylum Pseudomonadota; class Alphaproteobacteria; order Rhizobiales; family Beijerinckiaceae; genus Methylocapsa. The sequence continues at coordinate 7,776 of DATBPZ010000140.1, read as the reverse complement.
ATGCAGGCCAACCCACGCCTTTGCCGAAGACAATGCGTCGGCATAGGCTGCGACCGTGAGGGCGAAGCCGTTGGGAATCTTGAGGCCCCCATCGCCGAGCGCGCAGTAGAGTTCACCTAGGGAGGCATTCTTACCGCCGACCAGGGGAACATCCTCCAGGCGAATAGTTTCGAACCAACGGATATACGAAGAAGACATTACCATCGGGGATTATCCAGCTTGTGAGTCGCCGTGCCTCGTCTATGAACCCGTGATCACTGCCCATGGCGAGATGGCCTTGCCGTAAATCAATCTTATCAATTGGTCCAAAGACATTAAGAGGCTAATAAGAGCGTACTGCCTACCCACCTTTGGAATCCTAGAGTGAAGCATCGATTTGGCACCGCGGCAACGTTCCTCGACCCGGATGATATCGAGGAGAAGCTGGTGAAGCGCCTCGGCCGTCTGCACACCCGTCAGCGCCTAGGGATCGAAATGGATCATGAGGCGCAAGTCTTCGGTCAGGGGCTGAACTTCTTCCATATCGAGAATCTGCTCTTTTCACACACCCTCATAGAGGGAGTCCTTCGTCTCTCGGGGCTATACTGGCAGGGACGGAGGAACGCCGCCAAGCTTCGGTTGAGGCAAAATGAAATTGTCTCGCACCGTGTCCCAAAGACTTTCGATGGCTTCCGGATCCTGCATCTGAGCGATCTGCACGCGGACATGAGCCAGCAGGCGATGGCGCGCATTGTCGACCTCCTTCCGAGCCTGGAATACGACCTCTGCGTCCTCACCGGCGACTATCGGGGAAAGACATTTGGTTCGTTCAACAAGTCCCTTGCCGGGATGGCGCGGCTGCGGGAAAATCTGAAAGGACCAGTATATGGCGTTTTGGGTAACCATGATACGATCCGCATGATCCCCGACCTGGAAGCGATGGGGATACGAATGCTGCTCAACGAATGCGTTGTCATAGAACGCGACGGGCAACGAATTCATCTGGCGGGGGTCGACGATGCCCACTTTTTCAGGGTCGACAATATCGAAAAAGCCGCGGACGCAATTCCGCATGAAGAGTTCTCGATCCTTTTGTCCCACACGCCGGAAATATACCGGCAGGCCGCGCATGCCGGATTCGATCTGCTGTTGAGCGGGCACACGCATGGCGGGCAAATTTGTCTGCCCGGCGGCATTCCCATCACACTCGATTCCACCCTGCCGAGATCTTACGGCTCGGGCGCTTGGAAATACAGAGACATGGCCGGCTACACTTCGGTCGGCGCCGGCTCATCCGTGGTGCCCGTCCGCTTCAATTGTCCGCCGGAGATCACGCTTCACCACCTCCGTTCAATCTGGCAAAGCCGGAACTCAATAAGGTCGATCTCGGATCTTGAACCTATGGAGCACGCGCGAAACGGCAAGCTCACCGACGAAGAAAAGTGCTGACATCAAAACGATATCCACGACGCTGATCGGCAAAACCCATCGACAAGCCAGGGCCGGCAGGAGAGACTCCGGGATCTGATCTAGGCCCAGCGCCATATCGCCGGGAGCCATTTTCATCCGGCGCTTGGTGAAACTTGACAAAAGGTCGCCCAGCATTGCTGTTGCCGCAACAAGAAGGCCGATGGTCCAATCCATTCCGATCAAGAACGCGCCCAAGGTGGTCGCGACGATCGAGAGCGCGACGCCGCGAATGGTTTTGGAATGGCCGAATATTGGCTGCCCATCTGCCAGAGCGATCCCTCCATCAAGAGGACGCGCGAGAACGGCTCCAAGAATCCTCATGGCGATCACCGGAGCCCCATTTGCCATGGCTAGGAGCACAAGAAGCTGTGCGATGAGGAGCGGTTGGATGTGCATCATTTGAACTCGTTTCCCCCGAACCTACAATGAGCCTTTTTTCCCAAATGGCTCACGGGAAGCCGATAAACAAGGCCGACGGGAGCGATAGCAAGCGACAAATGACATAAGCAAACAATAGTGGTCACTCTGGCGGAAATGCAATAGCAGGCTAGATCAGATCGCAATGTCTCATTACACAATCTAACAGGCGAGTATTCAGTTACAACTTTGTGACGATGCCTCCCGTACAACTGATCTGCATCAAAGAAAAGTCGGTAAAGTGATGCATTTACGTAAAGGGAGATGCCATCTGGACCAGTTTGGCTGAGCCAAAGAGGGGACACAAATGTTCAGGACGATCCTTGTTCCAATTGACACGGCCGAAACATCTGTCACCGAATTCGCCGTCTATCTCGCAACGCAATTCGCGGCATTGACGGATGGAGCAGTTAGAATGATTCATGTTTTTCGCGAAATCCCGCACAGCATTCGAGCATTCTTGTCGTCGCACATCAGCGCCGAGCGAGAAAATACCGCCGATTCGCAACTCCACGAGATGGCCGTGAAAGCCAATGTGCCAGCTGGGCGTTTCTCGTACACAAGCGGACTGGAGTCGTATACCACGAGGTTCTCGCTGAAGCGGAAGCGTGGGGCGCTGATCTCATTATCGTTGGGTCGCATAGTCCATCGATGGGCACGTATCTTGTCGGATCTAACGCCCAGAAAATTGTGCGGCGCGCGAACTGCTCGGTCCGAAACGGTTTCTTTGCTCCGTTCGCCTACCAAGGCTGATACTACTTTGACAGCATCGTCGCGCGACCTGATCCGCGCTCATCCGTGGACGACAGCGGGCATTTTGGCTGGCATTGTGGACTCCGTTCAGTGGGGCGGCAGCCGCAACGCAATGGGCGCTCCGTCGATCGGCTGGGTGTCGCCCGTGATCGTGAGTATGTCCTCTGTGCTCAGCGGGGTACTGTTGCTTATCGCAGGGATATTTCAATTCAGTCCTCTCAAGCATACTTGCTTGCGTGCATGTCGCTCGCCACTCGGCTTCCTGATCAGCGATTGGCGCGACGGGCTATGGGGTGCTTGGCATATGGGGATTCGCCATGGGCTCTATTGTCTCGGTTGCTGCTGGGCACTGATGGCCTTGCTGTTCGTCGGCGGCGTCATGAATCTTCTTTGGATTGCCGCTCTCGCCAGTCTCGTGGCGATAGAAGAACTTACGCCGAAGGGAGAGGTGGTCGCACTGGTATTAGGCGGCGTCTTGATTGGCGTGGGTGTCGTGAGATTGGTTTGGGATTCGCTGTCCAGAGAACTCGTGTGCAACGAGCGGAGTGAGCAGCCCGGCACTTCCGTTGTTGTGCATTGGCGCACTGGCGTGGTTCACGCGCCGCTGGTGAATGACTGCTTTCCACCTCAAAGCGGCAGCGAAGCCGTTGGAAGACGCTTTTCAGGCACGATCAATCGAGCGGATGGGCTTTCCGCGCCGCAAGTCATCTCCTTGCGGATGTGAAGCATGATACCGGCTTCGGCGCTGTATCAGTCGTGGACGCTAAAACGCCCGCGACGTGCTTGCTCTGTGAAGATCGCGAACTGCGCATGGCTCAAATGAATCAATGTCGCATGATCACCACCCTCCAGGTAGATCTCCGGCTGTGCCTCGATGCTGTCATCGACAATGACATCAAGCCCATAGCAATTGCCGGCCGGCGGAACGGCGCCTTGAGCGCAGTCTTCGAACAGTTGCTCAATTTCTTGCTCGGTCGCCAAAGCAACATTGAAGCCAAGCCGCCTCTTAAGGTTGGACAGGCGGATGTGGTGTGATGCCGGCAAGATTGCGAGTACAAACCCGTTCTCGTCGCGAAGCACAACCGCTTTGGCGATACGATCGCCCGAGATCCGGCACGCCTCGGCGGTGCGGCTCGACGACATGGTGGGTTCGTGCATGATCACATCATATTTGATGTTCTTGTTGGCCAAATATCTTTCGAGTGTTGGAGCGACAGTCATCGTGAAGCCTCCGCTGCGATGAGCAAACCTCGCAATGCGTGGACGTTAGCCTCGCAGCTTCGCGTCACCATCCGGGCTGCCGTTATGTCTCGTTGAATTATACGCTCGTCGGCTAGCGCTCACAACGCATCAACTGGTCAGCTTCGCGTTATGGCACAGCACCCGTTGCTAGGCGTGGTGAAGCTAGGACGATAACTTAGGCAGGACCGCAAGCAGCGGAGTGCTCATGCCCGCATTGGCTTCCCCGTGCGTCAATAAATGAAACGCAGTAAGATGAAAACAAACTGCTCGTGGCCTTTCCAAGGCTTTTAGGAAGGAACCTGCGATGTCATACGATTGCAAGAGCCCCGACGATGTCCTCAAGACAATCAAGGATAACAAGATCGAGATGGTCGATCTACGATTTGCCGACCTTCCTGGTCTGTGGCAGCATTTTTCGGTTCCGCCCAGGGCGCTTGACCTTGATAGCTTTGCCGAGGGCCTCGGCTTCGATGGTTCCTCCATTCGCGGCTTTCAAGAGATCCAGGAAAGCGACATGATGGTTGTTCCAGACCCTGCTACGGCGTTCCTGGACCCGTTCACGGAAGCGCCGACGCTGGTCTTAATTTGCAACATCCGCGACCCCATAACTCAACACAGCTATAGCCGTGACGTCCGGCACGTCGCGCAAAAAGCCGAGACCTACCTTGAGGAAACTGCGGTTGGCGACGCCGCCTACTTCGGCCCCGAGCTCGAGCACTTTGTCTTCAATGACGTGCGTTACGATCAAAGCACCAACTACGGCTATTACGAAATCGACGCTGTCGAGGCCAACTGGAACCCGGCGAACAAAAATGGCCCGAGTCTTGGTCACAAGCTTCGTCCCAAAGAAGGTTATTTTCCGGTGCCTCCTGCCGATGCCCTCCAGGATGTGCGTACACATATGGTGTCGATCCTTGAACAGCTCGGTATTGCGATTGAAGCTCATCACCATGAGGTGGCGACTGGCGGCCAGGGCGAGATCGATATGCGCTTTGCCCCGCTCACCAGGATGGCCGACAATGTGATGATCTACAAATATGTGGTGAAGAATGTGGCGCGCAAACGTGGCATGACCGCCACTTTCATGCCGAAGCCGCTGTTTGGGGATAATGGCTCTGGTATGCATGTCCATCAGAGTATTTGGAAAGGAAATCAACCGATTTTCGCTGGTACTGGCTATGCCGGCTCCAGCGAGGTGATGCGCTACTATATCGGCGGGCTCCTGAAGCACGCCCCGGCGCTGCTCGCGATCTGTGCGCCAACGGTCAACTCGTACCGTCGGCTGGTGCCCGGTTTCGAGGCGCCGGTCAATCTCGGCTACTCCGCGCGCAATCGCTCGGCTGCCTGCCGTATCCCTATGTACTCGGCCGACCCCAAAGCGAAACGCGTCGAGTTCCGCTGCCCCGATCCCGCCTGCAATCCCTACCTGGCGTTCGCGGCAATGTTGATGGCGGGCATCGATGGCATTCAGAACCGCATCGATCCTGGTGAGGCGATCGACAAGAATTTATACGACCTTCCGCCGGAAGCGCTTGCCAAAGTGCCATCAGCCCCCGGCTCGCTTGAGGAGGCGCTCGACGCACTTGAAGCCGATCATCAATTCCTTCTCAAAGGAGATGTCTTCACACGGGATGTGGTGGAAACCCACCTCAGCTATAAGCGGTCACGCGAGATCGATGAAATTCGCCTGCGCCCCCATCCCTATGAGTTCTTTCTCTATTATGACGTCTGAGCTAGTCATGTGAATCTAAAATTCGTGGCATAAAGTCTGCTCGGTCTTTTGGCAGAAGCGTTTGACGGACGCGAGGATTTCATCTGCGGATTTGGTCCATCGATACGGCTTGGGATTTTCATTGTGCCGCTCGATGAAGGTGCGAATATCTGTTTCCAACAGCTTCGTCGAGGTATGGACGCCGCGACGAAGCTGCTTCCGGGTGAGTTCAGCGAACCAGCGCTCGACCTGATTGATCCACGATGCCGATGTTGGCGTGAAGTGCACATGGTAGTGCGGCCGCCGCGCCAGCCAAGTTTTGATTACGCCCGTTTTGTGAGTGGCGTAATTGTCCATGATGATATGGATATCGAGACCCTCAGGAACGCGCGCGTCGATTTCCCTCAAGAAGTCCAGGAACTCCGCAGCGCGATGGCGCTTGTAGCATTTGCCGATCACAAAACCGGAAGCGATATCGAGGGCCGCGAACAGCGATGTTGTACCATGGCGGACATAAGAGGGAGTCCGGCGCTCCGGGACGCCCGGCATCATGGGTAGGACCGGCTGCTCGCGATCAAGGGCTTGTATCTGGCTCTTTTCGTCAACGCTCAGCACCAGCGCACGATTAGGCGGTGACAGATAAAGACCGACAATGTCGCGGACCTTGTCGACGAACAACGGGTCGCTGGAAAGCTTGAATGTCTCCGAACGATGAGGCTGCAAGCCAAAAGCATTCCAAATCCTCCGGATCGTCGTATGCGAAAACCCGGTCTCTGTTGCCATGGAGCGGATCGACCAGTGTGTGGCATCCTTTGGCGTGGACCGAAGCGTGCACTCAATGACGGCGGCGACCTGATCATCATCGATTGTCCGGGGTCTGCCAGGGCGGCTCTCGTCCAGCAGCCCTTCGATGCGGTCCTTCAGAAAGCGTCGACGCCACTTGCCGACGGTGTGCTCATGGACGCCGAGTTCACGCGCAACGGATTTGCTGGGCACGCCATCCGCGCATCGCAGGATAACACGGCAGCGTTCCGATAAAGACCGCGCCGCGCGATGGCGACGAACCTGCCGTTCGAGATACGCCCGTTCATCCGGACCGAGGACCAAAGGAGCAATCGGACGCCCCGTCATGTTCGCCATAATCTCGCTCCCGCTCTCTCGTGAAAACGCGAGCATACAATGAAACGAACTTCAGTTCCAGATGACTAGGGCCGCCAGTGATGATTGGTCAGGAGTTTGCCGAGCATCAAGTATTACGGCAAACGTGGAGGGTCGACCAGGAATGTCTAACGCGAAAGCAATTTGTGCCAGTTGACAGCACCTGCTCGGCTTAAGGAATGTTACGGCGGCGAGCAGCGTTGGAGTTATCAGGCAGCCACTAGGATTAAGCACCCATAGATCCCCGGCCACGGCGGCTTAGGGCCGGGTCTACGAGTCTGGATCTGCCACGTACCCAGCGCCGGTGTCGAGAGTCCAGGTTTGGAGCAAAGCCGCTGCATCGTTAGTGCGCAGATTCTTCGGGTGTTGGGCAAAGAGCCGACGTGGTCACAATAGAGGTACATTGTGAATACATTTTATACCCCAACGATCTCGTCATGAGGCGGCCATGACGGTACGCGCGGTATGACCACAAATGACGACTTGAGCGAGAAGAGGGGCGACTTGTGTACAGGTTGTATCCATGGCGGCATCCACGAACGGCCACCCCCACTCCGCTGGCCGGGGACAGCCTTCGCTTTAACAGCTGCCACCTTGCTAAGGCCGAATACACTGGTGTCGATTTTAAATTTGTGACCGACTACGCGTGCGACTCAAAAATGGAAGGGAAAATTCTGAGACGGCTGAATACATGCGGCGAGCGCCCTAAGCGCGGTGGCCCGACTCCAATCGACCCCTCGCCACCCACTTAGCACATTTCGGCGGGAGAATCGCCTGAGCGGTCGCATCACAAATCAGCGACCCGGCGCATCTCGCCCGAGAGATCGGCCTTCAGGTCATTGAAGTGAACGAACAGAACGTTTGGGCGGTGCCTGGCCTCCCACCATGTTCGTTGGAAATGAAAGTGAAAGAAGGACAATATCGGCCCACCGCGATCGCCGAATGGCTCGGCGGCCATCCAATGGTGGAAGAACTCGGCCGGCTCAGAGGGAAGACGCGGGAAAGGGTGGCCGATCGTTTCATCCTCCAGGCCGATCTTATCGAGC
>DATBPZ010000139.1:0-125397 GCA_036561105.1 Methylocella sp. | reverse complement strand
ATCGAGAACATGTTCGGCAGGCTCAAGGACTGGCGGCGCATCCACACGCGTTACGACCGATGCGCCCATACTTTCATGTCAGCAATCTACATCGCCGCAATCGTCATCTTCTGGATCAATCAATGAGTCCTGACCGTAGTTTGCGAGCCCTCTAAAGGCGAACGCTCGGTAGGCGCCTCACCTAAAACAGCGCAGAGTTCCATCGGGCATACGAGTGGCTGTATGGCCGGTCATTCTCAGGCACCAAGCTTGATTTTGACCGCCCCAGACACAACGACCCCATCCATTGCGATGGCGGTTTGGACCGCAGCCGCCTAAAGCGTACACAGGCGTAACCACCGACGATATGGCCGTGGAAAAAATCACAACTCCGAGCAGCGCAGCGGGAAGCTTTTTCATAACTACCTCCATTTCTCACGCCATTGCGGTGAATGGCAATTTTCATAATAGCATCAGCAAGTTCGCAATGATATGTCACGTGGCGCTCTCACAACGTTGATCTCGCCATGCGTCGATGCCCTACCCCAAATGACCGAATTCCACACCCCTGTGGTTTTGCGCAGAAGTCAAGAATCCATGGGGGAGGCCAGCGGGAAAAGATTTTCAAAAATCACAATGTCAAAGCTTAAACCTATCGCAGAATCGCGCTTGCCCAAAATCGCCAAGCCTGACCTATCGCCGTCGTGCAAACGTGTATTTGGACAGAGTGCTCATCGTACCGACGCGTTTCACGTGAAACGCTTTGGTACGATTAAGAGCCGCGGCCGGTCCTATTTTCTACCACCGCCTCACCCCTTCTTTTCCCAGCGTCCGTTCTCGCCTTGCTGCCAATAGGTGGCCGGGAAACCCCGCTCCTTCAGCTCTTTCCATTGCGCCCTTGCGAGCACAAGTTCGTCCTCATTGGTGCCGTCGAAGATTGAGATGGCGCGGGCGTAAGACGCACCGACCAGCGCGGGCCCCATCTCCGCCCCCTCGACGAAAATCCGCAGCGCGGCACCATTGGGGTTTTCGAGTCCGGTCGTCAGGTAAACAGGCTGCATCTCGGCATCGCCGCCGGAGGCCCGGCCGTGCGCCAGAAAACTCGCATCCGAATAGGTCCAGAGCCAGGCATCGAGCGCGTCGAGCCGTTCGTCGCTCCTCGCCTGAACGACAGCGCGCCAGCCCTTTTCAAGAGATTTTTCCAAAAGTTGCGGCAGGGCTTTCTCAAGCGGCTGCTTTTGGAGATGGTAAAACCAGATTTCAGTCATATGCCAAATTCATGAACAGCGACGCTTGCCTTGGTGTAAATAGTGACATATTATTTTATTTCGCAGTGCAATATGATTTAAATTTAGTCACATATCATTGAAAATGGACATCACCGCTTCATAATTTTTAGGAGGCCTAAATGGGCACGCTCGCCATTGGAAGCGTCCTATTTGGAATATTCATAGGAAAATTCTTTAAATGGCCGGTTCTTGTCCCGGCGTTCGGCCTTGTCATTTCTTTTATTGTGATCAACCCCGCACATACGGAGCGCACGCTTCAAATTTTGTTTTGCCAGACCGCCGTTTCCATCGTGTGTTTGCAAATCGGTTATGTGATCGGATTGCTCTCTCTGAACCTCGACCGGGCTCCGAAACGTCCAAACAATTTAGATCCACGCATATACTGGCCTCGAATCTGGCGGGATCGAAGCTAAACCGTCGCGCCGGTTGGCCCTGCGCGTCTTCTGCAAAATGAATTTGCCAGGGAGGAATGGTGGGCGCGACAGGGATCGAACCTGTGACCCCTACGATGTCAACGTAGTGGTGACGCCGCTTGCGACTTAGCCCCCACTGTGATATTTCCCTCTTAAGATGTATGATGGAAGCACGTGGAGTTTTCCACACTTTGCTTCCATTTGCTTCCAAACTGCTTCCACAATTTTCCATTTAGGCCCTCCATGGTAAAGCGGGTCAAGCTGACGAAACGCGCTATTGATGCGCTGCAGCCGCCGAAGACAGGTGATTTGTTCGCTTGGGACACCGAATTGAAAGGATTCGGCGTACGTGTGCGACCGGTTTCCAGTTCGAAACCGGGTCTCAGCGCAGCTTACATCATTCAATACCGTACGCCCCGGGGGCAGCGCCGCTATTCCTTCGCTAAAGTTGGAACTTGCACACCTGATGAGGCGCGCGCAAGAGCCCTGAGATTGCTCGCGGCAGTGCAAGACGGCGGAGACCCTTCGGCAGAGCGCTATGCGGAGCATGAAGCGCAGCGCGTGGCGTTGACGGTCACTCAACTTTGCGACCGCTACATTGAGGCCGCACGGGCTGGCCTCGTCAAGACGCGATTCGGGGAACCTAAACGAGCCTCTACGCTGGATATCGACGAGGGGCGGATCGCGCGGCACATTAACCCTCTCATTGGAAACAAACCCGCGCACAGACTCACTCGCGGTGATGTCCAGCGCATGGTTGATGCTATCGCCATCGGAGAAACTGCTGGTGTGTTCAAGACGAAGATACGGGGCAAGGCCGTTGTGTCAGGGGGCGCCGGTACGGCGGCGCGCGTTGTCGAGTTGCTGGGCGGCATTTGGACTTGGGCTGAAAAGCGCGAGTTCGTCAGTGGAGCAAACCCGGCACGTGGTATCGAAAAGCATCGTTCCAAGGCAAAGGATCGCACGTTGTCCCCCACGGAACTGGCGAAGCTCGGTAATGCCATGCGGGCCTATGCGGACCGATACCCTACGGCGTCAGCCGCATTGCGTTTGATTGCGCTAAGCGGCTTGCGTCAGGGGGAAGCGGTAATGCTCAAATGGGCCGAAATCGACGCCACGAAAACATGCCTTCGGCTTCAGGAAACCAAAACAGGGCGAAGTACGCGCCCAATCGGAAGACCCGTCAGTGACCTTCTAACGAGCGTTACGAAGGTCTCCAATGAATACGTATTCGGCGGAAGCGAATCCAAAAAGCGGTTGGCCGAAATCTTCGACGCTGCCGGTTTGCACGATGCTCGTTCACACGATCTACGGCGCACCTTTGCAAGCGCCGCTGCCGAGCTAGGCTACAGTGACGCAACGATCGGCGAACTTCTAGGCCATGCTCGCCGTGGCGTGACGGAACGGCACTATGTCCGGCGTCCCGATGCTGTGATCGTAGAAGCGGCCACCAAGACGGCAGAGCTAATAGCCAATCGACTCGATAGCAAAGACGCCAGTGTTGTCGAATTCAAACCAAAAGAGAAAGGTTCAAGCAACTCAGGTGTTATCCAAACTGTTGTCTACTTCCCAACATCACAATTTTGAAAGATAGGAATGAACTCATGGACCCTGTGTGAAACTTGCTCGTGAATTTAAACGCGCCAACAAGGCGCTCATCAAGCTAGGGCTACCCGACGAAGCGAAGAACGAGGCCGGTTATGATCGCGCTATTTTTCTGCTTACTGTGACAAAACCCGAGAGCCTACCGGACGCCGGTGATCTGATTCATATAGCAACGCGCTTAGCTGCAATCCCCCGCAATATGCAACCATTACTTTTTTCCATCGGCGCCAGATTGAAAAAGAGTAAACTTGAATTGCGCGACGTGGAAGCGCTGCGTGGGGTCGTCAAGATGGTAACGTTTGCGGCCGTCGCTGGAGAGCCTGCCCCGTTCCAAATAAACTTCCCCGAGTGTGATCTAATGGAAGCTGACCATAAGGGCGACATTCTGTCGATGCTGAATAACGCGCTCGATTATGTCTCACGACCTCGGCTAGTTCACTAGGCCGCCGCTGTGCCTGAGCGTAAACGCCCCCGCGTATTGAATAGCACGCAAGTGATTGCGTGGATCGCCCACCGCACTTGGAACGCGATATCGGGCGTTGTAGCGCTGCCCGAGGGGGCTGCGCGCAGCGCGACGCCCGCCATGATTTCAGCCATGGTGGACGCCGCGGAGAATATTTATCCAGCCCACGATAGCGAGCTCCCTAACGCCGGGGTGTTGTACGCCGATGCGGAATTGGAGTTTACGAAAGCCTTGGAGCAGCGGAAGTTGATTCCAAGGCCGGACGGCCGCTTTGACGTAGCGGACGTTGTGCGACTTTGGCCGGGTGCCGGGAAAGGGAATGCCGAAAAGAATTACCTCCGAACTGTGGACGTTGAGAAGCTCTCTCGCATCATGCGGGAGGGGGGCGTTACTGCCGAAACCATCGCGGGTGTCTTCAAAAAAGCGGGCATCAAATGCTCCGATAAGAAAAAGCGAAAGGCTTTGATACTCGCTGCCACAAGGCACGCTCGGCGCTATCTTGGAGAGGGTGTTCCTGAAAACCTTATTTCACCCGTCGAATTTGCCGGACAGGCGCTTGAAGACTTGAAGCGGCCCGGCCTATCGCCGGCAGCACGAGTGGATTCGGAACGGCTGGCGTTTGGTGAGGCTCTCACGCCAGAAGAGCGGGAGGTTTTTGATCGCCAGATCCACCATCGGCATTTGTCGCTTATGCGGGATGAAAAGGCGATCTCCGCGGGCTTAGATAAGCGGCACTCGAAAAAATACCTTTCGCCAATAGAGCGGAAAACTCAATTAGCCCACGTTGACGCGATGGAGAAAAAAGCCCTGTGCACGCGGGCAAAGCCAGAGTCCAATTAAACTTCCTAATAAATCTAACCCTTATCTGTCTTCCCTAGTTTTCCGGAAGATACGTGAGATTATTCAAGGCATGAACTGACGCTCTCCGCGTCGTCCTTTGGAGGTCTCACATGGAAACGATTGATACTGCTCCACCCCATACAGCACGGCATTTGCTTGGCATGGCCCCCGCCCGGTGCATGGTCGATACGATTGGCGCTGCGGCCTACACCGGCCTTGCGCCCCAGACCCTCGAAATCTTGCGCCTGAAAGGGAACGGACCGGTTTATGCGAAGCTAGGGCGATCTGTCCGCTACAGCATTTCCGATCTTGACGCATGGATAGACGCCGCCAAGCGGCGCTCGACATCACAGAATGTGGGGTGAGCCATGCCAATTGCATCCGAAACTAAACCGCCCGAGAGTGGCACGAAAATCAAAAGCTGGCGCGACAACGCCGCGGTTGAAGAGACCGTGGACAAATTCGTCAAAGGCTTCGCCCAACGTGTCAAGGCGATGCCAGACCAAGCGCCGAAAATCGTTACTTATGATTTGAGCACTGGAAAAACGAAAGAGACCTACACGGACCTTACCGACAATCCGCCCGCTCGATGGCTACTCGTTTTAAATGCCAGCAAAGGCGGTGCCGCCTTGAGGCGTTTGCTAGAGCCGGAGACGCAAGCCATCTTGCAAGCTGCCGATGCTGTCACGATTGCGGATGAGAGTCTGCCACGCGGGTCTTTTAAATGGTTTCCGTGTGACAGCTGCGGGCTCCGGGTGATCATCCTGCTCCCAAAGCCTTATCCCGATCGGAATGCCCACGACGGTGCGCATTACGTCGCCCATGTGGCGACTTTGATCGCGAGGAAGACGCTCGGCGTCTTTGTTGATGTGAACGGCCCCCACCTCACAAACATTGTGCTGCCTGAGAAAGCTATCGCTGTCAGCGAGAAGGGCTTGGCGGAATATCCGTTGCTCGGCCTTGGCGACGAGAGATTGACGGGGCGCATGATACGAATCAGCGGTGAGCCCCGGATGGTCACGCGCGGAAACTATGCTCCGACGCTGGCAGGCGACCCGCGCATGTTCCCCGCAAAGACGATGGCCGTGCTTTTGGGCGACGCTCAATCTATCGGAGTGTTCAAGACATTGCCCGGCGGACCTCTGCCATTGTCGGCAAGCAGCCTGACGATCCATGCACGACCCGACGCGTTTGCGCGATGGCACTCAGCGGCGCTCTTGGCTCAGGAAAAGCCAGAGAGACTCGCAAATCTTTTCAAGGACACACGCAGCGAGGCAGAGCGTGAAAATGAGTATTCTCGCACTCTGGACGGCCGCCTAAACTTCGCACTCGTGGAAGCTGAAGCGCGGGCCCAGCATGAGGCTCAGTGGGAGAATTCGATGTTGTTCGGTTCTGATCCTGCGGACGATTGGGTGGGCTGCGACCAAAAAGCGGGAGGCCGCCATGTTCGATCCAAATGAAACGCCGACCCCCGGGCAAGAGATCGGCGCCAAAAATCAAATCACTAACCACCCATCGAACTTATCAGAAAGCGCTAAAAATGCAACTGGTTTGATTGATGCTATTGTCGAAAGTGAGCCACAAGACATGCGCGCCCGCGCTGTATCTTACGCCAAGAAGGGCTATCACGTGTTCAGGCTCGAATATGATGCCAAGACGCCGAAGCGTGGTTCAAAGGGCTTCTATGAAGGCACGTCCGATCCGGATGTTGTCCGCGATCGTTGGTCTTGCGCCGATGGTTCACTAGAAGGTTGGAATATCGGCATTCGCGGTAAGGGGCTTTGCATTCTGGACTTCGATCCAAAGGATCAACCGATCAAGGAGCTAGTTGCGGCATTCACCGAAAAGTACGACACATTGCCAGACTCGGCAGTTACGAAAACCCCTCGCGCCGGTCGTCATCTTTATCTGCGTTGCCCAGAAGGAACACGAGTGCCAAACAGCGCCGGGATGCTTTTCCCTGGCGTCGATGTACGTGGTGACTTTGGTTACGTGGTCGCGCCTGGCTCCCACGTCGAAAACTCTGTCACTGGCGGCGCAACCGGTGACTACACGATTGTAGGCCGGCCTGACCTGATGCCAGTGTCGGAGCTGGCCGAGGCGCCCATGTGGCTTATCGAAGTCGCTTGGCGAGCGGGCAACAAATCGCGCGCTTGGGGAACCTTCCAAGAGGACAATGCTCCTGCACCCCCATCGGCGGCAAGCGACGCGCCGGACGATGCCGAACCGCTGGAGTCGGAATACGAAGTAGACACGGAAGCCCAAATCGAGCGTGCCCGCGCGTGGCTTCGCGACGAGGCTCCCGTTGGCAGGAAGGGCGAAGATGGCCGCGCTACGACACGAAGGATCATTCAGCATTTAGGCGATATTGGACTTACACCACCGGTAACCTACGATTTGCTTACCGAGCCCGGCGGTTGGGATGCAACGAAGTCGGAACCGCCGTGGTGCCGGGATGAAGAGAATCGCAGGAGTTTAGAGACGCTCGTTTATGACATGCTCAACAAACGAGACCGGCCGCTTGGCTCCGGGGTTCACCGTATCATGATCGAAGATTGTTTCGTGGCGGTCGAAGTGGACCACAACACCCCTGCCGCACGTTTGCTCGCTGATTTCCAGGCTGCAAGGGCGAAGGGCGGGCGTTGGCGCGATTTTGGGGAATACTCAAGGGCGCGAGAAGAGGGCCGAGTCCCGGCTGGACCGCCAAAGGTCGAAGCCAAGCAGGCGAAGCGCGATCCCTGGCAAGGAATCTCCGCTTACAATGTTGGCGAGTTGTTAGCCAGCGAGTGCGGCGCCCCCCTTGTCGAAGGCCTCCTAGAACAGGAAGCTTTTTCTGTGTGGGTAGGCGCCCCCAAGGCAGGTAAATCGTTCCTGCTGCTGTCCCTTGCAGATGCAATCGCAGCAGGCACGCCCTGGGCGGGCCGTAAGACAGAACAAGGACTCGTGGTTTATGTAGCAGCCGAAGGCGGCCGCGGCGTTACCAAGCGACTCGCCGCACTGCTGAACCATCACAATCGCCCCAAAGAGCACCCTTTGGTTGTGCTGCGTGTTCCGATCAATCTGCATTCGACAGAAAATGATGCGCGCAAGATCGCCGCGGCCGTGGCGGTATTAGAAGCCAAATACGGCGTGGTATGCAGGATGATCGTGATCGACACGGTGTCCCGCGCGTTGGGCGGCGCCGACGAAGACACCAAAGGAATGGGGACACTCATCACGCGTTTGGACTTAATAAGAGACCTGACCGGCTCTCATCTGGCTGCGATTCATCACTTCGGCAAAGACGAAAAGCGCGGGGCGCGCGGCTCCAATACGCTCTTAGGCGCGTTGGATTCTGAGTTCACAGTTCAGCCGGGGGTTGTCAGCAATCCGAACCAGCGCGACCTGGAAAGAGCCGAGTCCATCAAGTTCAGGCTGAGGCGCGTTCTCGCTGGCATTGATAATGACGGCAACCCGATCTTCTCGGCAATCGCTGAGGTTGAAGGTGACAGGGATGCCGGCGAATTCATCATTCCCCCGACCGACGATGAACTCGACGCTTTCAACTGCTTGTGCGACGCGCAAGAGAAGGTCAAAGGCTACGACGCCGAGACAAACAGCAATCCGCCGGTCCCGGTGCGAGATTGGTCCAAAGCGATCAAGGATGCAGCATTGGCCGCGAATCAAGAGCCGCCCGACAAACGACGTGTGCTCGACCTTCGGAAAAGCCTCATCAACAAAAAGCTGGTCAGAGCACTACCCGGTGGTGGTTTTGAGCTCGCGCCAGATGGTTTGGTGCTTCGGGAGTAAGCCGGGGGTTCGAAAAAAGGTCCGAAAAAAGGTCCGGAGGCTTTTTTTTTGTTTTGGTCCGAAAAGAGCCAAGGTCCGAAAGGTCCGAAAAGGTCCGGTGAGTCTTCAAGAAAACGATAATGATCGTTAAATCAATTAGTTACGATGGAAGGTCCGAAAGGTCCGAAAGGTCCGAAAGTTCAAAAACAACCATCGCCAAAAAGGTCCGGACATTGGTTGTACTTTGCGCCAAGGAGTAGCCTCCCGGTGGTGGTGCCGGAACCCCTAGTGGACCGCCTTCGACCGGTGGTCGATGAACCAATCCCGGCTTCCGCGGCCGGCAACCAAAGGAGATTCGATATGACCTACAAACGGGCAGCCGCCCAACCGGCAGAGAAGATTGGAGCCTTGGCCTACATGCAGCGACTTTTGCTTAAGCGTCAGCTCCGCGCCTCCTGGCGCCATGCCGCGCTCGTGGCGGATGATGCCGAGGGCGAAAGCCCGGCCAGGGTTCAAGGCCGCCGGTTCGCCCAATCGGCCGGCGGGATAAATGACGCGGCTGCATATTCTACATAAACAAAATGTGAAATAGATCGCCCTGCGAAACTGGAAAAAGGGGGAGCAAGGCCGCACTCAAGACTGTTATAATATAACGTAACAGTAGTTGCCTCGTTTAGGCAATTAACATCCCATAATTTCAACATGTTACGCGACCGTAACGCAGCAAAAGGAACCTTAACCATGACCGGAAAACCGATAAAAGCCCGCGCCGCCAACGGGCGCCTGCCCAACGGCGACAACGATCACCGGCAACTCCAAGAAATCGAGCGAGTGGCCTGGTCTATTGTTGGGCTGCCACCCGAAGAGCGAGCAAGCGCTGCCCTCAAAGCCTTTCCGCCGTCCAACATCAAAACCGCCCTCTACCACTATGCGAAAGGATCGCCACCGGCCGAAGCAGCCCGCCTGGCCGAATTGTATCTTCAGCAGTCGAATAGCGTCGGGGATGATCTGCGGCAGGTCATGAGAGGCGTGCTCGAGGTGGACTATGCCCCCGTGGCTTTCAGATTCCTCAATGACGCCGTTCATGACGTGAACATGCCGGCGCGTTGCCGGATTGACGCGGCCAAGATCATCGTGGACCGGGCCGGATATGTCGCGTGTCCGCCGGCCCCTCAACTTTACGAGAAAGAGTTGGAGCAAATGTCAATGGCAGAGCTTCAAGTTTTCATCCGCGATGCCGAAGCGAAGAAAATCTCGCAAATGAAGGACGTGACGCCGACTGCCACGGACGACGACAGCGGCGATGACGCGC
Source organism: Methylocella sp. (assembly GCA_036561105.1). Lineage (GTDB taxonomy): Bacteria > Pseudomonadota > Alphaproteobacteria > Rhizobiales > Beijerinckiaceae > Methylocapsa. The sequence continues at coordinate 115,728 of DATBPZ010000139.1, read as the reverse complement.
CGGCGGACGACGCCCCGCCGCCGCACTGAAATGCCGCTCTGGAGTTCGACAGAGTGCAAGCCCGAAAAGGTTACTTAATTTTGAAATAGTTGCGCAGCGCGAGGCCGAAGAAAAAAATGAGGGTTATCGAGACGACGTTCTGCACAATCACCAGCACTTGAACGCCTAGGGGTGGAATGGGTGAGTGCTCGCCACAAACATCGCTCGGGCAATATAGAGATTTCTTGATCCCGGCGTCGATCGAGAGATGGCCGACGAAAGGCACGGCATCGCCAAGCGCCAGCATCCACACTGCTTGGTCATAGTAGTCCTTATTGGCGGGGTCCACTTGCTGCTTGAGCGGTGTGAGCATCAACGCGTACCAGTAATGAAAGATGAAGACGCTCACAACGAGCCATGCGAGTGGCCGCTCAACGCTACGGCCATAATCGGCCAGCGCCCAGTACCCAAATATGATAGCGATCCATAGGCATTGACGCAGGAGCTGCCCAATAATGAGCGGCTTCCCCGTGATCGGCGCCCTTTTAAACTCTTCCAACAGCCGATGTAGAGAAACACCGCGTTCTGCTTTGCGTTCCTCAATATAGAGGTCGTGTTCGAGATCATGGTTTTTTGTTTCTTCGGCGACCTTTCGAAAGGTACGCAAGCAACCGAGGACCTCACTATCCCATGGTAACCGGCCGCGCGAATCGAAACTGAAGTGAGCGCCCGTGAAATCAATTCGTGACGCATTAGTCACCGCGTCGAAGTCTGGCGGGCGATCAAACTGCGAAGCGGTAAAAACGGCACGGCGCTCGAACGAGCGGCCGGAAAAAGTGGCATCGCCGCAAAAATGCACATTCGGAAACGAAAGACTTAAGAAGCGATCCGGCGCAGAACCATTGATTTTCCAAGACCTCTTGTGCATCTTTTTGAGCGCCCTTCGAGTATCCGGGGCCAAACCATGCGTGATTGAACGAAAAAACTCGGTCCATTGCGCTAGAGGCTTTCCATTGAAGGTAACAGCGCCTTTGAAAACAGCAAAGTCAAAAAAGGTCCAATCGCCGAAGGCCGTGCCGTCGAAGTTAGCCACCGGACCAATAACGGCTTCCTGAAAGCTGGCCCCGCCGTCGAAGGTGGCGCCTCGGAAGCTCACTCCGTCGTCAAAGCCTGCGGCGTCCAATCGCGCCGCAGCGTCGAACATTGCACCTTCGAAACTTGCCTGAGCACCGAATTCTACCCCGCCGGTGAAACTGGCATATTGACCGAAGGCGGCACCGGCGAAGCTGGCCCGATCGCCGAAGGATGCACCGGTGAAACTGGCAAAGTCATTAAAAGTGGCACCTTCGAAGTTGGCTCGATAGCCGAAAGATGCACCAAGGAAGCAGGCGCGGCCTGGTTTGAAGATGTCGGTGGCGCCGGCTCGAAATAAATCGACGCCACGCCATTTGCATTGTGAAAAATCTGCACAGTCGCCGAATTCGAATCCTGAGAAATTGATCCCGTCCTTCGGTGCTTGCGAAAAGTCGATGCCGGAGAACGTCACGTACACGTCTTTATTGGCCGAATCGCTCCGCCATGTGTTCCAGGCGTCCTTGCCCGCCGCCGCGAGAGCGAGAAAGAAAGCTTTGACATGTTCGTCGAATTGCACCCCTGGTGCTGCCTCGTCACCGTCCCCCATGTCTCATGCCCCAGCAGACACATTGAATCAATTCCTGTATAGGACGATGCAAGCGGATGGGTAAGAGATTAGTCAAGAGTAACCACCGCACGCCGGCAGCAGTCAGCAGCGCCGTCCACATCTCTCGCCGCATAGTCTTAAGCCTCGATTAGCGGCCAGCGGCCGTAACCGCCGCCTTCCCACAGATCAAAAATCGGTTATCGTTCCAAACGCCGTAGAGCCTGCCTTTTCTCTGCGGCGGCCGGGGGGCGTATATGACCGATCAGTTTTGTGGCGTTGCAGCTGATAAGGCGTTCCATGATCCGCTAGGCTTGCTTGGCGCCTGTCTGGCAAAGGTGTTGCCCGAGGGGCCAGTTGGCACGGCTCTCTTGTGGGTCATGTTGTTGAGCATTGCAGTATCTCGGCGTTTTGGCACAGGGGGCGCAGCCGGAAGGCTCGATCGAGCGGCAGGACTATGACATGCTACGCGCGAGCCTCGCTGGGGACAATCTCGCGGCGCGGCTCTACGCAAAATGGCTGACCAAATTTCTTGATGGGGTGGAACGCTTTTTTGGTGATGTGGGCATGGCGGATCGTACACTGCTCCCGCATGCCTTTGGTCTGAAGACCCCCGCTCCCCTGTGGACGGCACCTGCGTTTAACCGCTGCCTCTTTCTTGCGTTGATCTATCCCATTGACGCTCGCGCTGTCGCTCTTGTAACCCCGGTCGCTGACGCTTTCGGTGACGCCCTCGCTGCCGCTTTCGTTGTCGCTTCGGTTGTCGCTCTCACAGGCTCTGTCGCAGGCGCTGTCTCTGTCGCAGGCCAGGTCTGGCAAGGCCGTCTCTTGGCCATATTCCTCCTTGTGACGATTGTGGCTGGCCTTGCCGCGGTGCCTTTCCTTGCCCTTACTGACGCCTGGCATTCTCTTGGTCCCCTGCTGCTGTTCCTGGGCCTGCTAACATTGATTAACGCGCCGTTCGATTGGGCCTCGCTCGGACTGACGCGGGCACTTTTGCGGCGCGGGTTGGAACTCGGAGGTTGGTGGCCGTATTTCTTGGCGCTCGTGGACGCTGCGCTTGCAGGCGTGATCATCGCAGCCTTAGCGTTGGTCATGGTGATCGGTGTGCAGGCTTTTGACGAATTGGCGGTGCATGGCGGCGGCAAGTCTGTCTTGCCGTTGGGCAGTCTCTTCGACGGCATCGCGAAGAATCCGGAGGCGCCAGAATATTGGTGGGCCTACGCGCTCTTGCTCTCGTCCATGATCCCGAGCCTGATCAACCTCATGATTGGCGGCATGGCATTTACACGCGGGATTCCGTGGCTGGCACGACGCCTCTTACAATGGATTCCCGAGGGCAAAGCCGTTCCGGATTACAGACGGCCGCTGGCGGCCATTGGTTTGACAACACAGATGTTCGCGGGCGTAGGCCTCGGCGTCGCGGCGCAGGCGTTCCTCGTTTGGGGCCTCATCTTTCATGTCATGCCGTGGGTTGGCCTCGACCTGCTCGACATGGCCCGCGCTGTGGCTGCATTCGATCTGCCCGCGCGGATAGGGTCGCTTTAGGCGGCAGACATGTGTACGCTTATGATGGCTGGGCGGCAGAGTCCGCTTTGGACAGACTTGTCGCCGCAGTATCACCAATGGGCTCAACCAAGCTCGGGTCATCGTCTCCGACACCCGACTTATTGACACGTGTCGAGACCGGCCACATGCGCAATAGTTCGTTCGGCGCGGATCGCAGCACTTCAACGCCAGTCTTCCCGCGAAGCCAAGCATCATGATCATCACCACCGAGAAAGACCGCCATCCGTTCATGAATGCAGCGCGTGAAATCGTTTGCGGCGGTGATGATCACCGTACAGCTCGAAATCGTGTCGCCGGTTGCAGGGTCTTTCCATTGATCCCAGAGGCCAGCGATTGAAAGCGGCCTGCCATCCGCCGCGCTTATGAAATAGGGTTGTTTGGCTCCATTGACCGTACACCACTCGTAGTAGCCGGACGCCGGAACGATGCAGCGCGTGCGTTTGAAGGCCGAACGGAACATCGGCTTCTCGGCAATCGTCTCGGCCCGCGCGTTGAACGTTGAGGGGACTTCCTTGGCGGTCTTCTTCCACCATCCCGGAATGAGACCCCAGCGCATCGGCACAAGCTCCGGGCCGGTCTCGGCCAATCTCAAAACATCGATTGTTGTCGTCGGGGCGATGTTGTAGCGCGGGCGAAGATTGCGAGCTGGCACGGTCAGCCCAACTCGCGCCAAGTGTAGGATTGGGTGAAGCGTCCGCACATGGTGCTAGATTATCATGAAAGGCATGTACGGCGCGGGAATTGACTGGCATGCGATCCCCAAAAGTGGCGGAAAACGCTAACGGCTGATCTGGGGTGAACCAGCTTTTCGAAAGCGCGACGAAAGCGCCTCGACGAGCCCCCTCGACGAATCCGCTTTTGCGCCTAAATGATTGGGATGCGCCCTCCTGGCGAGAGTCGGGCCCGCGCGCCCGATGTGGAGATCGAAATGCGAAAGAGTCTGAAGTCCGTCCTGGCCGCTGCATTGTGCGGCGCGACCGTGTTTGCGGCGCCGCCGGCCGAGGTTTTGGCTGGTCCAATGACCGTGGCGAGCCCATTGAGCGTGGGGCTGACCGACCCGGCGGAAAAGGTATATTATCGCCGCCACTACGGCCCCCGGCGCTACTACGGCGGACATTATCGCCGGGGCTATGGCGGATATTATCGTCGGGGGTACGGCGGATATTATCGCGGGGGCTACTATAGGAATTATGGATATGATCCGAGCGGCGCAATCTTCGCGGGCGCTGCGCTTGGCCTTCTGGGCGCGGGAATCGCAGGTGCCTCTGGGTACGGCTACGGCTACGGCTATCCGGGGTACGGCTATGGCTACGGCTATCCGGGCTACGGCTGGGGCTGGTGAGCCTGCCAGGAATTCAATTGCGGCGGCTCTCGGTGCCATCCCTGAAGGCGGCCGCAATGCGGGACACTAGGCTGGCCAGTCCGAGGGATTCATGCTTGGCGTGATCGGAGCACCGCACCGCCATGACCTAACATTGCGAAAGGGCCAATTGATGGGGGTCGACTACACGGATGTGCGGGTCGTGATTCCTGTCTGGCCCGAAACCGTCGTAGGAGCCGTTCGGGTTGGAGTGGCAATACCGCGGAAGATAGGTGCCGTCGTCTCGGACGTATCCGCTCACGCCCGGATTTAGACAGATTCCGTAATTCTGAGCCGATTCGCCGGCTCCGGCCAGCCCAACAAACGCGAGCGCTCTGACGATTGATTGCATTTCAATGCCCTCACTCATCACAACATGGCCGAGGTGAAGGCATTTGTCAAAAGCAGCGAAGATTCCGCCGCTTCCCCGTTGCTCTACCGCAGCCTCTCATCTGTGATTGAAAGGCCCCGCGGCCCTCAACGACCTCGATTACGATCAAATCTGACGCAGGGGCGATTCCAGCGAGCTTGAACAGCTTTGCGGGCCAAAGCCAGTCGCTTCTCCGGGCCGAGCTTTTCTGCACGCGCATTGTCGCTGTCTGGGGCAGTCTCCTTTTCCTGCCCGTCTCGCGTTGGGCGCTTATCGCCCGCAAAACTCTTGGCCATGTCGACCAAGAGTTTCTGCCATTGGTTGAGATCGCGAGATTTGGGGAGCTCGGCCATGACCAATTAATGCATCGGCTGGCTTACCTTCCCATGACCTATTTGAGTGATGTGAAAAATCATGGATGACGTATGATGGTACGCGATAATGAATTTTGAATTGGGTTTATTCTCGCGCGAGCCAACATCCGTCGCATTTTCGGCTTGTGGCGTCGCCTTCGTTCCGGCTCTGGCTCGCAGGGGCTATTGGCATGGACCACCTTTCTGACATGCCGGATTTAACCGCAAGCCTAAGCTTTTTCCAATGGCTCTATTTTTTCGGCCCGACCGTTGGGGCGTTTTTCCTGGTCATATTTGTCATGGCGCTTGTTTGCTGGCCGCGGCGCACTCGCAAGCCGAGCCGCGGTAATCGTTTTTTGGTCCGTCGTTGACCCTTCGCATATGCCCCTCGATTTGACCGAGGCTCGTTCACGAATCGCCAGCGTAAGATATAGGGCGCCACGGTGCTCTCCCGCCGCCTCAAGCAGCCGCCGCGATCGCAATCAGCTCCTGCCGCCGCTCTTCCGCCGCCTCGATTTTCGCGATGGTGCGCTTGACCGACCGGGACGGTTCATAGGCCATTTCAGCGTGTGTGGCGCAATATGGGCAAGGCACGCCTGGCGCGATATATCGCTCCGCGATCGCATCGCCACAGAAAAGGAACTGGCCCTTCTCGCCGCCGATGCCACAATCGGCGATCGGCCACTGACAATCGTCGGCTTTGAGTTTCTAAAAAACTTTTATCGGCGAGGGTCGTTTGTCGAGCGCGGAGAGCAAGGATGACGTGCCATTTGATTGGGGCCACCGTTGATTCATTCCGCGGGCCGTTGCGCTTCATCGAACCATGATGAAACATCCGGCATCTTGGCCGAACCCTCGATCTTGCGCATCGAACCGTCGCGTCCGATAAGCAAAGTGATGGGGATTTCGCCCTGCCATTTGGGGTCAACCTCATAGCGCAGCCGTTCGACAAAATTGTCATCGAAAATCCAATTTTCCGCGTTTGACAGGCCAGACTTAGCAAGAAAAGCCTGTACCGCCTCTGGCTCATCCGGAATCATGTCGGCATTGATCGTAACGAGCGGCAAATCCGGCTTTTCGGCAAGCAGCTTTCCCCAAGCCGGCATTTCTGAGCGGCAGGGGCCGCAGGTCAACCCCCACAAGTGGACAATCAGGGGCTGCCCCGAATGCGCCTCGATGATGCTTCGCCAGCTGCCGCGAGCAAAAGACTTGAGCTCTCCAGCATTGGCCTGACATGTCAGTATGAATGGTGCAGCCGCAAGGACGACCACGAGAAATGGCCGCCTCATGAGCCGTTCCCGAGATCGAACAGGCGATACCCGTCTTTCTGTGTTTGCCAGGACAGAAAGACGTGGTGGCCCTGGCGGACGAGAATGGGATGGTCGGATTCTTCGCCGGTCGTGGCGATTGCTTTGGCACCTCCCCAATGCATGCCGTTGTCGGTCGATACTTTCGTCATGACGCTCGTATGGGCGCCATCGAATTCCTTCCATGTCAGGTAGACTTTCCCATTGATGCCCAGCAGGTCGGGCCGTCCCGGCGCGTGATCGGGGTCGCCTATGGGCAGCGGTTCCGAGAAGGTCCGGCCGCCGTCGATTGACCTTGCATAAAAAAGTCCCTTGCGGACGCGGCCGCTTGTGAACCATGCGGCATGATAGGTGCCGTCGCGCGTCACTGCTAGGCTTGGACCGTGATGCGGGCAAGCGTCGATCGCCAAATCATCATCGCTGACACGATAGACGGGGCCCGGGTTATTTGGCCCCGCGAAAGTCATGACCGCGTGATCGCGCACGGACATGTCAAAAAGATTGCGAAATAGCACGACGGGCCTCCCATGGCCTGCGAAGGCAATACCGATGCGGCAGCATTCGCAAGTGTTGTCGTGCGCGATCTGCGCGTCCGAGAAACTCGCCGCGTGGTCGCGGGACCAAGCAAAAGCGAGACCTGCTCCGACATAGGTCTCGCCTTTCTTCTTGGCCATGGCGCGGTTACGCTTGTCGAGCCATGCCGAAAAGACCGATCCATCGGAATCGATCGCCATCACGATGAAACGCTGGCTTTCTACATCGGCTGTGATCGATTGCGGCGCCGCGAAGGTCTTACCTCCGTCGATTGAGCGTGTGAAAAAAAGCTGACCATTGAATTTTTTGTCGCGGAAAGTGGCATAAGCAACAATCACCCTCCCCGCCCGATCCACAAGGATCTTTGGTCTCGCATCTGGCCCCCCATCAAGTGTCACGCCGTCCGGCGTTATGACAACGGGTGGCGCAAATGAGCGGCCCCGGTCACGCGATTTCGTCACAAAGATTTGGTTGTTGACCCGTGCTGCTACCCACAAAGCTCCGTCCGGACCGAACGCCGGGGTCACGGTGGAGGCACAGGCGATTGTGAGATCGGCACAGGTTTCAGGCGTCGGGTGGTGCTCGTGCGACATTTGCGCGAACGCCGCATCCGAAGCCGCTAAAACGACTAAAGCAGCAAAAAGGACAGGCCACAGCATGATGTTCCTCCATTGATAGTCAATTCTAGAATAGTCCAACTATGCCGGATCAAGATTCCTCGATCAGAACTTTACTCGGATGCCGCCGACGAAGGTGCGCGGGAACCCGGCATAGATCGAATTTGTCGAGCAACTCAGAGCGGCGTTCGTAGTGGGACAGACCCCAGAATAGCCGGGATTCTGTCCTCCCGTCGTTGTGTTGATCGTGTTGGTAATATTATTCGCTGAGGCGATGTAGGTATTGTCGAAGACGTTGCGCACTTCGAAATAAGCGCCAATTTTTTGGATGAAGGAATTTTGCACATCCTGGTCGTAGTGAATGTTGAGATTGACGATCCGGTAGCCAGGAATTTTCAAAAGATTGCCGTTGTCCGCGAAGTATTCGTCGGTTAAGTAATATTCAGCATAGGCGCCTAAGCCGGCCATCGGTCCAACCGGTACGTCATAGCCAATTCGGGCGGTCAGCTCATTCGGAGCCACGCCCGGAATCCAGTGACCCGCACGATTGAAAGCGGACGTCCTGGTTCCGCCGCTGAGCTGCTCCGTATATTGGGTATAGATTTGATTGTCATAGGTGTAAGCGACTCTCGCTTTCCATCCTGGATAGAAGCGCCACTCGCCAGCGACCTCGACGCCGCGATGTTCTGAGCGCGGCGCATTGAATGTGTAGGTCATCAGCGGTGATGGCCCGGGTGACTGCGACACCAGTTCATTACGGAAGAACTCATAGAAGCCGTCAACGCTAAGCCTCACCGTGTCCATCGGCGTCCAGACAGCGGCTAGATCATAGCCGAGATTGGTTTGCGATTTGAGCCCGGTGTTGTTGCCGGGATTACCGGAGGATGTGACAAACAGATTGCTGGCCTGCGGCGTGCCATAGCCGGTTGCAATCCGGGCCTTGAACAACCAATCGGAATCGGGACGAAAGACCAAAGCCCCTTCGGGAGCGATGTTGTAATAATTGTTATTGGCGGGGGTAGATTTCATTGTCGGAATGAACGTGCCAGGATAGGTGAACGTGTTCAGAGTTCCGTTCACATTGGTAGATTCGGCGCCCAATCCGACCACCCCCGTCAACGAGTTGGTGAATTTGATTTCCTCGCGGCCGCGAATTCCCATGTTGGTTTGCTGCGAGGGCGTAAGTTGTGTCAAGCCGCCGAGCTGGGCGTTCCCGCCAGGACGCAAATTGCTTGTATAACTCGTGTTGCTCTCCGTGTTGAGATAGATTCCCGCGAAATGCGCAGTGTTGAAGCCAAAGATTGATCCAAGGCTCGTCAGATCGGACATGAAGTTGATTGCCGGCTCGTCCCCTTGAGCACTGGTGGCGCCGGTCGGCTGACTGATATTCTTGTCGTCAAGCACGACTTGCGTTCGCCAGATGGTATTATTGTCGAGATTATGCTCCCAGCGCAGCCCCAGGATCGAGCGCGTATCGTTGCGGTGCAAGCCCGCTTGATAGGCGGTTAGCTGAGTACGAGGCCCAAAAAAACCGTTTCTGAGAATCCCAACAGTGCCGCAACCAGGCACGGCAGCCGCGGCGAAATAGCAATTCGTTTGATAGGGATTCTGATAAAATTGATTGAGCGAAAGGCGAACCGACAGATCTCCGTAGAGCCTGTTGTCGATCGCCTTTATGGTGATTTTATCATCGGGCGTCGGCATATAGGTTCCGAGAAAGTTCACTGTCTGAGTATTGAATAGATTGTGGTTGGTTGGCCCATTGCCGACCACATCGCTAGCGAAAAGCGACACATCGTAATCGGTTCCCTTGCTGCCATAGGCGAGATAATTGTTGAGATAGCCGAAGCTGCCCGCGTCGGTTCCGACATCAATGCCATCAATCTCGGCCCCGGACCGCAGCCGGAAATTGATCGCGCCGCCAGTCGCGTAATTGCCGAACAACGCGGAAGACGGCCCGCGAATGACGTCGATTGCACCATAGGCGTGCGGATCGGTGAGGTCGGTGCGCGAAAGACCGTCCGGTTGCGTCACTGGAAACCCGTCCTCGAATATCACGATGTTGCGGATTCCAAATCCGTTTCGCGCATTCGATCCGCGGATCGATATTCCCACGTCGCGTGGGCCGTTGCCCTGCTTCAACGAGACGCCGGGACTGTCCCGCAGCACGTCGAAGACAGAGAAGGCCTTGGTATTGATCATCCGGTCCGCCGGGATGGTTGTTTCCACTTGGCCAAGCGGGGTTTGGTAAAGCGAGTCCGGTGTTGTGTTGAGATCCCCTTCCTTGCCTACGCCCGTGCCGGTGCCATTGCTTTCTTCAGCTATCACTTCTACGGCCGGGAGTTCTGATGTGGTGTTGGCCTGTTGGGCATGGACCGCGATTGGCCAAAGCGATGTGGTGACCATAAGATATGCAAGCGAATGCGCGCGCGTGCACGCGTTGATATTGCCGTACATTGGAGTGTTCTCATCTGTGCGAGGGCAGACAGCGGCCATCGGGGGCGCCGAGTGCGCTGGATTTGCAATAACTCGTCAGATAAGGGAGGGCGGTCCACGCGGCGGTTTGCGTCGATCCATGCCGAAGATCGGCGGCCCATCGGCCGGGGTCGTCCAGAGGATGGGAGACGCATCGGAATAAGATGCCGGAATGCCAACGGATCTTGCGCCAAGCAGCAGGGAACCGGCGACGGCGATTTGACAAAGCGGACAATGATTGTGGTGCGGTGATTGATTGTCGGGTGCCGAATTGTCGGCACCTGGCACGGCATCGGGTGCGCAAATAAGAATGTGGCCGAATGGATCGGTGGCCTGCGCGTAGATCCGCGCCGCCGCAACCGGCACCAAGAGCTGGGCCAGCAGCGCGAGTCCGACTAAAATTCCTCCTAAACCTCTGCGGCCCATGACTTCAGCGTTTGTTTGCGACTGCGGCGCCCGACTTTATGCGTAAAACAGTAACCTGAGCAATCTTGCGCACGGGATCATTTGTCCATTTTAGTATGCTGTGGCTCAAATGCCGCGGTTTGGCAGATGGATCAGCATATGTGCGGCTTGCGATAATAAAGGAAACGGCTAGCAGAATTCAGTCGCATTCAATGGCAGCCCCTGGCGCATGCGTGACGTTGCCCGCGGCATCTGATCGCTGCTTATGGTTCAATAGCGAACTAACTTGCGGCGATTGCCTCACCCCATGCAAGCGCGAGAGCGCTGGTCATAGCAGAGAGTGCGAAAAGCGTGTCACCTTCGTCGCGGATGCTTCTCAAATTGGACAGAGGGATTTCAAATTTTCAAAATTTTTGACTGAGGCTGGCGGCGATTGATTGAGTCGAGGCTGGGGGGTGCCGAGGGGATGCAGCCCGGTCGCGATCCAATGCCGTTTAGTGAAGTGAAGCACCGGTGGGGCAGCTTGACGGATTAAAGCTGAGGTCAGAGCGTGGGATTCGCCATGAACTTAAACGCGCTGCTTCCAAAATGCTTCCACCGCTTGCGCCGATATAAAAATTAACGCGGAGCCAGACGACGGAAAACGTCTGTAAATTCAATATGGTGGGCGCGACAGGGATCGAACCTGTGACCCCTACGATGTCAACGTAGTGCTCTCCCGCTGAGCTACGCGCCCCCAACGCCAGTCCCTGTCCGGCAGAATTTCCCCGGATGGAACCGCGCAACCTCCGCAAAACGTATCCTGCACCCACAGGACCGGCGGCATTTCCAGGCGGTATATAGGCTTGGCCGCATCGGCGCAAGCCGCACTGATCGCCCCAAGTCCGCCCCCCTTTTCAGGCCTTGATCAAAGTCAACAGAGATCGCAAGATCACCTCATTGCCGGCGCAGATCGATCCCTTGGTGAGAATCTCATCGCCCCCATCGGCGTCCGCCACGAAGCCGCCGGCCTCCTTGATCATGATAATCCCTGCCGCAAGGTCCCAGGCCCGCAAATTGCGCTCCCAGAAACCATCATATGTCCCGGAGGCCACACCGCAAAGATCGAGGGCGGCGGCGCCGAGGCGGCGAATGTTGCCCGCCTTTGCCATGACCGCCGCCAAATCCGTCATGAAGCGCGGATGCTCGCTGCGCTTGCCAACATGGGGTATGCCGCAGCCGATCAGGCAATCGCTCAAATCGCGCCGCGCCGCGACACGCAGGCGCCGGTTGTTGTGGAACGCACCTTGGCCTTTTTCGGCGACAAACATATCGCCGGTGGCGGGATTGAAGACGACCCCGGCGATGATCTGCCCTTCTCGGGCAAGCCCGATCGAGATCGCGAAAATCGGCAAACCATGCAGAAAATTGGTGGTCCCATCGAGCGGATCGATGAACCAAGTGTGGCTTTTGTCGGTGCCTTCGACGCGGCCGCCTTCCTCCATCACAAAACCATAGCCAGGACGCGCCCGCGCCAATTCCTCGTAGAGGATTTTTTCGGCCTTGCGGTCGGCAGCGGAGACAAAATCTCCGGGCCCCTTGACCGAGACTTGCAGGTTTTCCACTTCGCCGAAATCGCGTGTCAAACCGCGCCCCGCCTTGAGGGCGGCATCGGTCATGACTTTCATAAGCGCGGAACGGATCATGCTTAGTCCGCCCGCCGCAAATAGGTGGCCTCGTTCGTATCGACGACGATCCTCTCGCCGACATCGATGAAGGGCGGCACAAGCACGCGCAAGCCGTTTTCGAGTTTGGCCGGCTTGTAGGACGACGCGGCGGTCTGGCCGCGCACCACGGGATCGGCCTCGACAATCTTCAAGGTGACATTCGGCGGGAATCGGATGCTGACCGGGCGGCTCTCATGCATCTGCAAGGTGACTTTCATGCCTTCCTGAAGAAAAGCCGCCCGCTCGCCAATCCAATCGCTGTCGAGCTCGATCTGTTCAAAGGATTCGAGATCCATGAAAACAAGCGCGTCCCCTTGCGCATACAGAAAACTAAAATCTTTCAGTTCGAGCTCGATCACCTCGACCGTCTCGTCGGCACGAAAACGCTCATTGAGTTTACGCGCGTCGATGAGATTTTTGAGTTCGACCTGATTGAAGGCGCCGCCCTTGCCAGGCTTCACCGCATTGGTCTTGACGGCAACCCAAAGGCCGCCATCATGACTGATGACAGTGCCGGGCGTAATTTGATTTCCATTAATTCTGGGCATTGTTTTTTTTCTACTCCGAGCTTCGCCGCACCATGTGCCCACCCTGTAGGCGTGCGTCAACCCACTTGCAGAAACAAGTCTGGCTCATTATATTTGCTTTGGGTTGGACACCTTAGACTTGTCGCCGGGTCAAACGTCTCAAAAGCTCAAAGCTTCAACACTTTCGGACCGCATCTTAATCCAGCGGGCTGCTGTATAAACGGCGGACGGCAATGCCCTCTTGGAGGATGCTTCCGTGTTTTCACTTCGTATTCCGATTTCATCAAGTAATCTCGACACTCTAAAGCATGACCTTATAAGGGCTTTACCCAAAGTGAAGTCCTCTCACCGTGTTGAGGCGCTTGCAAGGGGTCTTGGTTTCCGATCCAATGCCGCACTACGAGCGGAATTACAGTTAGACACTCCGATTGCCGTTATTTTGAACGGCAACGCGTTTCTTCGCTATTTATCAGCACACAAATTCAACGCATCAGCAATTCATTTGTACCGATCCGCTGGGCGTATTGCGATTCAAAATGTGCTTACGAAGATTCCTCAACTATCTATGCGTGGGTTTGGACTCGGTAGTCCTGAACGGAAACCAGATAGAAGCCGAGAAAGCTTACGAGAACGCCAATCCCAACTCATCGAAAGCCGAAAAGAATTATTAGGCGATGATGCAGTCGAACAATTCTTGCTATCGTTGGCATTCTTGGCTCGCGTTCAGCCCACAAAGACCATTCGACCGAATACCAATAGTTATAGTCTGAAACACATGGCCGAAAATTTTGCTTCAGCCTGTCCCGACGGAGAAAAGCTCGGTCCGCATTACGTTTCTAATGGAGCCTTCATAGCAGCTGCCGTTCACGCCGGATTTGAATATGAGACCTATGTTGACGAATTCGGTTGGTATTCCCTGAACGTCAGCTTCAATATGGCGAAATCTTCCCTCGATATTTTAAATCACGAAAATCGGGGGCGCTGATGGCTTCCTACACCCGCATCGGCATCAGCACATAGAGGGCCGCTGCCCCATCGCGGTCTTGCACGAGCGTCGGAGACCCCGGATCGGCAAGCTTGAACAACACCGTGTCGCCTTCGAGCTGCTCGGTGATGTCGAGGAGATAGCGGGCGTTGAAGCCAATATCGATCGGCGCCGAATCATAATCGACGTCGAGCTCTTCTGTCGCCGAGCCGGAATCGGGATTGGTCACGGACAGCGTCAGCTTCGAATCGGTGAGGGCGAGTTTGACGGCGCGGCCGCGCTCCGACGAAATCGTCGACACCCGGTCGACCGCCGACGCGAAGGGTGCCCGGTCGACCACCAGACGCTTGTCGTTGCCGGAAGGAATGACCCGCACGTAATCGGGAAAAGTGCCGTCGATCAATTTTGAAATCAGCACGACCTGCCCCGAAGCCGCCGCAGGATCGCCGAAGGTGAAACGTGCCTTGGTCGCCGAGATGTCAACCCGCACTTCTGCGCCCGGATCCTCGATGAGCTTTTGCACCTCGGTCACGGCTTTGCGCGGCAGGATCACGCCCGGCATACCGGCGGCGCCTTTGGGCGCGGGAATTTCGACCCGCGCCAGCCGGTGCCCGTCGGTCGCGACGGCGCGCAGCATCATGTGCCCCTCGACCTCGATCGTATGCAAATATACGCCGTTCAGATAATAGCGCGTTTCTTCGTTGGAAATGGCGAATTGAGTTTTGTCGATCAGCCGCTTGAGATCTTGTGCGGCGAGATTGAAACCGTGCCCAAGCTCGCCGGTGGCAAGATCTGGAAAATCGCTGTCCGGCAAGGATTGCAGATTGAACCGCGAGCGCCCGGAGCGCAGTTGCAACTGGCCTTCGCCGCTTGAATCGAGCGAAACCTGGGCGCCATCCGGCAGCTTGCGGACAATCTCATAGAGGATATGCGCGGGAAGCGTGGTCGCGCCGGCAACCCCAACGTCGGCGGGCAAACGCTCGGTCACCTCAAGATCGAGATCGGTCGCCTTGAGGAGCAGCGCTTGGCCCTCGGCGCGCAACAGGACATTCGCCAAGATCGGAATTGTATTGCGGCGCTCGACGACGCGATGGACATGGCCAAGAGACTTCAACAGAGCCGCTCGTTCGAGGGTAACCTTCATAGGGTGGTCCAATCGCGCTTTTGTTCAATCTTGCCGTGCGTGCCTTGGATGCGCCCGGGGGCGGACTTTGGCGCGGCCGCAGCCAAATCGCAAGTGATCCCTTGGATCAACCCGGAAATTGGGCCCGGCAACCGTGGCCGAACCTTTACCTGCCCTTAATCCGCCGGAATTAACATAAAAAAGTTGCGATTGTGGACAATCATGCTCAGGAAACCGGTGCAATTTCATTGCAAACGGGTGCGCGCATCTCGAAAAGCCCGCAGCCACAGTCAGCCGGGACGGTTTTCCGCCAATCCACAAAAATTTCGGCCAATCTTTTCAAACCTTAAGGTGACAATTGCCCCGTCAAGCCGGAACCTCGCGATCCCGAAGCCGGAAACGCCGCTCGCTGACCGGGTTTGTGCTGTATTGGAGCCTGATCGCCACCGTCTGGGCCGCCGTCGCGGGCGCTGGCGTTGTGGCCTACCAAGCTACGAAACTGCCGGCCATCGACGCCCTTGCCGTGCCGAAACGGCCGCCGAACATCGCCATTCTCGACGAGGCGGGCACTCTGCTCGCCAATCGCGGCGACACCGGCGGCGCGGCGGTGCGCCTGGCCGATTTGCCCCCCTATTTGCCCAAGGCTTTTATCGCGATCGAGGATCGCCATTTTTATTCGCATTTCGGCATTGATCCAACCGGCATTCTGCGCGCCGTCTTTCACAATCTCGCGGGCGGCGGCTCGGTGCAGGGCGGCTCGACTCTCACCCAGCAGCTCGCCAAAAATCTTTTTCTGACCCAGGAAAGAACCGTCTCGCGGAAAATTCAGGAAGCGATCCTCGCCCTCTGGCTCGAGCACAAATATTCGAAAAACCAGATTCTCGAACTGTACTTGAACCGCGTGTATTTCGGCTCCGGCGCTTATGGCGTCGAGGCGGCCTCGCAAAAATACTTTGGCCATCCCGCCCGCAACGCGACCTTATCCGAAGCGGCCATTCTCGCCGGACTGATGAAGGCGCCGACGCGCCTTGCTCCCAATCACAACCCGGAAGGCGCCGCCGAGCGCGCGGCGCAAGTCATCGAGGCGATGCGGCAGGAGGGCTTTATCACCGATGCGATGGCGGCGCTCGCCCTCGCCCATCCCGCGCAAGCCGTCCGCGACCAAAACACCAATGCCGCCAATTACGCCGCCGATTACGTGATGGATACGCTCGACGATACGATTGGCGCCATCGACGAAGACATCACCGTCTCGACGACGCTGGACGGCGGCCTGCAGGCCCTGGCGCAGGCCTCGCTTGAAGACGCGCTCGCCCGCAGAGGCACGGCCCTCAACATCGGCCAAGGCGCCCTTGTTGCGCTCGCCCCCGATGGCGCGATAAAGGCGCTTGTTGGCGGGCGCGATTACGCCGAGAGTCAATTCAATCGCGCCGTTTCAGCGAAACGGCAGCCGGGCTCGGCCTTCAAGCCTTTCGTTTATCTGGCGGCGCTCGAAACCGGCCTCACCCCGGATACGGTGCGGACCGACGCGCCGATCAATGTCAAAGGCTGGGAGCCGGAAAATTATTCGCACCAATATTTTGGTCCGGTCACGCTGACCAAAGCTCTGTCGCAATCCCTCAACACCGTGGCGGTGCGGCTTGGCCTCGAAGTCGGTCCCAAGGCGGTCGCCGCGGTCGGACACCGGCTTGGAATCACCTCCGAGCTGTCCGTCAATCCGTCGATCGCGCTCGGCACCTCCGAGGTCACGCCGCTCGAAATCGTCAGCGCTTATGCGGCCTTCGCCAATGGCGGCATCGGCGTGCAGCCGCAGATCATCGCAAGAGTGAAAATCGCGTCTGGAAAACTTCTCTATCAGCGCAAGGTCACCAGCAATGGCCGGGTCATCGATCCCACCTATGTGGCGATGATGAACGCCATGATGCAGGAAACCCTGCTCACCGGCACGGCGCGCAAGGCGTCCCTGCCGGATTGGCAAGCCGCCGGAAAAACCGGCACCAGCCAGGATTTTCGCGACGCCTGGTTCATTGGCTATACGAGCCATCTTGTCACTGGCGTCTGGCTCGGCAATGACGACAATTCGCCGACGAAAAAAGCCACGGGCGGCTCGCTGCCGGTGGAGATCTGGTCGCGCTTCATGCGCGCCGCGCATCAAGGCGTGGTGCCGCAGCCGCTGCCCGCCGGGATCTGGCAAGGCAACACCGCCGTGGCGGATGAGAATGGCTGGCCGCTGCCCAACTTCTTCTCCGGCGGTCCCTTCGCCAGCGGCACACGCGACGTCGCGCCCCCGCCCTATCCGCCGGACGATAGTGTGCCCCAGCGCAATGATGCCCGCGCAGCTTCGCCAGCCTATGGCGGCGGCCTGGTGCCGCCGGCGGATATTCCCAATGGGGGGCAACCGGGACAAAGACGCCGGGCACAAAGTGGACCGAAGAACATTTTCGAGCAGCTGTTTGGGGGATAATATTGCACAAGCGTTGCCCTCATCCTGAGGAGGCCTGAAAGGCCGTCTCGAAGGATGAGCCACGCTGCTCTCGAGATGCCCTCCCCCTTCGAGCCCTCCTCAGGTTAGTTTTTGAAGCAGACTCTTGAACCTGGCATGGCACGGCATCAGGTTCCATAATGGGCCTTA
The DNA here is from genome assembly GCA_036561105.1 of Methylocella sp. Classification (GTDB taxonomy): domain Bacteria; phylum Pseudomonadota; class Alphaproteobacteria; order Rhizobiales; family Beijerinckiaceae; genus Methylocapsa. The sequence goes on along the minus strand of DATBPZ010000139.1, from coordinate 98,108 downwards.
TTCAGCAAAGGCGAGGATTGCGCTCACAAGGCCAGCATCCCAAATATAGCGCTTCGGCGGATTTGGAGATGAGCTAATGGAAAAGGCATCGAAGGCCGACTTCATTGAAGACAAATGCCCGCGTTGCAGGGGCAACGGGGCCGATCCCGATCAATCACGTGTCCCCCGCCACGAGGCCGATGACCCAATTTCAGGGGAACCCAGCTTTCAGGTGAGCGCCGACCCCTGCCGCCAATGCGGTGGCACCGGTCGAATTCCAAAGGGGAACTAAAGGGTTTTGTATCAATTTTTTAAAGACTTCGCTGGGCCTATTGCTACGATAATTGCTGCTTTAACAGCTCTTCGTGTGACTTAGTACTTCTCATCGCGTCAACAAAAGATTGCTCAAGAGCAAGCGGACATCGCCAGAGAAAAGCTACGTCACGATCTTTATGACAGGCGCTATCGTGTGTTGATGCTGCGCGGAGGCTGTTAGCGCAATTCGCATCTCAAAGTATCGCCTCAGACGAGGACTTGCGCAGATTCGTGATCGACACAGGCGACGCAGTATTCCTGTTCGATGATGATATGGATGCCTATCTTAAGGAGATACGGAGCCGCGCCCAGAACCTGCAATCTCTCGATCATCTGATGGAGCCTATGCCTGTAGGACCGCAAAGGACCAACTTCGTAAATCAGAGCGAGCAGCAATTTACATGGCTTGTCAGCCAGCTAGACGGGCTGGTCGATACATTCAAACCATTCCTGAAATTGAAGCTCTAAAAGTTGAGCAGGCCGGATGGCGCGGCCACTATTTTTTCTGCATAGATCAGGTACGATAATGCTCCGACGTGCACGAGTAGTTGAAGCGGCGGCTATCCATGGGCTGCTGTGGGCCGCAAAAGATGCCATTCCCTTGGTGGAGGCTTTTCACACCGAGCGTTACCGTAAATGGGTGGAAGATCGGTGCAATGAAAAGCTCGTGTGGGTTGTGGTGAAGCAAGCCACGATCATTGGTGCAATGGTTATGCAGGGAAATGAGGTTTTCTATTTGGTTGTATCGCCAGAGCATCAGAGGAATGGCGTCGCGAGGGCATTGGTTGAAAAAGCAAAAGCTGTTTGCAAAGAGCATGGCGTAACGGCCAGAGTCGCGCCGACAAATATTCCCGTAGCAAAGCTTCTCACTGCCGAGGGTTTCCGACGCGACGGGATCATTCCGGGGCAGCCCGGAAGAATTATGGAAAACTGGATAGGTTACTCGTGGAATCCAGCCTGATACATGGGGGCTGCGCCCACGGTGCAAAATTATTGCGCCGTTGCCAGCCGCACATGTGTCAATTGCTGTCATAAACGAGTCTAGGCAACTCTCACAGCCTCCTCGCCCACCGGGACAAATCTTCGAGCCCTCCTAACAAGGAGGGCTCAGCGTTAGGCTGAATAATCTCACCGGGCGTTAAGCTATTTCTTTCCGACTTTCTCTGCTGCTTTCGTAAGCGAATCGAGTGACGTGTGCAGACTGCTTACTTGGCCGTGCAGATTATCTAGGTGAGCTTGCACCAGTTCATTTTCAGCGACCGTGGTCCATCCCGGCCTGCGGATGAAGCCGAGGAGAAGCTCGGCATGTTTTGCATCGTGAACTTTGCAAATGGCGCGATTAAGATCATGAATTTTGCCTTCGAGTCCCGCATGGTCATGTGTCACGAGAACCTCCTTATGACGAGCCGAAGCGCTCGCTGCGTGGGACCTCACTTTGCCTTCAAGAGGAAACAATAATTCTTGCTTGCGCGCATCCCCCATTCATTGGAGACTGGAAGGGAATTTGCGCGGAACTTACATCGCGGATGCGTTCCAGCAACAGACCCGGCGCTCCAACGCGCCGCCGCAATCCTCCCAGAATTGTACAAAGTAATCGATCAATCATACCGCTCAAAAGCGCGGCCGTTGTCCTGGACCTTGCAAGATTTCAAGCGCCAATCGTACCCAATCGTTTCACGTGAAACACTTTGGTACGATTGTTTTTGCCAGCAACGTGCGCAGGCTTGTGGGATTTAAGTCTTCAGCCGATTACCACAAGACCCTGGCATAGCGCCGCCCATTGGCGGCATAATGCTCGGCGCTCTTGCGCAGCCGCTGCGCCGAGGCGGCATCGAGGGTGCGCGCGACGCGCGCGGGACTGCCAATGATGAGCCTTCACTCTCGCGGAGAGCAACAGTGAGCAAAGTGGATCTTTACGCCGAGATCCACTCAATCCCATTTTCGAAAATTGACTGGCAGACGATCAATGGCGCGATGCCGCGGCATGGGTTCGCCTTTCTACGAGAGAAAGCTCACGCACGCCTGAGGCCAAAGAATGAAGGTTGCGTATCTGCACACGCAACCTTCATCAGGACTCATCGAAGAGCGGTTAAAAATTACGCCGCCATGCCCATCGCCTCTGCCTTTTTCAACAGGGCCTCGGCCATGCGGATACTGGCGATGTCGATGAGACGTCCATCGAGCGAGACCGCGCCTTTGCCCGCTTTCGCGGCATCCGCCATCGCACTGACGATGCGGCGCGCCTTGGTCACCTCCGCTTCGGACGGCGTGAAGACGCTGTTGGCGAGTTCGATTTGCGAGGGATGGATCGCCCATTTCCCCTCATAGCCGAGCACCGCAGCGCGTTTCGCCGCCGCGACAAAGCCATCCGGATCGTTAAAATCCCCGAACGGCCCATCGATGGGGCGCAAGCCATAGGCGCGGCAGGCAACGAGCATGCGCGTTTGCGCCGCATGCCACTGATCGGCCCAATAATAGGCGCGGTTGCCGGACGAGTCCTTGTCCGTTAGCACGCCATAATCCGCATTAACACCGCCAATGACCGTGGTGCGCGCGCGCGTCGAGGCGGCATAGTCAGCGACCCCGAAGGACATCGCTTCGAGCCGCTTGCTGGATTGGGCGATCGCCTCGACATTGGCCATCCCGAGCGCGGTCTCGATCAAGACCTCAAAGCCGATTCTTTTCTCGCGCTTCTTCGCCGCCTCGATCTGGGTTACCATCATATCGACGGCATAAACGTCGGCCGGAACGCCAGCCTTGGGGATCAAGATCATATCAAGGCGCGGACAGGCCTCGACGATATCGACGACATCCCGGTACATATAGTGGGTGTCGAGTCCGTTGATGCGGACCATCATCGTCTTGCTGCCCCAATCGATATCGTTCAATCCGGCGATGATGTTCTTGCGGGCTTTTTCCTTATCGTCGGGGGCGACGGCGTCCTCGACATCGAGAAAAATAATATCCGCTGCGGACTGGGCCGCCTTTTCGAACAATCCCGGATTTGATCCCGGAACCGCAAGTTCGGAGCGATGCAGACGCGGCGTTGCCTGTTCGATGATCGTAAAGCTCATGTTGTTATACCTCTCTTTTTCCTAGTCTTTATGAACGAAATTTAGCCCGTGGCGCCGAGGCCGCTGGCAATGCAATTGATCGATAACAGCAGGTTCGATTTATAGGCCTCCATCGCCTCGCCGCCCTTGCAGGCCCGGAAGCGGCGCAACAATTCAACTTGATCGCGATTGACCTGATTGATCGTCGGCAGACGGTGCGCGAGACGGGCGCGATAGCTTGGGAATCGTTCGCCGATTGCGCGCTCCCGGCTGATCCGCAGGATCATCTCGCAGGTCAAGGTGAATTCTTGTTCAACCAGTGCGAAGATGGCATCACGCTTGGCCGCATCAGCCACAAGCCCCGCATATTCGCGGGCGATCTTGAGATCCACAAGGCAGAGCGTTTTTTCGACTTCCCCGACGATCAGCCGGAACAGCCGCGACTCCTCGAACATGCGCCGCAGCAGCGCCTCGCCGCGCTCCTTGCGGACATTGAGGAAACTGGCAATGCCGCTGCCCACGCCATACCAGCCAGTCACGGCATGGCGATTTTGCGACCAGGCGAACACGAAAGGAATTGCCCGCAAATCACTAAGCGAACGGGCACCAAACCGGCGCGCGGGGCGCGACCCGATATTGAGCAGCGAGATTTCCTCGAGCGGGCTCGCGGCCTGAAAATACGTCAACAGATCGGGATGATTGATGAACGCCGCGTAAGCTCCGTAGGCGGCGCCCGAAAGCGCCTCCATCGCTTCATCGAATTCCGCCCTCGGAACCAGAACTTCTTCCCTCTCCGAGGTCAGGGCGTGCTGCAGGACCGCGCTCGCGAGCACTTCCATCTGATAGGCGGCGGTGCCACGATTGGCATATTTGAACGACACCACCTCGCCTTGCTCGGTCACTCGGAAGCGGCCATTGATCGAGCCCGCGGGCTGAGCCGCGACGGCTTGCGCGGCAGGAACGCCGCCGCGACTCACCGAACCGCCACGGCCATGGAAAAACGCGATCGGGATTCCGCTGTCGCTGCCGGTTTTGGTGAGCCGCGTCTGCGCCTTGGCCAATTCCCAGTTCGAGGAGAGAAAGCCTCCGTCTTTGTTCGAATCGGAGTAGCCGATCATCACTTCCTGCACGCCGCCCTGGGCGCGGGCGCTGCGCCGGACAACCGGCAACGACAAAAGTTCGCGCATGATTGCGGGAGCGGCGCGCAAATCCGTAATCGTTTCGAACAGCGGCACGATCGGTAAAATGCAGGTCTCGACGCCCGCCGCATCGCGGAACAGTCCGGCTTCCTTGGCGACAAGATAGGCGCCGAGAATGTCAGCCGCCGAACGTGTCATGCTGAGAATGAAACACCCGAAGGCCTCCCGGTCGAATTGTTTGGCCTTGTTGGCGGCAAGCTCGAACATGCCAAGCGTTTCCAGCGCCTCGGGAGGCAGTTTCGGCCGCTTGCGATTTGCAGGGAACGGCCGGGCAAGCTCGGCCATGATCCAGCTTTTCCACTCTGGCGACGCCGGATCGGGCGGCGTTTCGCCTTTGTGGCCGGCGGAGGCTTGCCACAACGCCTGCAGTGTTTGGGTCAAACGCGTGCTGTTTTCCCGCAGATCCAGCCTGACTGTGCGGAAGCGGAAGATCTCCACCGCCCACCGGACCGGGCGCACAAGGTCCCGGGCGAGATCGCCGCCAGAGCCTTCCGTCAACGCATCCTCGAGAATTTGTAGGTCCGCGATCAACTCGTCGGCGCTCGCAAAACCCGCGGCGGTGGCAGCTTGGCCGCGTTCGACGCGGGCGATTGTCAGCTGAAGCTTATACAGCATGCAGGCGAGGAACTGCCGGTAGGGTTCACCGGCATTCCGCTGAACAATGTTTTCGGGGCTTTCCGCGATGGCGGCCGTGAGCGCGGCCCGGAAAGCCGGAGACGGCGGCAACGCTCGCTCCGCGATCGACATTCTAAGCAACAGCGAGGAAATGTGCTGCTCGTAGTGACGCAGGCTCGCCAAGGCATTTTGCCGCAACGCCCGGAACGTGACGTCATTGGTGACGAAAGGGTTGCCGTCGCGGTCGCCGCCAATCCATGAGCCAAACTGGAAAAACGGCGTGAGCGCGGGATGCTCCCCGGGATAGACGTGATCGAGCGCGCGATCGAGCTTTTTCAAAAGATCAGGGACGCCGTCAAACAGCGTCTCATGAAAAAAATGCAGGCCCCAGGCGACTTCCTGATCGACAGTCGGCTTTTCCAGACGCAGTTCCCCAGTCATCCAAAGCAGTGCGATCTCGTCACGCAACAAATCGATGAAGCCGGCGCGCTCGCGCGCGGTCCAGCGCGGCTGTTCCAGCTCGACCAGCAGCCGGTAAATGCGGCGATGCTTTTCAAGCACCGTCACCCGCTTGGCTTCGGTGGGATGCGCGGTAATGACCGGCCGCACACGCGTCGCGGCGAGCAAGCCGCGCATCTCTTCGGCGCTCGTTCCTTGGCCCGCCGCCCCCGCGATGAGACTGGCGAATGTCCCCTGCACTTCCGTCTCGCCGCGCACGCGCTCGGTTTGCCGCCGCAGCCTCATTGCGGTGTGTTGTTCGACAATCGCAAGCAGCTGAAACCAGATTCCGTGGACCTGGAAAACGCGGGAGAGCACCTGCGGCGCGAACGCGCCGGGCTCGGATTTTCCGCGCAAGATCGCGGCCACCTCAGGATGCTGGCGGTGCACGACATTTGCCAGCAACTCGAACAGGATGTCCGCGATTTCCTCGCCGTCAAGCAGTGCCTGAATGCTGCCAGGCGCGTTGCCGGTCTCGAAGCCGGGGCGGCCGGACATGAACCCGGTCATCGGCCATCCCCGCCGCTCGCTGGCGCCCTTTTGCTGGTCACATGGACCTGGTGGATGCGGCAACGGAAAATGCGCATTTCCCTTCGTGGACTGGAGAATAGTGCCGCTGCGTCCGCCGCCAGATGCCCGCCGCTTGAATCCTCTCCCGGTGATATTTAGGTCACCAGGAGATGCGTTAGTGCGCCAAAACCTTGGCCATGGTTGTCCCAAGCTCGCTCGGGCTCGCCGCCACGGTGAGACCATAGGACTTCATGATTTCAGACTTTTCGGCGGCGCTATCACCGCTGGCCGAAATGATCGCGCCGGCATGGCCCATGCGGCGGCCCTTCGGCGCGGTCAAACCCGCGACATAGCCAACCACCGGTTTGGTCATGTGGCTCTTGATCCAAGCGGCGGCTTCGGCCTCCTGGGGACCGCCGATTTCGCCGATCATCATGACCGCCTTGGTTTCCGGATCGCGTTCAAAAAGCACCAGATGATCGAGGAACGAACTGCCATTGATGGGATCGCCGCCGATCCCGACGCTTGTCGTGATGCCGATTCCAAGATCCTTCATCTGCGCGGCCGCCTCATAGCCGAGCGTGCCCGAACGTGACACAATGCCGACCGAGCCTTGCTTGTAGATATGACCCGGCATGATGCCGAGCATCGCTTTGCCGGGGCTGATGATGCCCGCGCAGTTGGGGCCGACCATCAAGGTTCTATGGTCGCGTTGATAGCGCAACAGATAGCGCTTCACCCGCATCATGTCTTGCGCCGGAATTCCGTCGGTAATCGAACATACGAGCTTGATCCCGGCGTCAGCGGCTTCCATGATCGCATCGGCGCAGAAAGCCGGCGCAACGAAGGTGATGCTATGGGTGGCGCCCGTTTGCTTGATGGCGTCCTTCACTGTGTTGAACACCGGCAGACCGAGATGGGTTGTACCGCCCTTGCCAGGGGTCACCCCGCCTACGACCTTGGTGCCATATTCGATCATTTCCTTGGCATGAAACGTGCCTTTGTCGCCGGTGAAGCCCTGGATCAACACACGGCTTGTTTCGTCAATAAGAATACTCATGGCGTAGACTTCCCCTAAAACCATTTCCGGCAAAGGCGAGGCACCTTTCCACCGGCCAAAAAAGCGAAAAAAGCACGCTTTTGGTTAAGTGTGCTTTTGTGAGTCGATGGCGCGCTGCCAGCGCGGCGGTGCGCCGCGTCTGGCCAAACGCAAGGTCAGGCGCTGCGCGCATCCCGTTGAGGGGCGCCGCGCGCTGCCTTGACCGCCGCGCTGGCGGCCTCGGCAAGCGTATCGGCGGAGATGATCGGCAGGCCGCTTTTTGCGATGATGTCGCGCCCAGCCTCGACATTCGTGCCAGACAAACGCACCACCAAAGGAACATCCACCTTCAATTCACGGCAAGCCTTGACGACGCCTTCGGCCACCCAATCGCAGCGATTGATGCCGGCGAACACATTGACGAGGATCGCCCTGACATTGCGGTCCGACAATACAAGACGGAACGCCGCCGCGACCCGCTCCGGCGATGCGCCGCCGCCGACGTCGAGAAAGTTCGCTGGGCTGCCGCCCGCATATTTGATCGTGTCCATGGTGGCCATGGCGAGTCCGGCACCATTGACAATGCAGCCGATATCCCCGTCGAGACCGACATAATTGAGATTATGTTCGGCGGCCTGGACTTCGCGCGGATCTTCTTGGGAATGGTCGCGCATGTCAGCGACCGTGTGCCGCCGGAACAAGGCATTGTCGTCGAACGACATTTTGGCATCGAGAGCGATCACCCGATCGTCCTTGGTGACAACCAGAGGATTGATCTCGACCATGGTGGCATCAAGATCGCGGAACGCCCGGTAGCAGCCAAGGATGCTGGTGACGGCGCGGCTGACCTGCTTGATCGTCAGGCCGAGGCCGAACGCCAGCTCACGCGCTTCGAACGGTTGCAACCCCACCGCGGGCTCGACCACGACTTGCAGAATTTCCTCGGGATGGTCCTTGGCGATTTCTTCGATTTCCATGCCGCCGAAGCGCGACGCGATGATCCGTACCCGCTCGACTTTCCGGTCGAGAACGAAGCCAAGGTAAATTTCGCGCTCGAAAGGTTCGGCTACTTCGACATAGACTCGCTGAACGACTTTGCCCTCTGGTCCCGTCTGATTGGTCACGAGAGTTTTGCCGAGCATCTCCGCCGCGGCGGAGCGGACTTCATTATAGGTCTTGCAGAGCTTAACACCGCCTGCCTTGCCACGGCCACCGGAATGGATCTGGGCCTTCACCGCCCAATGCCAGCCGCCGAGTTCGGTTGCGCAATACACTGCCTGATCAGGACTGTAGGCGACCGCCCCATGCGGCGTTGCGACACCGAAATTCGCCAAGATTTCCTTGGCCTGATACTCGTGAATGTCCAAACACCCCTCCTTACAACTTCGTTACAACCTCGTGCCGCTCTCTATACGGCGGGCTTGCCCATCGGGTTATTTACAATCCGTCCGCTCCAGTCATCATTCGTAACCTGCCCGTCCAATAGGCCCATTTCGGTGATAACGGGGAAGGCTTATTGCCAAATTCCAACCTTAGCAACCCTCCTGTTCGCACCCTGGCGCGAATTAGGCAAGTGAGCCGCACCTGCGGCATTATTGACGCTCATGCCCGCCCCGCCGAGAAAAGGGTTGAAAGCCCGGCGTTTGTCGGTATGTAACGGCAACGCCGCAAGAACCTCTTCCATCACGTTCGTTTCATGGCTTTCTTAAAGAAGCTTCTTTACGGCGGCGCAGCATACACAAACGCGAATGCGTCCAAGGTATTGGAATGACGCGGGTACGCCCGCAAGAAGAGCCACGGGGTCAGCCCGGCAATGAAAGAGAAGTTTGACGCGCAATGACAATCGATCCGCGTTCGCTGCTTTCCGATATGTTCGGCGCCGCCGTCGGCGCGGCACTCCCAGATAAGTGCTTGCCGCCGCATCTGCCCGCGAAGCCTTCGGGCCGCACAATTGTGGTCGGCGCTGGTAAAGCTGGCGGATCGATGGCCAAGGCAGTCGAGGATCATTGGCAAGGCCCGCTTGAAGGCTTGGTGGTCACCCGCTATGGCCATGGCGCACCGTGTCGGCGGCTCGAGGTCGTCGAAGCGAGCCATCCGGTTCCCGACGCCGCAGGGCAGGAAGCAGCAAAACGCATTCTCACCATGGTCCAGGGCCTGACCGCCGATGACCTTGTGCTTTGCCTCATTTCGGGCGGCGGCTCGGCGCTCCTCGCGCTGCCCGCCGAAGGCGTGACGCTTGCCGACAAGCAAGCGGTCAACAAGGCGCTGCTCAAGAGCGGCGCGACGATCTCCGAGATGAACTGCGTGCGCCGCCATTTGTCGGCGATCAAAGGCGGCAGGCTCGCCGCCGCCGCCGCGCCCGCGCGGGTTGTGACCTTGATGATCTCGGACGTGCCGGGCGATGATCCTTGCGTCATCGCTTCGGGACCCACGGTCGCCGACCCGACCACTTCAGCGGAAGCGCTGGCGATCTTACAAAAGTATGCCATCGCCGTGCCCGCCAATGTGCGGGCGCATCTGATGTCGGCTGCCGCCGAGACCTTGAAACCTGGCGATCCGCGTCTTGCGGGCGTTGCGAATGTGATGATCGCGACGCCGCAAATGTCGCTGGAAGCCGCCGCTGCGGTCGCCCGCAAGGCCGGCGTCACGCCGCTCATTCTTGCCAATGCGATCGAGGGCGAGGCCCACGACGTTGCGTTGGTGCATGCCGCGATCGCCCGGCAAGTGCATGAGTTTGGTCAGCCCTTGGCGCCGCCGTGTGTTCTGATTTCGGGCGGCGAGACCACCGTCACCGTGCGCGGCACCGGCCGTGGCGGCCGGAACGCCGAGTTTCTGCTGGCGCTCGGCGTTGCCTTGGACGGCCACGCAGGCATTTATGCGTTTGCTGGCGATACCGACGGAATCGACGGCACGGAGGACAATGCGGGTGCTTTGCTTGGGCCAGACAGTCTCGCCCGCGCGGCAGCGGCCGGGGTATCGGCCAAGGCCAATCTCGCCAACAACGATGGCTATGGTTTCTTCGCCGCGATCGGAGATCTGGTCGTGACCGGACCAACCCTCACCAATGTGAACGATTTTCGCGCCATCCTGGTGCTTGAATAAGCAATCCCTGATGGGCTTGCCGGGACCGGAGCTCGCTGGGAACGGCCAAGATGCCGCAGCGCTCTAGGATCTTGGTTTCCCGTTTTGCGCAGCGTGGTCTAGAAAAGGAAATTCTTTCGCGCGACTTCGGCTGTTGCGCTTGAGCCAATGGTTTTGTTAAGAGTGTCAACCGGCAAACAGATGGAGATTTATTATGGCGGGCCGCCACTTTCTATTCGTCCCAGGACCAACCAACGTCCCTGATCGCGTCACCCGCGCCATGATGGTGGCGATGGAAGACCACCGGTCTTCCAAATTCCCCGACCTCACCCTGCCCTTGTTTCAGGATTTGAAAAAAGTCTTCAAGAGCACTGATGGGCAAGTGTTTATTTTCCCGTCCTCCGGCACCGGAGGCTGGGAAGCCGCGCTCACCAACACGCTTTCCCCCGGCGACAAGGTGCTGGCCTCGCGGTTCGGCCAATTCAGCCATTTGTGGATCGACTTGGCGCAACGGCTCGGCCTCGACGTTCAGGTTTTGGAAGAAGAATGGGGCACCGGCGTCAAGCCTGACAAAATCGAATCCATTCTGCGGGCCGATAAGGGCCATCAGATCAAGGCCGTGCTGGCCGTTCAAAACGAGACGGCGACCGGCGTCACAAGCCACATCGGGGAAGTGCGCAAGGCCATGGATGCCGCTGGCCATCCGGCGCTGCTCTATGTCGATGGCGTCAGCTCGATCGGCAGCATTGATTTCCGCATGGACGAATGGCGCGTCGATCTCGCCGTCGCCGGTTCGCAAAAAGGTCTGATGCTGCCGGCCGGTCTCGGCTTCGTGTGTGCGAGCCCGCGCGCCCTTGCGGCGTATAAAACCGCTCAGCTGAAGCGGGTTTATTTTGATTTCGGCGACATGATCAAAGCCAATGCCACGGGCTATTTCCCCTATACCCCGGCATTGCCGATGCTGTATGGCCTGCGCGAGTCCCTCAAGATTCTCTTCGAAGAAAAGCTCGAACGCGTTTTCGAGCGCCATAACGTTTTGGCGAGCGGTGTGCGCGCCGCGGTCAAGGCCTGGGGCCTGCATCCCTGTGCCAAGGAACCGAAATGGTATTCGGACACGGTGACCGCGATCGTCGTGCCGCCGGGCTTCAACGGCGCCGATGTCATCGACGCGGCGTTCCGCCGTTACGATCTGTCGCTTGGCGCCGGTCTTTCTCAGGTCGCGGGCAAGGTCTTCCGGATTGGCCATCTCGGCGATCTCAATGATCTGATGGTTCTTGGCGCGATTTCCGGGGCGGAAATGGCCATGGCCGATGTCGGCATCGACATTAAGCTTGGCAGCGGGGTGGCCGCCGCCCAGCAGCATTTCCGTTCGACCATCATGGCTAAGGAAAAGAAGCCTACGGATCAGCAGCAATTCGCGCAATTGCACCCGGAAGGCGTCCTCAACGACTAAAGCCTTGCGCGCATCTCGCGCGCACTGCGCTTACCCTTGGTTCCGTTTGCCATCGCGGCGGTCGCCGCGCCGCGATGGCGGCGAAACCCGGAGTTTCCGGTCACTACCCCGGATGTCCCTTAGCGATGGTGCAAGGGATAAGGATCGGGGGCTCAGATTCCGGACAATCGCATCAAAGAAAGAGTCCGCCGTGCCACACTCGATCGTCTTTCTCGACCGTTCGACACTCGAAGCCAATCTCAAAACGCCGAATTTTCCGCATAGCTATAAGGAATATGCGGTCACCTCGGTCGATGAGATTGTCGATCGCCTCAAGGACGCAACGATTGCGATCATCAACAAGGTGCCGATGCGGGAAGCGACTCTTGCAAAGCTGCCAAATCTGAAATTGATCGCGGTCGCCGCGACGGGAACCGATGTCGTCGACAAAGCCTATTGCAAGGCGCATGGCATCATTGTCTCGAACATCCGCAACTATGCCTTCAATACGGTTCCGGAACATGTCTTCGCGCTGGCCTTCGCGCTGCGCCGGAATATTCTTGCCTACCGCGACGATGTGCGTGCGGGCCGCTGGCAGGAGTGCGACCAATTCTGTTTCTTCGATCATCCGATCCGCGACATGACCGGCTCGACGATTGGCATCGTCGGCTACGGCGCGATCGGCAAAGCCGTGGCGCGGATCGCCAACGCCTTTGGCATGAAAGTTCTGGCTTATGATATTTTTCCGCAACCAGGCCTGACCGACTTCGAGACCTTGCTGCGAGAGAGCGACATCATTACCCTGCATTTGCCGCTGACGCCCGAGACCAAAAATCTGGTAGGCGCGCGCGAGCTGAAACTTATGAAAAACGACGCCATATTGATCAACACCGGCCGCGGCGGCCTAGTCGACGAAGCGGCCTTGGCCGAGGCGCTGACCCAGAACATCATTGGCGGCGCGGGCTTTGACGTCCTGACCGTCGAGCCTCCCAAGCAAGGGAATATTCTGCTCGACCTGCGGCTGCCGAATTTCGTCATCACCCCGCATGTCGCATGGGCAAGCCGCGAGGCCATGCAGATCCTCGCCGATCAGCTCATCGACAATGTGGATGCGTTCGCAGCGGGCAAGCCGCAAAATATGGTTGAAGCCTGAGCCCGGCTCACGAGGAGGGACTATGCCGTCGGACATCGAAATCGCTCAACAAGCCCATATTCGCAAGATCAGCGATGTGGCGCGGGAAAAACTCGGCATCGGCGACGAGCATCTTGAGCCCTATGGCTGGTACAAGGCCAAAATATCGCTGGACTATGTCGATAGCCTCGCCGACCGGCCGGATGGCAAACTGATCTTGGTGACGGCGATCAGCCCAACTCCGGCGGGAGAAGGCAAAACAACCACCACGGTGGGTCTCGGCGACGCGCTGAACCGAATCGGCAAGAAGGCCTCCATTTGTCTGCGCGAGCCCTCGCTCGGGCCGGTTTTCGGCATGAAGGGCGGCGCCGCGGGCGGCGGCTATGCGCAGGTCGTGCCGATGGAGGACATCAATCTCCATTTTACCGGCGACTTCGGCGCGATCGGTCTTGCCCATAATCTGCTGTCCGCGATGATCGACAATCATATCCACCACGGCAATGAGCTCGGCTTCGATGTGCGGCGCATCGCCTGGAAGCGCGTGGTCGATATGAACGACCGGGCCCTGCGGCAAATCACCGTGGGTTTGGGGGGTGTCGGAAACGGTTTCCCGCGCGAGGATGGGTTCGACATCGTGGTCGCGTCCGAAATCATGGCGATCTTCTGCCTGGCAACCTCGATCAAGGATCTCAAGGAGCGGCTGGGCAAGATCGTGATTGGCTATACGCGCGAGCAAAAACCGATTCACGCGGCCGATTTGCAGGCGCATGGCGCGATGGCGGTGCTTTTAAAAAGCGCACTCAAGCCAAATCTTGTGCAAACCCTCGAAAACAACCCGGCAATCATTCACGGTGGTCCTTTCGCCAATATCGCGCATGGCTGCAATTCCGTGCTCGCGACCAAGACCGCGCTGAAACTTTCAGACTATGTGGTGACCGAGGCGGGCTTTGGCGCGGATCTTGGCGCCGAAAAATTCATCGACATCAAGTGCCGCAAATCCGGACTGCGGCCGCAGGCGGTCGTGATTGTCGCAACCATCCGTGCGCTCAAATATCATGGCGGCGCCGATCTTAAGGACCTCAATACGGAAAACCTCGACGCGCTGGCGAAAGGCGTCACCAATCTGGAGCGGCACGTCAACAACATCCGCAACCATTTCGGGCTTCCCTGCGTCGTCGCGATCAACCATTTTACCTTCGACACGGACGCCGAAATCGAATTATTGAAGAAGAAAATGGCGCATCATGAAGCGCCGGTCGTCGTGTGCCGGCACTGGGCCGAGGGCGGCAAGGGCGCGGAGGAACTTGCTCACACCGTCGTCGATGTCATTGACAAAGTGCCCGGCGATTTCAAATTTGCCTATGAAGACGACGCCACGCTTTGGGACAAAGTGACCGCGATCGCCACCAAGCTCTATGGGGCGAGCGAGGTCACCGCCGATGCGAAGATTCGCGGGCAAATCAAGAAACTGCAGGAGGCGGGCTACGGCCACTATCCGGTGTGCGTCGCCAAGACCCAATATTCCTTCTCGACCGACGCGAAGCTGCGCGGCGCGCCGTCCGGCCATGAGATCAATATCCGGGAGGTTCGGCTCGCCGCCGGCGCGGAATTCATCGTGCTGGTGTGCGGCGAGATCATGACCATGCCGGGCTTGCCCAAAGTGCCCGCGGCAACCAAGATCGATCTCGATGACAGCGGTAAGGTGACGGGGCTTTTCTAGGGGTTTCTACCCCCCCGCCCGGCGGAACACCTGCGCTGTTCTAGAGCAGGTCCCTTCCGTTGGCGGCGAACCCTCAGAGGCGGGGGGCGAGCCGCGTCTCGGCGATCGCTTCGATCAACGCCGCCACGTCTCCCATGGAAGCGTTCGGGGACACCCCGGATGAAAAATAGACGATCTTCACATCCGTTTGCTGCGCCCGCAAAACAAGTTTGAAAACAAGCCATAGGGAGGCGCGGCGGAACTCCATGTCGAGGGTTATCGCGGGTGAACCATTCCAATCGAGTTCATATTCCCCGCCCCAGCCGAAAGCCACCGCCCCGCGCTTGAAAAACAATTCCGCCGACGAGTTGACGATATCCTGAATATTGGCGAACTTTTCATCGTGAATATATGCGATGAAATCCCCGGCATCGACCAAGCGCAACTCAGCGGCAACGGGTTCGAGGGCGACGCGAAGGGCATTCGCCAAAAGTTCGTTGTGGCCTTCGCGCCGGCTTGTCTTGTGGGAGGCTTTCATTTCACCAATGCCTTGCGCGGGTTTCTAGCAGACAACGGGTTTCTAGCATACAAAATGTGAATTAATTCCGCCACCGCTTTATAAAATTCAGGTGGAATTGGGCGGTCGATTTCCACGCTATCGTACATCGATCTCGCCAAAAGCCTGTCCTCAATGACAGGAATTGAGTTCTTTTCAGCGATTTCCCGGATTTTGAGGGCTATAAGGTCCGTTCCCTTCGAAAGGACCAAAGGCGCCCCACCTTCTTCCCGCACATAGCGGAGGGCAATGGCATAGTGGGTTGGGTTGGCAATAATCAGAGTCGCGCGAGGAACCGCCGCGAGCATACCCTTCCGCCTCCGGTCGAGCGCAAGGGAACGAAGCCTTGCTTTCTTGAGGGGATCGCCTTCGGCATCCTTCATTTCATCCTTGATTTCCTGCTTGCTCATCCGGATGTCCCGGCGCCAATGCAGGCGCACCCACAGAAGGTCCGCGGCGAGGAGCAGCAGCGTCAAGACGCAAACAACCGAAAGCAGCCGGGTGGCGATCATGAGAACCAATTCGGGGATTGCGTCCGGGTCGAGCGACATCGTTTCAAGAAACGCGTTTCGCTGCCATCGCACCAGGCTCCACATCAAGATGCCTATAAAGACCAATTTGCAGATTCCCTTGAGGAAATCCACCTGACCGCGGGCGCTAAATATACGATGCCAACCGTTGACTATTGATATACGTTTCCAGTCCGGCCGGATCCGATCGAGGATAATCTGAGGAGGGTGCTGCAAGAACGAAGAGGCCAGTCCCGCGATTGACAGGACCGCCAGCATCGGAACGAGAGGTGCGCCGATGTCCCAGACAAGCTTGCTGAAAAGGGAAACCGCATCCGCACCGTTTTCCAGCAATAGGCCGCCCGGATCGCTCGCCAGCAGCTCCAAAGTGAGAGTGACGGATTTCAGCAGATCTCTCGCCATGAAGGCCGTGATCGCCAGCAACGCGAGCATGGTTGCGAAGGTGGCGGCTTCCCGGGAAACGGGAGTGTTGCCCTTCTCGACTTCATCGAGAATCTTTTTTTCGGTCGCGTCCTCGGTCTGGCTTTCCTTATCGGCCTGTTGTGCCATTGCCGTTCAATATCCAGTCAATCGAAAAACTCGTCCTCGTCCTCGCGAATTCAGTTCGATCTCGCCTCCGCTCGCGAGCTCGAGCGCGGTATCGGCGATGGTGCGGCGCGCCTTGAGCACATCGCGTTGCAGAGCGGGTCCGCCCGACGCGAGCTCGCTATCGACAATTCGCCTTGCCCGGGTGGCAAGCGACGAAAGTATCGCATCCCTGAAGGCCGTGTCCGTGCCCTTCAAAGCGAGCACGACCAGCTCGGTCGGAATTTTGTCAAACAACACGCTTCGCGCCTTGGGCTGAAGTTTGATGATATCATCAAAGGTAAACATAAGTTTGCGTAAGATTTCGGCGGCCTTGGGCCGTGCCGCGGTCAGGCTTTGCATGACATCTTCCATATGATCGCGGTCCATTTTATTAATGATATCCGCCATGCGCGCATTTTGATCGCTGCCGACCTGGCGCGAGACATTCGACAAAAGATCCTCTTGCAATTGACCTTGGATGATCCGGACGGCGGCTTCACTGACGGGCCCTATATTCAGCATGCGCCGCATGATTTCATTGCGGAGTTCGCGCGAGAGCAGGCCGATGACCTTGGCGGCGTGAGCCGGCGCGATTTTCGAAATAATGAACGCCGCGGTCTGCGAATGTTCCTTGGCAAGATAGCCCGCGAAAACCGATTCTGAGACATTGGAAAGGCGGTCCCACATGGCGTGGTTCGTATTTCCGGTTACGTCGGACATGACGTCGGCGATCTGCTCCGGGGGGAGCACGCCATCCAGCATCAGTTCGACCTCGCCAGGAGAACCAAGCAGGTCGACGCCGCTCGCAAACTGGCTAGCAAATTCCTCCACGACCGCCTCGAGCATGGGAACCGGCACGGTTCCAAGTTCGGCGACGGATCTTGTGATCTGCCTCAATTCATCATTATCAAACTGTCTCAAGAGCCGGGCGGCAAGCGGCTTTCCCATGCACAGCAGCAGAGCCGCCGCTTTGTCCGGCCCCTTCAGCGTCCGGACATTCGGACCGCTCTTCGAAACACCCAGAGAAGCCATCGACTAAGCGGCGGTTCTGGCGGGTCCGGCAATCTCCGTCAGGGAGACGCCAAGCCGCGAATTGTCATCCTCGACAACAACAATCTCGCCACGCGCGATCACCCTGCCGTTGACAATGATATCGACCGGCTCGCCAACCCGGTGATCAAGCGGGATCACCGCGCCTCTCCCGAGCTTTAAAAGATTCGAGACCGGCATCATGGCCGATCCAAGGACGACTTGAACGGACACGGGAATACGCAAGATCGTATCAAGATTGCGGCCGGAGCTAGGTGCCGCGGCATTCTCGTCCATGGTATTCGACTCTTCGGAAGACAATTCAAATTCGGACATGGCTTTCAACCTCTTGGTAAGATTTTAACCCGGTAGTCTTTCGCAATTTCTACATTGAGTACCCTAGGAGCGGTCACCGATTTGGCACTCCGGCCCTACCCCATTGCCGGAAACAGACACTCAAAGAACAGATCAATCAACGAGGCAGAATGTCATCGATAAGTTCCTGCTCTCTATTAACGGACTCCTCGACACGGAGCGTGTAGAACCCATCGGCTTGACCAAGGTCGCACCAAAATAGCGGCTCGGTGTTGCATTCGAGCTTGACCCTCGTCTTGGCCGTCGCCTGTAACGTCAGCACATGGCCAATTTGCATACTGGCAATGTCCTCCAAGCTGAAATGCCGCTCTTCAATCACACCGCGGATCGAAATTTCCGTCTGGCCGATTTCGCTTTGAATTTGTTTTGTCCAGCGCGGATCACGAACCGACATGTCCGTTGACAAATCCCGCACCAAATCTTGGCGAATCGAATTCAGCGAGATTTGCGGAATCAAAACAAAAAGTTCGCTTTCGCGGCCCAGAATTCGCAGATTGAGCCTTGCTCTCACGCCGAATGCGGTGCGCGGCGCAATGGCTACGAAATCGAGTCTCGTTTCGATGCGGTCCAATTTGAATACCGTCTCGCAAACGGCTGCAAAGGACATTTGTAGCGCTTGTGCAAAGAGATCGAAGGCCTTTTTCGCGAGCCGCAGCTCGATATTCGAAAGTTGCCGCTTTTCGGCGGCCGGCGCTTCCCCTCCGTCACCGCCGAACAAGACTTCCGCCAAGGCGAACACCAAATCGTGTTGCAATCCTATCAGCAGCCGCTGGTCCCATGCTTGGACATAGATCACCCCAATCACAACATTATTTTCATAGTCATCGAGAACATCGCCGATCCGCTCGGTGACGATCGACTCGACCATGAACAGCGCTGGTGAGGACGATAGCTGCCGCATCAAATCCGTACATTGCGCTGCCATCCGCTCAAAGATGACATTGAGCATGGGCATGCGGTCCACCGAAATTCCTGCGCCGTCGAGCAGTCTTTCGGGTGCCGTCTTCACGATCTGGCCATGGGCACTGGATTTTTGCATGTTTCTCAGGCCGCTTGCTGTTCGTCGGCTTTGCCTGGACCACCCGAAACCGTCTCGTTCTCGACCATGTCGATCGAAGGCCGGTCATGCGATGAGATAGTTTTGCGGCCATGCTCCAAAGCGATTTGTGGCATGGCGCCATTCATGAACGCCAAGAGAGTCTGCTTAACAATGATATAGAGGCGGCAGCGCTGCTCACGGATCGTCTTGACCTTCATGGCGATCGGCTGCACTAAGGCATAGGACATGAATATCCCCGCGAAGGTGCCGACCAGCGCCGCTCCAATGAGATGGCCGAGGATCTCTGGGGCTTCATCGAGGGCTCCCATCGCCTTAATGACCCCAAGAACAGCGGCACAGATGCCGAGCGCCGGCAGTCCCTCGGCGACGGAGCTCAACGCATGAAACGCCTTCAGCTTATCCCGGCTGACCGTCTGAATTTCCTCATCCATCAAGGCTTCTATTTCGTGCGTTCGCGCATTTCCGATGATAATCAAACGGCAATAGTCGCAGATGAAATTGGTTAATTCTTTATCGACCAGAACTTTTGGGAAGCTCTTGAAAATCGCCGACTCGCTTGGATTGTCGACATGCTCCTCGATCTCGTTGCGCGCCTTTCCACGCAACTCGCGCATCAAGGTGTAAAGCACGCCAAGCACGTCGAGATAGTGCCTTTGCGTGGGTGCCCGGTCGAGGATAGCGTCCATCATGGCAATTCCCGTGTCCTTGATCGTCGGCATTGGATTGGCGACGATGAAGGTGCCGAGGGAGGCGCCACAGATGATGACGAACTCCCAAGGCTGCCAAATCACCGCGACACGCCCGCCCATCGCGGCGAAGCCGCCGAGAATACAGCCAACCGCAACGACCATTCCGATTAAGAAACCCACGCGATCAGCTCCCCACCGAAGGACCTCACCAATCATTAAACAGCGGGCCTTGCTTCAAACTGAATTGCAAAGATCAATTGATACCGACCATCCAGAAATTCTCCGTTGGAGAGGTTGGATACGGCGCCCGCCGCCGCCAAGGGTCTAAAAAAGCCGGCGTCAACAGGAATGCAACGAATTGAGCGTTTCCGGCAAGGCTCCGGCAAGGTCTTATTGCGAAGGTCGCAAATACAGCCGGGACGACACGAGATCTTTGCCCATGCTCACAGCGACCGTCTATTACAATGCGATCACCAAGGATTATTCCAAAACCTTGGCGAGGATCGCCACCGAACCCGTGGTCGCGCGGGAAACAAAATATTTTGAGGCAAATATCGGCAAGGAGAAAACCGCGGATGACCTCATCAAGAACGGCAGACTTTATACTTATGTCGTGAAGGCCTTCGGGCTAAGCGACATGATGAACGCCAAGGCGCTGATCCGCAAGGTTCTCGAAGGCGGCATTTCCGACTCAAAAAGTCTCGCCAATACGTTGAATGACCCTCGCTACAAGGCCCTGGCCGCAACATTCAACTTTGCTGCGGGGGGATCAGATACAACCAGTTCGGCTGCGCTTCAGCAAACGACGGTCAGCAATTATGTCGAGCAGTCGCTTGAAACCAATGCCGGCCAACAGAACCAGGGCACCCAGATGGCGTTGACTTTTCAGCGGCTGGCTCCCAGCGTCACTAGCGCCTATGGCATCCTTGCCAACAAAACGCTTCTGAGCGTTGTCCAGACGGCGCTGGGATTGCCCGTTTCCATGTCACAAGAGAATATCGACGTGCAAGCCAAGCTGATTACGGCCAGGCTCAAAGTCGCTGATTTTCAAAACCCCGCCAAGCTGCAAAAGTTCATAGAGCGATTCACCGCCACCTATGATGCGAAAAACCCGGCTTCCGCCTCGGCTTTTCCATCATCGGCGCTGCTCGTCAATTCGCCGGGTATCAGTTCAAACTTACTTTTGAGCCTTGCGAATCTCAAACTTGGGGGCTCGTGACGCATGCAAACCGGGCTTTACGTAACCCTATCGGCGCAAGTTGCGCTCGACCGGCGTTTGCAGACGATCGCAACGAATATCGCGAACCAAAGCACCCCCGGGTACAGAGCCGAGGAAGTGGATTTCAAATCCCTCGTGTCGCGCTCGGGAGAGACGCCTGTCGCTTTTGTTTCCCATGGCGAAGCGCACATTTCCCGCAAGCCGGGTGTGCCTATCAAGACGGACAATCCTCTCGATGTCGCGGTTCAGGGTGATGGCTGGCTCGCGCTGAAGGCTCCATCCGGAATCGTCTACACGCGGGACGGGCGAATGCGCATGCAGGCCGACGGCTCTCTGCAAAGCGTCAATGGCTATCCTATTCTTGATGCCGGCAGCGGCCCCATCCTCCTCGATCCAGAGGCGGGCCCCGTGACGATCGCACAAGACGGGATGATCACGCAGGGGGGCCTTCAGATCGGCGCCATCGGCCTTTTCAGTCTCGACAACGCCGCGAAGCTAAAGCGCTCCGACAATTCCAGCGTCACCTCCAGCAAGCCCGCGACACCGGTTCTCGATTTCAGTACAAATGGTCTCGCGCAAGGCTATGTCGAGGGAGCCAATGTCAACCCTCTCCTTGAAATGGAGAAATTGATCCTGCTGTCAAGAACCTTCGAAAACGTCGCCTCCGCGATCGAAGGTTCTGAGAGCTCGTTGAAAGATGCGCTTAAAATTCTCGGCGGCTCGGCGTGACGCGCCATGCGCTTGCCCGTCTCGAACATCGCGTGAATGAAGCGCAGGCAGAGCTCGGACCCCTCCGCATCTCCGGCTTGATCACGGAAGTAACGCCGACGTCCGCGCGGGTGGCTGGCTTGTCGCCCTTCTTGAAACTCGGCGACTGTGTCTCCTTTGGCGCGGACGGCCTATCCCAGCTCGCGGAAACCGTGCGTATCGAGGCGCAGGGCGCGACCGTTAAGAGCTTCCACAGCATGGCTCTCGCCCGCATTGGCGAGAGAGTGTATTACGCAGGCGGCTTGCGTCTTTTTCCAGATCAAAGCTGGAAGGGACGTGTGATCAATGCTCTTGGCGTCCCGATCGATGCGGCCGGGCCTCTGCGCCGCGGCATAAAAGCCGCGAACCTAGAGGCGGCACCTCCGGCCGCAATGCGCCGCGCCCGGGTTCAGACACCGTTGACAACCGGCGTCCGGGTCATCGATCTCTTCACGCCCATCTGCTCTGGTCAGCGCATCGGCATTTTTGCGGGCTCTGGCGTTGGCAAATCGACGCTTCTTTCGATGCTGGCCGGATCGCGGGATTTCGACACGGTGGTCATCGCGCTGGTTGGTGAGCGCAGCCGTGAAGTGCGCGAATTCCTCGACGACGCCTTGGCCATCAACCGTCCGTTGACCGTGGCCGTCGTGGCAACGGGCGATGAGGGCCCGCTCATGCGTCGTCTTGCGCCAAAGACGGCGATGAGCATCGCGGAATATTTTCGTGATCGGGGCGAGTCCGTGCTGCTGATCGTCGACTCCATCACGCGCTTTGCGCATGCCGCGCGGGATGTCGCGATGGCGGCCGGAGAGCTGGCGGTCGCGCGCGGTTATACGCCGAGCGTCTTTAGCGAATTGCCGAAGCTTCTTGAACGGGCCGGGCCGGGCGAAGAGGGACAAGGCGCGATCACCGGCATTTTTTCGGTTCTCGTCGATGGCGACGACCACAATGATCCGGTTGCCGACGCCATTCGCGGGACCCTCGACGGGCATATTGTCCTGGACCGTGCCATCGGCGAGCAAGGCCGGTTCCCGGCCGTGAATGTCTTAACCTCGATCTCCCGCCTGGCGCAGACAGCTTGGACACCCGAACAAAGCAACCTTGCGGGGAAGCTCCGCGCCCTCATCGCACGTTACGAGGATACACGGGATTTGCGGCTCATGGGGGGCTACCGGCAAGGCTCCGATGCCGAACTTGACCAGGCCGTGGTACTGGTTCCGAGGATCTATGAAGCGATCACGCAATCTGCATCCTCCCCCCCAAGTAAAGATGCCTTCCGCGAACTCACCGAATTCTTGCAGGCGAAGTAAGGGTCAATTCATCCTACAATTGCCGGCTGCAATCGTACCAAAATGTTTCACGTGAAACGTTTTGATACGATTGCGCGAATTTTCAATGCAAAAGCCACCACATCCGGCCCCTTGAAAAAGGTAAGGCCGTGCGGACACCCTGTCTTGTTGGCGATTTCCCGCAACTCCCCGCAACCTTGCCGCTGTCTCTTGACTTTCCTGTCCATCGGCAGCGCTATGCTGTCTCCGCTTTTAAAAGCAGGATAAAATCATGACGAAATTTATTTGCGATGCTCCAAAAGATAAAGGACGCCGGAATTTCTTCACCCGCACCGCCGCTGCAGCCGCGGGCGCGGCCGCCGCAGCAACGCTTCCGGCTTCAACCGCCAAAGCGGCGGCAGCCGAGCCGGACAAGCGCAAATTTTTGGAAGAAGCGACGCGGCTCGCCATTGAGTCGGTCGAGAAAGGCTGGGGCGGACCGTTCGGCGCCGTCATCGTCAAGGATGGCGAAATCATCGGGCGCGGTCAGAACCGCGTTCTGCTCACCGGCTGCCCGGTGTTCCACGCCGAAGTCACCGCCATCATAGACGCCTCGAACCGGCTCAATCCAAAGGCGCTGCTCGGCAGCAGTTATGGGCCCGGCACCATGCTTGAAATGATCCCTCGCGAAAAAGACTCTCCCGATCTCGTGCCGGAGCGGGCCCGCATGTTGAAGGGCTGCGAAATCTATATCAATGGCGCGCCATGCCCGATGTGCATGAGCGCCATCTACTGGTCGCGCATCGATCACGTCTATTTCGCGGCGAGCTTGAAGGACACCAGTGCCATCGGCTTCGACGATGCGTTCCAATATGCCGACTTCGAGCAGCCATGGGACAAGCGCAGCATTGCGGTGACCCCGGATTTTGAACGGGACACCGGCCTTAAGGCCTATCATGCCTGGATGAACAAGAAGGATCGTCACCCGTATTAAGACTGCATTGGCGAATCCCG
The DNA here is from genome assembly GCA_036561105.1 of Methylocella sp. GTDB lineage: Bacteria > Pseudomonadota > Alphaproteobacteria > Rhizobiales > Beijerinckiaceae > Methylocapsa. The sequence goes on along the minus strand of DATBPZ010000139.1, from coordinate 74,502 downwards.
AAGTGACGGCTCGATGCGGGATATGAGAGTGGCGAGCGTCACTTCGACATAGCCTTTCTTACTTGCCTTGGGTGAGCGTAAGGATCCGCCAGCACGCGCTGGAGATGCTCCTGGCGGGAGGCCAAAGCGCCTCGGACATTTTCATTCCACCGGCGATGCTCGCCACCGGATGGATCGACCGGCCGGCCGGCTTTCTCCCGTTCATGCTGCAAGACGCGATCGTAGGCTGGAAGCGTGTTGGCGGCGAAATAGGCTGGCTTTTTGTCATGGCACGCCTCGCCGCCCGCATTGATACTGCATGCCGGCCTTCCCGGATCGAGAGAATGGGCAGCCAGAGTCTCTCTCTGCTGCACGATCTCCGCGACGTCTTGCAGATACCAATATTCAGGATCGGGCACCGGCGTCGTGTTGTTTCTCCGGACCACGGCGGCTTTGCTCGCGATCAGAGGGAAGTCACGCTATACTCGTTCGTGCGATATGACGAAGGACCGCCCTGTAATGGTGACACAACTGCGCGCGCTATGATCGTCATAGATCACGATCGTGCCTTGGGTGTTGGACCACAATTTGGCGGCATGGCCATGCACCGCGTTGCCAGCGTGATAAGGGATGAGAACATAGGGTTTGCGGGCACGGTGTCCAAGGAACACCGCCTTGCCGCAATCGCCATTGCGGGGCGAGGCACCAGGAACCCCGCTTGCGGAGACCGTCACTTGAAACGTCTCGAATTGCTGGGCAAGCAGCCGCTCTAGGGAAAGCGCGGGGTTCCAGGCATTTGGCCATTTCGCAGGCGAATGCGCGGCCGCTTCAGGCCATGGCCCCTTGATGAAAAGATTTTGGGAGCACTGGGTAAAGACCTCCTCGGTGGCACCTACGCAGAAGACAAGTATGCGGCTCTTGCGCGATGCGGCTACCGCCAGGGATCGAGAGCATCGGGGGCGAAGCCATATTGCTTTTCCACGAGATCGGCTGCGAGCGCCTCCACCGCGAACAATGTGATATGCAGGCCCATCGCATCTGGGTCGCGCGGGTGAAGCGCCAGCAAAGCGAGTTTTCCGGTGTGAATTGCAGCGTCGGCAACTTCGAGAACCGCGCCATCGGCGCACCGCTCGCGCGCCCGCGTATGAGATTCCTGGCAATGAACGTCTTCGCCTGCAAGGAGCGCCCGGTAGCACTCAGGCATGCCGCCACGCCCCCCGAGCCAGCGCTCAATGGCGGCGCGATCTTGGTCCGTCTCGGGCGCGGGCAGTAAAATGGGCACCGCGGCAGTCTCCCTGTCGATCAGCAGGATTGGCGGGGCGCCGGAGCTCTCGTCCAGCATGGCCGCAAAGGTCTTGCGGCGGCGCCACCACAAAAGGCCGCTCGGCAGGCCGCCGCTCGCCAGCAGCGCCCGCGTGGCGGTCATCGCAAAAGCGCCCATCACGGGGTTGAAAAATTGCCTGTACTGCCGGTCATAGAAATTATCGGCGCCCTTGGCGACGGTGGCTTCCGCAAGAGTATGAACCTTGCGTTTCGCCTTTGCGGCGCTCAGCAAATATTGCACGACATGTTCAGCGGCGGGCCCGGGCGCGTTCGCCCGGCGCAAAACATATTCCGCTACACGCTCCCGCAATATGGGCGGGAGCGCGTGCACGGCGCGGTGAATCAAGGTTCGGAAAGCCGTGATGCGGTAGCGGCTGTCGATGTCATGCGAGCCGCAGTTGTGCCGCGGCGCGCTGGCGGTTGCTGAAGACATTGGATTTTTGGCGGAACGCAGCCAGGATGAATGCCGCCAACGCACGTTCCTCCCCATATGGAAGTGCTTCATCAATTGAGCCCTTTACGGACCGCTCTTTCCGCTTGACTAGATGGCCTCCCGGTCAAAAGAATTGGCAAACGGATCAAAGAGCATTGGAGCTTGTTCCCGCAATCGAAATATCTGGTGTCACAGGTGCGGACGGGACTCGGGCACCGGCCCTGGCTGCGGCGCGCGCGGGAAACCATGAGCTTCCCTCGGCTGCTGCCAGAACCGGCACCCGGCCCCCCCGTGGCTGTGGATTCCCTTTAAAGACGAAGCGGCGGCGGGCGTCGTGATAAGCGGGGTCAGGCCCGAAAAAATTGAGTCGCATCCGTTCCAGCTCTTCGGCACGATAGGCGGCGAGGGGCTTGACGCTTTCGTCGTCGAGACGCTTCTCATGCTTGCGGCGAAGCATCGTGCGGAATTCCGGATCCTGGGCGAGGCGCTTTGCCCGCTCCTTCAGTTCGGCGGCGAAAGCCACGGCATTCTCGCCGAAGGTATCATCGAGAAATCCCATCTCGCACGCGGCCCTGGCGCCGATTGGCTTGCACGACAGGGTCAGTTCCTGCGCGAGCTTTTGCCCCACCCGCCGCGGCAGCGTGTATGTCCAATATTCGGAGCCATAGAGATCGCCCATGCTCCGGTAATGAGGATTGAGGACGACGCCGGACCTTGCAAAGACGCGATCCGTCGCCAGCGCCATGATCGCACCGCCCGCTCCAGCATTGCCGCGCAAGCCGGCGATGACGAGATGCGACATGGTGTTGAGAAACTCGAAGATGAGATCGTCCATCGCATGGATGTTGTGCCAGGATTCGGCAGCCGGATCGGGGCTCGCCTCGATCACATTGAGATGGATGCCGTTCGACCAGAAATCCGCGCCGCCCAGCAGCACGATGACGCGCGTCGGACGCGAGCGGGCGTGCAGGAAAGCGTCGCGGAGCCGGGTGCACTGGGATGTGCTCATGGCTCCATTGTAGAAATCGAAGGAAAGATAGCCAACATCAGCTTCCTCAGTATAGACAATCTCGCGGAACGTGCGGTGATCGGCGGGCGCATCGATGGGCAGCGATGCCTTGGGCACGCTGCGAAGCAATGGCCCCAACACCTGCGCCGCCGGCAGTTTGATCCCGGCGGCGGGATTGAACACACCATCCGCCGGCTCCTTGGCCTTCAAATGGGAGATCCAGACGGCGCCATCGATGGTGCCGATGCAGATCGCGCCATCGCGCCGGGCCAGAATCTGGCCGGGAGGTCCTTGCAGACGATCTTCCTGGTGGGCTCCATAAAGGAAACAATTTTGGCCGAGCAACAGCGTGGCGAGGACGCCAGGGGCGCTGTCGGCCGCCTGGATCTTGCGCACGATCGCCGCTGTTTTGTCGCGCGACCAATCGATGGCCCGGTCGGCTTGCCGCATCGGCGGCCGCAGACGGCCGCATGCCCTTGGCGCCGCATCGGCCAGCGTTTCCGGCTTCCAGGCGCCGGACTGGTACTCCCCCGATTCGATCCGTGCGATCGCCTCGAGAACGCCGCGCAAGGCCGCCCCGGTGACTTGATCACGATAAAGGCTGCTTTTCGTGACGGCATCTGCAGGAAGCGCAAATTCATGCGAGGCCCAAATATCGCCAGCATCGAAGTCCGCCGCCGCCTCAAGAATCGTCACGCCCCAATGCTTTTCGCCGTTGGCAATGGCCCAGTCGAGCGAGGACGGACCCCGATCCCCCTTGATGCCGGGATGCACGATCAGGCAGAGATGGCGGGACCAGATTTCTTCTGGAATCGCGATCTTCAGCATCGGCGCAAGGATCAAATCCGGCGTTTCGCGGGCGGCAGCCTCGGTCATGACCTCCGGCGCCGCCGCAACGCAGACGCGGACATCGTGGCCGCGATCACAAAGCTCGATCCAAAGACGCTGGCTGAGGCTGTTATGGGCCGTGGTCAAAAACAGAATTCGCATTGTTTTCCTCCTTGGATCTTCCACCGTCCGGCAATGCGCCGATGCCGGAAAAATGGCGGGAAGAGGAGTGCATCGTCTGTATTGATTGTCACAAACATGTTCCCTCGACGTCCCCTATTCAGGGGGCGACCCGCCGGTTAATCTATCTCTGGTCTCAGTTGATGAGGGGTGATCGGAACCGCGCCCGGTAGTCGTGCGGACTGACGTCGAAAAGGCGTTGGAATGTTCGGCGCATACGTTCGGAATTGCCAAAGCCGCATTGCTTGGCGATCACCTCGACTGGCAGGACAGTTTGTTCGAGTTTGCAGCGGGCCGCGTCGGCCCGCGCCCGTTCGGTAAACTGCGCCGGCGTATCCCCAGTTTCACTGTGAAAGAGCCGGGCGAAATTGCGCGAACTCATGCCCATGCGATCCGCCAAGGCAGATACGCTGAGATCTTCTCCCGGGTTCCCTAAGATCCAGGTTTGCAGTTGCTGTATGTCTGGCCGCGTCCCCAATTCCCTATATGTCACATAGGCGCTGAACTGGGATTGCCCTCCGGGGCGGTGGGGAAAAACCACCAGTGTGCGCGCTGTGGCGAGCGCAACTTCCCGGCCGAGATCCTCCTCGACCAATGCCAAAGCAAGATCGATCCCCGCAGTGATCCCGCCGGAGGAGTAGATATTCCCATCACGGTAATAGATAAGGCTGGAATCGACATCGATCGAGGGATAAGCCCGCGCAAGGATTTCCGAATATAACCAGTGCGTGGTTACGCGCCGCTGATGCAATAGACCCGCGGCCGCCAAAATGAAGGCGCCCGTGCAAATGGACCCCACACGCCGCGCCTTTGACGCCAGCGAACGGACGCAGTTCACGAGGGCCGGATCGTTGCTCGCCTGTTCGGCGTCGGCCCCACCCACCACGAGCAACGTATCGAGGCCATCCTCAAGGTCGGGGTAACCGTGAGTCGCGACAAGCTCGATTCCGCACGTCGTCCGGATCGGTCCAGGGGCCGCGGCAACGATATCCCACTGGTAGCCGGGCAGGTCGGTTTTCCCGTGCCGCAACTGCCAATATTGCGCATAGAAAAACACATCGGCGGGTCCGCACACATCGAGAACATCGCAGCCCGGCCAGACCAGCAGCCCGATCCGGCGGGACTTGGTGATCTCTTGCGATATGCGGCTCACGACCAATTTGGTCATTGCGCCGCCTTCCGTCATCGCATCCGCGATAACCTCGCTTGTGTCTGATCGGCGGTTCATTGCACAATCCTGCGGTAGAGATGCCAGCTCGCATGTCCGAGAATCGGGGTGACGAAGGCGAGGCCAACGAACGCGAACACGAAGCCGATCGCGAGGGACACCGCGACGATCAATCCCCAAAGCGCCATCGTGAGCGGGTTTGCCAGCACCGCTCTCACAGAGGTGCGGACAGCCACGGCGACTCCGACATTCCGGTCCAGGAGTAAGGGGAAGGAGACAACGCTGATGGTCATAGCCGCGACGGCGAAGACGAAGCCGATTGCGTTCCCCAAAATGATCAAAGTCCAGCCCTTGGAGGTGGTGAGAACTTCGCCAACAAACGCCCTAACAGACTCCGGCGTTGCGGGGCCGAAGAGCCACACGTAAAGCCATTCGGCCGCTACCTGCCAGCAAAGGAACAGAGTCAGAAGGCCGAGGCCGAGGGCGAGGATCGAGGGCAGAGAAGGCGCGTGCCGCAGATCAAAAACATGCCTCCAGAAGGTGTCGAGGCCGAGTTCCCGGCGCCGGCTCACCTCATACAAGCCTATCGCCGCGAAAGGACCAATCAGGGCGAAACCCGACATGAGCGGAAAGAGAAGCGGCAGATCGGTGGTAATTAAGTATATGCAGATGAGTGCATAGAAAATACTGAACAAAACGGTGAAGAGCGGCTTGCCCAAGAATTCGAGGACCGGCAAGAAATCGTTGGCGCCTTTGGTCAGGGAGTCTTTGAGATCGGCTGGTCCTATCCTGCGTATGACGCAATGGGCCGGTGCCGTATTCAAGCCGTTGAGCACATTTACATTTTTCATGGAGCGCTCCCCGGTAAATCTCTAGCGATAATTGATCTTTATTTTCACGGCGCTATTGTCCTTCGCAATCTTATCCGCGACAAGGACAAAGATCCCTCGTTTTCAGCCAAGCGCCTTCATGCTGCGTCGCGACGTTGACCAAACTCTTGCGGCGGGCGGACCAAACGGATGGGAACCACGCTTCGACAATCCAGGCACTGTTTGTTCCAAGTCCCTTTGCCGCGGAAAACAGAACCTTTTTCGAGGCCTGCCGCCGGACGAAAGCCTTGGAAGCGAGTGCTTCCTTGATTGCAAAAAATTCACCTGGCCGAAATGGCAACGTAATCCAGACACACCCATGTTGATGGTCGAAGCAGGAGGACTGTCTTTAAAATTTTGTCATTGCAGCATCAATCAATGTCCGCTTCAGAGTGATTTAGGATTTGAAAAATGGGTATTTTGGCCATGAATTCGGACATCGGCAATTTGCGCGCTGAGGAAGAGCTCATTCTTGCTAACTTCACTCGGCGTTTGATGGAGATTGCGGCGGCCTCGGGAGCGTCCGGAGAGGCGGCTTCCCCTACCGCGATGCTCAATGCGATGCATTTGCCCGCGATCGCCCTCGACAAGAACGGCTTTGCGGTCGACGCGAACGCCGCGGCGCAAGCCGTTTTCGACGAGAATATCAAAATCAAGGATCGCCGGCTGTTTGTTCGCGATATCGACTCGCGAAACCTTCTCAAGCAAGCCATCGATCAGTTGTCCGGGGCGCCGCGCCCGAATGCTCTGGCGGTCGATCCCGTCGTGGTACCCCGCTTGGAGAAATTACCGGTGATCGTGCGGATTTGGCCATTCGAGGGGCCGTCGCATTCATCGCGCGCCCTCCTGACCATGAATGCCATAGGCCCGAGGCCAGGGCCGCCGGCGGCAATCATCGCCAAGACGTTCCGTCTGACACCATCGGAAGCCAAACTCGCCTGCATCATCGCGCGCGGCGCACCGCCCGATATCGCGGCCCGCGAGTTGAAGATTTCCCGGGAGACGGCGCGAAACCAGTTGAAATCCGTGTTCGCCAAAACCCATACCCACCGGCAAAGCGAACTCGTCGCGCTGCTTTTGCAAGTCGGGTAACGAACTGGCGCCCCCCTCTGCCGCGTTTGGCGTGCACGCAAGCAAAATGCGCATATTCCCAACCCCGCGCGGATCTTAAGTCTCGATGTGCGGCTCTTCGTGCAGAACGACATTCAACAAGGAACTGTGGACTTCGATGCCGCCGTTGTAGTCAATGAAGCCCAGTCTTCTAAATTTGTTCATGAAGAAGCTTACCCGGGATCTGGTCGTTCCAATCATATCGGCCAGCGTCTCCTGGCTGATTTTGGCGATCATCGGTTCCGGTTTGTCGTCTTTGCCAAAATTTGCCAACAGCAGGAGCAGCCTGGCGAGGCGTTTCTCACTCGAATTGAACAGCTGATCGACAAGGTCCGCTTCGACACGGATGGTCCGGCGAAGGAGATGCACTATGAACATCTCGGAAAAGCCAGGTTCCGCATGGATCACGCGGAGGATGGCGGCCTTGTTCAGTTGCATGATGAGGCAGTCCGTCATCGCCCTAACCGTCGCTAACCGTTGAGCTTGGCCGGCCAGGCACCCTTCGCCGAAGAATTCATTCGCTCCGAGAATTGCGACGACGGCTTCCTTGCCTTGCTCCGAAACGACCGTGACCTTCACCTTACCTCGCTGAACGTAGAAAACCGAATCCGCGGCATCTCCTTGAGAAAAGACGACCTGGCCGCCACGGTACGGAGCAACGCTGCGGCCTTCGCCGACCTTGGAGAGAAAAGATTTCGGATTGAATGATGCTCGGCGTTTGAGTGCCATGACACGGCCTTCGGTACATCGCGTTTCAGAAGAGCAAATTTGCCTTTTATAAGATATCGATCAAGAGCGACGGCCAGAACCGGCGCATTTTTGAGATTGCGCAACGCGCAACGACGGCATTGAAACCGTGAGACTCTTCAATTTTGCTCAGACGGTGGGGTCAATTCTTTCTAATCTCAACGATACCGGCGTTAATGTGCCTCCCCATTGTCCCCTAACGTCGGGTCTATGGCCCCGGCGGGGAACGGCTGGGGTTTTTTTTTGGCACAGCCTATGAACCGGAGCCTATGCCAGACTGCATCGCCTGCAAATGCTTCGCACGGCTTGGCCCAAGGTCATTAAGGGGTAGGATCGGGGATCGCCGTGGCGCCAATGGCCTCGGCGCCCCATCATGAGCTTCACGGTTTACACAGAATAATCCACGCACACTCTTGCGCTTCCCCTGCCCGCGCGCCGTAATCGGTTTTCGCCGAATCATGCGGCATTTGGTCATCCAGGCTCGCCTGGCGCGATTGGTTAACCAAAAGCTAAGAAGCTTGTTGAAGAATGGGCAATGATCCAAATCCGTGCTCGCGCCAATTGGGCTGCGCCATGAGCTTCGCAAAATCATGAAACTCATCAAGACATGAAACTCACCAAGCTGCGCATCGCGGGTTTTAAGACATTCGTCGATCCGGCGGAGTTTCATATCGAGCCGGGGCTGACCGGCATTGTCGGGCCGAATGGCTGCGGCAAGTCGAATCTCGTCGAAGCGCTGCGCTGGGTCATGGGCGAGAGTTCGTCGAAAAACATGCGCGCCTCGGGCATGGACGATGTCATTTTTTCCGGCGGCGGCGACCGGCCGGCGCGCAATATGGCCGAGGTCGTTCTCTTTCTGGACAATAGCGACCGCACGGCTCCCGCCAGCTTCAACGATGGAGAGTTGATCGAGGTCTCCCGCCGCATCGAGCGCGAGTCGGGCTCGACCTACCGGGTCAATGGGCGTGAGGTGCGCGCCCGCGATGTGCAATTGCTGTTTGCCGACGCTTCGACCGGCTCCCGCTCGACCGCAATGGTGCGGCAAGGCCAAATCGGCGAGATCATCGCCGCCAAACCGCAGGAGCGCCGCCGTATTCTTGAAGAGGCCGCCGGGATCGCGGGGCTGCATTCCCGCCGCCATGAAGCCGAACTGCGCCTCAAAGCGGCCGAAGAAAATCTCCGACGCCTCGATGATATTTTGCAGCAGATCGATGGCCAGGCCGAAAGTCTCAAGAAGCAGGCGCGGCAAGCAACCCGCTACCGCGGGCTCGCGGCCGAGATTCGGCGTAATGAGGCGTTGCTCGCTTTGATTCACCGGACGGAAGCGGCAGCGGCGCTCCAACTGGCCGAATCGAAGCTCGAAGAGGGCCTGCGGGACGTCGCCGAAAAAACCCTTGCTCAGGCCGAAGCCGCAAAGCTGCAAGCGATCGCCGCGCATGAGTTGCCGCAATTGCGAAGCGCCGAGGCCGAAGTTGCCGGGGAGTTGCAACGGCTGGTGCTGGCCCGGGAAACCCTCGACGGGGAGGAACGGCGAGCCAAAAGCCGGACCAGCGAACTCGAACGCCGGATCGCCCAAACCGCCAGCGATATCGCGCGGGAAACGGCGCTGATCAACGACGCGGCGGCCGTCCTCGCACGGCTTGACACGGAAGCCGCCGGGCTCGCGAGCAGCGGCACCGCGGTCGCAGAGATCGAGGCCGCGCGCGCCCGTCTAGCCGATGCCGAGGCAAATCTCGCGCTCACCGAAAAGGCGCTGGCGGAGGCGCAGGACACGCGCTCGGTGATCGAGGCGCGGCGGGCTGCCCTTGAAACGGCGCTGCGGGAAGAAACAGCCCGCTTGACGCGGCTTCAGGCCGAAATCGAAAAGGTGACCCGCGAACGCGATATGCTCCTAGCGAGTGCGTCCCCTGGCGCCGACATGGGCCAGTTGCAAACAGCGCTCGATGAGGCAATCGGCGCGGCGAAGGCGCGGGAAGATGAGCTTGCGATCGCCGAGGCCCGCCACGCGGAGGCACGTGCGGCCGAACTCACGGCCAGGGCACCGCTCGCCGATGCGGAGCGGAAGGCGCAAAATCTCGAGACGCAAATTGCGACGCTGTCGAAATTACTGAATGCCGGAACTGGCGGCCTCTGGCCTGCGGTGACCGAGGAAATCAGCGTCGCGAAAGGCTATGAAGCGGCGATCGGCGCGGCACTCGGCGATGATCTTGACGCTTCGACCAACCCTGCCTCACCCGCCCATTGGGCCGCGACGGACGCATCGGATGATCCGGCTCTACCGCCGGGCGTCGAAGCCCTGGCAAAGCGTGTCACGGCGCCGGACCCGCTCGCGCGGCGGCTGAACCAGATCGGCGTCGTCCTGCGGGCCGAAGGCAACGCCTTGCGGCCTCTGCTGAAGCCCGGACAGCGGCTCGTCTCGAAGGAAGGCGATCTCTGGCGCTGGGATGGATTCACCCAAGCCGCGGAAGCCCCGACCCCCGCCGCCCGCCGCCTCGCCGAAAAAAACCGCCTCGGTGATCTGGCGAACGAGGCCGAAACGGCGCGCGCCGCCGCCAGTGCCTTGAAAACAAATGCGGAGCAGGCGCAAACGGCGCTCACGGCCGCCGCCGCCGCCGAGCGCGACGCCCGGCAAGCGCATAAGGACGCGCTGCGCAAAGTCGAGGTCGCGCGGGACGAAAAGACAACTGGCGAAAAGCGCCAAACGGAGATGGCCGCGCGGCTGTCCGCGCTCAATGAAGCCTCAATTCGCATTGAGGCGGCCTGCACTGAGGCCAGCCAGAAGCGCGCGCAAGCCGAGGACGCCCTCGCCCAGCTGGAATTGCCGGGCCATTTGACCGCGCAGCTGGACAAGGCGCGCGCAGCGGCGGCCCAGGACCGCGCCACGGTGGCCGAAGCGAGGGCCGCCCTGCACGGCTATCTGCGCGACGCCGAGACGCGGGAAAAGCGTTTGCAGGCAATTCAGGAGGAACGCCAATCCTGGGTTACCCGCGAGGCGCGCGCGCGCGGTCAAACCGGCGATCTCGAGGCCCGTCACGCGGAAGCGACCCAAGAACTTCAGAACCTTATGGAAGCGCCGGATACGTTTTTGGTGACCCGGCAAACCTTGATGCGCCAAATCGAAGCGGCCGAAGACGCCCGCAAAAAATCCGCCGATAAGCGCGTCGCAGCGGAGACACGACTCACTGAGGCGGATCGGACCGCGCGCGGCGCCCTCGAGGCGATGAGCATGGCGCGGGAAGAAAAAGCCCGCAGCGAAGCGAGGCTCGAAGCCGCGCGGGCGCGCCGCGACGAAGTTGCGCATATGATCGCGGCGGACATTGGCTGTACCGAGGCTGAGCTCTTCGGCCTCGCGCAAGCCGCGCCCGGCGACGAGCTGCCGCCCGCCGAGGTGGTGGAGAAAAAACTCGACGCGCTCAAAGGGGACCGCGAACGGCTTGGCGGCGTCAATCTGCGGGCCGACGAGGAATTGAACGAGATTCTGGCCTCCAAGACGACCCTGTCCACTGAACATGAAGATCTGACCGAAGCCATCCGGCGCTTGCGCCAGGCTGTTCAAAGTTTGAACAAGGAGGGCCGCGAACGTCTGCTGGGGGCCTTCGACGCCGTCCATGCACATTTCAAGGAGTTGTTCACGACACTTTTCGGGGGAGGCTCGGCCGAGCTGCAATTGATCGAATCGGACGACCCGCTCGAAGCCGGGCTCGAAATTCTCGTGCGGCCTCCCGGAAAGAAGCCGCAGGTCATGACGCTGCTGTCCGGCGGCGAGCAGGCACTCGCCGCGATGTCGTTGATCTTTGCGATTTTTTTGACAAATCCATCGCCGGTTTGCGTTCTCGACGAGGTGGATGCACCGCTCGATGACGCCAATGTCGAGCGTTTCTGCGATCTTCTCGAAACCATGCGCGCCAAAACCGAGACGCGCTTCATTACGGTCACCCACAATCCAATCACCATGGCGCGGATGAACCGGCTGTTCGGCGTCACCATGGCCGAACGCGGCATCAGTCAGCTGGTCAGCGTCGATCTCGAAGAGGCTGAACGTTTCCGCGAGGCGAGCTGAATTTCGCGCCTAATTTCTCCATTATTTCAAGGGCTTTTATGCTTTGGCCTTAGTCTTGACAGAGGCCGCCGCCACTCCTATGGTGCGCCGCGTTCACAGGCGTCCTAGACGTTTGGCAAGCTTCACCATTTTGCCTGTTTATGTTGCGGCACCAAGAGCTATTGTCTGCCGGAACGGTTGAGAAATATCACTGCGACGGTCCGTTTTGAGCTAAATGAGCGGCATGGCGAAAAGCGTAGGCACGGAGCAAGAGGTGTGGCGGAGCGCAATGGGCAGGACGATCATTCGCGGCAGAAGCCAGAAGCAAGCCGCGAACGTGACGATGAGAGGTTAAGGGCGCGGCTCAATACTTTGTCCAGTGCGCTCGATGCTCAGAACGTGGCGGACAAAGCGGCGGAGGCTGCCAAGCGGGAGCCGGTGCGCATTTTGCCTGGCTCGATCGGCAACGCGATGAGTCTTGCCGTTCGCGTCTTGAGTGAATTCGTGGCAGCGGTGCTGGTCGGCGCTGTCATCGGGTGGTGGATCGACCGCGCTGCCGGGACATCACCGGCGTTTCTAATTGTTTTCCTCCTCATGGGAGCGGCGGCGGGGTTTTGGAACGTTTATCGCATAGCAATGAAGCCTCCCAATCCGGAAGGCTAAGAGACATCTAACCGGCGCTAAGGCCAAAGGCCAAAGCGATTCATGAAACGAGAAAGACTAAGGGAAGCAGGACGTGGCTGAAGAAAACCCCATGGACCCGATCCATCAGTTCGTGATCAAACCGATCGTTAGTCTGCATCCGTTGGGGATAGATGCCTCCTTCACCAACGCGTCTCTTTTCATGGTGATCGTCGTCCTTGCGGCCGCCGCTCTGATGCTTATTGGGACGCAATCGAAGGCGCTGATTCCGGGCCGCCTGCAATCGCTGGCCGAGATGGCGTATCAATTTGTTGCATCCACTGTGCATATGGCGGGCGGACACGACGGGATGCGTTTCTTTCCCTTCGTCTTCACGCTTTTCATGTTCGTGCTGTTTTGCAACCTCATCGGTCTGCTCCCTTACACATTTTCGATCACGAGCCAGATCATGGTGACAGGGGCGCTGGCGATGCTTGTCATTAGCATCGTGGTTGTTTATGGCCTTATCCATAATGGCAAAGGTTTCCTGAAGCTGTTCGTGCCGTCGGGGGTGCCCGTCGCGCTGATGCCGCTTCTGGTGCCGATTGAAATCATCTCGTTTCTCTCGCGTCCGGTCAGCCTTTCGGTTCGTCTGTTCGCCAATATGCTGGCCGGGCATATCACGCTTCAGGTCATGGGCGGTTTTGTCGTCAGCCTGCTCGGCGCCGGTCTTTTTTCGATCCTCGCGCCACTGCCATTCGCGATGACCATCGTGCTGACGGCATTCGAGCTTCTCGTTGCCGTCCTCCAGGCATATGTCTTCGCCATTCTCACTTGCGTCTATCTCAACGACGCAGTTCATCCGGGCCACTGAATAAATATTTGAACAACAGATCAGTCGCCCTTTCATGCAAGGTTACGGAGTACAAAATGGATCCCGCAGCAGGTAGGTTTATAGGTGCAGGTCTGGCCGCGATTGGCACGGGTGCCGCCGCAATTGGCGTCGGACTGATTTTCGGTAACTTTCTTTTGGGTGCGTTGCGGAATCCGACCGCTTCCGATGGTCAGTTCGGACGTGTGTTCATCGGCGTCGCGCTGGCCGAAGGCTTGGGCATTTTCGCGCTCCTCGTCGCCATTCTCCTGCTCTTCGTCGTCAAGTAAAAACGGCTTTCTTGCGCCCGGATGAAAAGTCCGGGCGCATCCGCAATGTTGAGGAGACTCGTTTCGTGAATGACGTGATAGCCCGCTTGGGAACCATCGCTCAGTCGCAGGGCAAGCGCCTCGCTGAAATGCTGGGCAATGTGGTCAGGGCGGTAACGGAGGCGAGCAAGTCCGATCCGCAGCTTCTTGACCCCAAAGGCCAAAAACTCGCCCGGACGCACCTTTCTCCGCTCCATTGGCTCCTCATTGCCGCGAGTTTTTCCGGCGCGGCGGCGGCCCTCGCCATCGTTCTTGGGTTCGAGTTGCTGAACAACACGGGCGCCGCCATCGCACCTCTGAAAGAACGCGTGACCAGTTTGGGCAAGCGTCTGGATGCGATCGAACACCAGGTCACCGAGGAAGAGCGCGCCCGAACCGAATACTCTGCCTTGACGAATTCGACCCTTGCCGAGATTCAAAAGATGCTAAAGGTGATTGCTGCACCATCGAACACCATTCCTTCCCCAAGCGGAACGGCCACTCTCAGTCCGGACTTTGGCCGTCTTGAAAAACGCGTGGCGGCCCTGGAAAAAAAGGAAATTGCGGCCGGGGACGCTCCTGCGGAAGTCAGCCCCGTGTTGAAGGCAACCGAGGGCACCCGAGGCGAGACCGAGACCAGTTTCCCGCCGTTCGACCCGGTCAATTTTTCCCCCCTGATCATCTGGCTCACACTGAGCTTCGGATTGTTGTATCTTCTGATGTCCAAGATCGCCGTCCCCCGCGTCGAGAAGATTCTGCACGCGCGCGCCCACACAATCTCGGATAACATCAGCAAAGCGAATGTGCTGCGCGCGCAGGCCGAAGAAGCCTCGGCGGCGCATGACAAGACCATCGCAGACGCAAAAGCCAAGGCGCTCGCGCTCGCGCAAGAAACCCATGCCAAGCTCAATGCGGAAACGGAAGCGAAACGTCACGCGCTGGAAGTGGAACTCAACGCCAAAATTGCTGCGTCCGAAGCGCAAGTTCTTGCCATGAAAGCCAAGGCCATGGGGAATGTCGGAGCTATCGCCGGCGAAACGGCGGAAGCCATCGTTCAGCACATCACCGGCAAACCCGCCGACCAAAGCGCCATCGCCGCGGCCATCGCTACGCAAAAAGCCTGAGCTGGAGAGTTTCAATGTTCGATCCGGAATTTGTCGTCGCCACCGGCTTTGCGATTTTCGTTGGCTTGGCAATTTATCTCGGCGTGCACAAAAAGGCCGCGTCCGCCCTGGACGGACGGGCGTCACGAATAGAGGCCGAACTCGCCGAGGCAACAAAGCTGCGGACGGAAGCTGAAGAGCTTCTCGCTTCGTTCGAGCGGCGGAGCGCTGAAGCGAAGGCCGAGGCCGAAGCCGTCGTCGCGCAAGCCCATGCGGAAGCCGCACGCATCGCCAGCGAGGCGCACGCGCGCATCACCGAATTCATCCAGCGCCGCACGAAGCAGGCGGAAGAGAAAATCAGCATGGCGGAAACGCAAGCGACAGCCGACGTGCGCGCCGCCGCTGCCGATGCCGCGGTCAAAGCCGCGGAAGCTGTTTTGAAGGGTGAGTCGCAGGGCGCTTTTGGCGGCGAACTGATCGGCAAGGGCATCGCCGATCTCAAAACCCTGTTCCAATAACATCGCCCGGTAATAAACCGGCAAGGGGAGCGAATTCTTTCCGCTCCCCGCCGCATCGAATCGCGAATTACCGCGAATAGAACTCGATCACGAGATTGGGTTCCATCATCACCGGATAGGGAACTTCCGACGGTAGGGGAATCCGGCTGAGTTTCGCCGTCTTCTTGGTGTGATCAACCTCGTAGTATTCGGGCACATCGCGCTCGGCGAGTTGTTCCGCCTCAAGTACGAGGATCAGCTGGCGCGAACTTTCCTTGATCTCGATCACGTCGCCGGGCTTCACAAGGTAGGACGCAATGTTCACCCTGCGGCCATTGATCTTGACATGACCGTGGTTGACGAACTGCCGCGCAGCGAAAACGGTCGGCACGAATTTGGCGCGGTAAACGACCGCATCGAGCCGGCGCTCCAAGAGGCCGATCAGATTGTCGCCGCTGTCGCCCTTCATGCGAATCGCCTCGGCGTAATATTTACGGAACTGTTTTTCCGAAATATTGCCGTAATAGCCTTTAAGCTTCTGCTTGGCCTTAAGCTGGGTGCCGAAATCCGACAGCTTGCCCTTGCGGCGCTGCCCGTGCTGGCCCGGCCCATATTCGCGCCGGTTGAAGGGGCTTTTCGGACGGCCCCAGATATTCTGACCCATCCGACGATCGATTTTATATTTGGCTTCCGCCCGCTTTGTCATCGCGTGTCCTCTAGTTTGTTTGCGCGAGCAAAGGACACGGGTGCGATCCACGCGAACCGCGTGGCACACCAACACCGCGTCCTCCGCCAGCTTGGGGGAGGAACGCGCCCTCCTCTGCGAGGCCCAAAGAGGCCGCGCCGACAGGTGCATCGCTTCACATGAGAGATTTCAAGGAAGGAGGCGCCACGGGTGCGTCTGGGCGGGACAAGCCCGCCACATCATCTCGGCGCGCCACAAGGCACGCCGGGAGGGGTTCGAGTTAGAGGGTTTTGGCGGGCGGGTCAAGTTCGCGTCTTTTAGAGGGCCTTCAATCCCGTCCGCGCGGCAAGATTTCCCAAGTCTTCCTTGCGTTCCAAGTCTTCCTTGCGTTCGGAATAACGGCTCGTGAGGTAACCGGACACACCCCGTGTCAAATAAGTGAATTTGACGAGTTCCTCCATCACATCGACAAGCCGGTCGTAGTATGGCGACGGCCGCATCCGGCCAGCTTCGTCGAACTGCTCATAGGCCTTAGCGACGGAGGACTGATTGGGAATGGTGATCATCCGCATCCAGCGCCCGAGAATGCGCAGCTGATTGACCGCGTTGAAGGATTGCGAGCCGCCACTGACTTGCATGACCGCAAGAGTCTTGCCCTGGGTTGGCCGCACCGCGCCGATCGACAGCGGAATCCAATCGATCTGCGCCTTGATGATACTGGTCATGGCGCCATGCCGTTCGGGGCTGCACCAGACGTGTGCCTCCGACCAGGCCGAGAGCCCGCGCAACTCCGCAACCTTGGGATGATCTTCCGGCGCGCTGTCGGGGAGCGGCAGACCGCTCGGGTCGAAGATGCGTGTTTCTGCCCCCAAGGCGTCGAGGAGGCGCGCCGCTTCCAGCGTCAGAAAGCGGCTATAAGAGCGTTGCCGAAGCGAGCCGTAAAGCAGCAGCACGCGTGGCGGGAAGCCAGCGTGGCTTGTTTGCAATCGCGCCGCGTCCGGGATTTCGAACGCCGCAGGCATGAGATTGGGCAATGCTTCGGGATCAGACAAGGCGGTGCCGCCTCGCTTGCCGCGCGGCGAGGGTTTGAGCCGTTTGGCGGATGACGCGCATGACAATCCTCACGCGCTGGCGACCCGGCGGCCGTGCTCGTCGACGATGCGTTCGCCATCCTCTTTGAAAAACTCGCCTTGCTGCGGGGGCAAAAGCTCGATCACGAGTTCGGAAGGCCGACAGAGCTTTACCCGTTTTGGAGTCACCACGATCGGCCGGTTGAGGAGGATGGGATGCGCTTCAATCGCATCGAGCAAGGCGTCATCGGAGAGCGTTTTGTCCTTCAAACCCAATTCACGGAAAATGGGTTCTTTGTCACGCAGAAGGGCACGCAGCGGCATGCCGGTGCGCGCCGCGAGTTGGCGCAACAAAACCCGCGTTGGCGGGGTTTTCAGATATTCGATGATATGAGGCTCGATACCAGAATTGCGGATGAGGCCGAGTGTATTGCGCGACGTGCCGCAGCGGGGGTTGTGGTAGAGGATCACATCCATCGGGGTCACGCCTTTTTCTTAGACAAACGCAAATAGCTGTGTGGAAATGAGGGCCCGGCGGATACCCAGAAAATAAACAGAGTCTCGCCGCCACGTCACAAAAGTTGGATCTTCCGCGCTTTTAGCAAAGATGTTTAAAAACCGGTAGTCGCCGCTGTCGCGTCACGATGCCTTTTCGACGTGCCGCCTTGCCATATTAGCTCCGGCGCGACCGGCGGCCCTGCCTTCAACCTGTAGCTATAGCGTATATACCCTGCGCGACACTTAACTGCTCAGGCCGCGGAGTGCCCTTTCAATGCGCCGGTCAGGAATGAGCCACATCAAGGCGACCAAGACGTAGATGGCGTCCGCGATCCATGTATTGAGGAACGAGAACAGGATCCCCATCGCATAAAGCACCGGCGAAACCTTGCCCTTGAGGTCGCGGCCGATGGCCCGCGCCAGCACGGAGTCGTTCCCCTGCAAGCGGACGATGGCGAGCTGCAGCCCATTCCACGCGAGCGCCGGCATCAGCAGCGAAACGCCATACACGGCTGTTGGGACCGGAGCGAAATGGTTTTCCCCCATCCAGCGGGTGGCAAAAGGAATCAACGAAAGCCAAAACAGCAGGTGCATATTGGCCCACAGAATCATGCCGTTCACATGCCGGACCAAATGGAACAAATGATGGTGGTTGTTCCAATATATGGCCACGTACACAAAACTGAGCACGTAGCCAAGGAACACCGGCGTGACCGCCGCGAGACCGCTCAGGCTGGGATCTGGGGGCGCCTTCAACTCCAGCACCATAATTGTTATGATGATGGCAATCACGCCATCGCTGAACGCGACCAGCCGGTCCTTTTCCATTCCCGCATCCTCTCGCAGGCGCCCCCTGCCGTACCACAGGATAGCCCGCTTGCGGACCATGCAACTGATCCATCGATAGGGCAACACGATTGAGAAAAAGCATATCAAAAGGTACAAACAAAAAGAAGATTGCGGAAATGCCTCCCCATGTTGGGATCATGCTCCGCCCAGTGTATTCATGGCGAGCCGTCCCCTCTTTGCAGCGATCGAGAAACCTTATGAGCAAACAAGAAAAATCCCTGTTCATGACCTTTCTCATGACCCCCGACATGGCGAATTTTTCCGGTCACATTCACGGGGGGACAATTTTGAAGCTCCTCGACCAAGTGGCCTATGCTTGCGCGGCGAGATACTGCAAGAACTATGTGGTGACCGCCTCCCTCGACCAGGTGATCTTCAAGGAGCCGATCAAAGTCGGCGAATTGGTCACCTTCAAGGCCAATGTCAATTATGTGGGCCGGACCTCGATGGAAATCGGGATCAAGGTGGTGGCTGAGAATCTGACAACCCAAGAAGCGCGTCACACCAACTCGTGCTATTTCACCATGGTCGCGAAAAAGGAGGACGGCACGCTCTGCCCCGTTCCGCCGCTCGTGATCGAGACTGAGGTCGAACGGCGTCTCTTCGAGGCGGGCAAAATGCGCAAGGAGATGCGCCATGAAATCATGGAGCGAAATAAGAATCTGCACGTCGGAATACCGGAATAGACCATCATTTGCCGGTAACCAGCAGGATCTTGCCGAGGTGCGATGAGGATTCCATCATTTCATGTGCCTGGCGGGCTTGCTCGAGCGGGAACGTCGCGTGGATCAGCGGTTTGACGGAACCCGCTTCGAGGAGCGGCCAGATTTTTTCCCGCAGTTCCGTGGCGATCGTGGCTTTCTGCGCAACAGGGCGTGCCCGCAATGTCGAGCCGGTCACAGTCAGACGGCGCAGCATGATGGGACGCAAATCGAAATTCCCGACACTCGGCGATTGCAAAAATCCGATCTGAACAAGACGGCCTTCCGCCGCCATCAGGGACAAATTCTTTTCGAGATATGTTCCTCCCACCATGTCGAGCACGACATCGACACCATGTTTGCCAGCGATCTTTCTGACGTCTTCGACGAAGTCATGGGTTTTGTAATCGATTGCAAAATCGGCTCCGAGGGTTTTGCAAAAGGCGCATTTCGCGCTTGACCCGGCGGTCGCAATGACTCGCGCACCATGCTGCTTTGCCAATTGGATCGCGGTCGAGCCGATGCCGCTCGATCCGCCATGGACGAGGAATGTTTCGCCGGGAAGCAGCCTGCCGCGTGTAAACACATTGTCGAAAACCGTGAAATAATTTTCTGGAAGTCCAGCCGCGGCAACACTCCCCACAATTTTTGGCACCGGCAGGCACAGGGGCGCATGCGCAAGCGCATATTCGGCATATCCCCCCGAACCCAGCAGTGCGCAGACTTCATCACCCACGCGCTGCGAGCGGACGCCTTCCCCAATCGCGACGACCCTGCCCGCGGCCTCAAGCCCTGGAATGGCGCTTTCGCCTGGCGGAGGGGGGTAGACACCTTGGCGTTGCAGGCAATCGGGACGATTGATGCCCGCCGCCGCGACCTCGATCAAAACCTGGCCAGGGCCAGGTTCCGGCACCAGAGCCTCTCCGATCCTTATGACATCCGGCCCCCCCGCGCCATCGAAATATATCTGCTGCATCATGCGCATAATACGCCTCTCGACCGCTTTGAACCCGTGAACACAAAAAGGTCAGGCAGGTTTCACAAAGAAATAGACCGTCAGCACCAAGCCCACCGCCACAACGAAGATCTTCGCGATATGCGCTGGCACCCGCCGCGCCGTGTGCAAGCCTGCAAAACCTCCCGCCGTCGCGGCAACCCCGACAAGAAGCGTCCAGTACCAATGAACGAGACCGGCGGCGATGAAGGTTATCACGGCAGCGGCGTTCATCAGTGTCACGACAAGAATTTTGAGGCTGTTCATCAGCCACATATCGCGGAGCCCGAAAAAGGTGAAGGCGGAAAGCACAAGGATGCCCGCGCCGCCGCCAAAATAGCCGCCATAGATGGCAACCAAACCTTGCACGGCGAAAATCCCGGTTCGATTGAGCCTAAATTTTTTACCCGTCCTGGGCATGAAATGGCCGCCAGCGAAAACCGCCGTCGCGAACAAAATAAGCCAAGGCACAATCTTGCTGAAAACGGGTTGCGGCGTGACAAGCAGCAGAATGCCGCCAAGGAAACCGCCGACAAGACTAATCCCCGCCAAAAGCGGCACATTGACGCGGCTGTCTGCCGATGCTGCCGCGAGACCGTCGCGCGCGGCATAGCCCGTCGCGATTTGGCCGGGGAACAGTGCGACGGTGTTCGACGCATTGGCATCGATGGGCGGAAGGCCAGCGGCGATGAGCGCGGGAAAGGTGAGAAAGGTGCCGCCGCCAGCAACGGCGTTGATAAAGCCCGCCGCGAATGCCGCGACAGTTACTATGATAAAAATCATGATACCGCCTAGTTCGCCGGAAACTCCGCGCGAGCGCTCTTATTGGCTCAGCGTAAAGCACATCAAGGTGAAAGCAAATAGCGGTTTCGCGGCCGCGATCAACCGGAAATGGCGGCAACTATTGCGTTAGCCGCGCGGCGGCAAGTGATTGGGCGAACATGGCTTGCATGGCATTGGTAATGTCGGACGGCGTATAGGCGGAGAAATAGAATCCAGGCGACGCGCATTGTTGCAGCTTGGATGGAATGGTTGGAACGATCGCGTTGACCTTTCCATCTTCATTATTCGCGAAGCTTGCGTTCGGATTGGTGATCGGTTGATAGGGGATGTAAAGAACCGCCACCGTGATCCCGCGATTTTTTAATGGCGCGCAGAGCGTGGGGTCCATATTTTGTGGCTGCGATCCCGTCCAGCTGTTCGAGGATGTCGTATAATATTGATTGTTGTCGGCGCCATCCGTCACCATAAAAACAAAGGGCTGCGGCTTGAGAGCCCCAGATCCATCGCCAACACTCGTGATGGCTGTGTTCATCGCCGGAATGGCGTTCTCGAAATGCGTCCCGCCGCTGCCATAAATGCTCGTCGATTGGCCCGTATCGAGCAAGCTGCCGAGCGTTCCCGCCGCCGTCTGCGCCCCCGTTAAATTGTTGGAAATCGCATAGAGCGTGCCCATTTGTGAAATGAACGGATAGAGGCCGATGCGATATTGATGTGGGATCGTCATCGTTGACTGCGCCGTGCTCAGCATGGCCTGCACCGCCGAACCCACGGAATCCGCGCGCAATGCAATATTGTTGGAGCGCGCCAAGGTATAGCCCTGGCAGGTTTGCGAGGTGCTTGGCTTGGCGATCGTCGTGCACATTTTCTGGGAGAAGTGACAGGCGAACGTGCAGCCGCCGGGGTAAACATTTTTATTGTCGGGGCTGATCGCGGCAAGCTGCGTCTGGCCTGCGGTTGTGGTCGGAAGGCCCATCGATCCGGAGACATCGAGGAGCAGATAAAAATCAAGGTATTTTCCCATGGTCAAGCTCGATGACGAGCCGCCATTGATATTGATACGGTTGACTCCAAAAATCGGTCCGAACGCATTCTGCGAACTTGCCTGATAGGAGATGCTGGCGTTGAATGTCTGGCCGGACCGCGCCATCGTCACGGCCGGTGTCGTCGCGAGATTGGCGGTTGATCCGGCGTTGATCTTGAAAACGTTCTGAGCCTGCGCTTTGCCGGCGGTGATCGCCGCCGCAGTCAACGCCGGATCCGTTTGTGTCGCAGAGTTTAACTCGATGTAGCTTTGCGCCGCGTTGATCGCAGCAATCGCCGCAGCATCGGACGCGAGATCGAGCCGCGACTTTGCCGCGAGCGCATTATAATAATCAATCCCAAGTCCTGCCGTCCCGACAAGACCAAGCATACTCAAGGCAGCGATCGTCGCGACATTGCCGTGCTGGTCGCCACGAAACCGTTTCCAAAATAGCGAGACGATCGTTTGTTTCATGATTTCGAGCCTCGTCCACTTGCCAAAAAATGCTGTAAATGGTTCCGCATGTCAGTAGCCGGGACATTCGGCGCCGATCCCGTCATCGCCGCTGACGACCGCATATTTGATGAGCGGCACGTAGCGGGGAGAGAGATAGGCGGAACGCGCGATGGGCACCGTACCGAAAAGACCAAAGCCGAAAATCGGCGTATAGCTGAACACGATATCGACGACGATGAGCGAACCCGGACCGAATACATCGGCGGGAAGCGTCGTCTTGCTTGGCGATGCCGTGTCAGGAGCCGAAATCAAAGGCACCCCGCATGTTCGCTTATTGGGGCCGCTATTCCAGACGACATTCGCAACGTAGCTGCAGTTTGACGTGCATGTCGAAGGATTCGGCGTGAAGACGACGCTCGCGATCGAGACCCTTATGTCATTGCCCCACGACACATGTTTTTGCGCGGCGTCCTGCAGGACCTGCGGAAAGATCACCATCGTTGAGTCGATGGCGAAATGGAGATCGACATAATTGACGGTCCCCGTGCCGTTTTGGGTGAGCATCTCGACGGCGGTCGTCGCGACCAATGTGACCCGGCGGGCAAAAGTTATCAGCCGCGCCGCTTCCACCGAACCGAGCATCAAGATGACAAGCAGAGGCAAGACCAAAGCAAATTCAACCGCCGCGATGGCCTGCCCGGCACTCCAGAATTGCTTGAAAATCTGCGATGTGGGAAGCGCGAGCTGGCGCATGTCAGCACCCTGCCGGCGGCGTATAGGAGGATTGATAGGGTTCGTTCTTGAATGCGGCGGCGGCCGAAACGAGTTTGACTGTCTTTCCGTTAAACGTCGTTGTTGCTGCGGGCAGCCAGACCGCACCAATGAGGGGCATTGCGTAAAAGATTTGCAAATACACATATTGACCACTGCCGCCAGGGCAGAATGCGGTCTGATTATTGTCGAGCGGCGGCATAAGAATCGCGGTCTGCGCGACGTTGACGAAAGAATAAAATCCGCCAGGATAGGCCGCCTCGGAAAACGTCCGGATATTTACGATGACATTTGCGCAAGGCATCGTCGCGGGAAGTTGCGGACAGAGCACATTGGTTCTGAATTGCGCCGCCGTTAGGCTGCCGTTTTGCACCGAGCCCATCATGATCCTGCGAGCGGCTGCGTGAGCCGCCTCGTCGAGCATCGCGGAAGAATAAACAAACAGTGCGCTTTGAAAAATCTCGAGGACCATCAACAGAAAAGGCGCACCGATCATGGCGAATTCGACCGCCACCACAGCGGTCCGCGCGCGGATAAACTCCCGGGCGTTGCGCGGGGGTGCGAGGCCAGAACCACGGCAAGAATCAATGCCCTGACGGGTCATCCCGGCTGCTTTGGAAAAGATATATCGTAAATATTCGAAGATTAGCGAGCGCATTATCATTTTTAGTAATTTAGAAAATCCGTCGTCGTTACCAAAGCATGTAATCGCTCTTAATATACCGGCGCCTCTAATTGTTCGTTGATATATTACTTATAATTCAATCGATTTTCTTGGCGGAGAAGTTCGTTTCGTGCGATTTCATTGACCGCCGCCAGAGTGATGCTGCGATCTGGGTAGAGATAAGCGTCATCCACCGCTCAAAGAATTCCGGTTCTGGCAATAAATGATTAATGGCACTACTGTTAGGAGATGTTTCCGGTTCGCGCCGCCTTCACGGCGGATTTCTGGTTTTCCCTGGATTCAGGAGCTTGCCATGGCTGAGATCGATGCCACCGTTTCGAACATCCTCGAAAAACTCTCCGCTATCCTCGAAAAACCCTATCGCGCCATAGGCCTTGGCGCCGCGCTCGCCTTCTTGATTCTCCTGCTCTATCATCACTCGGAGATTGGAAGCGGCTATTTCGGACCGTTCTTCACCTTCCTGCATGTCGTCTCGGGAATCACCTGGATCGGGCTTCTCTACTATTTTAACCTGGTGCAAATCCCCATTGTGCCAACCCTCCCCGCCGAGCTGAAACCCGCCATTGGCAAATATATCGCGCCCGAAGCTTTGTTCTGGTTCCGCTGGTCGGCGCTGGCCACGGTTGTGACAGGACTCATCGTATTTTCAAGCAGCACAGCGGCCAAGAATTTTACCATCATAACTGGGGCCATTCTTGGCCTCATCATGGCCTACAATGTCTGGATGATCATCTGGCCGAACCAGAAGAAGGTGCTCGGCTTGGTGCCCGCGGACGACGATGAAAAACTCAAAGCCGCGCGACTTGCAATGCTCACCTCGCGCGCCAACTTTGTCCTGTCGCTGCCGATGCTTTATTGCATGGTCGTGGCACGGTTCGTCGCGTGAATTTCTGATCGTCTCAATCATGCGAGGCCTGGCAAATGCCGCGCCGCCTCTATTCCACGGTGACGCTTTTGGCCAGATTGCGCGGCTGATCGGCATCCTTGCCCATGGTGATCGCGGTATGATAGGCGATTAGTTGGATGGGCACGGCATAGACCATCGCGGCGAACTGCGGTGCGACATCCTGCATCACGATTGACGCGGCTGCCTCGCTGGCAAAATCACGCGCGAGATTGCTGTCCCCAATCAGGATCAGCCTGCCGCCGCGTGCCGCGACTTCCTGCATGTTCGAGATCGTTTTTTCGAGCACCCCATCATTGGGCGCGATGACAATCACGGGCATATCCTGATCGATGAGCGCGATCGGCCCGTGTTTCAATTCGCCCGCCGCATAGCCTTCGGCATGAATGTACGAAATTTCTTTCAGTTTCAGCGCCCCTTCCAGCGCCAAGGGATAGGACGTCCCTCGGCCTAGATACAGCACGTCGCGCATCCTGGCGATGTCGCGCGCCAACACTTCGACCGCGCTCTCGCATTTAAGTGCTTGTGAGATCAGTCCCGGAATTGCGATGAGTTCCGAGACGAGCCGTGCCTCCGCTTTTTCATCGATCGTGCCGCGCGCCCGCCCGAAAGCCAGCGCAAGACATGCGAGAACCGCGAGCTGGCAGGTGAAGGCTTTTGTCGATGCGACGCCGATTTCCGGTCCCGCGAGAGTCGGCGCGAGAATGTCGCTCTCACGGGCGATCGTCGACGTTGCCTCATTCACGACCCCAACGATCGTTTGTCCCTTCGCCTTGGCGGCTCGCAGACTTGCCAAGGTATCGGCTGTCTCGCCGGATTGCGAAACCAGCAGCAGCAGCCCTCCTGGTTCGAGGGGTGGATCGCGATAACGGAATTCCGACGCGATTTCGACATCGACCGGCAGGCGGGCGAAGCGCTCAAACCAATATTTGGCGGTGAGCCCGGCGTAATAGGCGGTGCCGCAACCGCAGATCGTCAATCGCCGGAGCGCGGCGATATCGACGGGGAACACAAAAGGCAACGCCGTGCGGCCAGCAGACATATCGAGATAATGCGCAAGGGTCCGGGCGATCACCTCTGGCTGTTCGTGGATTTCCTTTGCCATGAAATGCCGGTAGTTGCCTTTGTCGGCCAACAGCGCCGACGCCGGCGACTTGATCCTGCGTCTCTCGGCCGGTCTGCCAGCGGCGTCGAAAAAACTGGCCGACTCATGGGTCAAGACGAGAAAGTCGCCGTCCTCCAGATAGGCGATCGACGAGGTGAAAGGCGCAAGCGCGAGCGCGTCGGAGCCGAGAAACATTTCACCCGCCCGGTCGCCTTCGCCAAAACCCACGGCGAGCGGGGCGCCGCGGCTGGCACCGATCAAGAGATTGTCCTCGCCCTCGAAAATCAAGGCGAGCGCAAAAGCCCCCTTGAGCCGCGGCATGCTCGCAGCCACGGCCTCGACCGGGCCAAGGCCGCCGCGCATCGCGTCGCTCACCAAATGGGCGATGACCTCCGAGTCGGTTTCGGTCAAAAATTCATGACCCTTGGCTTGCAACTCGGCACGCAGTTCGCGGAAATTCTCGATGATCCCATTGTGTACGACCCCGACATTGGCATTGATGTGCGGATGCGCGTTGTTTTCGGTTGGCCGTCCATGCGTCGCCCAGCGGGTGTGGCCGATTCCAACGTGCCCACCGAGCGGTTCGGCGGCGAGACGAACCTCCAAATTCTTGAGCTTTCCGCTCACTCTGCGCCGGGTCAGCCGGCCCGCTTCCAAAGTCGCGATGCCGGCGGAATCATAACCGCGATATTCGAGCCGCTTGAGCCCTTCCAGAATCGAAGCCGCAACCGGCCCCCTTCCTAGCATCGCAACGATTCCGCACATTAAAAGTCATCTTTCAATTTGCCGCGCGAGGGAGCGCCCGCCGCTTTTGGTTCCTCCATCGACGAACCCAGCTCCTTCCGTTTGTGCCGGAACAGGCTGGCCCAATCGGGCTTTTCGATTTGCCGGGCGCGCCCGAGAGCAAGAGCATCGGCCGCGACGTCCTTGGTGATCACCGACCCGGACCCGATATAGGCACCCTCGCCGATTTTCACGGGCGCAACCAATGCACTGTTCGAGCCGATAAACGCATGCGCGCCGATCTCCGTGCGGTATTTGGAAAAGCCATCATAGTTGCAAATAATCGTCCCGGCGCCGATATTCGTTTTGGCCCCAATGGTCGCGTCCCCAATATAGCTCAAGTGGTTTATTTTGGTTCCGGCGCCAACCTCGGACGCTTTCACCTCGACGAAATTGCCGATGCGAACATCTTGCGAGAGCTCGGCGCCTGGACGCAGACGTGCGAAAGGGCCGATCGCCGCGTTTGTTCCGATCGTCGCGCCCTCCAAATACGAAAATGAGCGGACAGCGCTGCCTTCGCCGACTCTGACCCCGGGACCGAAGACAACGTGTGGTTCGATGACCACGTCACGGCCAAGCACCGTGTCAAAGGCCAGGGTCACACTCCCCGGATCCAGCAAAGTCGCGCCCTCCTGCATCGCTTTTGTTCGGAGCCGCTTCTGCAGAATGGCCTCGGCGTCGGCGAGTTGCGCACGGTCATTGACGCCAAGCACCTCATCGACCGCAGCGATCGAAGCGGTAACATTGAGACCGCGCGCCCTCGCGGCAGTGACAACATCGGTCAAATAAAATTCTTTCTGGCTATTGGCGTTGCCAATCGCATCGAGCAGGGCAAGAGCGCGGTTCCCTTCAAGCGCCATGAGACCGGCATTGCAGGTTTCGATGGCCCGTTCCGCCTCGCTCGCGTCGCGGTCCTCCCGGATTGCGATCAGCGCGTCATTCTCCAGGATAAACCGTCCATAGCCAGCCGGTTCCGAGGTCTTAAAACCCAGCGCCACAACCGCGTTTTGCCCGCCCCGAAGCGCTTGCCGCATCTTGGCGAATGTTTGCGGCCGCACCAACGGCGTATCCGCAAAAACGATAAGAAGATCGTCATAACCTTCGGCAATCGCCGCGCGCGCGGCGAGGACAGCATGTGCGGTTCCAAGCCGCTCCGTTTGGACCGCGATCTCGGCGCTCGCCGCGATCGCCTTGGTTTCGGCGGCCACTGCGGCGTGACGGGGTCCCACGACGACGACAATCTTGTCCGTGCCCGCCTCCGCCAGGGAGTGCAAGACATGGGCAAGCATCGACCGGCCCGCAAGTTTGTGCAAAACCTTTGGTTGCGCCGAGCGCATCCGCAAGCTTTCTCCCGCCGCTAGGACCACGGCGAGACAGGTTCGGTCTTGAAGATTGGGAGGAGGCATGAACAAATTTCTCCGCAGGCTGAGAGCTTGCGCATGCGCGGCGCAAGGCCCTCCGTCTATACTCGCAAAATTGACCAAAATAGCGAATGTGCGTGCACCGCCGCGCCCCGCCACCGCGCGGGAATTTTTCTGGCCGGACGAGCCGAATCGTCTGGAAGGTGTTTATGATTATTGGCCCGAAAAGACCAAGAAGGGAACTTACGTTCGCCAGATTATCCGCTATAGAGAACGGGTGTAAGTGTTTTTTGAGGTCGCGGCGCCGCAGCGCGCCGTCTAAGTCGGTTTCATGGTCGAGCGTCGCGCGTTTTTGAAATGGGTTCTTTGCGGGATTGCAGCTCCTCTCGGCGCAGGGGCAGGAGGCATTGCCGGAACGCCCAGTGCAGCGGAAGAGACAGCTCCGCCGGAACCGCTCCGAAGCTTTGCCTTGGGGGACCCTGCCCCATTCGACCCGAGCATGGTCACCGAGGCCGCCAGATCTCTGTCGAAGCGGCCTTTCAAGCCGCTCGTCGCCGATATTCCCGGCGTGTTCCGGGACCTAAGCTATGAGCAATACGCGACGATTCGCGAACGTCCAGGGACGGCAATCTGGGCCGCCGAAAATACCGGCTTTTCGATCGCGCCCTTGCATCGCGGGTTTATCTTTTCGAATCCCATGGAAATCAGTCTCGTCTACGACGCCAGTGCTCGCCGTGTCATTTATGATCAAGCCTTGTTTGACTTCGACCGGCTTGCCACCCCCAGCAACATTGGAGACCTCGGTTTTTCCGGCTTCCGGGTTCTCGCGCAAGGCCAAGGCGGATTTTCCGAACGCGCCATTTTCCAAGGGGCAAGCTTTTTTCGCGCCCTGGCGCCGGGTCAGACGTTCGGCACCATGGCGCGGGCGATGTCGATCAAAACCGCCGATCCGCGCGGGGAGGAATTTCCGGCATTCCGCTCCGTCTGGATCGAGCGGCCGACGCTGGCCGCTGGCGCGCTCGTTATTCACGCATTGATTGATTCGGAAAGCGTGACGGGCGCCTATCGCTTTACCCTCCGGCCAGGCGACGCCACGATTATCGACACGGAATGCACCTTGTTCGCACGCGTGGCGGTCGATAGCCTAGGGCTTGCCACAATGAGCGCGACGCATCTATCCGGCCCGATCGACGAGCGGCGCGATGACGATCTGCGTCCAAGCGTGAGCGAGGTGACGGGTCTTCAAATGCTGACCGGAAAGGGAGAATGGTTGTGGCGGCCGGTTGCCAACCGCAACACTCTCCAGATTTCGACATTCGTCGATGAAAGCCCGCGCGGGTTCGGGTTTCTGCAACGCGACCGCAATTTCGACCATTATCAGGATGATGACCAGCATTACGAAACGCGCCCTTCCTTATGGATCGAACCCATTGGCGATTGGTCCGCGGGCGGCGTGCAACTTGTCGAAATTCCATCGGTTTCGGAGGCCAATGACAATATCATCAGCTTTTGGAAGCCCAAACAGCCGCTTGCCGCCGGCAGTGAAACGTTTTTTGCCTATCGGCAGTTCTGGTGCTGGAACCCGCCGGAACAGCCACCGCTTGCCATCGCCACACAGTCACGTTCTGGGCGGGGTTCGTCATCGAAACGCCGCCGTTTCGTTGTTGAGTTCACCGGTGACATTTTGAGCGCTCCGGAGAACAGTGAAGCCCTGAAGGCAAATTTGAGCGCCGCGCCGGGATCAATTGTGGCGGTTCGAACATTTACCTCGACGGACAAAAAAACCTACCGGGTGCTGTTTGAAATCGATCCTGGTAATGAAACCTACTGCGAGATGCGCCTCGTGCTGGAGGCGGGAGGCAAACCCATGAGCGAGACTTGGCTTTACCGATGGACGCTCTGAGCAATCCTAGGCCGAATGAGCCAGTGGTGACGCCGTTGCGTCCTGGCGATGGCGCTTTGCCGCCGGACGCCCTCTCCTGTGTGCCGCCAGAAGCGCCGCTCGCGATGCCGGCGCAGAGCCTTAGCCGCTTCGACCGTGCGGGATGCCATCGTGGAAGCCCTCATCCCTACCTCGGCTCCTGGCTGGCCCGGCTTTTTGTCTTTGGGGGGGGATTTTGCCTTACCTTGTACGGCGCCCATGAGATGTACAAAGTCATCGAGGTCGGAGGGGTTACGATACTTGAATGGGCACTGCTGTTGCTTTTCGTTGCCAATTTCTCCTGGATTGCGCTCGCCTGCACGAGCGCCTTAGCGGGTTTTTTCTGGCTTTTGCTGTTTCCGCAAAAACCTCCGTCGCCGCCCGTTTCGTTGCGTCAGCGCACGGCGATCGTGATGCCGATTTACAACGAAGCGCCCTCACGCATCTTTGCCGCGCTCGAGGCGATGATCGAAGAGGTCGAAGCGAGCGGTCTCGGTCAGACATTCGAATGGTTTTTCCTTTCCGATACCACCGATCCGGAAATTTTTGTCGCTGAGGAGCACGCGTTTCTCGCCATGCGGAGCCGGCTGGGCGAGCCCTGCCGTTTGTTCTACCGGCACCGCCTCAAGAACCTCAATCGCAAGTCCGGCAATATCGAGGAGTTCGTGACCCGCTGGGGGGGCCGCTACCCGCAAATGGTGGTCCTCGACGCCGATAGTCTGATGACGGGCCGAACCATCATCGCGCTTGCCGCCGCGATGGAAGCCGACCCCGACGCGGGCATCATCCAAACACTTCCGCTAATCGTCAATCGCAATACGTTATTTGCCCGCCTTCAGCAATTCGCGGCACGCATCTATGGGCCGGTGATCGCCGCGGGCTTTGCCGTCTCCACTGGGCGTGATGGCAATTACTGGGGCCATAACGCGATTATTCGTACCCGGGCTTTCGCCGCCCATTGCGGTTTGCCCGTGCTGCGCGGGCGGCCTCCGCTCGGGGGGCATATTCTCAGCCATGATTTTGTCGAGGCCGCGCTGATCCGGCGCGCCGGTTACGCGGTCTATATGCTGCCAAGTCTCGGCGGCAGCTATGAGGAATGTCCGCCGTCGCTGATCGATCTTTCGACACGCGACCGCCGCTGGTGTCAAGGCAACCTCCAGCATTTGCGAATACTCCCCGCGAAGGGGTTGCATCTGATGTCGCGGCAGCATTTCGTGACAGGAATTATGGCCTATGTCGCCTCGCCGCTCTGGCTGGCGCAACTCCTTATTGGTATCGTCATAGTTCTGCAAGCGAGCTACATCCGGCCCGAATATTTCTCAAGCGACTTCACTCTGTTTCCGGCCTGGCCGAGGTTCGATCCGCAAAGATCGCTCGAGCTTTTCGGCATTACCATGGCGATCCTCCTCCTGCCCAAGTTTCTTGGCCTGGCTCTCTCTTTGGTCCAAAGTGCCACGCGGCGGGGGGCTGGCGGCGCCGCCAGGCTTATTGTTTCGGCTTTCTTCGAGATCATCATGTCGGCTCTGCTCGCTCCGATCATGATGCTGATTCAGGCCGGCCACGTCATGCATTTCGTGTTCGGCCTTGATACCGGCTGGGACCCGCAGCGGCGCGACGACGGGTCGATCCCCTTTGCGGACATCGTGCGGCGGCACCGCGCGCATGTGGTGATGGGGGTCTTGAGCCTTGTCGCCGGTCTCTCGATTTCGCCTTCGCTTGTCGCCTGGATGTCGCCAACGATCCTAGGCCTTATCAGCGCCATTATTCTTTCCTGGGGCACCGGACTTCGCGGCGTCGGCCTTGCTTTGCGTCGCGCCGGTCTTCTGGTGACTCCGGAAGAGCAGTCGACCCCACCCGTCATCGCACGCGCCAATTCCTTGGTGAACGAGCGCGCCCGTCACGATGCCGATATCCCGCAAGGCCTCTCCCTGTTGCACAGCGATCCGCAGTTCCGCGCCTTTCATCTCGCTTGCTTGCCGCGGCCGCCAAAACGGCGGAATGGCAACATCGCGCCGGAATGGGCCCTCGCCGACGCCAAGCTTGCCGAAGCCGGAACGATCGATGAGGCGATCTCCTGGCTCCATCCCAAAGAGCGCATGGCGATTTTACAAGACCAAACGCTGATTGCCCATTTGGCGCTGTTGCCGGCGCAGCCACCCTCCGCCGATGCCGCGTCTTCGGCTGGCTGAGACGTCTCTCATCCTCGCCGGCGTGGGGGCTATAGCTATGTCGCGGCTTTCGCCGCCAACGCCGCCTGTGCTGCCGCAAGCCGCGCAATCGGCACCCGGAAAGGCGAACAAGAGACATGGCTCAGGCCAGCGTCCTGGAAAAACGCGATCGAGGCGGGATCGCCCGCATGTTCGCCGCAGATTCCAATCTTGATCCCCGGCCGTGACTGGCGGCCGCGCGCGACCGCGATTTCGATGAATTCGCCAACCCCCTCCTGGTCAATCGTGGCAAATGGATTTGCTGGAAGGATTCCCTTGGCCACATATTCGCCGAGGAATGATCCAGCATCGTCGCGCGAAACCGCCAGGCAGGTCTGAGTGAGGTCATTGGTGCCAAATGAAAAGAACTCGGCTGTTTGGGCAAGTTCGCCAGCCCGCAGGCAAGCCCGCGGGGTCTCGATCATTGTCCCAAACGAATAGTCAATGGTCTCGGCGGCCTCGGTGGCAACCGCCTGCGCCACTTTCTCAACCTGTGCCTTGATCCGGTCGAACTCCTCCTTGCCGATGACGAGCGGCGTCATGATTTCCACCCGCGCGGCAACCCCCGTCTTGCGCTTGGCCTGCACAGCTCCCTCGAAGATCGCGCGCGCTTGCATTTCGGCGATTTCGGGAAAAACAATCGCGAGCCGGCAGCCGCGAAACCCCAGCATCGGATTGTACTCTTGCAATTCGGCCGCACGCTGGGTGAGCTTTTCCGGCGAAACAGACATGGCCTCGGCGACAGCCGCGATTTCGTCCCGGCTTCGCGGCAGAAACTCATGCAGTGGCGGATCAAGCAGGCGAATGGTCACCGGCAGACCCGCCATGATCTCGAAAAGCTCGGTGAAATCGGCGCGCTGAATCGGCAGCAGCTTGGCAAGCGCTGCCCGCCGGCCCGCTTCATCCTCGGCAAGGATCATTTCACGGACCATGACGATCCGTTCACCTTCGAAAAACATATGCTCGGTCCGGCAAAGGCCTATCCCCTCCGCGCCGAATTTCCGCGCGACACGCGCATCCCTCGGAGTGTCGGCATTCGCTCGCACTCCCATCCGGCGCACCGCATCCGCCCATTCCATGAGGATAGTAAATTCCCCCGAAAGCTCGGGCTGGTGCATTTCAACGGCGCCCTTGAGCACCTGCCCAGTGGCGCCGTCAATCGTCAGCATGTCTCCTTTGCGAAAAGTAACTCCGGCCGCCGTCATGGTTTCTTTTGCGTAATTGACGCGAATGGTTCCGGCACCGGAAACGCAGGGCTTTCCCATCCCGCGCGCGACAACCGCCGCATGGGACGTCATGCCGCCCCGCGTTGTCAAAATGCCCTCCGCCGCATGCATTCCCAAAATATCTTCGGGGCTCGTCTCGATGCGCACCAAAATGACCTTGCGGCCCGCGCTCTTCAATTGCTCGGCGTCGCTGGCACAAAAAACGATCTCGCCACTCGCCGCCCCAGGCGACGCCGGCAAGCCGGTGGCGACAATTTGGCGCGCGGCACGAGGATCGAGCGCTGGATGCAAAAGCTGTTCTAAGGACAAAGGATCGATGCTGGCGATCGCCTCTGGCTTGCCGATCAATCCTTCGTTTGTCATCTCAACGGCGATGCGAAGCGCGGCCTTACTGGTTCGCTTGCCGCTGCGGGACTGCAACATCCATAATTTGCCGCGCTCCACTGTGAATTCCACATCCTGCACATCGCGATAGTGTTGTTCGAGATGACTCATCACGCTGGTGAGTTCCGCATAGGCGTCTGGCAGCAGCGATTCCATCGACGGATCTTGCGAATGCCCGGCGATACGGGCGGCCTCAGTAATATTTTGCGGCGTTCTGAGACCCGCGACGACGTCCTCTCCTTGTGCATTGAGCAAGAACTCGCCGTAAAGTTCCTTCGCCCCGGTTGACGGGTTGCGGGTAAAGGCGACACCGGTCGCCGACGTCTCCCCCATATTGCCAAAAACCATAGCCTGAATCGTGACCGCGGTTCCATAGGCTGCCGGGATATCATGCAGCCGCCGGTAGGCAACGGCGCGCGGATTCATCCAAGATTCGAACACGGCGCCAATCGCGCCCCAAAGCTGTTCACGGGGATCTTGCGGAAAGGGTCTGCCTTGGATTTTTTCAAATCGTGCTTTGAACTCGGCGACAATCGCCCGCCACCCGCCCTCAGTCAGTTCCGTATCGAGCGCTATTCCTTTGTTCTGCTTGTAATACTCAAGGATCGTTTCAAAGATGTGATGTTCGATACCCAAAACCACATTCGCGTACATTTGAATGAACCGGCGGTAGGAATCATAGGCAAAGCGGGCATCGCCCGAACTTTCCGCCAATGCCTCCACGGTGATGTCGTTGAGGCCGAGGTTCAAAACCGTGTCCATCATGCCGGGCATCGAGGCCCTGGCCCCGGACCTCGCCGAAACGAGGAGCGGCGATTGCGCATCGCCATAGCTCCGGCCGGTGACATCGCTGATAAACCCGAGCGCGGACTCCACCGCTTGGGCTAGGTCCACGGGAAATTGTTTTCCGTTGTTATAAAAATACGTGCACACCTCGGTGGTAATCGTGAATCCGGGAGGAACCGGCAGTCCAAGTCTCGCCATTTCGGCAAGATTGCCTCCCTTGCCGCCCAGAAGATTTTTCAGATCGCTTCCGCCTTCGGCCTCGCCCTGACCAAAAGTGTATACCCATTTTGTCATTGTCACCCTTTAGCGGCATTCGCGCGCTCACGGATTGCGACGTCTACGCGGCATCCGAGCAGTTTTCCGGACAGTCTTTTCATCGCTTTACCTACAAGCGCCGCAAGTGCAACCCAAAATGACGAACCGGTTCTCGGCCATCCCGCAACGATCAATACGCCGACCATAGCCGCAAGCCCACCCAAAGCAAAAACCGGCCCTAAGTCTTGGCACCGAGCCCGTGGCGATTTCTGTGGTACCGGAAAGAATTAGGAAGATCGTGATCATATAAGTCGAAGCGATCAACGCCGAGGCCCCGAAAACCAGAGCTGCAATATCCAGGACCACGCCGACAATCCGCCCCAAGCATGGTCATAGCTACCAATTGCCGTGTTCAAACAACGTGGCGCAGATGGGCATAGTTCCGGATCACTTGTGAAGGTCATGGAACCCATCCCATCCCTTATCGAAATGGCACCCTCCGCCTCGGGCTCTACCGCCATGGCTGTGGATCAACAAGACCGGCGGCTTCTCAAGATGTCTTCGCTGATCATGCGGGCCAGCCAAGACTTAGCCTTCACTTGAAACCAAGACTTGGCCTTCGCCTAAAACGTAGCTTTGTCGGAGAACGCGACCAGTAAAACTTCGTCCCGCAATCTCATTTCTGCCGGAAACCGGCTGGACGCAATCTCGTTCAACACTCCCAAAAGGAGAGGAGTTATCCCACAGTTGAGGCAGCAGGTTTCTTCTGGCAAACTCTTGCCGGATTGTTAAGCAACTGTTGTGCAAAAGCCGCAGTTTCGCTCGAAACGTCGCACAACCCGGCGTGAGAATTGGGGTTTGCGTTGCGGGTTGGTCGTTTGTTCGCTATTCACGATTCTGTAGGGTCGGCCAGGGGTAAGGTCGGCATAGCTTTCTTAGTTTTTGCTTTAGCTGCGTTTCACCGCATCCGCAACGCTGGTCCGCGGTCTTGTTTTGAAAGAGGCGTCCGTGACGATATCTTCAAAAACCCCTTTGCTCGACACGATCGCCTCGCCCTCCGATTTGCGGCGCTTGAACGAAACCGATCTCGCCCAGATCGCCGACGAACTGCGTACCGAGACCATCGACGCGGTCTCCGTAACGGGCGGTCATCTCGGCGCCGGACTTGGCGTGGTCGAACTCACGGTTGCCTTGCATTATGTGTTCGATACCCCGGACGACCGGATCATTTGGGACGTCGGCCACCAAGCCTATCCCCATAAGATACTGACTGGCCGGCGCGACCGGATCAGAACCTTGCGCCGGGGTGGCGGTCTGTCCGGCTTCACCAAGCGCTCGGAAAGCGAATATGATCCTTTTGGAGCGGCACATTCCTCCACCTCGATCTCGGCCGGGCTTGGCATGGCAGTGGCCAATACGCTGTCCAACAAGCGCACCAACGTCGTCGCCGTGATCGGCGACGGCGCAATGTCAGCAGGCATGGCCTATGAAGCTATGAACAATGCGGGTGCGATGCACTCGCGGCTGATCATTATTCTTAACGATAATGACATGTCGATTGCGCCTCCCGCCGGCGCCTTGTCGGCATATTTGGCACGGCTCGTCTCCGGGGGCACCTACCGCTCCGTGCGCGAAACCGCAAAGCAGCTCGGCCGCCATTTGCCGAAGTTCATCTATGATCGGGCCCGCAAGACCGAGGAATTCGCGCGGAATTTCTGGGCGGGCGGGACATTGTTCGAGGAACTCGGCATCTATTATGTCGGGCCCATCGATGGCCACAACCTCGATCATTTGCTGCCGGTTTTGAAAAACGTCCGCGATTCGCACAATGGACCCATTCTTGTCCATGTCGTCACGCAAAAGGGCAAAGGTTATGCTCCTGCCGAAGCATCAACCGACAAATATCATGGCGTCAACACCTTTGACGTCGTCACCGGCGTGCAGGTCAAACCGAAGGCGAACGCGCCATCCTACACGCGGGTGTTCGCCGACGCTTTGGTTGCCGAAGCACAGCGGGACGACAAAATTGTTGCGATTACCGCCGCCATGCCGAGCGGCACGGGCCTCGATATTTTCCAAAAAGTGTTTCCAGAGCGCACCTTCGACGTCGGCATCGCCGAGCAGCATGGAATCACCTTTGCAGCCGGATTGGCGAGCGAAGGCTACAAGCCATTCTGCGCGATTTATTCGACGTTTCTCCAGCGCGGCTACGATCAAGTCGTCCACGATGTGGCGATCCAGAAATTGCCGGTGCGCTTCGCCATCGACCGGGCCGGCCTCGTCGGCGCCGACGGCGCGACACATGCGGGCTCTTTCGACGTTTCCTTCCTCGGAATTTTGCCGGGCATGTCCGTGATGGCGGCCGCCGACGAAGCCGAGCTTGTGCACATGGTGGCAACTGCCGCAGCTTACGATGAAGGGCCGATCGCTTTGCGCTACCCGCGCGGCGAGGGCGTCGGCGTCGATATGCCGGCGGTTGGTCAGGTCCTGGAGATTGGCCGCGGCCGGATCTTGCGCGAAGGCAGCAAAGTCGCAATCCTGTCCCTCGGGACACGCTTGGCGGAAGCCTTGAAAGCGGCCGAAGAGCTTGCAACCTACGGCGTTTCCACGACGGTCGCCGACGCCCGCTTCGCCAAACCCCTCGATCAGGATTTGATTTTCCGTCTTGCCGCCAACCATGAAGTTTTGATCACGATCGAAGAAGGCTCCATCGGCGGCTTTGGCTCGTTCGTGATGCAGACGCTCGCCGAGCACGGCGCGTTCGATGGCATTGGCGCGCGAAGCCTGAAATTCCGCTCGATGGTGTTACCCGACAGCTTTCTCGATCATGATAAGCCGGAAAAGCTATACGCCAGCGCCGGCCTCGATGCGAAGGGCATCGTCACCAAGGTCCTCGCGACACTTGGCCGTGAGAGTGACGCCTTGAAGAGCATGATTGCCTGAAAGCAGCTTGCCCCCAAGATCCCGGATGCTGATCCCAAAAAGTCCGCTTTGGGATCATGCTTTAACGATGCCCGCTTGCGCGCGCCCGTTGCCACCAGCCTGAGCGTTTGGGGCGGGCCGGGTCAAGGGTCTCGGGTCGCGGGGAGTCTTCAGGCAAGCGCGGCGGCGTTACGGGTTGTTCTGACGAGCCATAAGCGTCCGGGCTGGGAGTCTCCCGGGCTTCCGTTTGAACATTGCCGAACGCAGAATCAACCTCGGCCGCAATATCCGGCGGTGAAGCTCCTGGCACCGCATCCTGCTCTCGCACGTCGTCAACAAGGAGGTCCGGTTCTGCCTCTTGAGCCGACGCCGCAACATCATCAATTTGAGAGACACGGGATCCGCGCGGCGGCCGGCGGCTTCGTCGCACCCTTCCAGACGAGGACCGCCCTCTATTCGCCTCCGTGCCGGAGGCTAAATCAAGCGCTTCGGCTTCTGACCCACTCAGCTCCAGCGATTCGGGTTGGGTTTCTGAGGGGATTGTTTCCCCGTCGGCGTCGCTCGTCATTCTGCGCGGGCGGCGGCGTTCGCGCCCCGAACTTCTCTCCGAATCTTGCCGGTCGAACGGCGTTTCATCGATGACGGACAAATCGGCCTGTTCGTTGTTCGAATCGCCCTCAAGCGTGAGACTTGGCTGCAATCCGCCAATCTTGGCCATCACTTCCAGCGCATCGTCGGGAGGTTGCGGAGCGTTTGCGGCAATTCCGGAGCCCTCGCGATCACCGCCCCGCCCACGCCGCCTCCGGCGACGGCGCCTTTGCCGTCCCTCGGTGTCGTGTTCGCTGTCGCGATGCGTATGACCCTCTGCAGGCGCCGCCTCGATCGTGGCCAACTCCTCAGGCGAACCGTCATCGTCTACGGCGGCATCGTCAAAAAATCTGTCGGCCAATTCGGCGGCGGGCGCAGCAACCGGTTGGGACGGCACTATCTTGTTTGCCGCCACCGCGAGTTCGCCCCGCTCCAAGGCATAATAATTTGTGCCGGACAAACTATCGTCGGCGGCGATCATCACCGATACGCCAAACCGGTTTTCCAGGTCACGGAGATGGGGGCGTTTTTGATTAAGAATATAAAGCGCGACAGCCGTCCTCGTTTTGACGACGATGTCATAACTCGAAGTCTTGATCAGAGCGTCTTCCATAGCCCTCAGAACGTGCAACGCGATGGATGACGTCGAGCGCACCATTCCGGCACCGGCGCAATGCGGACAAGCTATGGTCGACCCCTCGATCACCCCGGTGCGCATGCGCTGGCGCGACATTTCCAAAAGTCCGAAATGCGACATCCGGCCAACTTGGATGCGGGCCCGGTCGTTCTTCAGCGCGTCCTTCAGGCGCCGCTCGACAGTCCGGTTGTTGCGATTTTCCTCCATATCGATGAAATCGATGACGATGAGACCCGCAAGGTCACGCAGCCGCAATTGGCGAGCGATCTCGTCGGAGGCCTCGAGGTTGGTTCGCAGTGCCGTGTCTTCAATATTGTGTTCACGCGTGGAGCGGCCGGAATTCACGTCAATCGCAACCAAAGCCTCGGTTTGATTGATGACGATATAACCGCCGGACTTCAGCGTCACTTGGTTCGAAAACATCGCGTCGAGCTGCGCTTCGGCGCCGGATTTGGCGAACATCGGCTGCGGATCGCGATAGGGCTGGACCATTTTTGCGTGGCTCGGCATGAGCAAGCGCATGAATTCCTTGGCCTCGCGATAGCCCTCTTCCCCCGCGACGACGACCTCGTCGATATCCTTGTTGTAAAGATCGCGAATCGCCCGCTTGATCAGCGAACCTTCCTCATAGACCAGCATCGGCGCGGTCGATTGCAATGTGGTTTCGCGCACCGTTTCCCACATGCGCAGCAAATATTCGAAGTCGCGCTTGACTTCAGGTTTGGTTCGCGCGGCGCCAGCGGTGCGGACGATAACGCCCATGCCTTCGGGAACATCGAGCTCTTCCGCAATGGACTTTAATCTTTGGCGGTCGCCGGAATCGGTGATCTTGCGGGAGATGCCGCCGCCGCGCGCGGTGTTTGGCATCAAAACGGAATACCTGCCGGCCAGCGACAAATAGGTTGTCAGCGCTGCGCCCTTGTTGCCGCGCTCTTCCTTAACGACCTGGACAAGCAGCACTTGGCGGCGCTTGATGACCTCTTGAATCTTATATTGCTTGCGATGGCGGTATGAACGAACCGGCATCTCCTCCATTGCGTCACCGCCGAGATGTTCGATCTCGCCAGGCTCAGCTTCGTCCTCTTCCTCATCGCCAAGATTGCTGCCAGGCTCAGCCGGGGGCGAAGAAATCCGGTCCGTTGGGGCGTCTTGCACGAGTTCGCTCGTGATATCGGTTTCGAGAATTGGCTGTTCTGGTTCCGGGACCGGACCGGAGTCCTCCCACGATATGCTGGACTGGGATTCGGCGGCCGCCGCGACTTCAGCTTCCGGGGCACGGCCTGCCGGCACGAACTCCTCGATGTCCGCTTGCGCCGCCAAGGTCCCAGGCGCCGGAGCCTCCAACGCCCCAGTGTCGCCGTCATCGGCGTCGACGCGACCCGAATCTTCCGCAGCGCCTTCAAGGGGAGCAACGTCCTGCTCCGCAGCAGACGGTTCGTTTGGCGACGGTTCGCCGGCCTCGGGGCTCAGAGTATCGCTGGTTTCGTACGCCAACTCCCCGGCGTAGGGCTCTGACATCGTTTGATCGATGCCGCTCCGCTTCTCAGCCCGATGTCCATTGCGGTCACCCCGCCGGAAACGGCGGCTGCGGCGCTGCGAACGCGCGCCATCGTCTTCCTCATCGCGCTGCGCCCGTGCATCGTCCTCGATCAGGGCTTGGCGGTCGGCGACGGGTATTTGGTAATAGTCGGGATGGATTTCCGAGAAGGCCAGGAAGCCGTGCCGGTTGCCGCCATAATCGACAAACGCCGCCT
The DNA here is from genome assembly GCA_036561105.1 of Methylocella sp. GTDB lineage: Bacteria > Pseudomonadota > Alphaproteobacteria > Rhizobiales > Beijerinckiaceae > Methylocapsa. Next base: position 34,071 of record DATBPZ010000139.1, on the reverse strand, counting down.
GGAGCGACGGTTCGACCCGCATGACTTTCGCGAGATAAATATTGCCACGAAGTTGTTTTTTACTGGCGGATTCGAAATCAAATTCCTCAACCCGATTACCGCGAAGGACGACCACCCTGGTTTCTTCGGGGTGAGACGAATCGATAAGCATTTTGTTGGCCATGTGAAACTCGTTTGGGCGCGACGCGCGGAGGAGCCGCGCTGCCAGCCAAGATCCCTATGCTGGAACTTGGGGCGAAGCGTGGCCGGGAATAAACCGCGGCGCGCACTGGATGGGAGAAGATGGGGGATAAAATAAGGTCGCCGGGACGGCCTGCGTCACCACGCGGCGATCTGCAAAAGGACACCACCAAAAGCGTCCTGTGATGAAGCGCCAGGCCGGCTTCGAAGCGCTGGTGTGAAGAAGGCGCCTGGCCACGCAAAAGCAAGGGACGCGTAACTTTGCGGGGAAAACACGCGCCTTTAACGGAAAAAGACGCATAGACAAAGTCAACCGGAGGCACGTCAAAGCCAGATCGATTGCGTGCTGCCAAATCCTTTGCAGGACAAATCATGTCCTTGTCACCTATCCGCAACGGCGCCCCGAACGCGGGGTCCACCGGAAATCAACCTTAGAGGCACTCTATTATCGTAGATCTCTGATCTTAGTCATAGATCTCTGATCTTAGACAAATCCTAAGCCCCGAGGCATGGGTAAGGCTACCGGTTAAGCCTTGACTCTTTTTTCGAGCCACAAGCAATTTGAATACCAATAACCGGAACCTCGACCGAACAACCCAATATCTCACTGAAACCCACATGCCGCAACGTATCGGCAAATGTTCCGGTTCAGAAAAGAACTATCTTTTATATCGGGCTCCTATGCTGTTTGGCAAGTTTTCTTCGGACCGTGTCTGCCGGGTGACGGATTTGGCGGATGATTTCTGTCATGATCATAATTGGTTAACCTCGATAGTCCAAAGACAAAGATTGCAGTTCTTGAAACGCGTAAGGTCCGTATAAACCGCCAAAGCAGCTAGGCAGCAGCTTATGGCTGATCATTATTGATCAATATCAAGAGGCAAGGCAATGCCGGGGTGCGTACTTTTAGCCCGGACTGTGGGTTCGACATTTGTCACAGCGCTCGCTGTCGTCGTAATGCTTGCCGCGGGCTGGCTCATCCCCGAATTCTACGTTCTTGCCTCGCGCGCAGACCCTGCGGCGATTGCGCCGGGCGCACCGCAACATCCCGCCGCCAGCGCTGCTAGGATAGAACGGGCTGGCCCTCAAACCAAGCTCGTCTTCGAGATTTCCACGCCTATCGATGCGACGGCCTTCGTCCTCGCCGATCCTGATCGTGTCATCGTCGATTTGCCCCAGATCGATTTTTTGCTGGACCCGGAAAGCGGCCGTCAGGCAGTCGGAACGCGGCAAAAAACCGGCCTCATTGCCGCCTATAGATTTGGGCAACTTGCGCCCGGTAAGTCGCGGATCGTCATAGATCTTCGCGGCCCTGCCCGGCTTCTTCGCGCGGGTTGCGAAAAAAACGATGGCGACAATCACGCGCGTCTTGTCATCGAGCTCACGGCAACCGATCGCGCGGAGTTCCAAGCGGCTGTCCAAATCGCACGGCAGAAGTTTGAAGCAATAGCTCAAGCCAGGCAGGAGCAAAGACCGCAACCCGCATCGGCAAAACCCGTGGTGATGATCGATCCTGGGCACGGCGGCATCGACCGGGGCGCCAGGGTAAAAGGACTTGTCGAAAAAGATTTGGTCTTCGATTTCGCCAAGGCACTCGCCGCCAAACTTGAGGCTGGCGGTCGCCTCAAGGTCGCCATGACCCGCGACGGCGACAGTTTCGTTCCCCTCTCTGAACGGGTCAAGATGGCGCGCGTCGGAAACGCCGCACTCTTCATCTCGATCCATGCGGACACCCTCTCCGAAGCATCCGATGTTTCCGGGGCGACAGTCTACACCGTATCGGATCGAGCTTCGGATGCCGAAGCTGAGCGCGTCGCGCAACACGAAAACCAAGCCGATGCCGCGGCCGGATTGGACAAGTCTGAGGATGCCGGCGACGTCTCTGACATTTTGTTCGATTTGACGCGCCGGGAAACCCGCGCGTACAGCCACTTTTTCGCGCACACTTTGGTGAATTACTGGAAAGTCGCCGCCCGGCTCAACAAAAACCCGCAGCGCTCCGCTGGATTTCGGGTTTTGAAGGCGCCGGATGTTCCCTCGGTGCTCCTGGAACTTGGCTATCTTTCCAACCAAAAGGACGGCCAGGCGTTGGATTCGCCGCAATGGCGCGATGAAACCTCAAGCCGGGTCGCCGCGGCGATCGAAGCGTTCTTTTCCGCGCGCGAGAACACGGCAAACATTGGCAAAAGCGACTCGGATGCGTCGCCGGTTGGGAAAATCCCTTCGGTTGCCCAATAGTCCAGACGTCCCTGCATTTTCGGTTTTTGTGCATGCCGCGGTTCTGACCGCGGAGAAATGGGCCTGTGGCCCACGTCTCGAATATCGATCCGTGGGCCATTGCCCAGCACTCACCAATCCAGTCTTGCCAGTTGCTCTGAAGCCTGTGGACGGTAAATCTGATGCTCATCAAACCGCGCTAACAATTTGCGTACAAATGCAAGACGGCTAACGGTGTGCTCCGAGGCATCACCCGTTGCTTCCAGGGTTTCCAACTCAATAAGCCGCTCCCGGAGAACTTCCGCCATCGTCTCGCCAATGAGCCGTTCTGTATCAAAATTCATCATAACTGGGTCCTCCTGCTTCCGCCGGAGCGCTTCGGGTTAAAACCAGATCGCTTCAGCACCATCGGTACCTTTGATAAGCCGCCCAAAAGCTATGATCGGTGCGAAACAGCACAGGTCTCGCGTCGGCAGGACAGATGGCGGCGGGTACGGGAACCCCGGCACGGTTTTCGCGTCAGCACGCATAAGCACAAGCTTGAAAAATTTGCCGGCATTTGCGACGAGATCATCCGGCAAGACAAGGCAGACGGAGAGCATGAGCGGCAAATTTGAAGCGCTCACGGCCTCGTTCAACAAATTTTCAACACAAAATTGCCGCAGGACGAAGACGACAAAGCCAGCATTGGACTTTACGAAGTGTTTATTATGGAAGGGTCGCGGACACGCGGCGGCGACCCTTGAGAAGCGCGGCTATCGTTTTGAGGCCCGTGGTTTCTTGATTTCGTCCGGCACGAATTCCGGGATTCATCAAGAGCTTCACGAATTCAAAAGGCTTGATTGTATGCGGCACATCACCCGTTTCCTTGGTTTCATCTTCGCGACTGGGGCGATTATTTTTATCGTCGGAGCATGCGCGGCTGGTATTCTCGTCTGGAAATTCGAACGGGATCTGCCGGATTATACGGCCCTCAAGGATTACGAACCGCCGGTGATGACGCGCGTTCACGCCAGCGACGGATCGCTCATCGCCGAATATGCGCGCGAGCGGCGCCTTTATCTGCCGAGCGCCGCCATTCCCCCCCTCGTCAAGCAAGCGTTCATCTCCGCCGAGGACAAAAATTTCTACAGCCATGCGGGCGTCGATCCGGAGGGCATCCTGCGCGCTGTTTTCGTGCTTGCGCAAGGCGACAAACACGTCCAAGGCGCCTCGACTATCACCCAACAAGTCGCCAAGAATTTTCTGTTGACGAATGAGCGGTCCTACGAGCGCAAGATTCGCGAGGCGCTTCTCTCCTTCCGCATCGAGGGCGCCTATTCCAAGGAGAAGATTCTCGAGCTTTATCTTAACGAAATCTATCTTGGACTCGGGAATTATGGCGTCGCGGCCGCCGCATTGAATTACTATGGTAAGTCCGTCCATGAACTGACCATCGCACAAGTCGCCTATCTCGCCGCCTTGCCGAAAGCCCCCAACAATTATCATCCTTTCTTGAAGCGCGAACGGGCAATCGAACGGCGCAATTGGGTGATCGACCGCATGGTCGAGAACGGTTATGTCTCCCGCCAGGACGGTGAAAAGGCCAAGGCCGAGCCGCTCGGCGTCAATCCGCGCGTTCTCTCGCCCAACGCTTTCGCCGCTGGCTTTTTCGCCGAAGAAGTCCGCCGGGAACTCAGCGACCGCTACGGCGAAAAGAAGCTTTACGAAGGTGGCCTTTCGGTTCGCAGCACGCTCGATCCCAAAATGCAGCTGATGGCAAGACGGGCGCTGGTCGATGGTCTTGTCCGCTACGATGAGGCGCATGGCTTCCGTGGCCCCATGCGTCATATCGACATCAGTCAGGATTGGGGAATTCCGCTCGCCGACGTTCCGGCCCTGGGCGATGTGGCGCCTTGGCGGCTGGCAGTCGTGCTCGACACCAGTGACACCAGCGCGCGAATCGGTTTGCAGCCGCGGCATGAAAAATCCGGCGAGATCGAGCGGGAACGGCTATCGGGCACGCTCCTCAATACCGGGCTGCGTTGGACAAGAGGCACAGGCACCCGTTCTGGCCTTGCGCCCGGTGACGTCGTTTATGTCGAACCGATCGATGGGAAGCCCCAGCAGTACCGGTTGCGCCAAATTCCGGAAGTCGGCGGCGCGATCGTCGTCATGGACCCCTACACTGGACGCGTCTTCGCGATGGTCGGCGGATTTTCCTTCGACCAATCCGAATTCAATCGCGCGACGCAGGCGATGCGCCAGCCGGGCTCTTCCTTCAAGCCCTTCGTCTATGCCACGGCGCTCGACAATGGTTATACGCCGTCGTCCATTATTCTTGATGCTCCGATCGAAATCGATCAGGGCCCAGGGCTCGGCGTGTGGCGTCCAGAAAATTTCGAGGGCACCTCGGGCGGCCCACACACATTGCGATACGGCGTAGAGCATTCGATCAATCAGATGACCGTCCGGCTCGCCCGCGATGTCGGCATGCCGCTCATCGCCGAATATGCCAAGCGCTTCGGAATCTATGACGATCTGTCGCCTTACCTCGCCAACTCGCTTGGCGCTGGGGAAACGACCTTGATGCGTCTGACCACCGCTTATTCGATGCTCGCCAATGGCGGCAAACGGATCAAGGAAACCTTGATCGACCGCATTCAAGACCGCTGGGGCCACACGATCTACCGGCATGACGAGCGAATCTGCCAAGGCTGCGATGCCCCGGCTTGGCAAAATCAGGACGAGCCCAAACTTATCGACAAACGCGAGCAAGTGCTCGATCCGCTTACCGCCTATCAGATCACCTCGGTCATGGAAGGGGTCATCCAGCGCGGCACGGGTCAGTCGATCAAGGAGGTCGGCAAGCACCTTGCCGGCAAAACGGGAACAACCAACGAAGCCAAGGATCTGTGGTTCATTGGATATTCGCCAGATCTCACGGTCGGCGTCTTCATGGGCTATGATCAGCCGCGCTCGCTCGGGGATTCGGCCCAAGCGGCGCATTATACGGCGCCGATTTTCCGCGACTTCATGAAGATGGCACTTGCCGGCAAACCCGATATTCCCTTCCGGGCGCCGCCCGGAATCAAGCTGATCTGGGTCAACGCGAAAACCGGAATGCGGACGAGCGCGAGCACCTCCGGTGCGATTCAGGAGGCGTTCAAGCCCGGCACCGCGCCGCCGGATTCTTATGCCGCGGGGGATGCGACACCGCGCGCGCAAACAGTCGATCATGACACGGACCGCCTGGTTGGAACCGGCACCGGCGGCTTATATTAGCGCATGATCTGGCAGCGCCACCCAATGGCGGCGGCGAGCTAAGAACGCGCGGACGCGTGACTGATTCCCACGCTCCGGATAAATTTTTCACCTAATTGTGCCTGCGGCACCGGCCCCCCGGCGGATGTTTTTTTGCCATCCATCACGGCTTTCCAGCGCCGTCACAGCGTTTTTGTGTAAAGAATGGGCAGGTTTCGCTATGTTCAGGTGACGAAACGCCAAACGCGCTGCATAATGGGGTTGATCCTTTCCCATCCATTCAGGTGGTTGCCGCATTATTTGGCGAGGCTGCGTTAATGAGAACTACGCCTATGTCCACCAAACATTCCCGCGAGCTTGTTCTTATTTTGCTTGTTGTCTTGCTGGTCGCCGGTCTTCCGGTCGCCGTATGGCTTGATTTGCACCAGACGACGGAAACAAGCCTGCTCCGGCAAGCCAGCGATCTCAATTCGGTGATCAGCAGCGTCCGGGGATATTATAGCAAAACCGTCGTCGGCCGTATCTTGGCGGAGCCGGGATCGACGAAGGTCATCCACAACTACGAAGCCATTCCTGGCGCGATCCCAATTCCCGCGACCATGTCGTTGGAGCTCGGCCGCGTGATCAACGAACAGCAGCAGAATATCACCTATCGGTTCATATCGGACTATCCATTCAAGAACCGGGAGCCGCACGCGTTTGACAAATTCGAAACCTCGGCCCTCAAAGCGTTGCGTGCCGGTACAAAAAAGCAATTGACCGAAGTCACAGAAGATTTCTTCTCCGACCGTGTGCGTCTCGTAGCGCCCGTGATTATGAATGCAACTTGCGTGAACTGCCACAACGCCCACCCAGAAAGCCCCAAACACGATTGGAAGGTTGGCGACGTGCGGGGAATTCAGGAGGTGAGCATTACCCAGCCGATTGCCGCCAATCTGTTTTCGCTCAAATATTTGTTAATGTATTTCGTCGTCGTGGCGGTGACCGGTTTTACGTTCATTGCGCTTCAGCGCCGCCAGGCGGCGGTGATCCGGTTCATCAACAAAGAACTTGAGACCGCCAACGAATTTCTTGCGACGCTTGCGATGAAGATTTCCCGCTATTTGGCGCCGCAAGTCTACAAACGCATTTTCAGCGGTGAAAAGGACGTCACGATCCACACCGAGCGCAAGAAGCTCACGATCTTTTTTTCCGACATCAAGGATTTCGCCGCGACCACCGAGCGGTTGCAGCCCGAGCAGATCACGCAATTGCTCAACGAATATTTCACCGAGATGTCCTATGTCGCCGTTGCGCATGGGGGCACGATCGACAAATTCGTCGGCGATGCCATTCTGATCTTCTTTGGCGATCCCGATACGAAGGGAGAAGCGGAAGACGCCAAGGCTTGCGTTCGGATGGCGTTTGATATGCAGCGGCGCCTCGCCGAGCTGAACGCCAAGTGGCGCAACGCTGGCGTCGAGAATCCGTTCCGCGTCCGCATGGGCGTCAACACGGGGTTTTGCAATGTTGGAAATTTTGGCAGCGCCGACCGCATGGACTACACGATCATCGGGGCCGAGGCCAATTTGGCGGCGCGTCTGCAGTCGATCGCCGAACCCGGACAAATCGTCATCAGCTATGAAAGCTACGCGCTAGCGCGGGACATTCTTGTTGCGCAGGCCCTTTCGCCCATTCACATGAAGGGAATCAGCCGGGAGGTCATGCCCTATGTCGTCAAAGGCATGCTTGATTCGGCTGGCGAGCAGGTCGCAATCTTCAGCGCGCATATGACTGGGCTCGATTTTTATCTCGACCCCAGCATGCTCAATACCAAAAACGTCGCGAACATCCGTGCCATCTTGGAGGCGGCCCTCGATGCGCTCGAAAAAGACAGAGCCGATGCCCAGCTCGGTGATCCAGTATGAGAGGCGTTGTCATCAAAACACCGGGCTGCCGCGCGCATTTAGCATGTCCGCCAGGTTTGCGAGTGCCTTCGCCCGCTTCCGGAAAAAGGTGTGCGGCGCCCATTGTTTTTCGATGCAGAGTTTTTTGATCGAGCGCCCCCGCGCCGAACGGAGCGCCCAAAGGGTCGTCACCAGCGCCATCCCGGTATCCAGATCGCGCAATTCGCGCAGCCATTCGAGGGCGGTGTCCATCCGTTGGATCTCGAGGGCTGTCGGCCGGATTACCGTGCGATTGGCCACATCCTGGCGTGCCCGGCGTTCGCTTTCCGCGAGTTCCGCCTGCGCCAATTGATCGGCCCATTCGGTCACGGTGCGCGGCCAATGGCCGCCGGGCTCGCGGGGTCCGCGCATCCGCGGCAGGCGGTCGAGTGTGGCAAACGCCTGAACGAGCCTTTTGCCGACAAGCTCCGCATCCCAAAATTCCGGAAAGCTTTCACGCGGGGCGGTGAGCGGACCCTCGAATGAGGACGCCTTTGCTTCGCTCTCCATTCTCAAACCCCATCATCGAGAATATTGTCGAGAAGACTGGGTTCGGACGCGACTTCGAGAAGCAGAAGCTTGATCATCGACTCACGGGTCAGGCTGCGCTTGGCCGCCGCCGCCTCGAAATAGCTGTTGGCTTCAGGCGGCAAGCGGAGAGACATGGCCGCCGCCGCGGCGCGAAAAGCGAGGCCGAATCGTTGCGCCTGACGGTGCACATTGTTGGGGGTCGAACTGATGATGGGATCCTCGGCGATGCGTTTGGCTTCCCAGCCAAGGCCAAGAAGAAACCCCAAGCGGGCAATACGCTCTCCCGTCCAGCGGGATTTATGAATTTCTGTCGCAACCGTCACGGCAAAACCTCCTTCTGCACTCACGCGCGGGACCGCTACGGCAGCACCGCTGAAGATGAGCTATAAGGTATTTCTACCGTTATTGTCAAGGCAATTTTACCTGATGCATTCCTGATTAAGTTCGGTTACTCTACCGGTATGGAATTGGAAGACGTCCTCACCCGCATCGAAAGCCGCCTCAAGGAGGTGGGTCTTTCGGCGCATGCCGCCTCGCTTGCCGCCAAGCGGCCGGACGCGATCCGCAACCTAAAGCGGGCCGTCAAAAACAACGACCGGCGTGGCGTCACGACCGAGACCTTGATGGCGCTCGCCCCCGTCCTGAAGACAACCGCGGCCTGGCTCCTCGAGGGCGTTGGCGATCCCACCCCCCGCAACAGCGTGCAAGTTGTCGGGAGGATCGGGGCCGGCGCGGAAATCCAGCCGGAATTCGAACAAAACCCGCCCGAGGGCTTGTACGAAATTGAGGTTCCGTTTCCAATCTCGACGGACGCGATCGCGTTCCAAGTCGAAGGTGACAGCATGTGGCCCCGCTATGATCCGGGAGATGTGATCATTTGCTGGCGCGAGGGTACCGATGTGGCGGACGTCATTGGCTGGGAGGCGGCCGTCCGCACCACCGACGGCAAGCGCTATCTGAAGCGCATCCAGCGCGGCGGCGCCAACGGAACATTTGACCTTGAGAGCCACAATGCGGCGCCAATCCGGGGCGTGCGAATCGAATGGGCGGCGGAAATCAAGGGCGTTGTCAGATCCGGTCAGTGGCGCCGGAAATAGCGAGGGTCATTAGGTAATAATACCTTAATCCTGGTATTTTTACCTGTAGTTTAAGCGGGTACTCTGCCGGAGCCCGCGCATGTCCTATCGCACTCACGCCCAAATCAACGCCGAAACCGCGCTTTGTGCCCAGGCAAGGCGCAGCGCAGCCTTTCTCGTCAAACAACGGGCACGCGCCTATGCGAAGCGCCCGATGACTTTGGAAACTCTCTGCCCAGGCCTCGCGACCGCCTCGTCTCCAACAATGCTTGCTCTGGCGAAACATTTGTTCGAGACGGAACGCCGGACGCCCCGCCGGTGGTTCGGATTTGGTGGCGGAGTTCCGATTCTCAATGCCAAGGCCGCCCTCCTGCTGGCGCGCGCCCGCCGGCGGGCGAAAGTGAGATTTCCGGCGGTGAGCGCCTGAAATCTCAATCCTCCCTTGAGCTTAAATTTTAGCTTGATTGACGCCGCAGGAATGCCGGAATCTCGAGGTGGTCCTCTTCGAGTGCGCGCGATTGATAGGTGCCCCGCCCGTGCGGATCGGCCGCGGCTTGCGGAAGCCTTGTCGGGGCCGGCGGGTGCTGGGTGCGTTTGCCATATTCCGCATGAACGGGATTTGGCTGCGGCTGCCGGTACGTCTGCGGTGCGGGCGGCCGCACGGGTGCCTGCCTTTGCGGTGCGGACGCTGGCGCTCCCCCTTCCTGGCGGCTGACGCCAAAGGAGGCCAGCCGCTCGAGCAGCGAGCGGCGCTTGGCTTCCGGATGCGGCTCGGCCGCCAACTCTCCCCTGTGGGCGCGGATTTGATTCTGCGCCGGTAGCGGCAGATCGTCGATTTGCGGCATCCGCTGCGGCCGGACGACCGGAGAATCAGGCGCCTCTGGGACAAAAGGCCCGTCTTCATAATGGTCGCCCGCACGCACCGCTTGCTGCGCCGGTTCGCCATAGTGACGCGACTGAGGCACGACTTCCTGGATATGGACTCTATTTTCAGCGCCGGTGCCGGGCGCGCCGAAGGGCTGGGCAGGCGTTTGTCCACGCTCGTCGTAGCGCGGATTATATTCGCCCACGTAGGTTTCAGCCGGCACGGCTTGGAAACGCGGCTGCGCGGTTTCGATCGGGCGCGCCGCTGTCTGCGCCCGCAGGCGGGTGGTGACCTCCGCGATACGGGTCTCGGCGGCGGTGGGCTCGTAGTTCGTCAGTGCATGATCGATGCCGGTCGCAACCACAGAAACGCGGACAATGCCGTCGAGGTTTTCATCGAACGTCGCGCCAAGAATGATATTGGCGTCCTCATCGACCTCCTGGCGAATCCGGCCGGCCGCTTCATCGACTTCATAAAGAGTGAGATCATTGCCGCCGGTGATCGAAATGAGCAAGCCGCGCGCGCCCTTCATTGACACTTCGTCGAGCAGCGGATTGGCAATCGCCGCTTCGGCCGCGAGGATTGCCCGCTTCTCGCCCGAGGCCTCGCCGGTTCCCATCATCGCCTTGCCCATCTCGCGCATGATGGCGCGGACGTCGGCAAAATCGAGATTGATCAAGCCTTCCTTGACCATCAGATCGGTGATGCAAGCAACCCCGGAATAAAGCACCTGATCGGCCATCGCGAAGGCATCGGCGAAGGTGGTTTTCTCATTGGCGATGCGAAACAAATTCTGATTGGGGATAATGATCAGAGTATCGACGGATTTTTGCAATTCGTTGATGCCCGCTTCGGCGATGCGCATGCGGCGCGCACCCTCGAATTGGAACGGCTTCGTCACGACGCCGACCGTCAAGATCCCCATGTCCCTTGCGGCCCGGGCGATGACCGGCGCGGCGCCCGTGCCGGTCCCACCGCCCATGCCCGCGGTGACGAACACCATATGCGCTCCGGACAAATGATCGCGAATCTCCTCGATCGCTTCCTCGGCCGCGGCCCTGCCGACTTCCGGCTGCGATCCAGCGCCAAGACCCTCGGTGACCTGCAGGCCCATCTGGATTATGCGCTCGGCCTTCGCGGAGGTCAGGGCCTGCGCATCCGTATTGGCGACAATGAACTCGACCCCGAGCAGGCCCGAGACAATCATATTGTTGACCGCGTTGCCGCCGGCGCCGCCGATACCCGCGACCATGATATGTGGTTTTAGCTCCCGGAGCTCGGGTGCTTTAAGATTGATCGTCATCGTCTGGCCTCTCGACGTTGGAGCACCGTTCGCCGGCACTCGGGTTTTCATTTAGGGTATTCGCGGCACACTCATGTTACTCGCCGCCTTTACGCTCGCCGCATGCACGCTTAAAAACTACTTTTGAGCCACTGCCCGACCCGTCCGATGTATCCGGGCGCTTGCGCGTCCGCAACGGCGCCGCGCCGCGACGGACGGAAATGCTCGATACCACTCACTTGCGGATAGACCAAAAGTCCGACGGCTGCCGCAAATGCCGGACTTTTCGCCGATTCCGGGAGTCCCTTAATCCCGAGCGGACGGCCGATCCTGACCTGCCCGGAAACAATCCGTTTCACCGCCGCTTGCATGCCAGTCAGCTGGCAAGCCCCGCCGGTGAGAACGAGCCGCCGCCCCGCGTGGGTAGGAAGACCCGCGAGTTTGAGACGGTCGCGCACGAGTTCGAGAATTTCCTCGACGCGCGGCTTGATGATCGCGATGAGTTGCGCCTTCGGCAAATGCGCCGGACGCTCGCCGTCCTCGCCCGCCTGGACCACCGCGATCGTCTCGCTTTCATCGGTCACCGAAGTGAGGCAGGCGCCGTAGAGTGTCTTTAACCGTTCCGCATCCGCGAGCGTGATTCCAAGGCCGCGCGCGACATCCGTGGTGACATGGTTGCCGCCGACGGCGAACCCATCGACATGCGTCAGATGGCCGCCGGAAAACACACTCACCGAGGTTGTCCCCGCCCCCATGTCGATCAAGGCGGCGCCAAGTTCGGCTTCATCATCGGCCAGAGCGGCAAGGCCCGCCGCGTAAGGCGTCGCAACCATCGCATCGACGGTCAGATGGCAGCGTTCGATCGCGAGCATCAGATTGCGCGCCGCCGCCGCGTCACAACTCAGCACATGCATTTCAGCGCCGAGTTCCTCGCCAACCATGCCTCTTGGATCTTGGACGTGCCGCGTCTCGCCGAGCGAGAACCCGATGGGCAGGGAATGGAGCACGGCACGGCCCTGTTGTTCGCCGCGCGAGGTGCAAGCCTCCAGCACCCGATGAACATCGGCTTGCGTAATGGCCCGGCCGGCGATCGCGACCTTGGCGTCATAGCGCCGCGACGCAAGCCGGCCGCCTGTCGCGTTCACGATCAGGCTCTCAACCTGTACCCCGGCCATCCGTTCCGCCGCATCAACCGCGAACCGGATCGCGGCTTCCGCCGCATCCATATCGACGATGGCACCACCCTTGATGCCGCGCGAACGCTGATGCCCGATTCCAAGAATGCGGCAGCGGTGGGTGCGCCCTCGCAATGAATCGGAAGGATCGCTCGGATTGAGCCGCGCGATCAGGCAGACGACTTTCGATGTGCCAATGTCGAGCACGGAAAGAACCGCGCTTTTTTTTGCCGCCAGGGGCGGCAGGCGCGGCGGCAATATCCTCGAATTCATATATGGCCGCCTTTCGCCTTGGTTTTCCGGGGGAGCGTTTCCGCACGTTCGGCCGCCGCTTCCTCGGTCAATCTCGCGACAAGGCGGTTAGGCTGCCGCAGGTCGATGGAAATCAGATCCTTGTCAAGGACATGCGCGGTTCGCTGCAGGTCTGCCAGCCTGGCGAGCGCCGCCTCCGGCTCAATTTCCGGCAAGAGAATTTCGACGCCGGTCGCCGTCTTCAACGTCCACCGGCGTTGCGCGACAAGCACCCCCGCCACGATCCGTTCGCGCAAATCTCCTGCCTTATCAAGAAGCGCGAGATATTGATTGAGTTTTTCATTGGCCCGGGTGCCGACAACGAGCGGCAAATGAATGAAACGCTGATCGCGCATCGGAGCGACGGGCACCCCGTCGGCCGCCACGATCTGTACCTTGCCGTCGCACTGCCAGAGAGCGAATGGCTGCCGTTCTTCGATTTCGATCAAGAGCCGGTCCGGATAGAGTTTGGTGATGACGGCTTCCTTGACAAGCGGCAGCTTTTGCAGCCTTTCGCGGACTTGCGCCACGTCGAGGAACAGTAGCGAATTGCGCACCCCGATCCCGGCGACGGCAAGCAGATCCTGGTCCTTGAGTTCATGGTTGCCTGAGACCGATACAGACTTGATGGCGAACCCGAGTGCCTTGGCCGCAATATCGGCCGGTTGTCCCTGCGCCTCGACGAAAGCGGCGTAGTGGCCGCCCTTCACGGCGCCGTAGACGCCAACCGCCGCCAAGAGGAACAAGGACAAATATGCGCCGGTCCCTGGCCCAGCCAGCCGGGTTAGGATCTTATGCCATAAGTCCGGCCGTCTCTGCCGCGCAGGGGGCATGAGCTTCTGCCGCGAGCCAGCAGCGCCACGCACCGCCAGATTGCCGCCGTAAGCCAGGGCCGCAGGGGCAAAGCCCTGCCCTGGAAATCTCAACGATCGCAGGAGGCGTCCTCGACCATCCATCGTACAAGCTCACCGAATGTTAGGCCCGCGAAGGCCGCCAATTCCGGCACAAGCGACGTCTCGGTCATCCCAGGCTGGGTGTTGACCTCCAGGATCACGAGTTCCCCTGTCCCATTTGGGGAATCGTCATACCGGAAATCCGTCCGGCTCACGCCGCGACAGCCGAGCGTCTTATGCGCCACGAGGGTTAACTCTTGTACATTTTGGTAAATATTTCCTTTAAGATTCGCCGGAAGGACATGAATGGAGCCGCCCTTGGCGTATTTTGCATTATAGTCATACCAGCCCCCATCGGCTGCGCGTATCTCAATGACGTCATAGGCTTTTTCACCGATGACGGCGCAGGTCAGCTCGCGCCCGGGGACGAAGCGCTCGACCAGAACGTCGTTTCCATGCGGCCAATCTTTGCTGGCTAATTCTTGCGGCGGCGCGTTCGCCCCCTCCTTGACGATCATGATCCCGACGGAAGAACCCTCCTCAAGCGGCTTGATGACGTAGGGAGGCGGCATAATGTGCCGCTCGGCGGCGATGTGGCGATCAACCGTGACCCCCTCTGCGACCGGAATTCCCGCGGCGCGAAAGAGGTCCCTGGCGCGGTCCTTGCGCATGGCGAGCGCCGAGGCGAGCACCCCCGAATGGGTATAGGGAATGCGCAGCATTTCCAAAATGCCCTGCATGATGCCGTCCTCTCCGAACCGTCCGTGCAGTGCGTTGAAGGCGACGTCCGGTCTGAGTTTGGCCAGCGTTTGCGCGATATCCCGATCGACATCGAGCTGGGTGACGGCGAACCCCTCGCCTTCGAGGGCTTTCGCGCAGGCTGCCCCAGACCGCAGCGATACCTCGCGTTCCGCCGAGAGGCCGCCCATGAGGACGGCGACATGCTTGGTCATGATGTCTCACCCATCAATTTGGTAAGGTTTCCGGCCCCAATCGGACAAAAGTGTTTCGCGTGAAACGTTTTGGTACGACTGACGGTCCGGGCAAACGGACACGCGCGAGGCGCGGCCGAATACAAAGCCGGGATTTGGGGCAAGCGCAAGATCATGATAAATATTATGAGTACCCCCAGGGGTTTTTTGGCTTGTTTCAAAAGCCTCGTCCTCGTCCTTCGAGACGCGAGTTGCGCTCGCTCCTCAGGATGAGGGCTGTGGGGGCGCGTGGCAGGTTACTCATCCTGAGGAGGCGCCGAAGGCGCCGTCTCGAAGGATGGCCTGTCAAAGGTCGAGTTTCGATTGGGTTTCCGTTGTCTCACGTTTGGCCTTTTTGAAGACGGATGTGTCTTGCCAAGGCAAATGCAGCGGATTGGCTGGGCCGAACAGCTGCTCGATGGTGATGATCTGGATTTTGGGAAAGTTTCCGTAGTCCGTCTTGTAGAAGCCCGCGCTTGCGGCTTGTGTGACCATGCCCTTGGTCGGCGCCTTGAGCGTTAGAAACACGCCCATCTTGGCGCCTTCCTGATCGACGGTGACGATGAGGTCCTTCAGCATCGCCGGATTGAGGGCTTGGCCGCCCTTGACCGAGACGATGACTTTTTCGGTCTTTTTGCCGTCGGGCTTTCCTTGAACAGAACGTTGTAGGTGGCATTGGAATTGGATTGGCCCCCCATCATGGCAACGCTGGACCTGGCGATCGAAGCACCATCGGCGAGAGTGCGGACTTGCCAACCCGGCCGAACCGAGTCAGATTTATGTCAATCGTCGGCAATCGGGGGGATGCTGGATGATATATTTTCCAAAAAGAGAGCTTGAGAGTCGGAGCACGTCCCCTCATTGGGGGGCGCGGCTAGCCGCGCTTTTACGTATCTAAAATAGCGATTTCGATTGATCAAACGCCTACTGTTATCCGCAATTTGGGGGGTGCAATGGCGAGTGGACAAGGGCTCATTGAAAGAGCCAGAAAACACATTGGTGAAGAATACAGATTTGTTGACGTGCCCAAGGATGACCCGAACTGGCACGGACCTTGGGACTGCGCGGAATTCATCTCTTGGCTCGTCTATCAGGAAGCCGGCATTCTCTACGGTTGCGAGGACAACCACGGCGATCCTCACAAAGCGAACGCTTGGACAGGGTATTGGAAACGCGACGTTGAGAGCGGGGGAATTCGCGCATCTGTGGAGAAAGCGGCGGCCACGGTTGGCGGCATTCTCCTACGTTTCCCTCCCAACGTGCCAGGGAAGTTTGGTCACATCGTTCTCTCGGACGGGCGCGGCGGCACAATCGAGGCGATGGGGAAAGCTTACGGCGTGAAAGCCGGAAAAGTCGCCGGGAGAACATGGCACGCTGGGATTCTATTGCCGGAGATTGCCTATGACAGCGCCGGAGCGCCCGTGAGCGTGCCTGGCCCATCCCATGTATTTACTTCCGATGCGCCCAATATGAGCGCTTCGGCCGTGCAGCAAATTCAAGCCGCCTTGAAGGCAAAAGGATTTGATCCGGGGAAGATCGACGGGGAGTTCGGTCAGAAGACGACGGAAGCCGTTGTCGCCTTTCAGCAGGCGCTAGGCTTGGTTGTCGATGGAGAAATGGGAGATGAGACTGCCAAGCATCTGGGGATCGATTTGACTGCCTTGGCGCCAATTGTGGCCAACGCCATACCCAACATTGCGAATGTTTCAAATTTAGGGGGATCGGGAACCATGCTGCCACTCATTCCAATTGCTCTCCAACTGCTCCCTGGGCTTGTCAATCTGATTGCAGGAGACAAGACAGGGCCGGTCAAAGACGCCATTAACAAAGCTGTCAGCGACATCACGGGTACGACCGACTCGACCGCTGCACGCCTGAAGATCGATACAGATCCCTCAGTTGCCGCACAGCTTCAATTGAAGCTGGCAGAAATCGCCGCTGCGGAAGCCGAGAAAATACGGCAAGCCCATCTCGCTGAGGCTGAAGCGCAACGCAAACAGGATGAACAGAAGACCCAGGCGCAACTTGCTCTGTTCAAATCACAACAAGAAGAGCAACTTGCCAAACTCAAAATCCAGCAAGACGAAGAGACGGAACGCCGGAATGATGAATTCGAGCGTTTCAAAGCCAGCTTGCAGGATGTCGACACTGCCCGGCAGAGGTTCTATGAGGCATCAAAGTCAGGAGGACCTGCGGCCCGGGCGCCTATTTGGATTTCGCTTATAGTCACGCTCGGATTTTTCATCATCTTTTATTATCTCATGATATTTGGCGTCCCGATAGGCAAAGACGGCAAGCCCATCGACGGGACCTATCAGCTCATTAATCTCACACTCGGAGCGCTTGTCGCCGCCTTTACAACGGTGGTCAGTTTCTGGCTGGGGTCTTCTCAAGGATCCCGCCTAAAAGATGCCGCAACCGCAGACATACAGCTCGCGCAGTCACAGAGGATGAGCGACACTATCAAGTCACAAGCCAACACGATCAAAGAGACGCAGTCGACCAGTTTGGAAGCGGTTCGTCAGTCTTCCGCTGTCGCAAAACCAGCCAACATACAACCAGCAGCAGTGAAGCGATCGAACTTTCCAAAGTGTGTCGATATTGTCTTGGCCAAAGAGGGAGGCTTTTCCAATGACCCTAACGATCCGGGCGGCGCGACCAATTTTGGAATCACGCAAAAGACGCTGAGCGCCTGGTTAGAGGATCGCGGCCAATCCGCCGCCGCCGTGGATGACGTGAAAAAACTCACGCGAGACACGGCGTGTGAAATCTATCGAACGAATTTTTGGAACAAATTAAGATGCGAAGATCTTCCCCCTGGTGTTGATTTGGTAACGTTTGATTTTGGCGTCAATGCCGGACCGGGGCGGTCAGCCAAATTGTTGCAGAGAGCCGTAGGAGCTGCCGACGACGGTTCGATTGGCGACGCCACCATTGCAGCGGCAAGGGCCAAGAGTCCCCAGGAGGTAGTCCGAAAAATGTCGGAGCTTCGGCTCGATTATTACCGCTCGTTGTCTGGCTTTGGAACGTACGCGCACGGGTGGAGCAATCGAACAACCGACGTGGAAAAAGCAGCGATGGCAATGATCGAACCAGTTGTGGTTTCGTAGGGTGCGCTTAACGACTTTTTTCGCACGGGTGCGCCATTCAGGACGGGATGGCTTTCCCGACCCTCAAAATTTCCCACTCCAAGGTGACCCCGTTCGTCTCCTTGACGCGGGCGCGGACTAGTTCGCCCAGACTTTCGAGATCGGCGGCGGTCGCTGCTCCACGATTGATGAGAAAATTGCAATGAAGCTCCGAGACTTGTGCGTCACCAACGGTGAGGCCGCGGCAGCCTGCTTTGTCGATGAGCTCCCAGGCTTTTTGGCCGGGCGGATTTTTGAAGGTCGAACCGCCGGTGCGGGTGTTGACGGGCTGCGTTTCCGAGCGCGCTTTGGTAATCTCCGTCATTTCGGCGAGAATCGTTTGTGGATCGCCCGCGCTACCCGCGAACACTGCCTGGGTAAAGATCACATCCGACGCCACCGAACAATGGCGATAGGTAAATCCCATGTCGGCGTTGGAAAACTCGAGAATGCGGCCGCTTCGATCAACGCCCCGGCAGGAGACAAGCACGTCCTTGGTCTCGGCCCCATAAGCGCCCGCGTTCATGCGAAGCGCACCTCCAACCGAGCCTGGAATGCCGCGAAAAAACGAAAGCCCGGCGATGGCTGCCTTCGCGGCGGCGGAGCTCAGTTTCACGTCGGGTACGCCAGCCCCCGCGCGCAAGGTCAGGCCGTCAATTTCAACGCCCAAAAATCCCTTGCCAAGGCGGATCACGGCACCTTCGACGCCGCCATCGCGCAGCAGAATGTTGGACCCAGCGCCAAGCACGAGAACCGGAATCGCGGGATCGAGCCGGGACAGAAAATAGGCAAGATCGCTCTCGTTGTCCGGCTCGAATAGCACTTGCGCCGGACCGCCGGTCTTGAACCAGGACAAATGCGCCAGCGGCGCATGGTTTGAGAGCACGCCGCGCAGTCCGGGCATCCGCGCCGTCAGTTCTGCTGCGAGATCGGGAAAAATCGCAGCGCCTTTATTCGGCGGCGCCAGCATCAATGTCTTCCGCCGCGAGTTGCGCAGGCAGCGCCTGCGCCCATTGGGTGATATTGCCCGCGCCGAGACACACGACATAATCGCCGGGCTTGGCAAGTGAGCGTATGAGCGGCACCAAATCCTCCGGCCGCTTGAGGCCGAGAGCTTG
Source organism: Methylocella sp. (assembly GCA_036561105.1). Taxonomy (GTDB): domain Bacteria; phylum Pseudomonadota; class Alphaproteobacteria; order Rhizobiales; family Beijerinckiaceae; genus Methylocapsa. Next base: position 15,176 of record DATBPZ010000139.1, on the reverse strand, counting down.
ACGGTGTCCGCGCGCTTGCAAGGCGGCAACGAGGAACTCGCGATCAGCGCCCGCGATCGGCGCTTCGCCCGCCGAATACACATCGGCGACGATCACCGTATCGGCGTCGTCGAAGGCAGACGCAAAGCCCTCGAAGAGCGAATGGAGGCGCGTGTAGCGATGCGGCTGCACGACAGCGATAACGTGGGACTTGGCCGACGCACGGGCGGCGCGCAACACGGCGGCGATTTCAACGGGATGATGGCCGTAATCGTCGAAAATGGCGGCGCCATTCCAATCGCCGGTGCGGGTGAAGCGGCGCTTGACGCCACCGAAACCCGCGAGCGCTTTGCGGATCGCTTCCCCACTCATGCCGAGGCGGTGCGCGACGGCGATCGCGGCGGTCGCATTCAAGGCGTTGTGCTGGCCCGGCATCGGCATGGTAATGTTTTCAAGCATGGTCTCGGCGCCCGTGTCGCGGTCACGGATAATCACCGTGAAATGCGAGACGCCGTTGCTGAGATCGATGCCGGCGAGCCGGTAATCTGCCTGCGTGCCCACGCCATAGGTTACGACCCGCCGGTCCTCGATCTTTCCAGCAAGCTCTTCGACCGTGGGGTGGTCGATGCACATCACGGCAAAACCGTAAAAGGGAAGGTTTTCGACAAAAGCGCGAAAGGCTTGCTTGATCGCGTCAAAGGTTCCGAAATGATCAAGATGCTCGGGATCGATATTGGTGACGATCGCGATTTCAGCCGGCAGTTTGAGGAAGGTTCCATCGCTTTCATCGGCTTCGACAACCATCCAGTCACCGGCGCCAAGTCGCGAATTGGTGCCGTAAGCGTTGATGATGCCGCCGTTGATGACGGTCGGATCGAATTTGCCAGCTTCCAGAAGGGTGGCGACGAGGGATGTGGTGGTCGTCTTGCCATGCGTCCCGGCGATGGCGACACAATGTTTCAAGCGCATGAGCTCGGCAAGCATTTCCGCCCGGCGGACGATGGGCAGGCGCTTTTTCCGGGCGGCAATAAGTTCGGGGTTGTCGCGCTTGATCGCGGTGGAGACAACGACGACTTCGGCGGCCCCGAGATTTTTTGCATCATGCCCGATATGAACAAGCGCGCGTTTGCCGCGCAAGCGCAAGACATTGGCGCTTTCGGAAGCATCTGAGCCTTGCACCGTATAGCCAAGATTGAGAAGAACCTCGGCAATGCCGGACATCCCTATACCACCAATACCGATGAAATGGATGGGGCCCAGTTTATCCGGTAACCTCATGAACTTTATCCTTGTTCGTCACCAAACCAAGCACCAGATCGGCGAGCCTTTCAGCCGCGTCCGTGATGCCCGTTCGCTTCGCCGCGGCGGCACGGCGCGCAAGGCCATCCATATCAGCCTGCGCTTCGACAAGAGAAGTCGCCAGCCATTGCGGCGAAAATACGCTCTGCGCGACAACAATCGCGGCGCCGGACGCGGCGAATTGTTCTGCATTGGCCGCCTGATCCTGGTCGATCGCGCCCGGCAGCGGCACAAGGATAGCGGGACGGCCGATGACGGCGAGTTCGGACACCGTCGAGGCGCCAGCACGGGCGACGATAAGATGAGATTGCGCAATCCGATAGGGCAAATCGGCAAAAAACGACCGGATTTCGGCATCGACGCCAAGCCGCTCGTAGGTCTCACGCACCCTTTCCTCGTCCTCAGCGCGCGCTTGCTGCGTAATGTGGAGCTTTCGCCTTGCCTCCGGCGGCAGAAGTTCGATCGCGGCGGGAACGATGTCCGAAAAAATCCGGGCTCCCTGCGAACCGCCGGTCACCAGGACCCGCAGCTTTCCATCAGAGTAGTCTGGGAAGGCGGCCTGCGCGGCCTCGATGACCATCGGGCGGACCGGATTTCCCGTGAGGCGCGTCTTCGCAGCCATGTTACCGGGGACTCCGCCAAGCACCTCAAACCCCTTGGCGATCACCTCGGCCCTGTCTGCGAGGTACCGGTTGGCGCGGCCGATGACGGCATTGCCCTCATGCAGTATCACCGGCACTCCGAGCTGGGATGCCGCCAGCACGGGGGGCACCGTGGGATAGCCGCCAAACCCTATCACCGCGCGCGGACGAATCTGTTTGAAGAGCCGCCGCGCAGCGCGGGTCGAGCGGATGATCGTGACGATCGCCCGGATTTTCGGCAACAGCGACCCGCCGCTCGGGGTCGCGGCAGCCAATCTGTGAACCGTATGGGCCGGAAAATCGCCGTCATATTTCGCGGCCCGTTCATCCGTGATGAGATGCACCTCAAAGCCGTGGACCTTGAGTGCATGGCTCAACGCGGCCGCAGGAAACAGATGGCCGCCGGTCCCGCCCGCCGCGACGGCCACCGGACCTAGTCCGTTCATGCGAAAATTTCCATCGTTGTCTCCGAAAGGAGCGCCGCACCGGGCCGTTTGCGCAAAACCGCGATCAAAAAGCCGATTGCCATCGCCAGCGAAATCAGCGAGGAGCCGCCGTAGGAAATAAACGGCAAGGTCATGCCCTTCGCCGGGATGAGGTGCAGATTGACGGCCATGTTGATGACGCTTTGGATGCCAAAAAGCATGACCAGTCCAGCCGCCGCGAACCGGCAAAATGGGTCCTCGTTGCGCGCCGCCAGAGACAAGCCGCGCAGCACAATGAAGGCGAAAATGGCCGCAATCAAAAGGCAGGCCAGCGCGCCGAACTCCTCGCCGGTTACCGCGAAAATGAAATCCGTATGGGCATCAGGAAGGATACGCTTGACGGTCCCTTCGCCCGGCCCCTTGCCAAACCAGCCGCCGGACAGAAAACAATCGAGCGCGGTATCGACCTGAAACGTGTCGACCATGCCTCCACCCGCGCCTGGATCGACGAATTTGAGGACTCGGGCGCGGACGTGGGGCACGAATTTATAAGCGAGCATCGCGCCGCCTACCCCCGCGCCGCCCAAACCAGCCACCCAAAACCAATGCAGACCAGCCATGAAGAACAGAGCCACCCAAACGAGCGAGATCAGCATCGTCTGGCCGAAATCCGGCTGGAGGACCAAAAGAACGATCGTCACCAGCAGCAACAGTATGGCGATCAGATTTGCCGGAACATCACGCCGCTTTGCGGCCTCTGAAAAAGCCCATGCCACGAGGATGACAAAGGCTGGCTTCAAGAATTCCGAAGGCTGGATACCCAAAATCCAACGGCGCGATCCTTTGACTTCATGACCAAAGACAAGTGCCGTCACGATCAAGGCGACCGATACCAAAAACACGATGAGCGCCACACGGCGAACTTCCCGGGGAGTTAGAAATGACGCCCCAAAAAGGACGGCAATCGAGGGAATCAAATAAAGGACTTGACGATGCACAAAATGGAAGGCCGGGAGTCCGAGACGCTCGGCAACCGGCGGGCTGCCGGCCATCGTCAACACAAGCCCCAAAACCATTAACGCGCCAATTGCCGCGAGGATCCAGCGATCGATCGTCCACCACCAATTCGCCATCGGCGAGCGTTCCGCGCGCGATACCATAGTTGCCTCCTCAACCCGCTTTTTTGTCCGCGAGCAAAGCCTTGACGAGATCGCGAAAGCGATCGCCTCTTTTTTCGAAATCTGGAAATTGGTCGAAGGACGCGCAGGCGGGCGAAAGCAGGACGACAGGTTCGGCAATCTTGCTTGCGAAAGCATCGCGCGCCGCCGCGGGAACTGCGGCTTCGAGTGACATGCAGCGCTCATAGGGAAAAGCCTCTCCGATGGTTCGGGCGAAAACATCGCTGGATTCGCCAATCAGATAGGCTTTGATCACTTTCCCGAACAAAGGCCGCAGCGGCTCGATGCCGCCCTCTTTCGCCCGGCCGCCGATAATCCAAAACACCTTGTCGAAGGAAAGCAACGCCTTTTCGGCGGCATCGGCGTTGGTCGCTTTGGAATCGTTGACAAATAGTACATTGCCTTCGTGCGCTACTTCTTCCAAACGGTGCGGCAGCCCGGGAAAACTCCGCAGGCCCTTTGCGACACGCTCCGTATCAAGACCAAGCGGCCCAAGCGCAGCGACAGCGGCGGCGGCATTCTGGCCATTGTGTTTGCCGCGCAGCGAAGCAATTCCAGCCAAATCCGCAACCGGCGCCGAACGGCCACCGGAATAACGCAAAAGACACGTTCCATCGAGGACAATGCTGTCTTCAACCGGCGTGTTGTTAACGGAAACGCGAATGACCCGTTTCCCCGATTTGATCAGCCTATTGGCGATGGCACGCGAAATGTCATCGTCGATCCCGACCACCGCGAGATTGGCTTTTTCGACCAGGCGCCCCTTGATCGCTGCGTAATTTTCCATCGTGCCATGCCGGTCAAGGTGATCTGGCGTGACATTCAAAAGGACACCGGCGGACGGATTGAGGGATGGCGCAAGATCGATTTGAAAGGATGAGCACTCAACGACGTGGACGCGTTCTTGCGCCGGCATTTCCAACGCGAGAATGGGCGTGCCGATATTGCCGCCAACTTCAACTGCAAATCCGAAACTCTTGTAGAGATGCGCGGCGAGCGCTGTGGTTGTGGACTTTCCGTTCGTCCCTGTGATCGCCACGAAGGGAGAATCTGGCGCAATTTTCTGTCGCTCGCGGCAAAATAATTCGATGTCGCCGATGACTTCAATCCCGGCTTGCTTTGACTTAAGGACAGTCCAATGAGGCGCCGGATGCGTCAACGGAACCCCGGGAGAAAGCACAAGCGAATCAAAATTCCGCCAGTCCACGGCCGCAAGATTTTCGATCCTCAGCCCCGCCGCGCGGGCTTTCTCGCGGGCATGCTCATTGTCATCCCAGACTGACACGCGAGCACCGCCAGCGGCAAGCGCTTGCGCCGTGATGAACCCCGAGCCGCCGAGTCCAAACACGGCGACGTGCTTACCCTCGAAGCAAGTGACCGGCGTCATCGTCACCTCAACTTCAATGTGGAGAGGCCGATGAGCGCCAGCACGAAAGCGATGATCCAAAAACGGACCACGACCTGTGGTTCGGACCAGCCGAGCTGCTCGAAATGATGGTGGATCGGCGCCATCTTGAAGACGCGCTTGCCGGTCATCTTGAATGAGACCACTTGGACAATAACGGACAAGGTCTCAACGACGAAAAGGCCGCCGACTATGGCGAGGACGATCTCATGCTTGACGGCGACGGCGATGGTGCCAAGCGCCCCGCCAAGCGCAAGAGATCCGGTATCGCCCATGAATATCTGCGCGGGCGGGGCATTGAACCAAAGGAAACCGAGGCCAGCGCCGATCAAAGCGCCGCAGACGACGGCAAGCTCCCCCGACCCGGGAACGAAGTTGATCCCGAGATAAGTCGAAAATATCGCGTTTCCGGCGAGATAAGCGATGATTCCGAAAGCCGCCGCCGCGATCATCACGGGTACGATGGCAAGACCGTCGAGGCCGTCCGTGAGATTGACCGCATTGCCTGCGGAAACGATCACGAAAGCCCCAAAAGCAAGAAAGAAAATTCCCAGGTCCGCGACGAAGCCGTTGATGGCGGGCAACGACAGAGCCGTCGTGTGCGGCGTTCCAAATTTCATCATTGCTAAGCAGGCGGCAATGGCGATAGCCACCTCCAGGGCCAATCGCCGACGCCCAGAAAAGCCTTTGTGAGTCTGCTTCGTAACCTTCAACAAATCATCGTAGAAACCTATCGCGCCAAAGCCCACCATGACCAAAAGCACGATCCAAACGAAATGGTTGCGCAAATTGGCCCAGAGCAAGGTCGAGACGATAAGACCGGACAAAATCATCAGGCCGCCCATCGTCGGCGTCCCGGTTTTCAACAGGATATGGGATTGCGGGCCATCGTCGCGAATTGGCTGGCCTTTGCCTTGTTTCAACCGCAGCGCTGAGATGATTCTCGGGCCGAAAAAAAAGACGAAGAAAAGCGCCGTCGCGGTGGCGCCGCCGGTCCTAAAGGTGATGTAGCGAAACAGATTGAGCGGGCTGTAAACCGTTGAAAATTCCGCAAGCCAAGTCAGCATGTCACGGCTCCCGGCAGATTCTTCCCCGCGCGCTGTTTGAGACCATCGACGATCGCATTCATCCGGATGGCGTTCGACCCTTTTACGATCACCATGTCACCGCCATGCACCGCCGCCCCGACCAGCGGCACAAGATCACTTGCCCGATCGCGCCATGCCCCGCGCAGTTGGTCTGGCAAGGCCTCAAAGAGATGCTTTGTCAAAGGACCCGCAGCGAAAACGAGATCGATATGATTGGCCGCGATGTCGCCGGCAAGTTCGGCATGCATCGCCGCGCCGCCATGCCCAAGTTCCAGCATATCGCCGAGGACCGCAATGCGGCGACCGTTGCTTTGTTTAGGTAGCGCACCCAAAGCCGCCAACGCCGCGCGCACCGATGCGGGGTTGGCGTTGTAGCTCTCGTCAATCAGCGTATATGGACCACCCTCGGCAGGCAATACCAGCCTCTCGCCACGTCCAGTCTGCGGTGAAGTCGATGCAAGCGTGCTTGCGGCTGCCTCGAGATCAACACCAAACGCTTTCGCGGCAAGCAGCACCGCAAGCGCATTTATCGCGAAATGGCGGCCTGGCATGCCGAGACGATAGGTGAGGTTCTGGCCACAGATTCTGGCTTGGACTATGGAATGATCGATGCCGACCGTTACGTTTGTCAGCCTCGCGTCGGCATTCTCATGTTCGCCAAAACTCGCGACATGCCCGGCGGACGACGCCATCGCATGCGCCAGAAGGCGCTCATATTGGGGGAGATCACGATTGAGTATCGCAACACCGCCGGGTGCGAGACCGGAAAAAATTTCTGCCTTAGCGTCGGCGATCTCATCCACGCTGTCGAAATATTCAAGATGGACGGGAGCAATCGTCGTGATGATCGCAACATGCGGACGGACCATCGCGGTCAGCGGCGTGATCTCTCCTTTGTGATTCATTCCGATTTCAAACACTCCAAATCTTGTGTCCTTCGGCATTCGCGCCAAGGAGAGCGGCACGCCCCAGTGATTATTATAGGAGGCAGCGGACGCGTGCGTGGCGCCGGCGTGAGTTAGCACGAGCCGCAAGGCTTCCTTCGTCGACGTCTTGCCCACTGATCCCGTAACCGCGGCGATGCGGGCGATGGACCTTGTCCGCGCCGCCACGCCGAGGCGTTCGAGCGCCGCGAGAACATCCGTCACGACATAGAGCGGCCCAAACGGCCGGAGCGCGTCCGCATGGGCCTCATCGACCACCGCCGCACCGGCACCTTTCTCGAACGCCGCGGCGACATAATCATGGCCGTCGGAATTGACCCCTTGGATGGCGAAAAAAAGTTCTCCTTCCCGCAACGTGCGCGTATCTATCGAAATTCCCGTAATGCCGCCACGCGGGAGTCGGCCGCAGACCCGGGCCTCCAGCGGATCGACGAGAGCGAGGCTCGTCCACAGAAAATTGCTGCTGGTCGCGACGCTCATGCGGACGCTTCGTTCAAGATCGCGCGAACGCAGCCCGAGTCCGAAAAAGGCAAAACCTGTTCGCCGACCTTTTGCCCGGTTTCGTGTCCCTTACCCGCGATGAGGAGACCATCCTCCGGCGCAAGCATCGCAATTCCACGCGCGATCGCCAAAGCTCTGTCGCCAATTTCTTCGACATTGTCCGAGCCTTCCGCACCGCGAAGAATGGCTTTGCGGATCAGCGCTGGATCCTCCGAGCGGGGATTGTCGTCGGTAACGATGACATGATCCGCCAGTTGTGCGGCGATTTCCCCCATGATCGGCCGTTTGCCGGTGTCGCGGTCGCCTCCGCAGCCAAACACCACAATTAGTTTGCTGTGCACAAAAGGCCTCAATGCCCTGATTGCTTTATCGAGCGCGTCCGGCTTATGGGCGTAATCGACAAAGACCGGCGCGCCATTTTTCCGGCCGACGATTTCGAGGCGGCCAGGTGCGCCCTTGAGTGTTTCGAGCGCCGGGAAAACCTTTTCGGCCGGACTTCCGCCCACAATACAAAGAGCCGCGGCGACGAGCGCGTTCGAGACTTGAAAGGCACCGGCGAGGGGAAGCAAAAGCTGGAAGATTTTGCCCTCATAAGCGATTTTTAGCTGTGTCGAAAAATTCTCCGGCTTAGCTTCGAGCAGACGAAGACTGTCGCCCTTGAAGCCGATCGAGATAACACGAAGGCCACGCTTTTCGCAGGCCACGATGATTTTTTCCGCGACGTCGCTATCTGCATCAACAATGGCCGCTTGACCCGGCTCAAGCAGCCGCTCGAAAAGCTGCAGTTTGGCGGCAAGATATTCATCGAGCGTCGCGTGATAGTCGAGATGGTCGCGGGAGAGGTTGGTAAATGCCGCCGCGGTAAGGCGAACGCCATCGAGCCGGCGTTGCAGAAGACCGTGCGAGGAAGCCTCGAGGGCAAGATGGGTGACGCCGCTACGTGCGAGTGTGTCCAGGGTTTTGTGCAAGCTGATGGGATCGGGGGTGGTGAGCGAGCCGGCAACTGGCCCTGAAGGCGCGACGACGCCAAGCGTGCCGAGGGAAGCTGCTTTCGCGCCAAGGGCCGACCAAATTTGCCGCACGAAATCGGCGACTGATGTCTTGCCGCTTGTTCCTGTGACTGCGACGATCGTTTCCGGCTGGCGCGGATAGAGAAGCGCGGAGGCCTGCGCCAAGGCAAGCCGGACATCGGCAGCTTTAACGAACGCAGCGGAGCCGATTTCGTCCCCTGGATCACGCTCGGCGACGATCGCGACAGCCCCGCGACGGACAGCCTGCGGCACAAAGGCGAGGCCGTCGGTTTTGGTTCCCGGCACCGCGAAAAACACCATGTCCGCCGTCACCTCACGGCTATCGGCGCTGATGCCCCTGATCTCGCGGGCCGCCAAACCCTCCGGAATATCCGCCTGACGAAACAACTCGGCAAGGCGCATCAATGCCCTCCTCCGCCCTTTGCCGGCTGATTGGCCTCTCCATAGCCAAGTTTGGCGAGGAGCGGAAAAGGTTGCACCGGCGTATCGGGGCGCGGCGGCAGCCCTAACAGGGGTCCTGTCCGCTCGATGATCTTACCTGTGACCAAACCCGCGTTATGGGCTGCAGTATGATAGCCGCCGTCCTCCGGCAAGCCCTGCGGCTCGTCCAAAAGAGTCAAATAAAGATATTTTGGCTTGTCGGAGGGCATAATGGCCATGAATGTCGTGAAGACTCGATCCTTCGCATAATGTCCGTGAATGATCTTATCCGCGGTTCCCGTCTTGCCGCCAACGAAATAGCCTTGGATGTCGGCTATTCTGGCGGTGCCGATTTCGGCGTTGAGCCGCATCAAATAGCGCATGGACTCTGACGTCTCCGGCTTGATGACACGCGGGGCATTGCTTTTTCCGTCCTCTTCGCTCCGCTTCAGGAAGGTCGGAGTGACAAGAAATCCGCCATTCGCCAGCGCGCCGACGGCCATCATGGCCTGCAAGGGAGCAACATTAAGGCCCTGCCCGAAGGCAATCGTCATTGTATTCAGTTCGCCCCAGTTTCTCGGGACAAGGGGTTCGGCGGATTCGGGAAGTTCTGTGCGCAAACGGCTAAGCTGGCCCATTTTTCTCAAAAATGCCTTATGTGCCTCGACTCCCGCCATCAAAGCCATGCGCGCGGCCCCAATGTTGGAGGAATAGGTAAAAACCTCGGGCACGCTCAGCATCCGGTGGGTAGCGTGATAATCATGAATGGTGAAACGGCCATATCGCAGGCTGTCGCGCGCATCGATCCTTGAGCGCAGCGTTACCTTGCCCAAATCAAGCGCCATTGCGACCGATATAGCCTTGAACGTTGATCCCATTTCATAGACGCCAACGGACAGCCGGTTGATATGATCGGGATCGAGCGCATCCGCCGGGGTGTTGGGATCGTAATCCGGCAAGGATGCCATTGCGACAATTTCGCCGGTATTCACATCGAGGACTGCCGCCGCGCCTGCCTTGGCCCTAAACTTGGCAATACCCTTGGCGAGTTCGTCCCTGACGGCGTAAGTAGCCTTGAGATCGAGTGAGGTCGTGATCGGCTTTAAATTTTGCGGCGTCAGATTGAATCCCGCGCCATGCAATTCCGCTAACCCCTGGCCATCGATATATTTTTCAAGTCCAGAAATGCCGATGCCATCAAGACTGGCGAAGCCAAGCACATGCGCGGCAATGGGGCCATTTGGATAAACTCGCTTGTTCTCGGCAAGAAACCCTACTCCCGGCAGACCGAGCCGGTAGACTTCCAGTTGCTGTTTTGGAGTAATCGCACGCTTAACCCAAACGAACCCCTTCCGTGAACCCAGACGCTCCCGCAGGTCGCGCGCGTCAACGCCTGGAAGGACGGCGGTCAGAAGTTCGACCGCCTCGTCCTTGTCGATGATCCGGCGGGGTTCCGCGAAGACCGACATGACTTTGACATCTGTCGCTAGGATCTCGCCATTGCGGTCAAGAAGGTCGGGGCGTGCGGCAGCGACAGCATCGGCGGCCGCGTGTTTGACGCTTTGCGGCGGATCCAAGCGCAAACCAAAATCAATGAGCCTGGCCGCTATGACCCCATAGACCGCGAGAAATATCCAAGCCGCGAGCCGGATGCGGAATACACTTTTGTCCGGTTTTGCCGCGGACAAGCCAGAAAAAAGTTTTTTGACGATGCCAGGACGGCGGCCAGCTGGCACCATCGGCACATTGTTAGGCGCGGTCTCGAAGTCTGTATTGAGGTGATCATTCATCTTTTGCGGCCGTCATCTGGCCGGCGTGGCGGACGCGGCGGGATCAACAACGCTGCTATTGCTAAGGGTATTTGCTGGCTCCGCAAAGCCTAGGGCTTCCAGTTTGCGGCCAATCGCGTCAACTCTGGGCGCCTTGCCTGGCAGAGACTCCGTACTAACGATTTGACTCAAAGCAATGGTTTGTAGATCGAGGAATCTGTCGGCGAGTGCTTGAACGCGTTCTGGGCGAGTTAAATGCGCCCATTCAGCCCTCAACATGCCGATTTTATCCTGTTCCCCTTTGATCTGATGTTGAAGCTTCACGATAGTTTCGGCGTGAAAAATCGTTTCATATTTGATTGTATAGGCGTAGATGGCCGAAGTGATAAGCGCAACGATCGCAAAAATATTTAGCATCCGCACCACGTCAGTGCCCTCCCGGATGAACGACAGGAAGTTTCGCAAGCGCCATTAAGCGATCATCGAGGCCGCGCGGTGGGGCGTTCGTCCGCTCCCCATGCCGGAGCTTGGCCGAACGCGCGCGGGGATTGGCGTCTACCTCGCGCTGCGATGGCATGAGCGGTTGGCGGCCGGCAAGAACAAAGGTTGGCTGCGGCGGCACAATCTCATGGGGAAGCCGCCGGGAGGCCGTCAGGCCGCGACCGGAACGCTCGGCAAAAAACTGTTTGACGATGCGATCCTCGAGCGAATGAAACGTCACCACGGCAAGCCTGCCACCCTCTTTTAAGACAGCTTCGGCCCCCGCGAGTGCATGGACCAGTTCGTCGAGTTCATCATTGACCGCAATGCGCAGCGCCTGGAATACGCGTGTCGCGGGATGTATGTCACCCGTTTTGCCGGGCACCACTCGGGCGATCATTCCTGCAAGCGCGGCCGTCGAGGTGAAGGGTGCTTTCGCGCGGTCCATAACGATGGCACGGGCAATCCGGCGCGATGCCCGCTCCTCACCAAAATAATAAAAGATCTTGGCCAGAGTTGCTTCCGCAGCTGTGTTGACGAGCTCGGCCGCGCTTATCCCCGCGCACTCCATGCGCATGTCGAGGGGACCGTCTCCGCGAAAGGAAAAGCCACGCCCGGCATCGTCGATTTGCATCGACGAGAGGCCGATGTCGAGAACGACGCCGTCGAAATCGAAAAAGCCGCGCTCCCGTGCCGCCTGATCGAGCCTCCCAAATCGCTCCTTTACGAGAGTTAGCCGCCCGCAAGCTTCTGCCACCATTATGGCCCCTCCCGCGATTGCAATGGGGTCGCGGTCAAGCGCCAGAACTCTAAGCTTGGGCATGGAGAGCAGCGCGCGCGAGTAGCCTCCCGCGCCAAAGGTGGCGTCAAGGTAGAGCCCGCCTTCCCGCGGGGCAAGCACGGTCATGACTTCATCACGAAGCACGGGAATGTGCCGGGCCGGTCCGCCTGCGGCGAGAAATTCCTCATCGCCGCGACCCGCTGTCATTCCCGCGCTCCATGTTGCCGTGGCGGCGGCGTGTCCGGCGCCACGTGTCTGGAACTAAGCTGTTTTCTAAAATCGCGCAGCTGGCTTCTGGCCTCCGCAAGATGCGCGAGAAAACGTCCCGGTTCCCAGATTTGAAATTTAAATCCATGCCCAACGAACGTGACCTCCGTGGCAATGCCCGCATAAGCTTTGGCGCTTTCACTGAGGATCACACGCCCCTCCGTATCAACTTTCAAAATCTCGCTGGTTCCAATGAGAGCCGTCGAAAACAGATCACGCTCCTCGGAATACGGGGAAAGCTTACCAAGGAGATCGTGAATTTCCCGTAGAAGAGCGTGCCCTCCACAATCGAGGGCTTCAACATCAAGCGATGGGTGAACATAAAGACCATCAAAGCCGTCTCGCGCCAGCACCGCCCGGAACGGCGCTGGGATCGAAACCCGCCCCTTGGCATCGAGCCTGCTGGTGTAATGCGAGACAAATCCGTCCACTCCCCAACCCCACCCGCACGGGTTCCCTCGGGCTTGGCGCGCGAAGGCCACTGGCGCGCCGCGACACACCATCCAACGCCTTAACCGCGACGCGGGAGAGTTTGGGATAACATGGGAAAATTTGGGCGTCAATGGAATTGCGCAGTCACTGCCACCCGAATTTGTAAAATGCGCCCTCTTATTTCGCTTTCTTACGTTCAGGGCCGCCCAGTTTCGGAGCAGGTTGTGTCATCGACGGCGGGTCGCTCGCCGGAAAACTATCCTCAAGTTCTCGATCTAGCTCGTTGTCGAGTTCCTCATGTTCTTTTTCAGCCAAGCTTTCCTTGGTTGGATTTTTGGGACTTTTGTCCTTGAGATTTTCATTTCTTTTTGAGGAGGCATGCAGGGTCATAATTTCGTTCCTTCGATCCATTCAGGCGCAGAGGAACGATCAATATGGGAAACTGTTCCCTAGCTCGCGAAATGGGCGCGCTGCCCAGGTCACGTTAGTCGGCCAAAACGCGAGACGGCGGGAAGGCAATCTCGACCAAAGTCCCTTCGGACTGCTTGCTCTTGAGGGTGAGCGATGCACGATTGGCCTCGACCAGCGCCTTGGTCAGCGGCAGACCTAGCCCGGTTCCCTTCGACGCCTTGGCATTACCAAGTCGCCGAAAAGGCTCGAAGGCCGCGCCGATATCGGCCGCCGGCATCCCCGTCCCGGTATCACGAATTCGAAGGATGGCGCCTCCTATATCGGTAAGGACCGTCGCGACCGACACCCGGCCACCGGGCTTGTTGAATTTCACGGCGTTCGACAAAAGGTTCAAGACGATCTGGCGAAGCGAGCGCTCGTTGGCGAGAATGTTTGGTAATGAGGGTGACAGGGAAAGCCGGATGACGACCCCTTCCTGACTCGCTTGCGGCCGCATGATCGACACACATTCGGAAACAATGCGATTGGTGTCGATCGATGTGAACGCAAACTCCATTTTGCCCGCCTCGATCTTGGAAAGGTCGAGAAGATCATTGACGAGACTCATGACGAGCGCGCCCGAGGCATAGATATCCTTAAGATAGCTCTCATAACGCGGATTGGCCACCGGACCGAACCGCCCATCCAGCATGACTTCGGCGAAGCCCAGGATCGCACTGAGAGGCGTCCGAATTTCGTGGCTGACCTTTGCCAGCAAATCCGATTTCAACGCGCTGGCTTGCTCCGCTTCCCTGCGTGCAGCCTGAAGGTCACGCTCGACTTTCTTCCAATGGGTGAGGTCGCGCAATATAGCGCAAAATCGGATGTCCATCAGTGCGCCCGTCCGGGACGCGTCCACGATCCCGCCCAGCGTCATAAATAACGGAATAGTCCCACCCAGCCTGGTTAGTCCCTCAACTTCGCGCCCATGATCGATCAGACCGATGCCATCGTCGATTTTTAGGCCTCCTTTTAGGCCTTCGAAATAGTCTATCGCGAGTGGCTTGCTCAATGGTGAAATCAAGGCCGTAAAATGCGCACCGGCGATCTCATTTTGATCATAGCCGAAAAGAGCCTCGCCTGAACGGTTCATGGACAAAATCAGCCCATTCCGGTCAAGCACCGCGACGCCGTCCATTGTGGTATCAAAGATGCTGTTTATCTCACAAAACTCGCTTATTTGACGGAGCGGATCCCTTTTGAGAAGTTTGCGGCCGCTTTCGCCGCCCTGCCCCGCTTGACCAAACGGGCCCTCTCTTCCTTTTTCTGGCTGTCGATGCCCTTTCGACACCATTCCCTTTTGCAAGCTGACACGCCCTGCAGTCCTTTCTCGTGTTTTGGAAGGACCTCGTTTGCCGTGATCCGCAACATCAAGCACCGCCCCAGCGAATAGAGGGGGCGCCCCTTCGGCGCGGACTCGCCGGCAAAGAAAAGTGAGGGTTTTCTCCATCGATCCGATGCAGAAACGCAGCCTCTTGGTGCTCGGTGCGGCATCGAGAATGAGGGTTTCGGCCAATTGGGCAAGCGGCCACAGGCTTTTTTTGTTTGCGCCGGAAACAGCGCGAGAGAGGCTATCAAGAGTTTGGACACCGAACAAATGCAAAAAGCTTTTGCTGGCGAGTACCAACTTGTCTTCCTGAGCTGCGCGGCTGCCGCCCATCGCGACAAATGGTATATCCCGACTGATTGCGGCTGACAGGACAGATAAAATATCCGCGATCTCGCGCTCAGTCAGTCCCGGCTCGCAACAAAATCGAGATGCGCCACCTTGCGCCTTCTCCGCCGGCATGGAAAACCTTCGCGAAATTCTAGCGGTGCTGCCCGGAGGATTTTAACAGCCGAGTCACCCGCCGGACAGTCTTGGCAAATAGTTCTTAAGCTTTATATTCGGGCCGCCGCAACAGGGTTGTCGATATCGCGGCATCCCTGCCTTCCAAAGAGCGGTGCAAACCCTTGCAATCGGGAAGCGATCCTTTTACCGTCCGGCGCTCCCGCAGGCCGCCATAGCTCAGTTGGTTAGAGCGCTAGATTGTGGATCTAGAGGTCCCCCGTTCGAGCCGGGGTGGCGGTACCATAAAAATCAAAG
>DATBPZ010000138.1:0-3460 GCA_036561105.1 Methylocella sp. | reverse complement strand
GTGAGAACAGCTCTCGGGCTACGATCGGCAGGCTCTCGTCGGCTTGGATGCGCTCGAGCAGCGGAACCAGGTGAGCCTTACCCTTGGCGGCGGTAAGGCCAAACTCGGCGGCATAGCCGCGGATGGCGTTCGACAGCCGCGTGCGATTGCGGATCAGCCGATCGCGCAAGCCGACCAACATTAGCGCCGCCTGCTGCTCAGCCGTCTTCACCGGCACGAAGCGCATCGTCGGCCGGCTCATCGCCTCGCAAAGCGCCTCGGCGTCGGCCCCATCGTTTTTGCCGCGCTTTCACATACGGCTTGACCAGCTGAGGCGCGATCAGCTTCACCTCATGGCCGAACGACCGCAAAAGCCGCGCCCAATAGTGGGATGCGCCGCAAGCTTCGATCCCGATCACCGTCGGCGCAAGCGCCTTAAAGAAAGCCACCATCTCCTTGCGCCGCAGCTTCTTGCGCAAAACCACCTTCTCGGCGGCGTTCCCCCCGTGAAGCTGGAAAAAAGTTTCGACGTGTCCATCCCAATTCGGCTAATCTGTTCCACGGACGGTCTCCTTTGTCTGAGATCTGTAACGACCTCATTCTGGCACAATCGATGCCGTCGGGGGCCGTCCACACCAACAATGATAGGAACGGCCGTGCCCGGCAGAGCCGGTTGCATCCAGCACAGAACGCAGGACCGCTGCAGGAGAGCAATCATGATCGACATTCCACAGGGGATTCCGTCTCAGATCATCGACCTCGCTGAAAAAAACGTTGAGCAGGCTCGGGGGGCATTCTTAGGCTTCGTCAGCGCTGCGCAGAAGGCTACGGACGCGGCGGAGACGCTCCCGCCCGGCACCAAGAATGCGATGGCCAAGGCCATGTCATTTGCAGAAAACAACGTCAACGCAGCCTTCGATTTGGCGCAGAAGCTCGTCCGCGCCAAAGATGTGAGCGAGGTCCTCGCGCTGCAGTCCGAATTCGCAAAGTCGCAAATGGCGGCGATGCAGACGCAGGCGAAAGAGCTTGGCGCGGTTGCACAGGACGCTATTACCTCGGTTACCCGAAAATAATTCACGCCATTTTTGGAGGGCATCGAAATTTCATCGCAGCGGGCAGCTCGCTGTGATCGGCATCGCCCCGGCGTGAGCTTACGAGGGAGTCTATTTCGTACGGTATCGTTATCCGATAGGGCTTCTGATTTCGACGTCCGCTGCTGCGGCGAGAATCCGATTCACCGTGGCCGACGTAAGCTTCACAAAAGGGATATCACCGAGATACCAGACAGGGAGTGAAGCATGCATTTCGTCATCTCCAGCACGTGGGGACCGACCGACCCCACCCGAGCGATGTTGCCATTTATCTTTGCCGCTTCAGCCGTTCAGGACGGCGATAGAGTTACCCTGATGCTGTTCCACGATGCCGTTCTCGTGGCCATGGATGGAGCCGGAGCCAAGCTCGTGCCGGTCGGCCCACCGAACCGATACGAGGAGGTCGCCTCCCATCCGAACGTGATCGTCTGGGCCTGCCGCCCTTGCGTCGATGCACGCGGCCTTGCCCTTCCCTCGCTCGATCATCGGGTCAAGCTCGGCGGGATGAATGAATTTCATGCAGCGGCAAAGCAGCCCGACTCAAAGGTGATCGCCTTTTAGAGAAGATATCCGTTCGCCGGACGGTGCGAGGTGCCGAACGTGCCGGTGCCCAAGGCCTGAGCGCCGAGCCGAACGCAATGGGGCCATGGCCAATGAGCCGGGATTATTCTTCCAGAGGACCACGGGTCAACCGATGGGATAGAAGCATCTGTCGCTGCTAATGGCTATCCGCTGTCGGCATGCGTGCGTTGGAGGTGGCTTCAGCAGGAGCTTGTGGGATGCAAACGACGCCAAAGGGTCCCCTTTTGACGGGAATTCGAGGTCGATGCCCACGCTGTGGAGAAGGCAAGCTCTTCCGTGGCTTCTTGAAGCTGGCATCAGGTTGCGATGTGTGCGGATTGAATTACGGATTTGCCGATCCGGCGGACGGACCGGCCTTTTTTGCAATGACTGCAATGTCCTTTCCCGTCGTTGGCTTAGCCCTGTGGTTTGATGCAGCCTATGCACCGCCCCTGGTGGGTTCATCTCGTCACGACCCTGCCGCTCGTGATTGTTTTATGTGCACTACCTTTGAGGCCTCTAAAGGGATGGCTCGTGTGTTCGCAATATTTTTATAAGGCAGGGGAAGGCCGGCTTGCGGTGACCAACACATCTAGTGACGTCGACACAGGCCGCCCGCAAGCGCGAGATCCCCGCCGTCAGGAAGGATTATCACCGTCTAAACCGGAAGGTGATGGAGTCCCGAATCACGGGGAGAGCGCCGTATCGGCCAATCAGGGGGATAGCAAGAGAGAGTTCATGAAGGGCAAGACGGTCGTCATAACCGGTGGCACATCCGGCATCGGAGAGATCGCAGCCGAAAAGCTCGCCCAAATGGGCGCTCGGGTCGTTCTGGTGGCGAGAGACAAATTGCGTGGCGAGGGGACCTTGGCGCGGCTTCGAACGCGCGCGCCCAATCTCGGACACCGCGTCCATATTGCGGATCTGACGCGCATCTCAGAAATGAAGCGGGTCGCGACCGAAATCGCAGAAACGGAGTCCCGTATCGACGTCCTGATCAACAATGCCGGCGCGATGTTCGCGACCCGCAAGCTCACCGAGGATGGGCTCGAATTTACGTTCGCGCTCAATCATATGGCTTATTTCGTCGTGACGCAGGGATTGCGCGAGCGCCTCGTGGCCTCGGCACCGGCACGGGTCGTCAACACCGCATCGGCCGCGCATCAGGGCGCTTCGCTGGAATTCGACGATCTGCAATTGACGGAAAGCTTCGGCGCCATGAAAGCCTATGGTCGTTCCAAGCTCTGCAACATTCTCTTCACGCATGAACTCGCTCGCCGTCTGCATGGCACGGGTGTGACTGCAAATTGCCTGCATCCTGGATTCGTCGCCACACGCTTCGGCGATGAGAGCGGCGGCTTGATCTCGCGCTTTGTAGGTCTTGCCAAGCTTTTAGCGATCTCCCCAGCGAAGGGTGCGGAAACCATCGTTTATCTTGCGTCTTCGCCCGAGATCCCCGCGACAACGGGCCAATATTTCTACAAGTGCCGCCCGATTGCGCCTTCGCGAGAAGCACAGAACGACAAAACCGCACACTTGCTGTGGGAGCGCAGCGCCGCATTGGCGGGCCTGAAGGCCTCCTCAACTTGAGAGTTGAGCGGTTGCGCGTACGTGTTGACCACGACCCAGGCGGCCTCATTGGTACGCTCGAATCTAGATTTCGGAAGCGACAGGTAACAGCTTATTCGGAAACTAGGCTCAGGACCCATTAAAGTTCTTGCGTTGAGGTGAGTCGGCTGATTCATAGGCGGGGCGAGGAGGCTTCGCCATGGCTGATTTGTTTTTGCTCTCCGAGGCGCAAATGCGCCGGATTGAGTGTTATTTTCCGC
>DATBPZ010000137.1:0-9792 GCA_036561105.1 Methylocella sp. | reverse complement strand
CTTGCCGCGCTCGACATCGACTGGGATGACGGTCCGAACGCGAAAGTCTCGACTGCCAGCATCGTGCAGCAAATGGAAATCGCCTCGCAGAATGAGGGCGTGGTCGCCCGCAAAGATGGCGACGTCGCGAAGGTGATGGCGGCCGCCGTCAAAAAAATCGAGGCGATCTACGAGATGCCGTTCCTTGCGCATGCCGCCATGGAGCCAATGAACTGCACAGTTCACGTGACCAGGGACAGCTGCCAGATCTGGGTGGGAACTCAGGTTGTCAGCCGGGCTCAAGCCACGGCGGCGCGAGTGACCGGGCACCCCCCCGACAAGGTCCAGGTGCACAATCATCTGATCGGAGGCGGCTTCGGTCGGCGGCTGGACGTTGACGGCATCACTCAGGCCGTAGCGATCGCCAAGCAGATCGACGGACCGGTGAAGATCGTGTGGAGCCGAGAAGAAGACATTCAACACGACGTCTATCGGCCCTATTACTACGATCGGTTCACAGCTGGCCTCGATGAACAAGATCGGCTGGTCGCGTGGCATCACCGCGTTACCGCCTCCTCGATCCTGGCGCGCTGGGCCCCTCCGGCCTTCGTCAACGGCCTCGACGAAGATGCCGTCAACGGAGCGGCGAAAGAGTTGCCTTATTCGATTCCAAACATCCTGGTGGACTACGTTCGCGACGAGCCCCCCGGCCTTACGACCGGCTGGTGGCGCGGCGTCGGCCCCACGCATAATATCTTCGTGGTCGAGAGCTTTATCGACGAGCTGGCCGCCGCGACGAAGAAAGACCCCGTCGAATTCCGCCGTGCTTTGCTCGGCAAATCGCCGCGCGTGCTCGGCGTGCTCAATCTCGCCGTCGAGAAGGCGGGATGGGGCAATCCCCTCCCGGCCGGCGTAGGTCGCGGAGTCTCTGTTCAATTTGCTATGGGCAGCTATCTGTCCCAAGTCGCCGAAGTCGAAGTGTCGAAGGATGGCGAGGTCCGGGTCCGGCGCGTGGTTTGCGCAGTCGATTGCGGCCAGATCATCAACCCCGATACCATCGTTGCGCAAATGGAAGGTGGTATTATTTTCGGCATCAGCGCTGCGCTATGGGGTGAGATCACCCTCAAGGATGGCCGCGTCGAACAGCGCAACTTCAATGATTATCGCGTTTTGCGCATCAACGAAGCGCCGCTGATCGAGGTGCATCTGGTCAAGAATGCCGAAGCCCCGGGCGGCATTGGCGAGCCGGGTACGATTGGCATTGCCCCGGCGATGGCCAATGCCATCTTCGCGGTGACCGGCAAGCGCATCCGCAAGTTGCCCATCAAGGATCAATTGCGTTCGACATAGGCCGCTTTGGCGGCACCACCGACCTGTGGAGCCAAGTCCCTGAATGAGCCGTTCCAATAAACTCGTGATCCTGGGAATTGTCTTGGTGGCAGTCGCGGCTGCCGGTTGGCTGTCGCTTCGCTCGGGCGATCCCACCGCCTTTGCCAAAGGCAAGCGAGTCGAGCTCGCAGATTTTCACGGCCCTGACCCGACCGGCGTCCCCGCGAGGCTCGCCGCAGCGGACTTGGTGGCGCGGGGCGAGTATCTCGCGCGGGCCGCCGATTGCGCGGCTTGCCACGTCGCACCAGGGGGCAAGCCTTTTGCGGGCGGCTTGGCGTTCAGGCTACCCATGATCGGCACGCTTTATTCGACCAACATTACTCCTGACCCAGAAACGGGCATAGGCAAATGGAGCGATGATGAGTTTGTGAGAGCGTTGCACGACGGGGTCGGCAGAGGCGGCGAACATCTTTATCCCGCGTTTCCCTATGCCTCCTACGCGCTCATGACCCGCGCCGACGCCCTTGCGATCAAGGCTTATCTCTTCAGTCTTAAGCCAATCAAATATTCTCCCCCGTCCAACAACATGTCGTTCCCGTTCGATCAACGTTATCTGATGGTGTTCTGGAATGCGCTGTTCAAGCCGGCGCATCGGTTCCAGCCCAATAGGGATCAGCCGGCTGAATGGAATCGGGGCGCCTATCTCGTCGAGGCGCTCGGCCATTGCGGCGATTGTCATACTCCTCGCAATATTCTGTTTGGACTCAACAACCATCGAAAATTCGCGGGCGCGATTACTCAAGGATGGAAGGCATACAACATCACGCCAGACCACCCCTGGGGCATCGGCAGTTGGTCCGACGAGCAGCTACAGGGATATTTGTCTAGAGGCCACGCCGATGGCCGGGGTTCAGCCGGTGGACCGATGGCCGAGGTTGTCGACTACAGTCTGAATTATCTAAGCGACGCCGACATCCATGCGATGATCACCTACCTGAAAAGCGTACCATCCAATAGCGACGCTAGAGATGACGCGGCAGCACCGACTCCCTCTTCGCAGCAGGAGGTCGATTCGAATCCTTCTGAGCCCCTTCCGAATAGAGGCTTACATGTATTCGAAGGCTCCTGCACTGGTTGCCATGGGCTCGATGGTAAGGGTGCCGTCTCGACTTATGCTTCGCTGCTGGGCGGAAGAGCCGTGAACGACCCCGCCGGCACCAACGCCACGCAGGCTCTCCTCGATGGTACCCACCTTAGGATCGCGAAGACTGCGGGATTCATGCCCGAATTTGGAGGAGGCTACTCAGATCGGGAAATCGCTGCCGTCGTAAATTATTTGATCGGGCGATTCGGAAAAAGCGCGTCGGCCGTGACGCCCGATGATATTGCCAAGCGCCACCAAGAAAACTAAGCCGCCGCCTCTACGAACGACTGCTTTTTGGTGGCGCGGTTTGCACAGCTTGCAGATTTCCGGCGCGCCGGTAAACCAAGGTTGCCTTTGTCCGTCGTAGCGAATGGGTACCGAAAAGGTGTGGGTTTAGGCCGATGGTTTCATTCGCTGACAAGTCGCGCGTATTGCCTCGCTGTGATACTCCCGAACCACGGCGCGGCCACGCTGAAGGACGGCCGTGTCGAGCAAACCAACCGCGATACCTGAACGTTTGCGAATGCTGCCAATCGACACCACCGTTTTGAAGCAGCAGGTATGAACGGATCACCACATTAACAAGGAGACTTCACATGATCCGCAAGGCGAAAGCAGTTTGGCGCGGCACCGGTCGCGCTGGCAGTGGCAACCTCTCAACCGATTCCGGCGTGCTCGCTGAAACTCCATACTCCTTCAGGACTCGCTTCGAGAATGAGAAGGGCACCAATCCCGAAGAGTTGATTGCTGCCGCCCATGCCGGATGCTTCACCATGGCTCTGGCCTTTCAGTTGCAAGGCGCCGGCTATACTCCCACAGAGCTCAATACCGAGGCCGCGGTCACTCTTGAGCCGGAGGGCCAGGGATTCCGCATCAGTCTGTCGGCTCTGACCCTGCGCGCCCAAGTACCGAACCTGGACGAAACCGCCTTCGCTCGAATGGCCAGCGATGCCGAAAAGAACTGCCCAGTCTCCAAGGTCCTTAATGCCGCGATCACCTTGGACGCCAAATTGATCTGAGGCTTCAATTGATCACGTCCAGATAAGGAGAACCGCAATGGTTGAAACCCATCAGCCAGGCCAAGCCGTTTTCAGATCGGTCCTGCCTGAAGACGTGGACTGGAAGCCGTTTCCGGCATTCCCACCTTCGGTTCGCCTTGGCGTCGTCGTCGGTCAGCCCTCAGAGCCCCGCCCCTACGTGATCAGGGTCAAAGTGCCCTCCGGCGTGAAGCTGATGCCACACCGACACCCGGAGGACCGAATCTACACAGTCATGTCCGGCGTTTTCTACATTGGCCTGGGCGATCAGTTCGACGGTGATAAGGTGGAGGCGTATCCGCCCGGCAGCGTCATCGTTCTGCCCGGAAATACGTCCCACTTCCACTGGGCAAAGTCCGGTGAGTACGTCACCCAGGTCACGGCCATTGGTCCGTTGGGCCTGGAATACTTGAATCCCGGCGACGATCCACGTGAGCAAAATCGCTAAATACCGGCTCCGTGACGCAGGCTGAACGCAGGCCGAAAGTAGGAGAACTGCCATGAACCGCTTCACGGACAAGATTGTCGTCATCACCGGTGGTACTAGGGGGATCGGCCTCGCGGCCGCAAGACGGTTCATCATGCAAGGCACGCAGAGAGAACTCGGCGCCATGAGCGAGGCCAGGGTGTCGGGAGGAGCTGCCGGTGATTACTTCGCGAGGACCGTTCGATGAATGTCCGGGATGTTAGGCTATGGCGAAAGTCTCGTGGGACCATCGAGGTTGCCCTGGATTGGCTAGACGATTTCGGCCAGGTCGCTCTTGCGACAGTGGTTTCGACTTGGGGCTCCGCCCCGGTGCCAATTGGCGCCCAGCTTGTTGTCGCGCCCGGTTCGCGCTTCGAGGGCTCGGTGTCCGGTGGCTGCGTCGAGGTCGAGGTGATCACCGAAGCCGAAGACGTCATGGCATCCGATAGGCCAAAACTGCTTGAGTTCGGCATCGCCGAGGAGACTGCCTGGAGAGCCGGACTGCCTTGTGGCGGAGCCATCAAGATCTACGTCGAGCCGCTTCGCCGCGAACGTGACGGCGTCTATCTGGAGGCGGTGCTCTCCGCCCGCCTCGCCCGAACGTCGCTTGCCGTGCTGACCATCTTGACGACCGGCGCTCGGCACCTTTTCGATACCGCAGAATCGATGCCTACAGAGATCTCCGCATACGCACACGCGGGCGAGAGCCGACTCGTCGAGACCGCCGAAGGCCAGGCTTTCCTGCACGCCCTTGTCCCACGCGTCCGACTCGTCATCGTCGGCGCGACACATATCGGTCAGGTGCTAGCCGACTTCGCGCAGCGGATCGATTATGATGTCGTTATCGTTGATCCTCGCACGGCGTTTGCAAGCCAGGAGCGGTTCGGCCAGACCGAGACCCTCACCGAATGGCCGGAACTTTCGTTCAATAACTTAAGGGTCGACGCGAGGACCGCCGTCGTCGCGCTGACGCACGCTGCTGCACTCGACGACGAGGCCTTGCGCGAGTCGTTGCGAGCAAGCTGCCTTTATATCGGGGCCTTGGGTTCCAAAAAGACGCATGCCAAGCGTCTGGAGCGGCTTCGCGCGGAAGGCATCAGCGATGAGGATCTCGCGCGCATTCGGGCGCCGGTGGGGCTCCCCATTGGCGCAAAAGGGCCGGCCGAGATTGCCGTCTCCATTATAGCCGAGATTGTTAAGACCTCGCGCGGAGGGCTCTGATGGCGAAGATCGGCGCCGTTCTGTTGGCCGCCGGGTCCTCGGTGCGCTTCGGTGCAAGCAATAAACTTCTTGTCAACATTGGCGGCCGGTCTCTCATCGGATTGGTGGCCGAGGCAATTACACAAGGAGACATTGTCTCGGAGGTTGTAGTCGTGACCGGTTATGATTACCCTTTGATCGAGCGCACGCTCGACGGTCTGCGGCTACGGTTTGCTCACAATCCTAATTGGCCGAAAGGCATGGGATCGTCGATCGCCGTTGGCGTCTCCGCTCTCAGCTCAAATCTAGACGGAGCCTTCATCGTGCCGGGCGATATGCCACTTGTGCAGGCCGCTCTGCTAGAGCGGCTGATCGAGGAGTTCGTACAAGCGCAGGGGGCATCGATTATCTTCCCCGCGACCGCCTCCGGTGCACAGCGCAATCCGGTTTTGTGGCCACGACGGTTCTTCGCGTTACTAACGGCGCTCAGCGGGCCGGAGGGCGGTAAACGCTCACTCAATGCGTTGGCCGAGTGCCAAAAGGCCGTGCTCGTGGACGAAGATAGTGCACTTACGGACATTGATACTGCCGAAGACTTGGCGCTAGCCATTCGCGCTTTGGGCGGGGTTCGACGCTCGGGAGGAGCAAGGCAAGACGCGATTTGAGGCCGCGGTTTTGCCCGCCCGTACGACGCTGCGCCCGATCTTAACTGGGTGTCGGTAAGTTTCGCCGTGTTCTTCTCCTGTGCATCATGACAGCATCCGCTGTCACCAGCACGACCCCGCGATGGCCAGAGGGCCGGCAGGGTGCGGGAGAACGGCGGCTTGGCCGCCCGGCGTCTGACGCCAAGCAATGCTCCGTCGTGCGAAGAAGTCCAGCCGGATTCGGCCAAGCGAACCTGGAGTGTGCGAACAGCGCCTGCTCGCCCAAGGGCCACAGACCCTGGGCCGGACGTGGCTGTCTCGCTTATGTTCCGACTGAGAACTGGGCGATCATGCGCGCGGATGACGTCGGAAAACTGGCGACAGCGAATTCTACTTCAAGACGGAAAAATCCGGAAAACCGTTCAACTTCGCACGCCGATCTGCTCTCTTACCATCCCTATGCGAGCCATGGCCAAGGGCCTGAAGCCGATTGCCATCATGCTGATCGATGGGAATCTTGAGGACGAAGACCTGATCGAGATAGTGAACGCCAGCCTGCTCCTTATGCCGTCGTCGACGGTCACAAGGCCACGATATGGTCCCAAATCTTTCCCAACGCGGTCCCACGCACGATCTCATCGTCAGCGAAGGTGGGGACATCGCCTGGGCGATTCGCAGGAACAGCCCGGAGCTGAAGTCCGAGCTCAACGCATTCATCAACGTTCATCGCGACATTACCAGCTTCGGCGCCGCAATCCGGCGGCGCTATTTTGTGGACAAGCGGATTATGAAGAATGCCCTCGACGAGAACGAGGCGAGAAAGTTTGTCGCCGTCATCGATCTCTTCCGCCGTTACGGCGTGCAGTACAACTTCGATTATCTGATGATTGCCGCTCAGGCCTACCAGAAATCTCAGCTCGACCAGTTGCGTCGCGGTGCGGCAGGTGGCGTTGGCCTCATGCAGATCAAGCCCTCGACCGCGGCTGGTAAACCGATCGGGATCACCGGGGTAGAACGTGACCCAGACCGCAATGTTCACGCCGGATGCGCCTATCTCCGGCATCTTGCCGATACTTACGTTTCGGATCCCGCGATCGATCCAATGACTGCCGTTTCGTCTTGCTTCCCCTGAGATGTCACTCTGGAATCCCCCGTTGGGGGGATGGCGTCATCCGCGCCATATGCCAAGATTGATTATCCTATACGTGCGCTGGCGTACATCTGCACGGAGCCGCACGCGGTTGCGACCGTGGGTACGGGAATTGGTCGATCAGAAACGCGCGGTGAGTTGACAGAATTAACCGCAGGGTACGGTCGATGGGAAGCGCGGAAACGTTCCAGGTGCAGCAAGCTTCTGCAAGAAGCCCGGCGGATCATCGTCAGACCAGTGCTGATTGAATATCGACTAGAGTCGAACATGACTGAACCTCAGGCTACCAAAACAGGACTTTCATCCAGCGCCAAGACCGCGGTCGGGCGCTTGTTCGTTCTCGAACTGAGCGGCGACCGCATACACTCGATGAATCTCGATGGCTCCGACAGCAAGACCATCGTTACCGATTGCCATCTCCCCGACGGCATCGTCGTGGATGCCAAGGCCGGTCATATCTATTGGACCAACATGGGCGTCCCTAACCTCGACGACGGTTCGATCGAGCGGGCCGATCTCGACGGCCGGAATCGCAGAGTCATTGTCCCACAAGGCATCACACGCACGCCAAAACAAATCCACCTCGATAAGGACAGCAGCAAACTCTATTGGTGCGACCGCGAGGGCATGCGGGTGATGCGCGCGAACCTCGACGGCTCGCACGTTGAAACGCTGGTCGAGACCGGCTGCGGCGACAAGGATCGGCGAGATCAGACCCGGTGGTGCGTCGGAATTACCATCGATCCGAAGCTCGGGAAAATCTACTGGACGCAAAAAGGTCCGACGAAGGGCGGACTAGGCCGTCTCTGCCGCGCCAATATCGACATTGCCAACGGCGAGAGCCCGGCGAACCGCTCCGACATCGAGGTGCTGTTTGATCAGCTGCCGGAACCCATCGATCTCGAGCTCGATCTGGCGAACCGCGTGCTGTATTGGACCGACCGCGGCGATCCGCCGCGCGGCAACACAGTCAATCGCGCACCGATCGACAAAAAGGCGGTGCCGGAGATTCTGATCACGCACCTGATGGAAGGGATCGGCATCGCCCTCGATGTTCCCGGCAACCGGATGTTCGTCACCGACTTCGCCGGTTCGATCTATTCCGCTGATCTCGATGGAAAGAACGAGCGCAACTTCCTCTACGCCCAGGGCAATCTCACTGGCATCGCCTATGCCGAAATCCAACAAAATGCATCGGAGAAATGACTTGACGGATACCAAGCTCATTCGCCGCATCGCCATCGTCGGCACCGGCGTGATCGGCGCGAGCTGGACCGCGCTGTTTCTCGCCAAGGGGCTGCAGGTCGTCGCGACGGACATCGCGCCGAACGCAGAAGCCTCGCTGAGAAAATTCGTGGAGACCGCCTGGCCGGCGCTCAAACGATTGGGCCTCTCACCCGGAGCGTCGCAGTCGAGCTTAAAGTTCACGGCGGCGCTCGCGCAAGCGGTCGCCGACGCCGACCTCGTCCAGGAGAACGGGCCCGAGCGCATCGATTTCAAGCAGAAGCTCTATGGGCAGCTCGACGAGCTGCTGCCGCCCGACGTAATCATCGCGTCAAGCTCGTCGGGGCTAAAGATGAGCGAAATCCAGTCGGGCGCCGCGTCCCATCCGGAGCGCTGCGTCATCGCCCATCCGTTCAATCCGCCCCACTTGATTCCGCTGGTTGAGATCGTCGGCGGGGCAAAGACCTCGGAAGCGACAATCCGGCGCGCAGCCGAATTTTATACGTCGATCGGGCAGCGGACGGTGCGCCTCAACAAGGAAATGCCGGGGCACATTGCCAACCGCCTGCAGGCCGCGTTGGCGCGCGAGGTTTATTACCTCGTTGCCGATGGCGTCGTCAGCGCCGCCGACGTCGACACCGCCCTGTGCTGGGGCCCGGGCCTGCGCTGGGGCGTTATGGGCAACATGATGCTCAACCACCTCGGCGGCGGCCCGGGCGGTATCGAGCACTTCTTCCAGCAGTTCACCGGTCCGATGGCGGCTTGGTGGAAGACCCTCGGCTCGCCGGTGCTGACTCCGGAAGTGCAAAAGAAGCTCATCGACAGCGTCCATGCCGAGGTTGGATCACGTTCCATCGACGAATTGGCGGCTGAGCGAGATGAGATGCTGCTGGGGCTCATCGAGCTACGCACCAAGGGTGCGAAGACCCCTGCTGCATCGAAAGCTTCGGCTCGCGTTGCCTGAGGCGGTCAGAGCGAAAGTATCTTCCAGGCGGAGAACGGTGATGACAGACGTCCTCGTTATCGGCGCCGGGCCGGCAGGCGTGCTGGCCGCTCTCCGTGCTGCGGATCTCGGCGTGCAAACCGCGCTGGTGACGAGTGGCGCCTTCGGTGGCATGGCGGCCAATGATGGGCCGGTACCGGTCCGAACCCTTGCACACGCCGACCGGCTGATACGCGAAGCACGTCAGTTGGGACAATACGGTGTCAGAGTAAGCGAACAAGCCTTGGACTATTCCCGATTGCTAGCGCGTGTTTGCGAAGTCGATAGCGTCGCCGTCAAGGCAGCACACGAACTTGGCCTCGCGATCGGCTGGCAAGCACACCAGGCGGCATAAACAATTTGGCGAGTGTTAATCGGGCTTCTCAAGCTGCGAGCAGAAACCGGCCTCAACATAGAGAGCGTCCAATCAATAGCCGCAGCCTAAGCAACTCAACGATAGAAAGAGAACTAGATCGATCCTGCAAAACTTGAGAAAGAGGGAGAACCACCAATGAGCACCGCGACAATAACTGATCGATCGGTTGAAACGAGCAGCGAGAGCAGTTAACCGAAACCTTAGAAGAGAGGTTGAGTCATCCGGCAACGTCGCCAGACTTCGATCTGAAGAAAGGCGTGA
>DATBPZ010000136.1:0-4199 GCA_036561105.1 Methylocella sp. | reverse complement strand
GCCGGCTCGTGGGAGGCGGTACGCCGGGCGGTCGGCGGCGGCCTTCTCGCTGTCGATAGAGTGATGGATTCGATGTCGGGCATCGCCAATGCGTTCTGCCAAGTACGCCCGCCCGGCCACCACGCCGAACGCGACCGCATTATGGGCTTTTGTCTGTTCGACAATATTGCCATCGCTGCGGCCTATGCTCGCGCCAAGCATGGCGTCGAGCGCGTCGCCATCGTCGATTTCGACGTTCATCACGGCAATGGCACGCAACAGATCTTCTATTCCGACCGCAACACGTTTTATGGCCCGACGCATCAAATGCCGCTTTTTCCAGGCACCGGCGCCGTGACGGAGACGGGCGTCGGCAATATCGTCAATGCGCCGCTCCGTGCGGGCGACGACGGTATCCGTTTTCGCGAGGCGATGACGACGCGTATCTCGGCGACCCGCTTGCCGGGCTGCAGCTTCTCGAACCCGACTTCGAATGGATCACGCAGAAACTGATCGATGCGGCGCAAAAGCATTGCAACGGTCGCCTCGTATCCTTCCTTGAAGGCGGATATAGGCTTCCAGCCCTTGCGGATTCGGCTGCCGCTCATGTGCGGGCCCTAATGACTGGCATCTGACGTTCACGACCGCGGGCTTCCTTGGAGGCGCAGATGCATGACTCTGCTGCAGTAGAGGTCCCGCCGCGGAGTGAATAGATGCGCGCGCGGGCGTGGAAAGAGGTTCGCGCCGCCAGGTGTTGTCCTTACCGTAAACTCAATCCCACTGGCGCAAAGCCGCAAACCGGCACCCCGATGGGCGCCGTCAGAACCGGTCTCCGTGAGAAATTGACCAGTCTCCGCCATGCCGAAACGAATTCGAAATAGCAAGCAGAGACCTGGCCCGCCAGCCTAACCAACGGAAATGTCGGCGATTCGCCTTCACCCGGAAATGACACCACCAAGACTGGACTGCCTGGCTAGAGTGGAAAGATTAGAACTTTTGAATCCAGAGAAGCGTCGCAAACGCTGGGGCGATTGGCGCTTAATTCTCATCGCAGAAAGGAGTGGACTTCCTCTGCGAACGGAGCGTCACTGTGCCATGCCGAGATCAGGCCTGTTGGCCCCATCCGGGATCCTGCCCCGCCGGCGATGATGTCACCGCGGGGCTTCGGCGGTGACGGCGCCAGGTGCTGTCACAACCGAAAAGGATCTGCAAATGTCGCACAGCAAAACCCCCACAAAAACCAAGTTGGCGCGCGCCGAAAGCCGCGCAAACAGACCTGCGAAGCCTTCAAACATGCCCGCGGGTTCAACCCGCAGCGGGACCAAGCAGGAGACCGTCCTTGCCCTGCTCCGACAGCCCGAGGGTGCAACGATCGCCGCCATCATGAAGGTGACGGATTGGCAGCAGCACTCGGTTCGCGGCTTCTTTGCCGCGGTGGTACGCAAGAAGCTCGGCTTGACGCTACTATCGGAGAAGACTGGGGCCGAACGCGCGTATCGTGTGCCTGCCGGACAGCCGCCCAAATCGAAGCCGAAGATCGCCGCGCAACCGGCCGCCTAGCCATGTCTGGGGTGGACACACGAGCGATCGAAGGCGAGATCGATCGCATTCGGTCGCTTGGCCTCGAGGACTTGCGGCGCGAATGGCGGCGGCTCTATCACAGTGAACCGCCGCGGATCAGCCGCGACCTGCTTGTCCTTGCGCTCGGCTACAGACTTCAGGAAATCGCGCACGGCGGTCTCGGCAAGGCGACTCGGCGCAAGCTGCAAACGATGGCGAAGGCCTTGCGGACAACGGGCCGAGTTGGCCCGATGCCGAGCCTCAGCCTGAAGCCAGGCGCGCGTCTGGTTCGGGAATGGCGCGGCCGGACGCACACCGTCACGATAACGGAAGAAGGGTTCGAGTATGGCGGAAGGAGCTATCCGTCGCTCACCACAATCGCCAAAAAGATCACCGGAGCGCATTGGTCGGGTCCGCGCTTCTTTGGGCTGCCAGCGGCAGCTGCGGAGCGTCCGAACCATGGGGACCGCGATGGGTGAGTCGGAAAAGCCTTCGCGGCGCTCCGCCATAAAAGCACGCTGTGCGATCTACACGCGAAAATCGTCGGAGGAAGGCCTGGAGCAGGCCTTCAACTCGCTCGATGCCCAGCGGGAAGCCTGCGCCGCCTTCATTCTCTCGCAAAAGCACGAAGGCTGGACGGTGCTGTCGACGCTGTATGATGACGGCGGGTTTTCCGGCGGCACGATGGAGCGCCCAGCCTTGAAACGGCTGATGGCCGATATCGAGGCAGGCCAGATCGACGTGGTTGTCGTCTATAAAGTCGACCGGCTGACGCGCGCGCTCTCCGATTTTGCCAAGCTCGTCGACGTGTTCGACCGCCGAGGCGTCTCCTTCGTGTCAATAACCCAACAACTCAATACCACCACCAGCATGGGACGGCTGACCCTAAATGTTCTTTTGTCCTTCGCCCAGTTCGAGCGGGAAGTCACCGGCGAACGCATCCGCGACAAGGTCGCCGCGTCCAAGAAAAAGGGCATGTGGATGGGCGGCATGCCGCCCCTCGGTTATGACGTCAAGAACCGCAAACTCGTTGTCAACGGCGACGAGGCCCGCATCGTTGTCGATATTTATCGGCGCTATCTCGCACTCAAGTCCGTGCATGCGCTGCGGGACGAGCTTGCCGACGCCGGGATCAAGAGCAAGCGCCGCATGCGGCCCAACGGCACCGAATATGGCGGCCAGACGTTTTCCCGCGGGGCGCTTTATCTGATCCTCCAGAACCAACTTTACCGCGGCGAGATATCCCACAAAAGCAATACTTATCCCGGCGAACACCACGCGATCGTCGACAAATCTTTGTGGGACGATGTGCAGGCCGTGCTGGCCGCAAACCGTGTGGAGCGGACAACGGGAGCGCGGGCAAGCCACCCTAGCCTGCTGACAGGAATGGTTTTTGACGAGACCGGCGAGCGCCTGACGCCAACTCATGCGGTCAAGAAGGGAACCCGCTACCGGTACTATGTTTCGACCTCCCTCCTCACCGGCGCGAGGAAAAACCGTTCAAGCGGCCGGCGGATACCGGCCGGCAATTTGGAAGGCCTGGTGATTACCAGGCTCCGCTCCTTTCTCGCCGACCCCGGAGCGATCCTCGATGCCATCGACAAGGAATCGCACAGCGGTTCAGCATGCAGCCAACAGATTGAGCGTGGCCGTCAGCTCGCGGAAAGCTCCGGAGCTGGCGCACCTGATACAGTCAATGCGATGCTTATGGCCCTGCTCTGCCGCGTGGAAATCAGATCCGATCGCGTCGACATCGCGCTCTCTCGATCCCGGCTTGCCGAGCTGCTGGCCGGGTTGATTGATCTGACGATGCAGCATCAAGCGCCGACGAACGCACCCGGTGATTTCCTGACATTGACCGTGCCCGTAAGCCTGATGCGTATTGGTCGCGAACTGCGCATGCTGGTCGAGAATACCGAGGACCAGACACCAGCCGATCCGAGCTTGCTCAGGATCCTTGTTCGCGCCCACGCCATCCAGGCCGCCTGATCCAAAACCCCAGGCTGAGCGTGCACGACATTGCTCGCGAAGAGAAAGTGTCGGCAGCCTACCTCTACACTCTTCTGCGTCTTCCTTGGTTGGCGCCCGACATCTCCACGGCCATCATTAATGGCCGAAAGCCGCCACAACTCTCCGCCCAAACGTTGATGCGCCTAACACCGCGGCTGCCGGCCAGCTGGTCCGAACAGCGAAAGCTTCTCGGCTTCAACTGAAAAACCAAATCGCCGATCCACCACCTTATAAATTCTCGCGCGCCTGCCTCGGCGCCGCGTGCAATCGCTTTGAATGCGCCAGGCGTGAGCTGCTCCGCCGGCGAAAAAAGTCAACCACGAAATGGCCCCGGAGAGATTTTCGTGACGGCCGCCGCCGAAATGGCGCGTAAAACCGTCTCTGCCGCAAATCGCATTGGAACTCGGGATCGATAACCCCCGTAAATTCGTGGGAAAATAGGGTTCCTTGAAAGACAAATACAAATGTAATATCAATAAGTTAATAACTGGCTGATGACGCAGTCAGCGGCGAACCCGTCTGCGGGGCAAATTCCCTGCTAACAGGGAAAATACTGAGAATTCTGAACGATCGCGCCCTTGCAATCGGCGATTTTGCGGATGTTTTCACTTTATAATCAACACCTTTCGACAGATTGAGCTCGTTTAGAA
>DATBPZ010000135.1:0-5115 GCA_036561105.1 Methylocella sp. | reverse complement strand
GCTCGTGTGAACCAGAGAAGCCAATGTCGCGAAGCGCTGCCCCGTAGGATCTCAGTTTATCGGTGACGACAACCGTTGGAACGAAGCCCTGGCGTCGAAGGAGTTTCCGGATCAGGCGCAATGCCGCGGCCTTATCGCGTTGGGGCTGAACGAGAATTTCAAGAACCTCGCCTTCGCTATCGACAGCACGCCACATGTACATTTGCTTCCCCGAGAGCGAGACCACCATTTCATCGAGATGCCACCGAGTGTAAGCTTTCGGCCGGATCATCCGCAGGTTCCTGGCAATCATAGGTCCGAATTTAAGCACCCACCGGCGGATCGACTCATTGCTGACAGTCAGTCCACGCTCGGCTAGAAGATCCTCGACATCCCGGTAGCTTAGAGTGAATCTGAGATAGAGCCAGACGGCGTGCCGAATGACGTCAGGCGGAAATCGATGGCGAGCATAGGAAATGGGCTTCATGGCTCAAACTACCATATGCACGGGCCCGTCGCCGGTTAATGTGTCAGTGCCCTCCCTGCGGGAGTGCGCCCCCCGATCCTGCTCCCTCCAGAGGGCGGGTCGGGGGTGTATCGGGGTGTATAATACTCACCCTCGCGCCCCCCCGACAAGCCGCGTCTCTGGCATCCATTCGGTCAAAATGGCAGCCTTGCTGTGGACATGTGCGGTTGCGCATGGACGTCATAAATCCTTAGAGGCTATTCTTTTGGGCACGGAGCATATCCTCCCGGCTCTGGACCTTGACGGCGCGCCAATGCGCCGCCCCTTTGTGTCGAAGATCAATCTGCCCGGCCTGGTAGGGCCGCAGTGTGATGGAGGAACGACAGCCGCTAGGGTTATTGCTGATCCGCGTTGCGTGGTTCAGCTTCGGCCAAATAAATATCAGCCGTCCGCTGCCTTACGGACATCGCGGTCCCACCGAGCAGCAGGACCGTCGCGCCGATGAAAATGAATGCCGCAAGGGAATCACACCAGCGCATATTATGCGACCGGAGCAAGGGCTGGAGCCTGTGTGGAAGGCGCGACGGCTGCGGCATCCGGCATTGGGCGCGATGGAGACACGATACCTTCGCGTTCGAGAGCCGCGCGGATGCGCTGGACGATCGCGGCTTCAATATGATGATGCCACCTTAACTCCGGACATTCGACCTGTCGAATTGCGTCGGTTAGGATTTTGTCAATGTCGGCCATCGAAATTCTCCAAATGAATGCCGGGCGACTATGAAATCAAAGAACCTTTTTGACTGCTGAAAAAGGTCTCGGAAAGACCCAAACAGATACTGCGGTCGCCGAGGTGTTGGGAAGGCAGGTGCCGGGATTTCTTCCGGTGCGAACGCACCCTGGCCGACAAATTACGCCCTGTTCGGACCAAGCAAAAAAGCGCCCGCCAAGGGGGATCAAACGGCGGGCGCTTGTTGCGAAGAGGGGGGTTGCCGGAGGATTCAGGCGCCCCTCAGCAACTGAAATGTGATAAATACATAACTGTTAAAAGTCATCCAGACTTATTTATAGCTGCTCCCGCACGCGCCCATTGAGCATCGCAGCTAGTGCCGGTTCTGACGACATCGCCGTGCCTGGCGCCAAGCTTGGCCTGAATATTGCGTATTCGTTCCTAGCTTGGTTCCTCCCCCGAGCTTGGACAACGACCCCCTGGTCTTGCGTATCAGGCCGGACCAGGGGTGTTGCATCCCGCGCGGCTTGGCCTACTGCGGCCCGCCGATAGGAGGTCACCCCATGAAGCGCGTCGTCGCCATCATCCAGCCATTCAAACTCGAAGAAGTCGAGGATGCGGTGAGGCAAGTTGGGGTTTCTGGCATTAACGTAACCGAGGTCATGGGATTCGGCCATCAGAAAGGGCATACCGAGATTCATAGCGGCACCGAATATCCGGTTAGCTTTCTCCCAAAAGTCAAAGTTGAAGTCGTGGTTCCCGCCAATCTCGTCGAAAGCGTCATCGATGCGATCGTGAAGTCTGCACGCACTGGCCAGATTGGCGACGGCAAGATTTTCGTCGCGGGTATCGATCACGCCATGCGGATTCGCACCGGAGAGACTGATAGCGCAGCAGTATAAACCGAACGCCGGAAGTCGCCGCTGTCAACCAGCGCCCGGTCTCTCACCTGTTGCTAAGCCGCGTCCCTAGCATCGCCTAGCTGCGTCACGAACGCCGGACAACCTAGAACCAGCGTCCCCGACCATACCAGCCGCCGCCGCCAAGCAGCAGAACGAGGACTATAATGATTAGAAGCGTGTTTGTGTCCATGTGCGTCTTCCTTCGCCACCGAGCGCGCTTTCCTTGACCGGCACATTCATATACCTCCGGCCTAGTAGACCTGTGATTATCCCTATCCTGTACTCATCGCCCGGTATGCCTGCGCCAAGCCTCATCATTTCGTTCAGTTCGGCGAGTTCCAGCCTCAACACCTGCTTGGCATACACAATGCTGCAGTTGTCTATCCCAATCATCATTGCCTCCCGAGACATCCACACTTAGGCGGAAGGGATTAGCTGCACAGCTTAGAGCGAGCGCTGGCTCCGCGCTGTCTCTTTTTGCTCACTTTCTAAGTTTCTGTCCGCCGATCCGACGCGCCCCTGGCCCAATCATGGGCCGAAAGAATTTTTATCTAATTTTTGCCGTAATGCCGGGCAAAACCTTCCCGCGCGGGAGGAACCGCTGCGACGGGTTTGGCAAGAGGCCCGATAAGAGGCGCAGGTTCAACCCGTCGCAACCTTTCCTACGCTCATTCCTGCCGCGCCCGCCGGTAATCCGCGTCCCGCGCGTCGCACCAACCTGTCGCCTCGATCGCTATGGCCTCTGCCTTCCGGCATGCCGCCTTGCGCACATAGTCCGCCGCGCCATCGCTGACGAGCAGCACGCGCGCAGTGCGACTAGCGCGTGGATTTTAAGAAGCTCGATCATGGCACCTCTTCGACAGTATAGTTGAACTGGTCGACCAGAAGGCTGTCTCGATTCTCTCGACTGCGTCCTGTGATGCCGAGCAAATGGCGTGCAGGTAATCTTAATTGCCCTGTATATTGCCGTCAATAAGCTCATTCGCCGCCAAATCCACCAACCTTAGAATGTTCGTGGTGTGCTGTAGATGGCGGTGCACTTCTTGGATCTTGGATAGAGGAATTGAAGCGACTACCGCCGCCGCATCCGTCGCTTTGCGCGCCTTCGGTTTCGTGGCCATCATGCGGCCTCCGGTTCGGGCTGGCCGGCAGTCTCATCGGATGCAGGGCCGCCAATAAGCATCATCGCGTCATCGATGAGGTCTTCGACGTGGTCGATTAAGAGCGCTATGGTCATGCAATCGGTTCTGGTCTTCGCGTCTTCGTGCGCCTTACTCAAAAGGGTTCTGGCGACATATAGCTTTTTCCAAGGGTCAATCATCTGTGTTCCTCTCTATGGTTACGCGACTCTGCGCGTGATAAGATTGTTGCCAGCCATGTCGAATGTTGATCTCCTCTTCGACATGGAGGGGCGGTCAGGCGCTGCAACGCCTGCCGTCCCACTTTGTTAGGCATGCTCCGCCTCTGCCGCGTTCATGCTCACGGCGAAATCGTCGCCCTCGATTTGAATTGTAGTGCCGCCGCAACGGATCAGTGCGGAGAGCTGGCCCTCGCTCGACACCATGCGCAAGCTACGCCCAGCGTTGCCCGTGCTGGTCGCAATGCGTTCCGCCTCGGTCTCAAGCCTCGCCATGGTGGCCGCCTTCCTTATGCTGTCCAGCTCACGCGCCGATTCCGCGACCGTGACGACGGCCTTTTGCTTTCCCATATGAATCTCCTTCGTCTGTCTTGACGTAAGAAAATGTATGATATACATTAATGTATGTCAATAATAAAATGTATAGGACACATTAATGGACTCGCTTCAATGCAAACTGGCCAGAACAATGTTGGGCCTCACCGTCATAGAAACTGCAAACCTATGCGACGTCTCTCACGAAACGATCAGGCGAATCGAGGTCGACGACACGACGCTCAAGGAAAAGACCATCGCAAAAGTCCGCGCCGCGTTTGAAAAGGCTGGCGTCCAGTTCATCGAGGAGAACGGCGGCGGTCCGGGTGTGAGACTCAAACAGAGAACAAAGAGCGTTGAGGAAATCTCAAAGCAAATCGACGTGCTCGAAGAAACAATTTCCTCCATACCAACGCCAACAGCGCCCAGCCCCGAAGCCGCCATGGGCACGATGATAAAAGCTGTCGCCGAAAATAAGGTGGCGAACCTCAAAGCCCGCCGTAAACGGATCAGACGCGGCCCATCGAAATAAGCACGCAGCTACCAAACTGAAGAAAGGCGATTAGTTACGCTTGGTGATCCGGAAAAAGTTCGAACTGGAAACGGAGGAAACAATGGCAATCTATATCACCCAAGGCCGGTACACGCCCGATGCGGTCAAGGGCATGGTGGCCAATCCCGAGAACCGCGAGAAGGCCGTCGCGGAGAACGGGGCATCATGGTTTCCTACGAGACCGTACGGCGTTGGGTGAATCATTTCGGGCCCATGATCGCGGTGGAATTGCGCAAACGTAGATCTAAGCGCCACGCTACCTGGCATCTTGACGAGGTCTATCTGAAAATCGCCGGCCGCATGGTGTATCTGTGGCGTGCCGTGGATGCCGAGGGCGAAGTGCTTGATGTGCTGGTCCAAAGCAGGAGGAACAAGCGTGCCGCGATGAAACTCATGCGCAAGCTTTTGAAGAAGTACGGATTTGTCCCGGACAAGCTGGTCATAGACGATTTGAGACCTTATGCTGCCGCTGCCAGTGATCTTGGAATAGCAAAACGACATAAACGTGGTCGATTGCGTAACAATCGAGCCGAGAACTCGCATCAACCAACCCGACGACGAGAATACAAGATGCAGGGTTTCAAGAGTCTGGGTTCAGCCCAAAGATTTCTAAGGACCGGCACGCGCACACGGGTGACAAAAGCGGCCGAGATCAACAGCCAGAACGCTCCGATACCGAATGCGGTCGCGTATGCAGTGGGATCACCGAAGGATACCTTCACCGCCGATATCATCCCTCCCGTGACAGCCGGCCCCAGGATCTGCGGCAACACCATCGAAATGCGCCAGATACCCATGTCCTTCCCGGCTGCC
>DATBPZ010000134.1:0-7034 GCA_036561105.1 Methylocella sp. | reverse complement strand
TCCCTCACGATCCGCTCGGAGGACGTTTTGGGGGTTCCGGATTTCTGGATCATCTCCACTCCTTGATGGTTACGATGAGCCGGAAATCCTCCGTTCTTCAACCCGCCAAAACTGTCTCAAAGGCGCTGACGCCGGACAGCTGATAACGCAGCCAGAGCCAGGCGAGCTGGATGAGTGTCTTGCGCCAGACCACAACCCCGACATCACAATCCATGGCTGTTCCTCGATGATGCTCGGGACTAATCACTTCGCGCCGCGACCTGGACATCGCGCTCGCACGTCACCCGATCAGGCTATTCACCGCGATCGGGGAACGCCGGCCGCGCCACAGGCAACTGATCAGGAGCGGTTTCGTAGATCACGGGAAAACCAGCGAGCCGACGATCGACGTCTGGAATCGGCGTACGCGTTCCCCGGCGCACTCTGATCATCGCGGCCCACAGTCCTGTCGTGGTGGTCGTAAGGCCGGCGTTCACTATGTCGGGGTGATCGAGGGCCTTGACAGCTTCGGCGAGACCATGTGGAGGTTCCTCGCTCTTCGGTGAGGCCGGAATGTGCACGGGAGACTTTACCATGGTCGAGCACCCCATTGTCACGCTGGAACAACTTGGAACTGACGGCAGACGGCGCCAAGATCGCACGCCGTAGTCGTGTGTCCATCCCCGGCGAACAGTAGTGCAATAGGATTGCCGGTCCTCTTCTCGAGGATGGCAGAGCCAGAATCCCCAGGAAGGCCGAACGGTTGTCTGCCATCTCCAAGAATCTCGATTGTCTCGTCGAAAACCGCAATACGCGGATTGGCCTGCGTCCCGTAGTTGATCTGGACAGAGTTCACATTGGTCGCCGTCACGACGCCGGTCGTCACCCCGGTGGTTCGTCCCGACTTCGTGACCGGCATGCCGGGCACCGCCGAACCAAGCCGCGAGGAATAATTTGGAATTCCTAAAATTGCGCCTCGGGCGATCAAACTTTCGTCGGACACCCTAGCGATTGCGGCGTCGAACCTGTTTATCAAGCGTTCGAATCGATTCGCCGGAAATTGGACCGGGATGAAATTACTTAGCGTCGCGAACGCATCCGCCGAATCTGTGGCCGCCGTCTCCGGTCCGGGCTGCACGATGACGGTTCCGGTCGGCAGGCTGTTCACACCGGCGAGGACATGATTGTTGCTCAGTGCAAATACCTGATCGGCCCCGGCGGAGACGCCCCTGACGAAGCAGCCAAGCGTGCCGACGTAGCGCGCTCCGAGCGGTGAAATCGATACCCCACCCGGAATCGGACGAGTGCGACCACGGTTGGCGAGCGCCGGTGGCTCCGCCGGAGCCACACGGCTAACCGTCCGTACCGAAGAGCTTCCATGAGTTCGCGATGCGCGGCGTGCCGCCGCCAATTGGACGGGGAGCGCTTCGACGTCGATTTCTATGCCATCGAAACTCTTCGTCAGGGTCGGGGTCGCGTCACCCAGTGCGAGCTTCTCGAAGACGTAGACTTTAATTACGAACTCGTTCGGTACAATCTTGCCATGTCGAACGCGGATTCCCACTCCGGTCGCGTGGACGTTGGTAAGCGGCGTAGTGAATGCCGAAGATGCGCCGCCCGTAGAGAATGCGCTCAACATTCCGACGGGTTGCCGCTCGACGTCGGCAAACACTGCCTCCTGCAGCCGAACGCGAAACGGGTTGAGCGCTTTCAACGCATCTTCGTACTTCGCCATGCTTCTCCTCCCTCCTGTCGCAAGCTTTGACAACTATCGACCATAGCAATGGCATCCGCGCGTCATCGCGAAACTTGATCAATTCGCCGACAAGACACTCGGGCAATTGAGCAAAGAATGTCAGTACGGCCCGATCAAATTAGGGTTTGAGTTTGATCATACCCCACATCCCCTGTTTGTGTACCACGCACCAAAAGTTGATGTCGGCTTGAAACGTGTCCAGAACTTCAAGCTTCAAGGTGCCGGCAAAGCGTTTTCCAAAGACGCTTGGCGTTCCAGTGCATCCTGTCTCACGGAGAACCTTATTGGGTTTGGATTGCGGATTTTCTCCGCAAGCTAGCACTAGGTCTGGGGCCGGAGAGGGATTCGCATCACCTCTGTTGTTTATGGTTATGAAGCCGTGCGGAATATCTCCAGAAGGGATTTGAATGTCGATCGCATCACCCTTCTTAACTTCTACGATAAGAGGATGGCCGTCTGTCTGTGATTCCTGTCCATCATCGGATTTCCAAGTGACATCCTGGGTGCCCGTTATCACAAGCGTGGTAGCGGCAGCGCGGGTGCTAGAAATTGAGAACATCGCGGGGAGCCCCACGCAAAGAACTGAAACAAGTTTCCATAATTTTCTCACTTCTCCCTCCTATTTTTCCGAAAGCATCTCTACTGGAGTACTGGTTTTGGTCCCCACACTTCGATTGGAGCCATCAGCCCTTTGTCCTCATGCTTGAGGATGTGACAATGAAAGACGAATCGCCCGATCTGCTGCTCAGCGTCAAAGCTCATGATGAGAAAGACTCTTTGGTTGTTTGGCGGCACCGGAATGGTGTCGTGCCAGACAGGCTTGAAATCCGGATCGGTCTCGCTCGAATTTTGCTCGTCGTAAACTTGGATGTCCGTTCCGCTGGATGTGTCGTGCGATGCGGGTGGGATAATCTGATGATCCTCAAGTTCTCTTATTGTCGCTAGGCGAAATTTCATTTGATGAATATGGAAGTTGTGCAAAGCTGGAGTTGTGTTGCGAAGAACCCATAACTGTTTATGGCTTCCACTGTGGGACGAATGATCAATGAAAATACATACATGTTTCTTCGTCCAATCAACAAGACCGTCTTTCCGCTCATAGTTTTCAAAAGGGAAGGGCCCGACCGTTGCCTCTGAAACGGGCGGCTGGTCTGTTTCTTTGGCGGATGCGTTTGGATGCACAATTTCGGTCTTGATCCTCCACGGCCCCCCCTCAGAGGCCGGATCTAGGAATGTCACGCGACGGTATTCTGTTTGCGCAGATTCTAAATCGCGGACACATCCCTCCGGCGGTATAGCCTCTTCAAGAAGACTCGTAAAAGGTCTAGAAGGGAATTCCTCGACGGGGGCGTTTCGAGCTACGATAACTTCGCTTGCGAAGGAGTTTGGCTTTAGTACGATCCGCGCCAGCGCAACCGCAGGCCAATTGTCGATGCCACCTTTAAGGCCCTTGGTTCGGAGAACATAAGTCTGAGAGTTCTGGTGCAACTTGTTGTCATTGCGGATATAAATTTCGGCTCGAGATGCCGGCATTAGAAGCAGATTGTTTACGTCAAATGCTGCGACAGGTTTACTCGCATCGTCGGGGCTAACAGGTTTTGCCGGAACCACACCGTCAAGACTAATAATTGTCAAAGGTATGACACTCCCGTCGGCCTCGCTGCATTTATTCAGCGCAAACGCCGCCTCGTCGCAAAGCTCCAGCACGTAAGCGAG
Source organism: Methylocella sp. (assembly GCA_036561105.1). GTDB lineage: Bacteria > Pseudomonadota > Alphaproteobacteria > Rhizobiales > Beijerinckiaceae > Methylocapsa. Next base: position 3,583 of record DATBPZ010000134.1, on the reverse strand, counting down.
GTTAGCGCTGACATTGCCAATTCGGAGCAAAAGATTATGGTTTCCATCGAGGGTAATTGTCGGGAATCTTTGTCCATTCAATGTGAAAAGCCAAACTGACTCTTTCTCAAGCTGACAATATCCCTTGCGAAGGCTTTCATCTAAATTCGGCTTGAGCTCCGAACCTTCTTTTTTCCAGACGGCGCAATCTTTGTGTTCGGGAGTCGGGAAGTCTTGATCTTGAGGCGCCCAAACCGCGTCCGCACCAGAGGCATCTTCGGGAAGAGTCGTTATTTTAAGGGGAATATCCCGAAGGAGAGCGTATCGAACTACGGTCTCCTTCTTCAGGTCGGCGGTGTCTTTATAGACGTCATTCAAGCATATTTTGTCGGTTGGCGTATTCCTCCTGCAGGCTGCCTTCACATTAGCTTTGGCATCGCCGACTGAAAGCAAGCCCGACATGCCGCCAATGACTTGGTCGGACGAAATCCCGTGCAGGTGGGAATGGTACCAGTTGAGACCTGAGGGGTGGGAAATATAACCGTTTTCCTCCAGGACGCGTGCGTCAAGAGACTTATCACCAGGTATGGGAACCTCGAAGTCGAAGTCTCCTCCCGACTTGAGATGAACATAGATGTTGTCGCCTGTACCTAGCTCAACGTTCGGCCTTGGATTGTTTGGTGAAACAATTCCTCCATGAAAATAATGGAGATTGGTCGGGTTCTCGTCCGCATCTCCATGGGCCATCCCACCGTGCGGACGGGGTTTGAGACGGTTTTCGAGATGCGCCGCGACTGTATCGCCAGGCATCACCTCTATAACGGGCGTCAAATAATTGCCGTTGTAATTTTCGGTGTTTTTGACCTTATACCCGCCGACCTCGACGGGAGCGGTCTCGGCTGTTAGATTGAGCTTGACCTTGTTATGGCCGTTTCCGAGCGGTTTGACAGTGCAGATCTTATTGACTGCAGGTTGGCCAGACGTCTCTGCCGAGCAGACCAGAAGCTGAATAAGCTCGTCATCTGCGCGCGCCACTTGGGTCAGAACAGCGAAGGATAGAATAACGGCATAGCCACGGACGCCGCAACTCCACGACCCAGTCCGCGTACAACAGCCGGGAACTAACCGCTGAGATATTCTAAAGATTTGCAAGCCGAACCGGAAAACAATGCTCGACATGTGCATTTCGTCCCCCCGATGTAACCCCTTTATTTATGCGGATTGGAATGACTACGGGAGATCGTTTCTAATGAACAATTTCCTTACATCATTTAAGGTTTGTCAATCATGCGCCGCAGCATTCACACAAACCGCAGGCTACTGGTCTGTATCGGTCCGGCCGAGGCCGCGGGTGATCGGCTTCAGGGTGGTAGCGGCTAGGGAAGCTCAGCGTTAGGGGTCGTTTTGGCGGGGCTGCGGGTTTTCTTCTCGAGTAGGTGCGGTCGATCGATTTTTGTCGCGGCACCCGCGGCGCCTTTTGGCGATTTCGGCCGTATGGGGCGAAATTCTTCTGTTGGGCGCAACAACCGAGCCGAGAACTCGCATCAATCGACCCGCCGACGAGAACGCAAGATGCAGGGCTTCAAGAGAGGTTCAGCCCAAAGATTTCTCTCAATTCACGCAGCTACTTACAATACTTTCAATGTTCAACGCCATCTCACCTCAGCAAGAACGCACCGCGCCTTTCGCGCGTCGGCGATGAACATATGGCGCGCGGCAGTCGCGATCGCTTGACAATATGCGAGCCGCACGCTTCTCGCGTTCTTCTTTCGACAACGTGACAGCACCCTCCAGGTCGGCCCCTTCACCACGACTATCCTGCCAGGTTCCTTCACGAGGAGCCCGTCGGAACTTATACGTTCATCGGTACGATAAACAGGGTCAGCTTGGAGGCGGTTATCTGGCCCACGGGAAGCAAGCAATTCGCGTTGGAGGCGGCGGCGATGAACGCCAATTTGACCGGGACTATGAACCCAGTGAAGGTGACTCTCAAGAACCAGGTGCTTTACGGCTGGCATCCCGAGGTGGACCGGAACAAATGATGCGCCTATTCCAGGGGCGACGAGAGCCAGTGTCCTGTCGAGCTGGGCCGTTTTATAAACAACTCGTATATTGGTGCCGCGAGGGACAAGCGCATCGCTCGCGTCTTGGAACCTATCGCAGCCTGTCCGGACAATGAAGGGCTCGTCGTGAAGCTCGCTGATCTTCACGCTTTCGCGCCGCGCGAAGCGATGATCTTCTGGAACGGCCAACACATATGGTTCTTTGAAGAGAACCCGACTCGCGAAATTCAAGGCGCCCCCGTCGAGATTCGTGAGCACAGCGGCTAGCTGCCGTTCGGCAAGTAATTCAATCAATTGCTCGTTGGGCCTATCGAGAACCGCGATGGCCCGGGGTTGGCACGCCGGAAATAACCCAGCAGCCTGGAAATCTGGCGACTGGAGAGGGATTGCAGTACGCCTATGCTCAGAAACTTCTGCATGGCGATCGTCTTGAGTTCGCCCTTCACCGCATTGCATCTCTGCAAAATCCCTTTGCCGGCCTCGAGCAAGCGCGCTCCGGCCACCGTCGGCAGGATAGGGGTCCGCCGCCGGTAGAGCAATTTGACGTCGAGTTCCGCTTCAAGCCTCGCGATGCTGGCCGAGATAGCCGGCTGCGATACCGCCGCGCGTTGCGCGCCCTTGGTAAACCCGCCGGCCTCGGCGACCGCGATGAAGTGCCTGATCTGAGAGAGCTCCATGCGCACGGGATCAATGCTTATCGAGATCCTTGCGAAGCCGGCACGACCGAGACGGGAAGGTTAATGTTAGGGAAGCCGTCTCTCTTCGATCTCTGCTAAAGCGCCGGGCGGCATAGATAATTTCCGGGCCAATTTCGCTCCGCGACGAGTGATGTAAAACACTAAAATATCGACATGCGAGCCGAGTGCGCCACGCCCTATTGACAAATAAAACAGGTGAACGTGACAATGCCGTTGGAACATAACACGCGAGTTCAGACCTTTGCCGGTCACGCTCTGAGGAAGACCTTATCCCTGCTGACTTCACCGGGGCCGTCCCTTCCAACATGAATCTACATATGACAAGGTCGTTCCCCTGCTGAGCCGTTGGACGGTGTCTCTTGAGACATCGCTTCAATTCAAGGGTCTTGCGCCGGTTTAGGACGATCGTCCGATGCGAGTTCACAAAAATTCGCTATATTGGTCGTTATCATCTGACGCTCAGTCATATCTGCCGTAAGAGACAAGGGCGTTACGTGCAACGCGACGGCATCGGAGCCGGTCGGTTGGGAGCAGTCGAGCATCTTAAAACAATGTGTTGCCTTGGGCTGCCCCCCGAGAGCGCGATGGTTGCTGTCACGCCCCTGCTGCATGAGCTCATTCCGCATGGCTGGAGCCGCATGGTTCTCCTGGGGCCCGATGCCACGTTTGGCCACGGTTATGCCGAAAACCCGGAGACAGCAGCGATCTTCCGTGAGCGTATGGGGCGATTCAATAATGACCCATCGAGCCCCGCGTTTCTTTGGATATCTTCCTTCCGCGCGGTTGCGATCGGCTGGACGTTGCATATGCAAGGCAGGGGTTGGCTGGAGAGTGGGTGGTATC
>DATBPZ010000133.1:0-8397 GCA_036561105.1 Methylocella sp. | reverse complement strand
TCGACAATCGTGCCGGTCGAGACCTTCAGCCCGTTCGCCTCAAGATGCCGATGCGCTTCCTCGAACAGACGGCGGCCAAGGTCGTGCGCCTCGAGCAAATGCCGGAACCGGCAGATCGTGGTCTCATCAGGCGCCGCCTCGCGGCCAAGATCGATCCCTACGAAATCACGCATCACCGCCAAGTCGTAGAGCATCTCCTCGACGCCGGGGTCGGAAAGTTGAACCATTGCTGCAAAAAATGAATCCGCAGCATTCGCTCAAGGCCATAAGGCGGACGCCCGTTGCCGGGCTTCGGATAAAACGGCGCGATCAGCCCGTACATGTCGGCCCACGGCACGACCCGCTCCATCTCGGATAAAAACGCCGCTCGCCGCGTCGTCTCGTAACGCTCAAAACCCGTCGCCGAAAATGTCAGCTGCTTCATCACACCAGCCCGCCTCGTCTCGCCCACGAAACCTTAGCAGCGATGCAAGCCAGTCGGAATCCCGCTTTTGCAGAGATTCCCTAGGATATTGTCGGACGGAATGCCATGCTCCTCACGGGCTCCCAGCCGCTGCGGCGTGAGAGTCACGACATTGCCGCCGGGAGTCGCAGTGATGGTCACTCTCTGATTACCCGCTGCGCTATATGCATAACGAAAAGCTTGGTGCCGGTTGTTCAAGATACGTGGCCGTTCAAAGTCCCTCTCGACAACATCACCCGCCGCAATGGGGTCCATTGCGTTCATCAGCGAATTGCGAGACCGGCTATAGTCATGCATGGCTTCGTGGGCCATGTAACGCTGCTGCCCTTCCAAATCTTCTCGGGCAAAACCGTGCGCTGCGAGCCACGCTTGCATTCTTGTACTACGTGGATTCTGGAGCGAGGTGCAACGGGTCTATGAAAACCGGATTTGCACGTCTTTGCCAAATTGCGCCTGCGCCTTCGTGAGCCGCCGCCTGATGGCGGGCTGTGGTCGAGCCGCAAGGTTGCGGCTTGGATGGCTGGCGAACTCGGCTTGGTATCGGTCGCGCCACAGCGTGGCTGGGAAGCGCTCAAGGCGATCAATCCAGAAGCCACGTCCGAAGAACCCGAAATCAGCCACGCCGGAAGAAGCGGCCGCATTTAAAAAAAGCTCTCGGATGCCATTGCCGAGGAGGAGGCGAAGCATCGCCTCCGCGCTTCCTGCGGCAAGTCCGCTCTTCTCCCATTTGCAGTGAGGAGACCCTGTGCTTGCTCAAAACTTCGAAAGGTCAAGAAAGTCTAGAGATGTTCGCGCCACCGCCATACCGTCGCGAACATGATCACAATTCTTTCTACCCTGCAGTAAATAATAGGGCCACTAAACAACGGGTGACTTTTTCCCACCAATTTTGTTCGATTGCATCACCGATACGGATCAGCTCAGACCAGTTGCGCGCGAGGCGCGGCTAAAGTGGTGGATTGCCTGCCCCGGCCGGACCAATGGTGGCTCGAAGCACCTGCAATGACCCATCCTCCCGTTTCACTCCGGTCATCGTGACCGCCGAGCCGACCTTGATGTCGGTAATACGTGCTGCGCGTGCAATCCAAATCGCAGTATCCGGCCCGATGGTGATTTTCCCGTCCCCGTCTTTGATAGCTACGGTCAGAACAGGTCCTTCGGGAGAGGCGTTTGTTTTCTTGATAGTGGCGACCAGCTGCGCGTTGTCAGGCCCGGGTTCTGCATCAGATCTGTTCAATCCCGGAGCGAACAAGACGATCTGAGTTGCGATGAGGTCGCCGCTTTGACCGCTCTTGGCCTGAATGCTCACCTGAGACCCAGCTTTCAGATCCGATCCGGAGCCTTTCGCGACCGAGTTCACCCGCGGCTCCGAGTCGAGGCGTGCTACGAGGCTTATGCCCCGACTTAGCGAGACGGTGACGAGGTTGCTGTCAAGCTTCTCGACGGTGCCGCTTATACGCAGCTCACTGGCTGTCTGAGCCTGCGCGGGCGTGATCGCTACCGCGGATGCGATGATTAAAGCGGCTAATCGGCATTGACACGTTAACTTAGTATAGGCGTTTTGAAGCCGTTTCGGGTCGGCGCGCGGAACGCAAGCGATTGATTTTGCTCGCGGCAGTTGAGGGCTGGTTGCCACTATTGACAAGTAATAACCGTTAACGTGTCAAAGCCCGTCAGTCGAATGCGAGTGTGTCGCTGGCTCGTAGCCGGCAGGGAACTTCAAACGTAGCGCAAACGGACCATTCTTTGAGGGGTCGCCATAGAGCTCCGCGATCTGAGCGCCAGACGGGAAACCTTGCGCCGGTGCCCAGGTGAGCGCGTCCGGCTGAATAATGTTGGCGCTCTCAGCCCCTTGTGCCGAGACTATGGCAAAACCGAGCGGGACGACCGAAACGAAAGCAGAAAGGAGTAGCGTTGTTCGGGTTTTGGCGATGTTTTGCGTTGCGGCGGCCATTGTTGTCTCGCTTTCTGTGTTCCGTTGCGGTTTACGAGGATCGCGATCGAGATGTGCGGAGGATGGCTGCCGATCACGTCGGAGGGGCGCTTTTTGCCTTTAAGTCCGGTGAACACGCTTGCCATCACTGAGTTTTTCGAGGATTTCTTCTGGGGTCTCTGAAACGTCAATGGTGCCGTCTTTGACACCGGCAAGAAACTATATCCTCGATCCTTTCTTGTGGACTTCAATCGTACTTGCTTTTGCAAGGTTGACGTGGATATCCTCCCCATCTTGCGATGTTAGCTTGATCCATTCTGATGTCATTGGCCCATTCTCCTTTGCGCCAGCATAGCAGGGAGATTGGCGCGGCGCGAGGGTGTGTCAAGGACCTACAATAGCAAAATGACACACACCGAGTTTTCGGAAGCGACAGGTGCAACTCCTCAAGTGGCGACACGGCCTTTTTACTGGCATTCGTCGCCAATTTCTTAAAATTTAGGAGAACGACATGCCTGATACCAAGCCTATCGAGAAAGCCTCGCAAGTTTTTACCGCGGATTTGGCGGCCCTGCGTGACGACATCACAAAATTGACCGCGTCGATTTCCGAACTCGTGCCCGAGCAGGCTTCGGCTACGACAAACACGGTCTATCCCTTTCTGTCGGTGCTCGCCGCATTTTCCGCCGGATTGCTGATTGGGGTGATGAGCCATATAAGGAAATGAATTCGTGAACGAGGAAGCTTGTGCGCGACGCTCAGGGCGGGCGCTCTTTAACTGAGCTCGCGATCAATGCGCTTAGCCATGCATTCCCAGTGACCGGAGCGATGGCACCGTGATTGTGACCCGAACCGAACTGGAACCTTACAGTTTCCGATAACGGGATTGGATAGCCGGAGGGCCAATTGGACAAGGCAAATTATCCAAATGTTAGCCAGGCAGTTTGATGCCTGCGAGGAACTTTGCCAACGCCCCAATGAGCTTTCCACGATAGCTGTCCTACCGCGACGACATTACGGCGATGCCCAAGACCAAATGCTCAATTGTGACCCGCGAAGTGATCCGGATGTTAGGAGGAAACAGATCAACGTTGCCCCTGATTGATCCGAGATTATTTCACGTTCTCCTGCCAAACCTGCTTCTTATCCGCCAATGTCTTCTGCAGTTCCTTCAGACGATCAAGCCTAGCCCGCTCACATTGAGAAACTGCAATTCGACCGACTTGATCTTCACCACTCAACCTTTATGCAAAGCCAACGTCACGGCCGTGAGATTGGAAACACCTTGGAATCGGATAGATACTGACTGTGTCCGCCCTTGCGTTTGAATAGCGATGCGAGCCGACACACCGGGGCCTATCGCCGTGATGCTAATACGAGAACCCTTTACCTGACCCGACAATGAGCCCGCTTTGTCATGGGTAGACTCTTGCCATGACCCTGCTATAGACCCATCCAAAGAGCCTTCCAGGTTAGCCGTGAGATTAACGGAGGAACTCTTGCTGGCGCAACGCAATGATTGTTGCACCGAAAGTGCGAGGAAATTTACCGCATAAGTTGCCCGACAGCGAAGACGCTCCTTCAAGCCATTGGCCATCGCGACTGTGCCACCACCAGCCCAATGACCGGCCAAATCGGCTAATAAACTCAGGGCAGAATCCGCGTGAGCTGGCGTCAGGGACAGTAGCCCAGCAAGTGCAATAGCTTTAAGAAATCTGATCGTCCTCGTCAAAACTGCGTCATTACCGGACCTTTGATTTGGTCCTTGGAAGCGGACATCCGCGCGGCGTAGATGGTTGATCGGCATTTCGTCATGATACCCGACGTTGGATGAATTGGCTCCGAGCCCTTTCATCACCAGGGATGGCGACGGAAGGGCGATCAACCGGGTTCAAGGCTCTGTCGGTAAGACGGGAGCGTCACATCTTGAACTCGGCCCGACGAAGACACGATCGAAGACCCCGAAAATCTCCTGCAATATCCGCCACCATATCCAGCCCACCTGCCGCGACCAAAACCCCACGGCCCGTGATGACCCCAGCCACCACCATGGAATCTACCGCCGTGGAACCTGCCGCCGTTGAACCCGCCCAACACCGTAGCCATTGCCGCTTGACCACTCGATACCAGCGTGTGATCGGGCAGCATGAAGTCGAACGCGCCACAATTGCAACACTGAGCGATCTAATCGTGATCGCGCACCGTGTCCACGAGGAGGATGTGTCCGGCATAAACGCCTACCTTATAGACATCGGAAGTAAGCCGTTGGCCCGTCGAAAGCAACGTAGGAGAAGTGGCACCGTTGCCGGGAGAGCGAAAAGCCGGTTCTCTGCATCGCCGGCTGCAGTTTTCTCGATGAAGCGGCCGCGGCGCTATTTGCGAAGACCCTTGAAAAGAATGGAATGGGGGCGAAGGTCGGACCCGCCGGGGCACCGACTGCCGGCCGGATCTCGAGCCTTTCGGCCGAGGGTGTGCGGCTCGTGTGTTTATCCTACTTCGATGCCGATTTGAGCACGCCGGGAGCCCGCTTCGCGGACTCCGCCTGCAATGAAATTTTGTTTCGGTGCGTGCGATTATTGACGGAATCATGAGTTTGCGAGTGTGATAAGACGAAAAGCGGGCCATTGTTCGGGGGAAATTGACACCCTGGAGCGCGCTCGCATTCTCGCTATCCACGAGCCGCGCTCTATCACATTACTCAACTGAACACGCAATGATTTGCGCGAGATAACGAAGCAGCGTCAAGATATCAACAATCCGCATCTGATTTCTCGTCGGATGGTCTATTCCCTAATGTTTAAATCGAAGCCTGAGATTATTGAAATGTTCAAGCGTGCCGAAGAGATGGGTGAAGAGAAAACACTTCATCTGACGTTCGATAACCTTGGAGGCAAGCCATTGGATTAATTCCCTTTGGCGCGCGCGACGTCCTTGGCATCGCACCAAGCCGCCGTCTCGATCGCTATGGCCTCTGCCTTCCGGCATGCCATCTTGCGTACATAGTCCGCCGCACTGGCGATGACGAGTAGCACCCGGGCCATGCGGACAAGCCCGTGGATTTTAAGCAGCTCGATCATGCGCGCTCACCGATAGTAGCTGGATCCTGCAACAAGCAGACGTGAAGTTGCGGCAGCGAAGGCTCGCATTCCCAATAGAGACAAACTTCAAGAATCACACCGCCATTGTGGAATGCCATTAACCTTCTGAAATTGACCAAGCTGACGGCGGATGAGTTGGTTGATGGTGAGATACGTGGCGACGAGGATTACATGCATGCGATAGCCTCGGCATCGCAGTTTCCCACCTATGACCTGATCGACGATGTTAGAAGGGGATTGGTTAGAGGTTCCGACGAAGCGAAGGCCGCATGATCGAGCTGCTTAAAATCAACGCGCTTGTCCACTCTGCGCGCTTGCTGATTTAGGCGCCGAGTTTTACAATGAAATCCCGGATCACAGCGTGACCGGGATTTTCCTTCTCAGCGAACGTCGCAGCTTCTATTTTATTGCTCGCCCTGATTATTCTGGTTTGCCTGAAGCGGGAGTCTTTATTCGTTTCTTGTCCCAATGGCGTAGTTTCACCCCAGACGTCATACCAAAGCCAAAGAAGCTCTCGCCTCACGATCGGAACGCTATAGTACGATTTCGTCATCGGATGTTCCAGGCACGAGACTGCCGTGCCGCCGATTGAATGCGGCCTCCCCGCCGGCGGCGCCACCGCCGGCGGGTGCCTCACCCAAACCCCAACGCAAAAAGAACCACTATGGCTCGGATGGTGGACGCCTTTTCTGTGCCATCGTCCACCTGGCACCTCAGTGAGGGCGGCAGGAGCCATCCCTGATGGTATGAAATCGCTTTTCGGCTCCAAAAGTTCCATCTGGGCGATAAAAAACACATCGGTTGTGTTCAAGTCCGCGTCGGAAAGCCCAGGCAATCGATGCCACGGCTTCGTCAGATATTCGAAAAAGACCGTGCTGAGTAAATATGGCGTTGTCCCAGACAAGCTAGTCACGGATAATCTAAGATCTTAAGCTCGGAAAAGTGCGTGGCCGCCGCCAAAGCTTCCCGCAAGGCGCGCCCCACGGATGGCGCGCCAAGACGCACAACACATTCATATACGGGAGAGTGTCACGACTAAGCGCATCTTCGCCCAGCGCTGTGAGTCCGTCGAGCGATGCGCTCGTCACGGCTTGACCAGGATAAAGAGAGTTGAACCGTGGTTAGTGCCGCAGCCAGAGTAGCAAATCCAAGGGACGCATCGCTACTTGCAGAGCTCGGTGCCCGTACTTTTCGCAACTCTGCTCCGAACACTCATCATGAAGATGTAGAGAGCTACGTTAGAGAAAATTTCACGAGGGAAAAGCTGCTCGCGTGTTTGAGCGGCAAGAAATCCGCTGCTCTGATCCTCGAGAGGAACGGGCAAGCGATTGGATATGCCCTTCTGTCTCCGGATAAGGAACCAATTGGGCTAGCGCCTCCCCCTTCGATTCGAATTAAGTGGCTTTATATTCTGGAAGAATGGACAGGGCGCAGATTGGGTGATGTGCTAATGTCTCGATGTCTTGAACATGCAACGTCTTTGGGCGTCGCGAGCGTCTGGCTTACGGTATGGAAAAATAACGGACGAGCCATTCACTTCTACGAGCGCTGGGGATTTCGAAAGATCGGAACATGCGACTTTGTCGTGGGAAGCGATACCCAAGAAGATTTGGTTCTCTTGAAGAAAATACCGAGAGCCTAATGCCCAGCCTATGTCGAATTCTAAATCCTACAAGGAAGAGAAGGCAAATTGGACCTGTCAATCGTCATGCGTTTTCTCCTCGTCCCCAATAGCCCGAGAATGGATGCCCGACATTGACCAACAATGCTCAGGCCGGAATCCAGTCGGGAGAATACCCGGCTAATCGGGTATTGACGTTGCCCCAAATTAAGGGTTTGTCTGCATGGGGTGCAGAAGGGCAATATATTCCCGGCTGCGGCTCACTCTAAGCTCATTGGGGTGCAACGGACAAGAAATTCATCGTCGTCAACGCGGACGATCACCGCCTCCCACCAGCCAGCCAAATTTTCCTACTCACGGCTCTTTGTCGACTGGATCTCTGCGGCTCCTCGACGGACCGCTGTGCGGCCTGTGGGCTCTCCACACGGGCGGCTTACCTGCGGCTTCGGCTATGGCAGGATGAGGCTTTGACACGTTAAGCTGTTATACTTGTCAAGCGTATTAATCGATCGCCATGCGTCAAAAGAAAATCAACTTCTTATGCGAGCGCCAGCAAGGCAAAATGGCCTCAAATCCACCATTACTGACTTAACGTGTCAATGCCATCGCTCTGGATGGCTTCCAGATTCAAAGCGGGCTCCTGTGACAGATCGCGCTGCGGGCTTACTTCTGCGCTCGCAAGTGTCTGTGGCACAGGCGGTTTGCGGAATTGATGCAGCTTCATATTCGCCTCCCCATTTTGTGCCGATTGAAGGCATTATGCATAGCAAGGCCGAACGGCATAGTCATGATCGAGTGCTCAGTCATGTTGACGAAGCGCGCGTCGAGTCGTTCTGCACGACTTGCCGCGACCGCCGGCGTCAGAGTAGGAACGGGCATGTCCAGCCTTGTTCCAGCGTCAAATGTTGCCCTTACCGTCGAAAGCCTCTGCAAGACCTATGGCAATACGGTTGCCGTTGGACCGCTCTCCTTCTCGCTCGCCGTGGGTTCAACGACCGGGTTGCTCGGCGGCAATGGTGCCGGCAAGACCACGACGATCGGCATGATCATGGGCCTGATCGAACCAACGAGCGGCTCAATCCACGTGTTCGGTCACGACATGGCGCATGAGCGCCACCGTGTGCTCGGCCGAATGAATTTTGAGAGCCCTTATGTGGACATGCCGCATCGCCTGACCGTGCGGCAAAATCTGCGCGTCTTCGCGCGGCTCTATGGCGTTACAGACATAGAGGGAAAGATCGCGCGGCTCGCCGAGGATCTCGCGTTGGTCGAGTTTCTCGAT
>DATBPZ010000132.1:0-66226 GCA_036561105.1 Methylocella sp. | reverse complement strand
CCTGTGAAACCAAAACATCTACCCGGCGCAGTTTGGCGATGATCTCCTCAGGCTTGTGGCGCTTTATCGGCATTTGCGGTCCTCCTTTTCATGTCCAAAGACATACCTCACGGTGGACCAGTTCAGAGGGGGCGGATCACTCTCCTAAATTTTTCGCGTTTCGCAAAGCGAAGTGTAATGCGGTAACTTGTGAATCACAAGTGACGAAACAAATATGTAGGCTGGATTGAAAAAGCTTCGATCAGGTTGCCCCATTGCTACGTCCCTTGACATTATCGGGGATAGCTGGACGCTCGTGATCGTCCGCGACTTGGCAACAGGCAAAGCTCGATTTGGAGAATTTTTAAAATCTCCAGAACATATTCCGACGAACGTATTGACCGATCGCCTTCTACGCCTCGAAGAATTCGGCCTAATTGCAAAGAGCGCGTATCAGGACAACCCCGCCAGATTTGAATATGGCTTGACCAAGAAAGGGGCGGAATTGCTGCCCGTTCTCCAAGCGATCTGCCGATGGGCAAATGTTCACATGCCCGAAACATGGCGAACGCCAGAAAAATTCCTGACTCTTAAGCCGAGCCAAATCATCGCCAAAGAGCTGAAGGGGGGGAACTGAATTATGGCCTTCCGTGGGCATGGCGGTTTATCATCCGCAAAATGGGAGACACCATCGGCGCGAATTTTGCTTGCCGGGCAATCGCACTTATCGCTCGCCGCCGGACGTATGAGGCCTTGTAAGATTTTAGGCTCAAATCGTACCAAAGTGTTTCACCTGAATCGTTTTGGTACGATTGAGCGCCGCGGCCGGTCACGTTTTCAGCCGCCGCCTCAAGCCTTCTTTTCCCAGCGCCCATTATCGCCTTGGTGCCAAGTGGCTCCGGCGATTGGGTCGCGGCGAAAGCGGAAGACCAAGCCGCCACGCAAAAGCGGCGGGCGTGATTTTTTTATATGCAAAATTCAAGAATTATGCACAAAGCAAGTTGCCTTATTGGGTAGGTATTTGTTGCGCTTTTGATCCAAACAGCGTGCGCGGAAAACGCAGAAGTTGTGTCCAAATATAGTGATCTATCAAGCCTTTTCGTGAGGCGCAGAGAGTTTTGACCCAATCGCGGCGCGCGCGGCTTGAAGTGCTCAGTCCTTCAGCGATGCCCCAAGCGCATCAAGAAGCTGGCCGGTGCCGTGTTCGCGGGACCCTGCGTCATCGTAACCGTCGAGGAATGCGCCCTGCTCGGTGACCTTCAGCGTGGTTTTTCCTCCCTCACTCGTCAACTGCATGGTCGCCAGAGATACCGAGATCTTCTTCTCTCGAGGTGCATTTCGTAACTGTAGACCAGCCGCTCGTTTGGGATCACATCGTGGTAGATGGCATCAAAAGTGGATACCACCCCTCCTTCCCAACGCCCTTTCGCCCGCTCCTTGCCGCCAATCCGCACGTCCGTATACCGCTCGAGCATTTCCCATTGGCCGGGTGTGCCGCAAAACCACTTTTGCTTGGCTGCCTCGTCGGTCAGCGCGTTCCACACCCGCGCAACCGGCGCGTCATAGGTGCGCGCGAGATGAAACGTTGCATGCACTACCGAGCGGACACCCGTCTCGACTCCACCTTGCATGCGCACGACCTCCTTCTCCAGCTTGTCGAGCGTGGTGCGCCAGCCTTCCGGCGCGCCCGCGACCATAGGCGCTGCCATGGATGGATCGATAAATGTGTAGGTTTGCAGCACGTCCATACGAGTTCCACCGAGCGCATCAGAAAAATCGACTTCCGTGTAGGCGCTGAACAGCGGTTTACCGGCTTTGTCCCGTGGCATGCGTGTCGATAACCAGCCGCGTGTGCGGCGAAACTTCAACGAACGTGCCACGCGTCCAGTGATCCTCGCCCGTGGGCGAACGCATGCAGACCTCGAACGGGCCACCGGGGTGCATCTGAACCTTGGCGTCGGGTACGGTATAGGTCTCTGGGCTGAACCAGTTCTTGACATGGTCGGCGGAGCTCCAGGCCTTGAACACCGTCTCTCGGCGCGCATGGTATACGCGCGATAGCCTGAGCGGAGGTGGCTGTAGCAGGCTAGACTCCTTTTTCCCATCAGTCTTTTGAGCCATCACCATCTCCTTTGCTTTCCATTGTTGCCAAATACTCTCCCAACCGGTCCAAGCGGTGCTCACATTCGATCCTCCGGGCGTTGATCCATTGCTCGGCTTGGCTGAGCGCTTGGGGCTCGATGGTGCAGGTGCGCACCCGGCCGACTTTTTCTGAACGGACCAAGCCTACCGTCTCCAAGATGCCCAGGTGTTGCATCGCCGAAGGCAGAGACATGGGCAGCGGCCGGGCCAGCTCGCTCACGGGCGCCGGACCACGGCTAAGCTGCTCCAAGATCGCCCGTCGCGCCGGGTCGGCGAGGGCCTGAAAAAGGCGGTCCAACTTTGTTGATTGGTTAAGCATATACCTTACTATCATGGCGCAGATAGTTAGGCAATAACTTTAGTATTGATAACGCAGATTTTTGCTGTGGCCTAGCTGAACCTGGCTGTCCAAGTCCCTAAAGGTGTTGGAGGCTTCGTGCAAAAATCAAGACTTGTGCTCGAAAGAAGGTCGGTTGGAAACCCCGCTGGCTTCTCGTGCAAAAATCATCCGCAAAACGGGAGATACCACCAGCACAAATTTTGCTTACCGCGCAATCGCACTCATCGCACGCCGCCGGACGTATGTGGCCTTGTAAGATATTAGGCCCAAATCGCACCAAAATGTTTCACGTGAAACGTTTTGGTACGATTGATATCCGCCGCCGGTCACACTACCGGCCGCCGCCTTACGCTTTCTTTTCCCAGCGCCCGTTCTCGCCTTGCTGCCTATAGGTGGCCAAAAAACCTCGCTCCTTCAGCTCCTTCCATTGCGCCCTTGCGAGCACAAAGTCCTCCTCATTGGTGCCGTCGAAGATTGAGATGGCGCGGGCATAGGCCGCATCCGCCAGCGCCGACCCCATCTCCGCCCCCCCGACGAAAATCCGCAGCAAGGCGCCATTGGGGTTTTCGAGTCCGGTCGTCAGGTAGACAGGCTGCATTTCGGCATCGCCGCCGGACGCCCAGCCGTGCGCCAGAAAACTCGCATCCGAATAAATTGATATTTCCAATGGAAAATGGATCGAACGACGACAGGCTCGGGTTGGCCCTTGTGGCGAGCCGAAACGCTCGCTGCGTGGGACCTTACTTTGCCCTTCAAGAGGAAACAATAATTCTTGCTTGCGTGCGTCCCCCGTTCATTGGAGACTGGAAGGGAATTTGCGCGCAACTTACATCGCGGATGCAAAGCAACGACAGACATTGCTCTCCAAAGCGCCGCCGCAGTCCTCCCAGAATCGTACAACATAATCGCTCGATCGTACCCACTCAAAAGCGTAGCGGCTGTCCTGCGTCTTGCAAGATTTCAAGCGCCAATCGTACCAAATCGTTTCACGTGAAACACTTTGGTACGATGGCTTTTGCCAGACACGCGCATCGATTTGTGGGATTAAATCTTCAGCCGATCACCACAAGACCCTTGGCATAACGCCGCCCATTGGCGGCATAATGCTCGGCGCTCTCGCGCAGCCGCTGCGCCGAAGCGGCATCGAGGGTGCGCACGGCGCGCGCCGGACTGCCAATGATGAGACTGTCGTCGGGAAATTCCTTGCCCTCGGTTAGCAGAGCGTTGGCGCCGACGAGACAATTTCGGCCGATTTTGGCGCCGTTCAACAGCGTCGCGCCCATGCCGATGAGGCTATTCTCGCCGATCGTGCAGCCATGCAAAATCGCATGATGGCCGATCGTGCAACCGGGGCCGATGGTCAAGGGATAGCCCATGTCGGTATGCAGCAGCGAGCCATCCTGCACATTGGATTTGGCGCCGACAAAAATCTCTTCATTGTCGCCGCGCAGGACAGCGCCGAACCAAATCGAGACATCGGCTTCCAGCCGCACCTTGCCGATGATTTGGGAGTCGGGCGCGATCCAGAACTTGCCGATCTCCGGCAAAATGGGAAAGACGCCATCCAGCGCATAAAGCGGCATTGGCGAGCCCCTAAAAATCCTCGAGGTCGAAATCGAGGATCGCCATCTGCAAGGTAAAACTCTTGCCCTTGGGATCGTCCGCCGAAATCACACCGATAAAATCATCGCCATTGTTCAATTCGACCGAGTCGTTTTTCTTGGCACGCGGCACGATCTTCAATGTGTCGGTCTCGAACAGCCGTCGCAAATATTCTTGCAGCACCGGCCTCTCGACGGGAATTTTCATTTCGAAGGCAAAGGATCTGTCGCCGTCTTCGTCATCGACGGAGATCGTGCCGATTTGCCGCTCGCCAAGACGCACATCGGCATCGTCGGGGTTGCGTTTGGCAGGCGTGACTTTCAGCCCCGAATTGCCCAGGGATTTGCGCAGGAATTCCTGCAGTTTCTGCAATTCCGCTTTGTCCACGCTTCGCTCCGCAGGCATCAATGATGTCACGCAGGCGGCGTCGCGCGCGCCATGCATTTCACTGGACCAGAGCTCTGCCAGAAAAGCCCCCCGGCGGCAACCTCGCCGCGCCGGATGAAACTATTCGCCGGCAGGTTCCAGAGCAAGGATTTGATCCATGCTGCGCGAGGGTTCGGCGCAGCCGGCATCCCCCACAATCCGCGCCGGTACGCCCGCCACCGTCTTGTTGTCGGGCACCGCATGCAGCACGACCGAACCGGCGGCAACCCGGGAACAGCGGCCAATCTCGATGTTGCCGAGGATTTTGGCGCCCGCGCCGATCAGCACCCCCTGTTTGATTTTGGGGTGACGGTCGCCGCGTTCCTTGCCGGTGCCGCCCAAGGTCACGTCTTGCAGCATCGACACATTGTCGCCGATCGCCGCGGTGGCACCGACGACAAGCCCCGTCGCGTGATCGAGGAAAATCCCCTTGCCGATCCGGGCCGCCGGATGGATGTCTGTCTGGAACACCTCGGATGAACGGCTCTGCAGATAGAGCGCAAAATCCTGGCGCCCAGCGTTCCACAAGGCGTGCGCTAGACGATGCGTTTCGATGGCATGGAAGCCCTTGAAATAAAGCACCGGCTCGATCAGCCGTGTGCAGGCGGGATCGCGATCGACCACCGCCGCGATATCGGCGCGAAAGGCCTCCGAAATCGAGGGATCGGCGGCAATCGCTTCGATATAAGCATGTTCGATCAGATCGGACGGAAATACACTGTGGCCCAGCCGGGCGGCGAGCCGGTGGATGATCGCCGCTTCCAGGGAGTCATGGTTGAGGATCGCCGAAAACATGAAGCCCGCGATGTCGGGCTCCTTGCGGACAGCCTCCTCCGCTTCCCCACGCAGCCGCGCGAACACCGGGTCGGTGCGAGCAAGCGTCAGGACCCTTGCCGTCCCTGTCGCGGAAACCATGACATGCCTCCCAGCAAGCTTCGCCTTTGCGATCGCGTTCGCCAAAAGCCCTATCGTCCGTGCTTAACACGCACGAACCTTGATTGGCACGAACAAAGTCACGCGCCAAGTTCCGCAGGGCATTGCAAATATGTAGGCAGCTGACGTCAAGAAGATCAGGGGCGTTGTTCAAGAAAATAAAGTACGCTTTCTTTATAGACTTTATCGCCTACTGCCCTGTTATGATCGCGGCCCGGAATATCCACAATTTGCGCCGCCCGGAACGAGGCGGCAAGCTTATGAGGATCACCCGCGACCTCGTCCTTGGTCCCAGCCGCGATCAGGACGGGGAGCGTGATGTCGCCTATCTCCTTCTCGCTCATCATTTGGCGAGCGCCGCGCACGCATGCGGCGAGCGCCTTGAGATCGCTTTTGGTCGCCTCGGCGAAGCCGCGGAACATCCGCTGCATGGGATCTTTCAATCCCTCGATCGAAGCGGCTTCCATGGCCTCCGGGATATTCAACGGAAGCGCGCCGCGATCCACCAGATGATAGCCAAGACCGCCGAGGATCATCGAGCGCAGACGTTCGCCGTGCGCCTTGGCAAGAAAGGCGGCGATCCGGGCGCCCATCGAATAGCCCATCACATCGGCGGTCTCGATCTGGAGATGATCGAGAAGGGCGCGGGCATCTTCCGCCATCTTTTGCATACTATAGTCGGCCGGATCGTACAGTTTTTCGCTGCGTCCGTGCCCCCGATTGTCGAATGCGATGACCCGGCGCCCTGCCCCGGTCAAGGTTTTGACCCATTGCGGAAAGACCCAGTTCACAGCATGCGACGAAGCAAAGCCATGAATGAGAAGGATCGGCTCGCCGCGATCTCCTGGCGCCGGGGGCTCGTCGATAAAGGCCAAGCGAACGCCCTGGTTCGAAAATTCGCGCATTTGAACTTACCTTCGCGCCTGTTTCGCTGAGGCATAAAGGGCGGCCACATTGAATTCTTCAGGGAACAGGTAGATAATTCGTTGAATCTTGCTTATCTTCTTTCCAAATCTGTTCGAATTGAGCCAAATTTCCATGAACCGTTTTGAACGCCGCCCTCTTTCCGCGGGAGAAGCCGAAATCGAATATCTTGACGGCGAATTCCGGGTCTTGCGTCCTGGCAGTTTTGTCCGCTGCGCCGCCACCGGGATCCCGATCAAGCTTGAGGATCTGCGCTACTGGAATGTCGATTTGCAGGAGCCCTATGCCAGCCCCGAGGCCAAGTTGCAAAGGCTCGGCATCAAGCCAAAAGCGACTTGATCCCCTCTTCCAGACAGCCGCGTTAACCCTCGGCGTCCGTCGCGGCGATCATCGCCTGGGCGAGATAGGGCTTGAGCGCGATGATGATGCGGTTTGAAGCGCCGCCAAGCGCTTCCGCCGTTTCGGCCGCCGCACGCGCCATCCCCCGCAATTCGGCATTGTCAAAGAACAGCAGCGCCAGCTGCTTTGCGAGCGTTTCCTCGTCGACCACCAAACCGCCGCCGCCCGCCTGATCGAGAGCTTTATAAATCTCCCCGAAATCCTCGACGTCCGGGCCATGCAGGACCGCGCAGCCAAGGGCGGCCGCTTCAACTGGGTTTTTGCCGCCGCCCCGGCACAAGGATTTGCCGGCGAAAATCACCCCCGCCGCACGATAAAACAATCCCGCTTCGCCTCTCGTGTGAGCGATATAAATCTCCGGCAAAGGTGCGCTTTGGCGATCGCCGCCGCGCATCCCCACGGTCAGTTTCATTTCCACGGCGCTTTGCGCGATTTCGAAACCGCGCGCCGGCTGATGCGGGACAATCACGGTCAGAAGCTCGGGAAATTGCCGGACGAGCCGGCAATGCGCTGCCATGACAATCTCCTCCTCGCCGGGGAAGGTTCCATCGGCAACCCACAGCGGCCGTGTCCCGATTCGTGCGAGAAGCAGTGCCAAGGCAGACGGATCAGCGGGCGGCGGTGCAAAATCATATTTGAGATTGCCGGTCACCAGAACTTGCCGCATGCCGAGTTGGGCGAAACGCCCCGCGTCGATGTCTGATCGGGCAAGACACATATCGATGCGCTCCAAGAGCGATCGAGCCACGGCGGAAAACCTGCGCCAAATCAGAAACGGCCGCGCCGGCAAGCTGGCATCGGCGAGGGCGAGAGGAATGCTGCGACGGCAGCTTTCCAAAATCAGATTTGGCGGCATTCCGGCCCCCAAAATCAGGACAATGTCCGGCCGCCAATGATCCAGAAACCGGGCCACACATCGCGGCACGTCGAGGGGCGCAAGTTGGTGCAAGGAGAGTGGCAGGCGAGGCGCGAGGTAAGGGCCGGACTCTCCCTCGCCGGTCGTGATGACAACGGTAAAACCGAGCTGCCCAAGTTTATCGATGAGAGGCGTCAGGTGGGCCGCCGAAACAGCACTGGCCGCATGGAGCAGCGCGAGCGGCCCGCCGGGCCTATCCAGAGAAGCCCGGCCAAGTCTCTCGCGCCGCCGTGAAAAATCATCGCGGCCGAGCATGCCTCGCCAGCAAAGGTAAACGGGGCCAAAAAGGCCAAGGCCCGCGCTTGCCAGGCGATAGGCCGCGAGCAGCGGCGGCGTTTTCACGGGCGATCTGGATATTTCAATCGGCGGCACGCTCTCCCCAACGAAGTCCGTTCAAAAGTCCAAGCGGCCAGCCTCTCCGTCAATGCTGGTCTTTCGAGGGATCAATCAAGCGATGCATATGCGTCACAAAATACCGCATATGCGCATTGTCGACAGTTGCCTGAGCCTTGGCTTTCCAGGCTTGCACGGCCGACGCATAGTCAGGATAAAAACCGACGACATCGAGTTTGGACAAATCGCGAAATTCGGTGCCGTTCAAATCCTTGAGTTCGCCGCCGAAAACAAAATGGAGAAGTTGCTTGCCGTCCGTCATCTTGAGCTCCCCAGCCAATTGGTGTTGGCGGCCCAGCGGATAATTCTGCCCGGACACACTGCATCGGAAACCGCCGAAAAGTTTCCCCTCATTTGCCGCGGGCATTTTCCATGCGCCACCAGAATTCTCAACATCCCCTCACTCACGCCAGAAAAGCTATTGTTTAGCAAGACGATTTATGTTGCGCGCCACAGCGTTGACATCGGCATGAATCTGCGCCGGTGCCGCGGTCAGCAGGCCATGCCTTGTATCCTGGCGGTTATAAAGAATCGCGCGGCCGTCGAGACCCGTCAAACAGCCGCCCGCTTCTTGAAGAATGAGATCGGCCGCCGCAATATCCCAGTCATGAGCGTTTTCTGAGGCAAAACCAGCGTCGAGCGCACCGGACGCGACCGCGGCGATCCGCAACGCAAGCGACGAAATCTTCGGTTGCAGATCGAAATGAAGACCCAATGCATGCAGTTGTTTGGCGAGAAACACCGGCGCGGCAACCCTCGACGAGGCATCGATCGCGCGAAGTTTCGAGACTTCGATGATCCTGTCATTGAGGCGTGCCCCGGCCCCCTTGACCGCGACATAGGTTTCCCCGAGCGCGGGCGCATGGACGATGCCGAACAGCGGACGTCCGTCTTCGACGAGCGCGACCGCGATGGACCAGGCCTTGCGGCCCGCCACAAATCCACGGGTGCCGTCGATAGGATCGACCACAAAAACCAAACTCTTCGAAAGGCGCGCGGGTGTATCCTCGGTCTCCTCGGATAGCCAGCCAGCTTCCGGCAGCAGGGATTCCAGGCGCTGCTTTAAGAACCGGTCCACGGCGAAATCGGCTTCGGTGACCGGCGAGCCCCCGGGCTTGTGGAAAACTCCAGCGCTCGTCGCCGCACCCGGACGAAAAAACGCCAGCGCCAGCTCGCCCGCCCCGCGCGCGGCCTCGACGGCAGCATCCGCCAATGTGTCCCGATTCGAAAGTGCAATCAAAGTTCATCGCCATAAGCGGAGGACGTGTCTTCTTCGCTTATCGCGCTGCGGTGCGGTAGACAAGCATTTCCCGCACTCCCCGCGCCGCCAATCCGGCTTTCTCGGACCCTCCGCCATCGGCGATTTCAAAAATTTGATCCCATCCGGGACAATTCAGCAACGATTGAGAGGAACATTTGCCCGCAAGGTATGGTTTGGGCGGGAGCTTAAGTGCCGCTACGCACTCTCCTTCGTTTTAGCTTAAACCCCAGACTTATGCGGCATTCCCTCTTGCTGAGGGGGCCTTAAACAAAATACTGGCACCGGCAGACCGCGCGCGCTAGGCGCGGTTCATGAAGGGAGCGGCGGAATCCGCAGAACTTGGCCCGGATAGATTTTGTCAGGGTCCGTCAGCAGCGGCTTGTTTGCTTCAAAGATCAAAGGATATTTGCCGCCATGCCCGTGCCCATATTCGGACTCGGCGATCTTCCACAGAGAATCACCCGGCTTCACGGTATAAAATTTGGATTCGGGGGCTTTGTCGGCGGAGGCGATATTGTTCTGCACGGTGCTGACACCCACCGAATTGCCAATGGCGAGTGCGATTTTTTCCGCCTCTTCCGTCGAGGCGGCGGTGCCCGAAAGAACGACTTTGTCACCGTCGGTCTTGATGTCGACTTTGGAAACATCGAGACCGTGTTTCTCGGCTTCCTTCTTCAATTGATCGGGGGGAGCTGCAGCCGATTCACTGCCGCCGAAAATCTTCGCGCCGACCGATTTGGCAAAGCTTAAAAGACCCATGAGTTCTCTCCCTTTTCGCGTCGTTGTTCGTGCAGTCCCTCGTCTTCTCCGGCAAACGGCTCCCGGCGGGAGCATCCAGAAAGCACCAGGCAAACGGGCAGCCGCCTGATACTTTTGATGACCTTAACAACCCGCTCAAGAAATGCCATCGAATTCATTGGGGCTAAGGCCGCATCAGACTACAAACATTGGGATTGGCGGCGGAGAGCGGGACTATGGATATCGGAGCTGATAAATTACTGCTGCCCGGTGCGGCTCTCGTCACGGGAGCGGCGAAAGGGATCGGGCTGCGCATCGCCGAACGGCTCGCGCAAGCCGGTTATCCGGTCATCTTGCATTGCAGCAACGCCTCGCGAGGCGAGGCCGAGGCCGCCGCGGCACGCATAACCGCACTCGGCCACACGGCGCGCGCCTTGTCGTGTGATCTGCTTGGCCCTGATGGGCTGGGTTCCCTGATCGAAAAAGCCAAAGCGATCTTTGGGCCACTGGTTTTGCTCGTCAACAACGCCGCGATATTTGAACCAGATGATGCCGCCTCGTTCGATCTCGACCTTTGGGAAGAGCATTTTTCGGTGAATTTAAAAGCCCCCCTCATTCTCTCGCGCGATTTCGCGAAGCAATGTCCGGTAGGCAGCGAGGGGGCAATCATCAACATCATCGATCAGCGGGTGCTTCGTCCGACACCGCAATTTTTTACCTATAGTCTGAGCAAATCGGCGCTCTTTGCGGCGACACGAACGATGGCGCAAGCCTTCGCGCCGCAAGGCATCAGGGTGAACGCCGTCGGCCCCGGTCCTGTCTCGCCGAACTTCAACCAAGGGGAGGCGGGATTTGCGCGGGAAGTCAAGGGAGTGCCGCTGGCCCGCGCGATCGCGCGGGACGATGTCGCCGATGCGGTCCTCTATCTTGCCAGTGCCCGCAATGTGACCGGCCAAATGATTGCCGTCGATGCCGGCCAGCATCTTGCCTGGCAGACGCCCGATGTCGTGCTTTAGTTACCAACGGCACGTGGGGCTTAGATGAGGCCCACGGCCAAGCAAACTCCAACAATTACCATGCTGACGGCGACGGTGAGTTGAACCGTCCGCAGCGTTATCTTCGAGATCAGGCGGGTGCCAAAAAAGGCACCGAGAAACGCCGCCAAAGCTGCTGCGACGACCGTGCCCATCACATTGGCGGGGAGCCGCTCAAAGCTTTGACGAGCGAACGCAAGACCGTACACCAGCAAACGCGTGACATCGACGATCACCGCCGAGACAACGCTGGTTGCAATGAAAGCTTCTTTCGTCATTCCCGCTTTGATCAGGAAGGCCGCGCGCAAGGCCCCCTGATTGCCGGAAAGACCGCCAAAAAATCCCGAGAGCAAGCCGCCCAGAATAAGAAACCTTGGCGGAAACTTGAGTTCGGAAAACCTTGGGCTGAGTTCGAGCATCGCGAAGAGGACAATCAGCGAGCCGATCACCGCGCCAACCGCCGTGATCTCATGTGTCCGGCCCCCCAAATCATAAGCCGCGAGTGCGGGGAGATTTGCAAAAACCTTCAAGAGGCTTGCCCCCGCTCCGGCAGCGATCGCAGCCGGAAGGCTGAATTTCAGCGCAACGCGCCAATCCGCATTGCGGCCCAAAAGCACCAATTTGAAAAGATTGTTGGCGAGATGCACGACCGCCGTCGCCGCAATGGCGACCGGCACTGGAAAGAAGAGCGCGAAGGCCGGCATGAGAACCGTTCCAAGCCCAAAGCCGGAAAACAGCGTCAAGCCGGATACGATCAGCGCGACGGCGCTAATGACAAGATAGTCCATCAAAACTCCTTATGCCCAGGTCTCTTCGGGATGCGTCAATCGGCGCTGGGCAGACGGCGGATGGTGAATTCGATGCAATCGTCCGGCAGTTCGCGCCAGGATTCGATTTCCGTCATATAAGCGGCCTTCGGAAATTTCAGAAAATACTCGCGCGCCTTGTCCCGCGCCGCGCTGCGCTTGAGCGTATAGGTCTCGCGCCGCCAAGCGCTGTCGCGCGGCTCTTTTTGCCCGCGCTTGGCGAGACGGCGCGCGATCCCTGCAGGTGTCTTTTGTTGACCGCTCACGATGTCATTCCGCAGACACGCAAAGAGCGCCCCGATTGGCGCAGGATGGCATGCCATAGCCTTGGCGAGCTGCCGTGCCGCCACTATCCCGCCCGCCGTGGCACTTCGTCAAGCAAGCGCGTCAGGCTCGCGGAGTCGGTCGGAAAGCCCGCCTCGATCCAGCGCACTTGCAGATGCCTTAAAGCTTCGCCGACAGCCCGCCCTTCCGTGATGCCGCGGGCGATCACATCGGCGCCCGAGAACGGCAGCCGTGGCTCGGTGGCCTCGATAAGAAAATTTCGCGCCAGCGCCCAGCCCCCACCATGTCCCGGGCGGGCATCGGCTTCCGCCAAGAGGATCGCATCGGCGGCCGCTTGGCGGCCGTAGCGGAACAACAAAGCTTGCAATTCCTGGGTGCCCGGCGGTTCGTCGCGGCCATGCAACCCAACCAGCGCGCGCGCGGCGGCATCGAGCCGCTCAGCTTCCGCGTTGGACAGCCGCAACCGCTCGCGCAGCCGCATGGCATCCTCTGGCACAGTGATGCAAAGCGCGGCAAGCCGCAGGAGCGGATTTGCCGCCGGACCCTCACCTTCGCCAATGGCGGCGAGGCGCCGCAGGCGCGCCGGATTCGGGGCCAAGCCGAGCAGCGGATGCAGGAGCCCGCTGCCGCTGATGTCGCCGCAGACTTCGACGGCCTTCAGGGCGCTCAGCAGCTTCAACAGTTCGGCCCGGATTCTTTCGCGCGAGAGCTGGCCGAGGCCTTCTCTTTGCCGGATGGCCGCCAAGTGCCCCGCGCGATCGAGCAAACCCTCGCCGAAATCAGCCGAGAAGCGAAAAAAGCGCAGGATGCGCAGATAGTCTTCTTTGATCCGTTGTTCGGGTTCGCCAATGAACCGGACCTTCCGGGCCGCGATGTCGGCAAGGCCGCCCGTGTAATCGAAAAGCCGTCCGCCCGGCGCCATGGAAAGCGCGTTCATGGTAAAATCGCGGCGCAGAGCATCGATCCGGAAATCACGGCCAAAGCGCACCTCCGCGTGACGGCCATCGGTTTCGATGTCCTCGCGCAGAGTTGTGACTTCGAAGGTTTTGTGACCCCCGAGCACGGTGACGGTCCCATGTTGAATGCCGGTCGGAATCGCGCGAAGGCCGGCGGCTTTGGTCAGAATGATGACCGCCTCCGGCACAAGCGTGGTCGCAAGATCGATTTCATGCGGAGGACGGCCGAAAAGGGCATCGCGCAGGGCGCCCCCGACCATGCGGGTTTCCTCGCCCGCGCGATCCAGCGCGGCAAAAACGCTGGCCAAGGCTTCATCGCGGAATAGAGCGGTGAGAGCCTCGGGTGCCACAATGCCCTGGCTGCCGGCTGAACTCATTGCAGCCGCCCCGGCACAATCCGGCCGTTTTCGATATGGGCCGGGATATAGGCGCCCTCATGGCGCGGCGCGAAGATACCAAATGCGAGCATACCGGTGACCGCGATCGCAAGACCCGCCAAGGTGAGTGTCGAGACCGCGCTTTTGCTCCAATGCTCGACCGTGAACGGATATTTTTGCCGGAGGACGAGGTAAACCGCATAGGCCGCGAAAGGGGAGGCAAACAGCAGCAAGGGATCGAGGATGGCGCGCCACATCAGTCATAAAGCCTTTCATAGAGATTACGCAAAATGCTCGCGGTCACGCCCCAAATATTCCGCGAACCATATGGCATCGCATGGAAATGCCGCATTTTTCCTTCGATCTCCTTATGATGCAAAGCGTGATTGGCAGCATTCATGAGAAAAGCGAAAGGCACCTCGAAGGCCTCGTCCACTTCTTCCGGGTTGATCTTAAGCGCAAGAGGCGCGGCGACCTTGGCCACCACCGGAACAATATAAAAGCCCGTCCGGGTAGCATAAGGTTCGAGATAGCCAAGCGGCTCGACGTGGCGCGGGTCGAGACCGATCTCTTCCTGCGCCTCCCGCAGGGCGGCGGCGGCCGGATCTTTGTCACGCGCCTCGATCTTGCCGCCAGGAAACGCGATCTGCCCTGAGTGATCCCGCAGCCCCGCCGTACGCTGGGTGAGAATGAGCCTCACCTCTTCCGGATAGGCGGCGAGCCCAATGAGAACCGCGGCCGGCCGCAAGCCGCCGGAATCATGGGAATATGGCCGCGCGTCATGCCCGTTGCCATCCGGTCTCAGCGTGAGACGCGCCCGCACATGAGCAAAGACGGTGGCCGGTGCGAAACGCCAATCGGCCGATGCGTTTGATGTCATGCGCTCCTTTCCGACTCTCCGGCTGCCAACGCTTCCACCTCCGCCTCGGCCGCCATCGGGAAAAAAACGCCCGCCGAAACCACGCCGAAACAAACAGCGCCCCCATGCTCCCTTGTCTCGCAGAGTCCGGCGAGTTCGATAGACAAGGCGCGGGTGGCGAGCGCCCACAGACCGCCCCGCACGTGGATATAGGGCTTAATCCCGCCATGCGCCGATTTTTCGAATCTTATTGGATGCTCGGCTCCGGCCTCGGCCACATCCCCGACATTGGTCAAAAATCGCAAAACCTGCTCCATGTGAAGGCAAACGACCTTAAGGTCCACGGCGAGGAAAGGCGCGTCCTCGACCTTGATGCCGACTTTTTCGACCGGCGTGACGAGAACATAGCCGTCGGGGTCCTTGCGCAAGATGGTTGAAAAGAGCCGCACAAGCGCGGGCCTGGCGATCGGTGTTCCGTTATAGAACCACGTTCCGTCGCGGGCGATCCGCATGTCGATGTCGCCACAAAACGACGGATTCCATTGCTCCACCGGCGGCAAAGCGTTGTGCGCTGTTTGCGCGCCAGGTACGCCATCTTGGGATGCGCTTTTGCTCATGAGGAACAATCAGCGTTCCACAAAATCAGGTCAAGCGCCGCTAATGATTGGCGGCAGGATAGGTGTAAGGCAACGGATTGAAACCGGGTGGGATCTTGTTTTCGATGCCTTGCCTGCGGTCCTCGGTCGTCATCCCCAAAGCCGCGCAACCATGTCCGCCGTAGTGCGGGAAGTGATCCGCCACGTCCTCGCCGATTCGCACATAGCTGTCCGGCAATAGCGGCTCAAGCCCAAGAAGCCGCTTGGGGTCGAAGGCAGACAACAGGTCATCCGAGACGGACGAATTGATGTCGCGCGGCCCAAGATAATTCTGAACGAAGCCATTGGGTCCGTTGAATGCTTCGGCGCGGCCTGCGGCGAGCGCCTCCTCTTCGTCGGGCAGACTGGCGAGTGCGGGAAGCCCAAAAAGTGCGTTGATCGTCTCGATCACGGCATTGTGGTCGCCCTCGGCGTGGGAGACGGCGTGCACACGCGCATAGGGTGAGATTACGATGAGCGGAATCCGTATCCCGCGCGCGATCGGAAGGGGCTCCTCGTCCGGCTTCACTCTCGGCCCGTAGGACAGAATGCGCGGCGGCACATGATCGTAGAACCCATCCGATTCATCATAGGTAAGGATGATGACGCTGTGTTTCCAAATATCCGGGTTGCTGGCGACCGCGTTGATGATCCTCGCGTTCAAGGCTTCGCTGATCTGGTGATCGCTGTAGCCTGCGTGATCATCATCACCCCGGATATTCTCGATCCGACGAGCCTTGTCGTCCGGCGTGCCGGGAAGCACATAGGGCTTTTGCTTGAAGATGTTGTCCCGGCCACCACGGATAAAAAAGACGCCGCCGTCCTGTGGCATCGCTCCAGCCGCCATATCCGTGAAGAAATCACCAAGCCCGCGGAAATTGCTCCGGAGCGCCGGATTATTCGCCAGATAGCCGAAATATTGGGGCGCCTCGTGATGGCTGATATAGCTGTCGTGCGACGCACCGGCATCCATATCCGTCGCCTCGTGATCGTACCCTTCCTCGTACCAGCGCCAGGCAACAGGATTTTTGTCGAGGCGCGCGATAACATCGATGTCCCGCTGAATATCGGGTTGATCATAGTCCTTGTTCAGATCCTGGCTCATCAGCCCCTTCACGTCGCGGCCAAGAAACGTCAGCGGCAGAGAAGCGAAGGTGAGATTCGAGGAGATGAAGTTATCCGCATCGCGTTCCTTCGCTTCCACGGGTTGCCGGTTCGTCTCCGTGACATCGAAATTTGAGCCATAAAAGGGCTGAAAATCCTCGAGAAGAGGCGGCCCGTGGGTGATGCCTGTGTGGGTGCCGACACTGACATCGCGGCCGTTGGGTCCATGCTTCACCCATTGCGTTTCACCGGCCTGACCAGCGATTAAGGCAAGCGCGTTCGGAGTGGACGGCGCATTCTCGGTCGCGAAAATCGTGTCGAACAGAACAAACCGGCTGGCATATTGCCAAAGGAACGGAACCGTATCGCAATCGACATGCGACATGACGAGACGCGCGAATTGGGTGCCCATCGCGTCATAGTCCGCGCCACCTTTCTTTGCGTAGCGTGTATATTCGTCGAGCGCGAAATGATTCATCGCCGCGGTGTTGTTGGCAACGTTCAGCTTCCGCGCCATGCCCTTATGGCTATGATCGACGCTGTCCATCACATTGGCGTTTTGCTCGGGACCGATGAGGAACGGTTCGACGGTCACCGCCTCTCCGCTCAGGACATTTTGATACGTCTGGGTATAGCCTGGTGTCCCCTGAGGCGCACGCGGATGCTGGCCGTCCGAGTAAATTCCGTTGGCGCCGGGAAACGTGCCGAAATAATGATCAAAGGATTGATTTTCGCTGAAGATCACGAAAACATATTTGATCGCCCCGCGAAGGCGTTCGATCATTTGTTCCCTTGAAAGCGCCGGCTCATCGCTCGTCGTCCAATCCCGGTAAAAAGGCGTTACGGCCGCCGCGGGATCGGGCTGCAAGGTCACGAGAGGAGCATCGGGTTGTTGCGCCCTGCTCTTCACTGGGAGACAGAGTTGCGCGAAAGCCGCCACGGCCAAGACGGCGCACAGGCGGAGAAAAAATCGATCCATCTGTCCCCCAATTGCTGAATCCGGCAAGCGCAGGTTTGGCAATAGCGCCTTTTTTGACGATGCCTGGATGACACGCAAGGGAGATGAGCAAGGGACACGCAAAAAATTGCAGGGTCCGGCAGGCGGCGGGCGCTCGCAGACGTGCCAGCCGCGCGGGCCTATCCGCGAGGCAAATCCAACGTTCTAGATCCAGCTTTTAATTTCGCGCGCAACGAGATCATGGATGAGAATCATGCCGAGTTCGCTATCGTTCAAGCACGGAATGACGGCGTAATTCACCCCGCCATTTTTGACAAAGACTTCGCGATTCTCAATTCCGAGTTCAAAGAGCGTTTCGAGACAGTCGGCGGCAAAGCCGGGTGCGGCGACAACCAAGTTTTTGGTTCCCTGCCGGGCCAAATCCTTCACCTTGTCCACGGTATAGGGTTGCAGCCATTGGCGCGCGCCAAAGCGCGACTGAAAGCTCAAGGGACAGCGGTCTTCGCCAAGGCCGAGTTCTTGCCGCAAGAGCTGCCATGTCACAAGGCATTGGTCGAAATAGGGATCGCCCTTGGCGACCATCGCCTTCGGCAGGCTGTGGAAAGAAATCAGGATCGTATCGGGGACAAAACTGAGACGCGACACGCCGCTGCGAATCGATGTCGCCAAAATGTCGATATAGGTCTGGTCATCGAAATAGGGCGGCGCGATATGCACCGCTGGCTGCCAGCGCATCGCTTTTAAGGCCGCGAAAACCTCGTCATGGACACTCGCCGTCGTGGCGGCGGCGTATTGCGGATACAGCGGCACGACCAAAATCCTGGAGCAGCCGTGCTCCTTCAAGGCCGTAATGCCCTCCGCAATGCTCGGCTTGCGGTAGCGCATCGCCCATGCGATGAAAAACCGGTCACGCGCCACCTGGTGGCTTTTCGAATCAAGGCCGCCGGCACCGATCCAAGCCGCGAGTTTTTCCGCCTGCGAGCGCGTAATCGCCTTCAGCGGTCCTTCATTGGTCTCCTTGTTCCAGATCGCCGCATATTGCTTGGCGATCCGGCCGGGACGGAAGATCAAGACGAAAAACTGCAGAATTGGCCACCAGAACAATCGCGGGAGTTCAATGACCCGCCGGTCGGTCAAAAACTCCTTCAGAAATGTCCGGACAGACCAGTAGCGAGGGGCATCCGGAGTCCCAAGGTTGACCAGCAGAATGCCAATCTTTCCTGGCGCGATCTGTGGTTCATTGTTTGCGAGTGTGGCTGCCATGTATCGATACGTCCACCGTTTGAGATCATCGTTCGCGGCATTCGTCTTACGGCATTTACGCGAAGGATCCGCAACACCGCGCTAGATGTTTTCACATCGTGTTTCTTTCATGACGGTGCCGCGCGTTATGACCGCACGCCGCGCCCGGGAGCGCATCCGCTCATCACGCGAACGGGGGCGGAAAAGGCGATGGGCTCAGAGTGACGGTTTGTCGCGCAAGCGGATGATGACGTCGATGCCGGCGATCGCCTTACCAGCGGGGGGCTGTGGCAATCCTTCATAATCGACATCGACTCGCGGGATATCGATCAAAACATTCGTGCCTTCGACATGAAAATGATGGTGGTCAGAAACATTGGTGTCGAAATAGGTTCTCGATCCGTCGATGGCGATCTCCCGCAACAAACCTGCTTGGGTGAATTGATTGAGGCTGTTATAAATGGTCGCAAGCGAGATCGAAACGCGCGACGCCTGCGCCTCCTCCTGCAGATTTTCCGCGGTCAGATGACGGTCCCCTTTGGCGAACAACAGCCAGCCGAGGGCGATTCGCTGCCGTGTGGGCCGCAGCCCCGCGGCGCAGAGTTTGCTGCGCACGTCGTGAAAAGGACACCCTGTCAACAGCCCAACCGGCGCGGCCGCGCGGAGCGGTTTCGACACATTCGGGGAAGTCCTATGGGCGGCCATGAATTCGCACCCTTTCCGGCTCATCCGGCAGCACAGCTGAAGGCCATTTTGGAAAATATAGAGAACTGACGGCCGCCGGGCAACCTTTTGAACGTCGTTTTGCTTCGCGAGACCAAATCGCGGCATTTATCCATAGGCCGCGGCGAGCATGGCCGGATTGTGTTCGCGGATGCAACATGGGGGCGCTCGGCCTCAAAGGGTACTGTCCTCGCTACCCGGATAACTGCACCGCCATCGGACGACTTGGCGGCCTGGATGGGTGCCGGACCATTCGGCGATGACCGGCGGGGCTTGCGTCATGCATTGCATGAGCGAGCCTTCGTCCATCAACGAAAGCCGCCGCTCCTCGCAGGACGCGGGCTGACCCATGGTGCAAACCGTCAGTATCAATTCGACGAAACCCATCTCCGGCCCTTTCCCCAAGAGAAAGTCTAAAGTATGCAATTTTAAGGCAAAATAGGTTAACCCGCCCGCTTGGAGATCGTCAGCTTTTTTTATAGTCGATATAGGCGAAACGCTGATCGGCGGGCGTGCCCTCGAGGCCGCCACCCTCCTTGGCGGGCTGCCAAAGCACCACGTCCTCGATTTTTTTCGCCAGCGCGAAATCCTTGTCGGTAATTCCCTTGGCGGCATGGTTTTGCAGCCGGACCTCAACCCACGCGTAGGAGGCGGTCAGATCGGGATGATGCCACGCCGCCTCGGCAAGGTGACCGACCGTGTTGATCACCATCAAGGTGCTCTTCCAACTCGCGGTCTTGTAGGTCCGGCGAATCCAGCCGCCTTCATACGTCCAGCGCGGCAGTTCTTGTTGAAGCCGGGCCAGTATCTCGGGTTCGCTATAGGTTCTTTCCTTGGCGGCGTCGCTCATCGTGACTCCCATCGGCTGCGATGCTTCCCGCTGGCGTGACATGGTTTGGTTTTGCCATCGGTGTTTCGTCTGGAAACCAATTCTAATACGAAAAGGGCCATGATACGAAATGCTCGGGTTCCGGCCGCCGCCAAATATGGATGATGAGCCAGAAACGGAGGAGATATGCTGGGATCACGGCCGGCTTGCAGGCGCAGCTTCCCCCGGTGGGAAACGGCGGCATGGAGTGCGATGACGCTGTTGGGGGTGCTTGGGGCCATTCCGGCGGGGCTGGCGCAGCCGCGTGGCGGCACTTCCAACCCGGATTGGCCGTGCCGGCAAATTCTCGTCGGCCGGCTGTCGGCCGCCGCCATGTGGTCCGGCCCTTCGATTGAAGGCGTCGCCTGGCGAAGCGATCCGGCGGTGGCCGAGCTTGTCGCGAAGACCGCGGTGCGGCGCACCCCGATCGAGGAGGCAGGGGGCGCGATCGACAGCTTTGCCGCATCTCAGGGCGCCGGAAAGCAAAAAAAACTCCTCGCCGTTTTCGCTGGCCTTTTTGAAACCCTCGATGGGGAACGCACGCAAGTGATCGATGGGCTGTTACGCTTCGGGGCGAAGCAAAAAGAACTCGCCGGCAAAATACGCGCCGAGAACGCCTTGCCGAAAGATGCACCGGACAGCCAGCCGCCGGATGCGGCGGGGCAAGACAAGAAGACCGTCGCGCAGGACTTGCAATGGGACTTGCGGGTTTTCGATGAACGGCGGCAGGCGCTCAGCTATGTGTGCGAATCGCCGACGCTGATCGAGCAGCGATTGTTCGCGCTCGCCAAGATCA
This sequence comes from Methylocella sp., assembly GCA_036561105.1. Lineage (GTDB taxonomy): Bacteria > Pseudomonadota > Alphaproteobacteria > Rhizobiales > Beijerinckiaceae > Methylocapsa. The sequence goes on along the minus strand of DATBPZ010000132.1, from coordinate 45,530 downwards.
TTCAACGGAACTGGGATTGAGAAAAGCCCCTAGCAATACCAGTGCGGGCTATTGCGTCAGGGGAGCATTGTTCTCATCGAGCAGCGGCACGCCATAGGCCGCCAGAATATGAGTGATCGCGTCCTGATTCTCGGCGATGAGCTTGTTCAAGAGACGTTTCCATTCCTGATCGGAATGACGGACCCCCATGCCGATCCGGTAGATGAGATGCGACCCAGACGTTTCCTTGACCAGCGGCATGACCTTCATCGGCGTCTTGGCATGCTTGGCGAGGTATCCCGCGATCGGCCCCCAAAGAATGGCAATGTCGATCCGGTCCGCGTCTAGATCGTCGATCATCGCCGATGTCGGCGCGTCAAATCTTGTATCGACCACGAGCGGATAGGATTTGATATTGCCCAAAAGCCCGTTGACCGCGAGATTGGTTGCCGGAGGCGTTCCGGCCACGATGCCAATTCGCTTGCCCTGCAAGAGCGGACTTTCTAGGCTGTCCACGGATTCGAGACCGCTTCCCGGTTTGGAGACCAGCGCGTAGGTTGTCCGGTAATAGGGGTTTGTCCCCTGGACGATGTCATCCCCCTGCGGCATTCCCATGATCACGTCGCACTTATGGGCGTTCAACGTGTTGCGCACAAAGCCGGTGGCCCCAGGATAAAACTCATAAGAGAGAGTTTTGCCCAGCTTTTGGGCGAGGAACTCGGCAAGCTTGTTCTCGAATCCCTCACCAGACTGGTTGGAGAAGGGCAAATCGCGGGGGTCAGCGCAGACACGCAGAACTTTTGGATCGATCAACTCGATCGATCCTTCATTCGGGGTTTGCGCTGTGACGTTGGCCGCGATCAAAACGACCGGCAAAATGAGGACGAGTTGTAGAGCCGCCCGTCGCATGCGATTTACGGCTAATTCTACTCGCCGAGACATGCCTTCTCCGCTTCGGATGCCTGCGGCGGTTTCTCATCATGAGCTGGAGGCCTGCCGCGAGGGACCGCTTCATTCGATCTCGAGCGGAGATAAACATAAATATCGTCGATATAGCACATGACGTTTTTGTTATCGCCGAGCGCCGGCATCACCTTGTTTTCACCGCCGCCGAGATTTTGCCGGCCGCCAACGACAATCCCGTAAAATTCGGGGTAGTTGATCGTTTTCAGCGAATTCTTGAGGGCCGGCGCATACGTTGACCCTTCGCCATCGGGGCCGTGGCAGACCGAGCATTCGGATGTGTAGCGGCGGTAACCAGAATAGCTGTACCAGTCCACAGTTCCATCCGGCTTAACGTTGAAGGTGGGATCCCCTTTCCCGTCAATATATTTGCCTTTGTCGTCTTGCTTGACCGACTTGGGGTCGCCAGGAGCCTCGGCCATCGCCGTGGTTCCGCAGGCGACGAGAAAGGCAAGTGACAAGGCCCGCACGAGAAGAGTGGTTTGCACGAAACTATCCTTGTTCAAGTAATGAATGCACGGAACAAAACGCCCGGCGCCAAAAAACGCCGGGCGTTTACTTTGATAACTTGCCGGAGATTAGAACCCCGACGGAAGCGCGAACACGGTCAACTGGCCGCCGAGCGCCGTATAGTTGGAGAGCGCCGCATAGCCGCCTACCGCCCCAAGCCCTTCGGTTCCCTTCGTCAAGCCGGCCGCAAGACCGATGCCAGCCCAGCCGCCGACGCCCGAGAGCACCGCAACATATTGCTTGCCGCCGTTCTGATAGGTGATGACGTTCCCGATAATCCCGGAAGGCGTCTTGTATTTGAAGAGCTCATCCCCGGTCCTTGCATCGACCGCTTTCAGATAGCCTTCAAGCGTGCCGTAGAACACCACATTGCCGGCGGTCGCAAGAGCGCCCGACCAAACCGAGAACAGTTCTTTTTTCTGCCACACGATTTTGCCGGTCTTGGCGTCCCATGCGGTGAAATTGCCCATATGGGAATCGCCCTTGGGCGGGTACATGGACAAGGTCGCGCCGACATAGGGCTGCCCCGCCGTATAGCTGACATGGAAGGGTTCGTAGTCCATGCACACATGGTTGGCCGGGATATAGAAGAGATTGGTCTCCGGCGAATAAGCAGCCGGCTGTTCATCCTTCGATCCGAGAGCCGCCGGGCAAATGCCTTGCGAATTCACGTCCTCGCCATTGGCCTCGGTCGAAAATTCCTTGACGACCAGCGGACGTCCATAGGTCGGGGAGCTTTTGTCAAGATCGACCTTGGTCGCCCAATTGACCGCCGCATCGTATTTTTCCGCGACGATTGGCTCGCCGGTTTCACGATCGATCGTGTAGCCGAAGCCGTTCCGGTCGAAATGGACGAGAACTTTGCGCATCTCCTGATTGGCCAGGATCATCTCGTTGATCGCATCATAATCCCACTGATCATGCGGCGTCAGCTGGTAGACCCACTTGGCGACACCGGTATCCGCGTCGCGCGCCCAGACGGTCATTGACCAGCGATTGTCGCCCGGCCGCTGCTTGGGGTTCCACGTCGAGGGATTGCCAGAACCATAATAGACGAGGTTCAATTGCGGGTCGAAGGAGATCCAGCCCCAGGTGGCGCCGCCACCAATCTTCCACTGGTCACCCTTCCAGGTGTTGATGCCGGAATCCACTCCGACGGGCTTACCGAGACTCGTCGTGCGTACCGGATCGATCAGGGTGTCGGCATCCGGTCCCATCGAGTAGCCGCGCCAAGCCCGCTTGCCGGTCTTGATATCATAAGCCGTGACAGATCCACGAACGCCGAATTCGCCGCCAGAAATACCGACGAGAACTTTGTCCTTCACAACTTGCGGCGCCGATGTGCCCGTCTCGCCTCTGGAAGGATCGCCATTCTTGACAGACCAGACGACGGCGCCGGTTTGCGCGTTCAGCGCGACCAGCGTCGTATCGGCCTGATGCAGGAAGATCTTGCCTTCACCATAGGCAACGCCGCGATTGACGGTGTCGCAGCACATGACTGGAATGACATTCGGATCCTGTTTTGGCTCATATTTCCAAAGGATCTTGCCGTCGTGATTTAAGTCGAGGGCATAGACAATGTTGGGGAATGGCGTGCTGAAATACATCACACTGCCAATCACCAAGGGGCCGCCTTCGTGACCGCGCAAAACGCCCGTCGAAAAACTCCACACCGGAACCAGCCGCTTCACGTTGTCGGTGTTGATCTGGTCGAGTTGCGAGAATCGGTGATTGGCGTAGTCACCCGTGGGCAGCGCCCACTGCTTGGGATCTTTCGAAAGTTGGATCAGTTCATCATTGGAGAAGGCAGCACCATTGGCGAGAACCGCCGCGGCACCGATACAGGACATTAGCAGGAACTTGCGCATTCATTTCCTCCGGACACTCTAGCGCGCGGCGCCTGAACGCTCGCTTTCGCGGCGCCGGCGCCTTGTCGTTGCATCTCCCTCCGGCAGCGTATCAGGACACCGGGAAGACAATCGATTCCACAACAACCCAGTTTTCACATAAGGCAAGGCCTGGAAAAAGCCGGTGCCCTGTCTGCAGGCGAGCGGAACCCCTCCGCCGATGCCATGGAGCCAGAAAACTCCGGCATGTGTATATATTGAGCGTCAGGCCGTTACAATAGTCATTCCACGCTCACTGATCGCCTGCGGCGGGGATTTTCATCCTATTTTTCCGCCGCTTCCGGTGCGGACGCCGGATCGGAGCCGTTTTGTGCCTATTACGGGACAATTAGAGATGGTTTTGACCATCGGCGTTTCACCGTGCTGCCGCATTTCCGGCTCCGCCTGGGGCGGCTGGGATTTTGTTGTCATTCGAGGTGCCCCGGTCTATTTTAAACGGGCCTCTAATGACTGAATGCACCTCACGGAGATCCATGGCATATGTCTAGCGTTCTCGATGTGGCCGCGCAGCCGCCAATGCAGAGCCGCCAGCCCGTGCTGCTCATCGATCGCGAAAAATTCAAGCTGAATTTCAACAAGCGCCACTTCCTCCTCGGCCATAGGCTGCGCGGGAATCCCTTGCTTTCGCTGCCGCGAATTATTGAGCTTGCCCGCGACACGGCGCGCATCCGGCCCGAAGATCTCTATTACGACGCTGGCGTCACGGACATCGACGAGCGTTGGGGAACCTCCCCTTCGGCCTTTCCCGTCGATGAAACGATCCGCCGGATTGAAACGGCGGGCGCCTGGATCGCCCTCAAGGGAGCGGAAAAGGATCCGGCCTATGCCGCACTCCTGAACGATTGCATGTCCGACCTTCTGGACGTGAGCGGCCGCGACCTCGAGCGCAAGATGCGACGCAAGGAAGTCATCATTTTCGTGACCTCCCCGAACCGCGTGACGACCTATCACATCGACAGTGAATGCAATTTCCTGCTGCAGGTCGAGGGGAGTAAGGACATCAGCATCTTCCCTCAGGATGACCGCGAGGTGCTGCCCGAGACTGAAATCGAGCAATTCTGGACAATCGACAGGAACGCGGCGCGTTACAAGCCGCATTTGCAGCATCATGCCGACCGGTTCACGCTCGAACCCGGAATGGGCGTGCATATTCCAATCAATGCGCCGCACTGGGTCCAAAACGGAGACAACGTGTCAATTGCGGTGAGCATCAATTACCATAGCTACGCGAGCGAGCGGGCAAACATCTACCGGCTGAATTACTATCTGCGTCACAAACTTGGAGTGACCCCGACTCCGCCGTTCCGTTCTCCGGCACGCGACTTCGTCAAAAGGTCGATCGGCAAAGCTTACATGACCTTGCGTGGCAAACCGGATACCTAAACCGGGTGATTTTGAACCACGCTTGCGCAGCGAGCGGCGCGCAACCGTTAAGCACGGATCAGAAATTAGACCGAGGATGGCGTCCAGACAGGATATGGCGCTCCCGGCGGCTTTGGCTTTACAAGATCGCGAGCCGCGATGAAGCAATTGGCGGCGGCAAGCTTCAAATGATCGCGCCACGGGGAAATGCCTGGTGGGGTGGGGCTAAGCCCGGCTTTCCGCAGCTGGCTGTTCAGCCGGCAAATCCGTGTCTCGCGGTGAACCGAGAAGAGTTCGTAGGTAACACTCAAGGCGACGGACACATTGTCGTGGTTGCGCACCCAATGGGGCGCATACAAAGGAATATGGACACCAGTACCGGCTTTGAAATCGTAAACGGTCGCCTTGCTCTGATAATCTTCATGATATTTGGCGCTATTGATATCGCCAGCGTGGAATTGCTCAATCACTTCGTCTGAGACCAAAGTTTTATCGGTCTGGTCGAAGACGGAAAGAGTTTTGTTGCCGACTACCTGCACGACGAAATTGCATTCCCCGTCCATATGATAGGGCGTGATCCGGTTCGGCGAGCTGATTAATATCAGAATTTCTCCAACCGCAACGTCGCGGCGCATCTGTTCACCCGAAAATTCGACCACTTTGGCAAGAAATTCCTTAAAAACCGGACCGTAAATGGGATCTTGCTCAGTGTGTTTGAGAAGCACGAGCGAGTTGTTGTCCGCGATGTTCGTGATCGTATCTTCGAGCGACAAGCGGCCATCGCGGCTCACGTCCCACCGGTCCGTAACATCGACCCTGCCATTCGACCAATACGAGTCGCGGTGGTCTGGCATTCGCCGGGCGAGCGCGGCCAAGCTCGAAAGCTCGAACAGGGGATGATCCTTGAGCCCATGCTGAAAGGCGAATGTGTGCCGGTTGTAGTTGCGCGCGAAAAGCCCGTCCGGATCGCTCAGGATCGGCAGCTCCCGCCCCTGGTTCTCCGCGCTGGGCAACATTTCGTTTTCAACCGGTGTCGGCATAACCTGAACCTCCAGCATGGACGTGCAAATCATCCGGGCAATGCTCGCACGCTAACCATGCTTCAACTTTCCGGTCAAGCAAATGGACCGGTCGAGCGATGGCCCGCGTCACCCTAATGGAGGGTGCTCCCGGCAGGCGAACCGGGGTGCAGCTTGTACCTTACGGGCGCCCGCGGCTCCGCCGATGTTTCATCGAACAGCTCCGCCAGTTTTTCCGTCATGGCGCCGCCAAGTTCCTCGGCGTCGACGATCGTCACCGCGCGGCGGTAGTAGCGCGTCACGTCATGGCCGATACCGATCGCGATCAGTTCGACGGGTGAGCGTGTTTCGATCTCCTCGATCATGAAGCGCAAATGCTTTTCAAGATAATTTCCGGGGTTGACCGAGAGCGTCGAATCATCGACCGGCGCGCCATCGGAAATCATCATCAAGATGCGGCGCTGCTCTGGCCGCGCGAGGAGCCGCCTATGCGCCCAATCGAGCGCCTCGCCATCGATATTTTCCTTGAGGAGACCCTCGCGCATCATGAGCCCGAGATGTTTGCGCGACCGCCGCCAAGGCGCGTCCGCCGATTTATAGATGATGTGGCGAAGGTCGTTGAGGCGGCCGGGCGAGGCTGGCCGATTCGCCTGCAGCCACGCTTCCCGCGATTGACCGCCCTTCCATGCGCGCGTCGTGAAACCGAGGATTTCGACCTTGACGCCGCAGCGCTCCAAGGTGCGGGCCAAAATATCGGCGCAGGTGGCGGCGACCGTGATCGGGCGGCCGCGCATGGATCCCGAATTGTCGATGAGCAAGGTCACGACCGTATCGCGGAACGCCATATCCTTCTCGCGCTTGAACGACAGCGGCTGACGCGGATCGGCGATCACTCGCGGCAGCCGCGCGGGATCGAGGATGCCTTCCTCGAGGTCGAACTCCCAGGACCGGTTCTGCTGCGCCAGCAGACGCCTTTGCAGCCGGTTGGCGAGCCGCGCGACGATCGAGGAGAGATTGTTCAATTGCTTGTCGAGGTAGGAGCGAAGCCGGTCGAGTTCCTCGGCATCGCAAAGATCCTGCGCCGCGACCACCTCGTCATATTTGCTGGTGAAAGCCTTGTAATCGGAGGCACGCGGTTCCGCGCGCGCCTGCGGCAACGGCGGCCGTGGATCGCCGGGCTCATCGGAAGGGCCAAGCTCGGCCTCCTCCTCGAATTCACCGGCCGGCGCGTCGGCGGCATCGATTTCGCTTTCTTCCATCCCTTCCGGAGAAGCCTCGGCGGTTTCGCTTCGGCTGGCGTCGCCTGTGTGATCCTCGGCACCGTCCGCTGCTTCATCGTCGGCAGCCCCATCGGGTTCGCCCTCGGCGTCCTCGTCGTCTTCCAAGGTGCTGTCAAGGCTGCCCTCATCGACCATTTCGAGCGCGGTCAAAACTTTATGGAATGCGATCGCAAAGGCGCGCTGATCCTCGATTTGAAAGGACAGCCGGTCGAGTTCACCCGCAGCACGCTCCTCGATCCAAGGCCGCCAAAGTTCGACAATCTTTTCCGCGTTTTTGGGAGGTCTGAGGCCAGTCAGGCGCTCACGCACGATCATCGCGAGCGCGTCCTCGATTGGCGCGTCGCTACGCGCTGTAATATCCGCATAGCGGGCGCGTTGAAACCGGTCATCCAGCATGGCATCGAGATTGCCCGCGACACCCTGCATCCGCCGCGATCCGATCGCCTCGACACGCGCTTGTTCGACCGCATCGAAAACGGCCCGCGCCGCGGTCGTTTGGGGAGTTAGCCGCCGGTGCATCTCCATATTGTGACAGGTGAGCCGGAGCGCCATGGAATCGGCGTGACCGCGCAAAATCGCCGCTTCCCGCGCGTCGAGCTTGCGCGAAGGTTCCGGCAACCGCGCCTTGGCGCTGTCCCCCATCGAGACGAGACTCGGCCGCTCGGCCGCGAAAGCCACCTCGATTTGCGGCATTTTCGCCATGGCGCGCATGCACGAGGCGACCGCCCGCTTAAACGGCTCACGCGGCGCCTCCAGCTTTCCATGCGGCTTCTGGTTGGAACTCATTCCCGCCGTTTCCGGGTTGTATCGTTGTCCGCGCAATGTTTTCGCCGTCATGCGATGCGCGTTAGCTCATGACGACATTGATCGCGCTTTCGGGAAGATCCTTGCCAAAACACCGCTGGTAGAATTCCGCGACAAGCGCACGTTCCAATTCATCGCATTTGTTGAGAAAGGTCAGTCGGAACGCAAACCCTGTGTCGCTGAAAATTTCCGTGTTCTCGGCCCAGGTGATCACGGTGCGCGGGCTCATCACGGTCGAAAGATCGCCGCCGATGAAAGCGTTGCGGGTCAGATCGGCGACGCGCACCATTTTGTTGATCGTGTCGCGGCCTTCCTTGGTTGCCTGGAACTTCTTTACCTTGGAGAGGACGATCTCGACTTCCTTGTCGTGCGGCAGATAGTTCAGCGTGGCGACGATCGACCAGCGATCCATCTGTCCCTGGTTGATTTGCTGGGTGCCATGATAAAGGCCCGACGTATCGCCAAGACCGATCGTGTTCGTCGTTGAAAACAGCCGGAAGGCGGGATGCGGCCGGATCACCCGGCTCTGATCGAGAAGGGTGAGACGGCCCGACATTTCGAGCACCCGCTGAATGACGAACATGACATCCGGGCGGCCAGCGTCATATTCGTCGAAGCACAAGGCAACATTGTTTTGCAGCGCCCATGGCAGAATGCCATCGCGGAACTCGGTCACTTGCAGACCGTCCTTGATGACGATCGCATCCTTGCCGATGAGATCGATGCGGGACACGTGACTGTCGAGGTTGATCCGGACACAGGGCCAGTTCAGCCGTGCCGCGACCTGTTCGATATGCGTCGACTTGCCGGTGCCGTGATAGCCGGTGATCATCACGCGGCGATTCTTGGCGAAGCCCGCGAGAATAGCGAGCGTCGTATCGCGATCGAAGAGATAATCGGGATCAAGGTCTGGAACATGCGGATCGACGCTGGAATAGGCGGGAGCTTCCATGTCGCTGTCGATACCAAAGACTTGCCGCACCGAGATCTTCATGTCGGGCAGGCTGCCAGGCGCGGCGCTTTCGTCCATTATCATGCGTTGCATTCGTCCTTTGTACCGGCGGCCATGGCGGATGTCCGATGCCGCTTGACCGCTTCCATGCTGTCCGACTTATCATGCCGACTTATAAAAGAGAGCCAACGGATGGCGGGCAGCCGCGCCACCGGGAGGCTCAAGCCTCCTTGACAGTCCTCAAATAATTATAGGCGCGGATAATCTCACGCAATTTGTCTTCATTCGACCGGTCCCCCGCATTGGCGTCCGGATGCAAGCGCTTGACCAAATCTTTGTAGCGAGCCTTGATCACGACCATGTCCACGGTGTCATCAAGACCCAATTGATCGAGGGCCCTCAAAGCCGCCAGACCGTAACGCGGCTTCCGGGGCGTGTCGTCAGAATAGCGCCGCGTGCCAGCCCGCGACACCTCTTGCGCCTCACCAGGGCGCGGCGGATCGTCGCTCTCCTCACGAAATTTCTTGCCGCCGCGTTTGACCCCCATGGACCAGGTCGGCCTGTGGCCCACCAAGGCCTCGCGCTGGTAATTCGCCATGGCTTCTACGCTCATGCCATTGAAATAATTATAAGATGCATTGTATTCGCGGACATGATCGAGGCAGAAGCAAAAATACTGGCCCTCCCGCAAACGGCCCATGGGAGCCCGGAAGGGGCCTGCTTCGTTACAGCCGGGATGCTGGCACAAGGTTTGATTCGCGCGCGGTTCTTCCTTCAACGCGGACTTGACCCTGATGCGGTCGAAAAGACGTGATCTCAAATTCATGGCGGCCCTATTATGAATGTCTTTGAGATAGCCGCAAGCAGTTCGATGCGGTAAAATATTTTTTGCCCCTCCGCTCCGGGAACGGATCGGCTAAAAATGACTCAAGTCCAGAAACTTTAACTCAGGTTTTTGACATGCGCGCCCAAAGTGACATGGCTGCCAGCGATCGTATCAAAGCAAAATTGCAGGCGGCCCTTACCCCTGATTTTGTCGAAATCATCGACGAGTCTCACAAACACGCGGGCCACGCCCACGCCGTGTCACGGCCAGGCACGGCCGGGACAACGGGCGAAACCCATTTTCGGGTCAAAGTGATTGCCGAAATATTTAGAGGCAAAAGCCGGATCGACCGCCACCGCGCGATTCATCAGCTGTTGGAGACCGAATTCGAAGGCAGTTTGCATGCCTTGGCCATCGAGGCCAAGGCGCCAGGAGAATAGATGTAATCTACACAGTCCAAAAGGCTTGACTGATAAATCTCATCCATCATCCTTTAGGAAGATAGATCGCTCCGCATCGCCATCAATTTGGGAGTTAAGTGCGCTACCGCAAGTGGTGCCCGCGGCTTGAAACCGTGTTGAACGCGAGGGCCGTCCGCTTGCCATGCGTATGCACGGACGCGGTCGAGTGCCGCGCATGACTATGATGCGCATAGCTGTGTCCGCCGCCGCCGCCGTGTCTTGCCCAACGATGCCTTGAACCGTGGCGGCGGCCATGGCGATGGCCGGGCTCGTCATCAGGGGCGGCCGCGACCTTGCTATCGGCATCCCCAGCTGCTGCGACCCCCTCGTCCTGATTGTTGGTTTCCGCCGCATCACGCACGGCACCATGATTGCGTGCCACTGGCCCAAACAAGGCTAGACATTGGTTATAGGCATCCGCCGCCTGGATTTTTTCACACTCATCAATGCTGCGCGGAGCAGCGTTAGAGCAAGCGGGAGCCGCGATCGCTGCGGCGGTGAAAACACTAAGCAAGGTCAATCGCAAGGTTTCATCCTCTAAGGCACGCGCCGGTTTTCTTGACGACCTCGGCGACGATTTTACCGGCAGCGGCATCAATCTCAGCTTCGGTCAGGGTCTTTTCGCGCGGTTGCAAGGTGACGGATATGGCGACCGATTTCTTCCCTTCCGGAATGGTCTCGCCTTCATAGACGTCGAACACGCCAACCTCGGTGACGAGGGCGCATTCGCCAGCCATGGCCGCCTTCACGATGTCGGCGGCGTTCACCGGCCGGTCGACGAGGAAGGCGAAGTCGCGTTGCACAGGCATGAACTCCGGAAGTTCGAGCTTCGGTTTGGTTCTTGTGAGCCTCAATTTCGGCGCTGGTATGTCATCGAGAAGTAACTCGAAACCGGCGACTGGCCCCTCGGCACCCATGGCTTCCAGGGTGGCTGGATGGATCTCGCCGAACGCGCCAATGACATTTTTTGGCCCAAATTGAATCGTCGCGGAGCGGCCAGGATGAAACCAGGCAGGCCCGCCAGCAACGATCTGTACGGCGCCCGCCGCCACGCCAAGCCCCGACAGAAGCGCGAGAACATCCGCCTTGGCGTCGAAGGGATCGACATTGGCGGCGGTCGTCGACCAATTTTTTCCTCGGCCTGTCTCTTTCGCAAGGCCGCGCCTTATCCCGCTCGCAGCGATCTTTTGATCTGCCTCCCCGTCGCCGAGAAAGATCTGCCCCACCTCGAAAAGCGCGGCGTCGCCATGGCCACGGTCGGCATTGCGTTGGCCCGCCGCGATCAGCCCTGGCAACAGACTTGGCCGCATGTCGGACAGTTCTGGAGCAATCGGATTGGCAAGCGCGAGGGACGTTACGCCGCCACCAAACATCTCCGCACGCTGGCGCGAGACAAACGACCAGGTCACCGCTTCGACAAGGCCATTGGCGGCGAGCGCCCGCTTGGCGCTCTTGGCCCGCTTTTGCGGCACAGTCAGCACCGCCGCCGCAACCTGCGCCGATGCGAGCGGTAATGGCATGGGCTGAACGCGGTCGAGCCCAGCGATACGCAGGATTTCCTCGACGATATCAGCTTTGCCCTCGATGTCGGGACGGAACGAGGGTACCTTAACCACCACCTCGCCGGCATTGCCGGCCAAATTGGCGAGTTCGAATCCGAGACTTTCGAGAATAGCGGCCATTTCCGAGCTGTCGGGTTCGAGCCCCGTCAGCCGTTTGACCTCGCTCCATGGAAATACGATCCGCTTGTCGGGCTGCGGAATCCGTCCGGCAAGGGTGATTTGCGAGGGAGAGCCGCCGCAAATCTCGATGACAAGACGCGTCGCAAGCTCAAGTCCGGGCAAGCAGAACGCCGGATCAACACCCCGTTCAAACCGGTAGCGCGCGTCCGAATTTATGCCAAGGCGCCGCCCGCTGCGCGCGATATTCACCGGGTCCCACAAGGCCGATTCGATCAGCACCTCGGTCGTTGTTTCGTCGCAGCCCGAGGCTTGCCCGCCCATAATTCCGGCAAGCGATTCAACCCCAGCCTCGTCGGCGATGACCACATTGTCCGCGTCGAGCCGGTAGGTTTTGCCATCCAGTGCGATCAATTCCTCGCCTGGCGCGGCGCGGCGGACGGTGATGTTTCCCTTAATTTTTTGGGCATCGAAAACATGCAGCGGCCTGGCCCGGTCGAAGGTCAAATAATTGGTGATATCGACGAGCGCATTGATGGGCCGCAGCCCGATCGCCTTGAGCCGCCTCTGCATCCAAGCCGGGCTTTGCCCATTGCGGACACCGGTGACGAGGCGCAGCGCGAAGGCTGGCGCCAGATGCGCGTCTTGCGGCGCGAAATCGAGGCGGATCCCAGCCGGGCACGGAAAACTGTTTTCGACCGGTTTTATGGCTCGGTTCTTCAGCTTGCCCAGGCCCGCCGCCGCGAGGTCGCGGGCAATGCCGTCGATACCCGCCGCATCGGGCCGGTTCGGCAAAAGATTGATCTCGACGACCGGGTCATCGAGTTGAGCCCAGGCCGCATAAGCCGCGCCGAGCGGCGCCGCCTCGGGCAAATCGAGAATGCCGTCATGGTCGTCGGAGAGTTCGAGTTCGGCGCCCGAACACAGCATGCCGTGCGACTCGACCCCCCGGATCACGCCCTTGCCGAGAGTGATCTTCTTTCCAGGAATATAGGTTCCTGGCGGAGAAAATACCGATGTCATGCCTGCCCGCGCGTTTGGCGCGCCGCAGACGACCTGCACCGGGGTGCCGCCTCCCGTATCGACAAGACAGACGCGCAGCCGGTCGGCATTGGGATGGGGTTTCGCCTCGATGACGCGGGCGATGACGAAAGCCTTGAGGGCGGCGGCTTTGTCCTCGACATGCTCGACCTCAAGGCCGGTCTTGGTCAGCGCGGCGATGATTTTGTCGAGGGTGGCATCGGTCTCAAGATGATCCTTGAGCCAGGAAAGCGTGAATTTCATTGCGGTTCCAAAAAGCGCCGGGCAAGCCTTGTGATGAAAGGCGGCTCGCCCCTGGCCGGTGATTGCATCTGCCTATTCGATCGAGGGATTTGTGTCTCTAGTGTTTTTTGAAGGCTGGGGGAATGTGTGTTGGTTTCTTCCCAAGTCCGCCGCCGGACGTCGCCATCCGAGGGTCTGACGCTTGAGCCCCCTCCCGGTTGCAGGTAAGGGAGAAGACATAAAGCATTGCTCCGGCGCTGAGGTTTTGATGAAATGAACAAAGCGATTGAAATAGCAAGGCGGGGGAGCAATGGCTTACGGACAATCGCCGCATTGATGCCGGTCGCGGCAAGCTTTAGCTTTGCAAGCCTCAGCTTGGCGGCGGATTGGGATTCCGGCCCCCCTGCTCCGCCCTCTGGCGAATATTCGCAAGGCCCCGGCGTTCCGTGCTCGATCGGCGCGCCGATATGGGCACCGCCGGTGGTCACGGCTGCGGAACTTCCCTGGCACTCCGTTTGGCTTGGGCATTTTTCCGGCGGCCGCCCCTATTCCGATGGCTATGGCCATACCCTGATCGATTGGCGCGACGAAAAATTCTGTTTTCCGGAACGGCGGGAGTGCCAAGCTTGGGTTCGTGAACTGCGCCAGGACTATCACCGGCCGGAAGGCTATTGGACGTGTCTGCTGCTTCGCTGAACAGTTCGCGTTCGGCGCGGCGATTTCTTATATGTTGCTGCAACCAATGAATGGAGAGCCGCGATGTTCGCTGCCTTAAAGAATTTTATCGCGGAGGTCAGCGGCACGGATCAAACTGCCCGGCGTTTCGACGAAGAGGATTATCGGCTCGCGGCGGTCGCTTTGCTCGTTCACATCGCCAATGTCGACGGCACCACCGATCTCGCGGAGCAACGCCGCCTCAAGGCGATCATTGGCGAGCGGTTCGGCTTGGACGCCGAGGCTACCGCGGAATTGATCGCGACGGCAGAGGAAAGCGACCGCGAGGCCGTGGATTTCTATCATTTCACGAGTGTCCTGAAACGCGCCCTCGACGACGATGGGCGCCAGAAAATCGTCGAGATGCTGTGGGACATCGCCTACGCCGATGGCGTCGCCGATGAATTCGAAGAAAATACGATTTGGCGAATCGCCGAACTTCTCGGCGTTTCGACCCGCGACAGGGTGTTGCTGCGCCAGCGGGTCGCCGGACGCGTTCCCGCCCCCGCTCCCACCCAAGGCCCCTGGGCCGCAGCTGCCGCCGCCAAGGACAAAGCATGAGCGGTACGATAGCAGAAGGCGAGAGCACCGGAGCGCGCCGCGTCACAATCATTACAGGTGCCTCTGGCGGGATCGGCGCCGATTTGGCCCGTGTCTTCGCACGCCAAGGTCATGATCTCGTTCTGATCGCGCGAAGCGGCCCGGGGCTGGAAAGGCTTGCCAGCGAAATCGCGGTGCCCGGCAGGTCTCCGCCTTTGGTGCTGGCGCTGGATTTACTCGCGCCTGGCGCCATCGATCAAATCGCTGCGGCGCTTAGAACCACTGGGGTTTCGCCGGATATTTTGGTCAATAATGCGGGATTTGGCCTTCTCGGTCCCGCCTCCGCCCTCGATACGGCCGAGCAACTGGCGCTCATTGATCTCAACATCCGCGCCGCCGTTGAAATGACATTGCGCTTTCTGCCAGCAATTTGCGCCGCTCGCGGCAAAATCCTCAACGTCGCGTCGGTGGCATCCTACTTTCCCGGCGGCCCAGGAATGGCGGCGTATTACGCCTCAAAATCATTCCTGCTCTCATTTTCGCTCGCACTTTCGCAGGAATTGCGCTCGCAAGGTGTCACGGTGTCGGCCCTGTGTCCTGGCTACACAAAGACCGGGTTTCAGGCCCGCGCCGGTTTCGGCCCAGGTTTGGGCCTCACCCGATTTCCGGGGACGGCGGCAATCTCGGTCGCCGAAGCAGGCTATACTGGGCTCATGGCCGGGAAGCGGGAAATCGTGCCGGGATTCTTCAATAGAGTCAGCGTTTTGCTCTTGCCATTTCTGCCAAAATCCGTAGTTTTGATGATTATTTCGCGGTTGCAGCAAAATCGGGTGCCTCCGCGTTGAGTTTCAGTGAGATTTTTTTCATTGCGGATAATGCCAGCTTGCTCCCCTTTGCGGCGCAGGATCCTGATCATCCTGCACCAAAAACATTCAACGCCCGGACGGCTCGGGCGGCTGTTGCGTGCACAGGGATGTGAGCTTGACTGCCGCTGCCCCCGTTATGGCGATCCGCTTCCGGCCACACTGCATGATTACGCCGGGGTGATCGTGTTCGGCGGTCCCATGAGCGTCAATGACGGAGACGCCTGGATACGCCGCGAGATCGACTGGATCGGGATTCCTCTTAAGGAAGGCACGCCATTTCTGGGGATTTGTCTCGGTGCCCAGATGCTCGCGCGCCACCTCGGTCATCGCGTCCGCCCGCATGCGCAAGGGCGCGTGGAAGTCGGGTACTACCGTATTCAGCCAACCGAACACGGGCATCGCATTTGCGATTGCCGCTTCCCGGACCACGTTTACCAGTGGCACCGCGAAGGCTTCGAGTTGCCATGCGGGGCTACCCTCTTGGCCAAGGGTCAGGATTTTGAGGCGCAGGCGTTCCGTTATCAGGAGAAGGCCTATGGCTTCCAATTCCACCCGGAAGTGAATTTCGCCATCATGTGCCGCTGGTCGCTGCTGACACGGGAGCGTTTGGCCGAGCCAGGCGCCAGACCACGTCATCGTCATGTCGAAGGCTGGCTCCGGCATGATCGCACCATCGCGCGCTGGTCAAGCGCTTTTTTAGCACGCTGGCTTGCGGGCGGCCAGCCCGCGACTCCGCCCATGGCATTGTTGCAGGCAGAAACTCCCGCTCCTCAACATTGATATCATCAATGTGCGGCCAACCCGCGAAGGACCACCGATTCGAGCCGGCGCCGCAAGTAATGCCGCCGGCCCACCGGTCAATCCGGTGGAGCGGCGGCAAACACGTCTAAAATGACTTCGTGATCAAAGCGCGCGGGACGAGACTTGGGAGAACGCGTACCCGTTTGGTGAGTCACATTATGCAGCAAACGTGCCGTTGCGCATCGGACATATGACCTAAAACAGCAGATTGCCACGCTTCACGAGCCGGTTTAAATTCCGATGCCAAATGAGATAATGTATAAAGGAGGAATAAAAATCAGCCGTTGGCTTATCGCCCGCTGCGCAAAAGACCGCGAACCGTGACCTGAGGCATTCTGGTTGCGGACTTTCCAACTGCTGCTGATGATCAAAAAAGAACTCGATCAGCGCTATCCGCTTCGGGGGGAGCGGGAATATGAGCAAAGATGATGAGCTTATCGACTTCATAGATTTTGTTTACGCGGCAGTCCTCGACGGTGCCCTCTGGCCAGCGGTGCTAGCGAAGCTGGCCGACGCCACGGGAACGATGCAGGTGATCATCGCGACCATGGACCGGCGTACCCAAAACTTCGATTCCATTTCGCGGCGAACAATTGAAGAATTGGATGCCAGTTACAAAAAATACTGGGCGTTTCACAACCCTCTTTGGGCTCAAGCCGCCGCTCTGCCATCGGGGGCGTTGTTCTCACTCGACAGCCTCATGCCGAGGCAGGACTTCGCCAAGACAGCGATTTACAATGAATGGTGGAAACCGGCCGATTACAGCCTCGCTATGCTGGGCGCCTGTTTGCAAAATGACGATCGGCTGTCGTCGGTAATTTGCCTTGTCAACGCGCCTGGCAAAGACGGGGTCACCGAGGAGCAAGCCCGGATATTCAAGACGGCGGTGCGCCACATCGCGCGCGCTCTGCGGATTTATCGCCAACTGTGGACATTCAAACATCAGCCCTTCGCCATAGCCGAGCAACTTGAAAGCTTGCCGAAGGGAGCCATCCTTGTCGACGACTCGGCATATGCGCTCTACATCAATGCGCCGGCGCGGAAGGCGCTCGAGGCGGAAGAAAGCATCGCTCTCAAGGGTGGACGTCTCGAGACCACGGACGGTTCCAGCGCACTCCAGCAATTGATCGCCTCCTGCGGTCTTAGCATTGGAGCCTTTTGCGGGCCGCTCGGCGGGCGCGTCGAGGTGCCGCGCGGACCGCGGCGCGCCCCTCTCACGCTCGTGGTAACTCCATTCCGCACCCTAAACCTTGGTGTGGAAATTCCATGGCTCGGATTACGCCTGCCGGCGGCGCTCATCACGATCACCGATCCTGAGATCAAGCTGCAGCGGTTCGTCCAGGATCTGCACAAACGGTTTGGCTTGACCGCGGCAGAGGCGGGGCTTGCCGCCGAAATCGTCAAGGGCGACGGCCGGGAGGCGGCGGCGCGGCGGCGTGGCATCTCGGTCGCGACGGCCCGCTCGCAACTCTCCAGCATTTTTGAAAAGACCGGCACGCACCGGCAGGCTGAACTCGTTCATCTTCTCTTGAAACTCACGAGCGAAACAAATCTGCGGAAAAAGGAAAACTGACCGCGGGACAAAAGGCTGTGCGACATCGCCATCTGGTCTTTCTTCATGCAAGGTTCAGCTCCAAAATTATAGCTTTAAGTGTATCATTCATGTGGCCGGAACTCCGGCCTAAAGCTGGAGGACTTCATGAAGACACATAGGAAGCTCGTTATGGCAGCCGGGATTGGTTTCTTCGGCCTCGGCGCAGCCGCCCTGCCCGCCTCGGCCATGCCGCTGAGCGGTCTCGATCCAGCCCTCGCCACGGCGGCGGATCGCACAGAACGTTTCCAAGCTGTCCGCTGGATTTGCGACTCTTACGGGGACTGCCAACAGGTCCCTGGCTGGCACCACCACGGATGGCGGAGACACCACAATGGATGGGGCCCCGCTTACACATGGGGCCCCCCTTCAAAATGGGGTGGCGGCTACGGATGGGGACCAGGCTACGCCATTTGGGGCTGGGGAGGCCCGTGGGGTCAAAGATATTACTGGTGATTCGCGGCGCGTTTCGTAGCGCCAGGCTGGCACAAGTTTTGAGTCATATTCTTTTTATGCCGGGAAAGTGTCCCGCTCGGCACAAAAGAAGACCCGGCCCCGGTGCGTGCCGTGCACCGGGGTCACTTCTTTGCTTTGCCGTCTTGAGATTGGAGCCCGACGCACCGCTTTTTCGCGAATCAGCCAATGGCGGAAGCACAAAAGCCTTTGCCAGAATTTGCCCGAACGACCGCAAAAAACTCCGCCACGACCATTCACCGAAAGATGTCAACAGGATTGAGCGACCGGACCGCGCGCTTTCGCCGCGGCGCGGAAGATGTCCCGGTCACAAGCCATCGCAAGCGCGATTGTATATGGCAGAGGCAATCGCTATAAGGGCAGCGGTTTGGCACATTGGAGTCTCGCAATTGGCTGTCGAGCAGATCGAAGGCGGCTACAAACCGGCCGAAGACGAAGCCTTCATGAATGAGCGCCAGAGGGATTATTTCCGGCGCAAACTAATTGCATGGAAGGACGATATTCTAAAGGAGAGCCAGGAGACATTGGTTGTCCTTCAGAGCGAAAATGAAAATCATCCCGATCTTGCCGATCGCGCCTCTTTCGAAACGGACCGCTCCATCGAGTTGCGAGCGCGAGACCGGCAGCGCAAACTGATCTCGAAGATTGACGCTGCGCTGGCCAGGCTCGACGATGGAACCTATGGCTACTGTGAAGAAACCGGCGAACCGATCAGCCTGAAGCGGCTTGATGCGCGGCCCATCGCAACTCTTTCTGTGGAAGCCCAGGAACGCCATGAGCGGCGTGAACGGACCTATCGCGAGACGTAAGTTTTGTGACACAGAAAATTTCGAGATGATTAGGCGGCCGCTCCCTGCCGCATGAGTGCAGTCCGGACTCGGTAGCACAGGCGGCAAAGTTCCGCTTATCCGGTCAGACGCGAACTAACCAGGCCGACGTCCGAGCAGTTTTGCCATCTCGATTTCCAAAGTATCGGCGTCCGTTTGTGCGGTCACAGCCGCTGGATCGCCGGCCTCCAAATGATCCTCGATGACATCGAGTGCATCCGCCAGTGGCAACGTTGGTTCCACTCTTGTCTCGACGGCGGCGTTCGTTTCTGGAAGCGCGGGAATTTCACCGTTTCCTTGGAGTAAATCGGGGGAAGCTGGCACTTCGGCCGGTGCCTCTCCCTCCTCGCCCGGGGGGGCCAGTCTGACAGCCGGTGTTTCCGTCGCGCGATGCGGTGCGGGCCGCAAAAAAGGGGTGGCAACCGATGCTCGCCGGAAATCCTTGGCCGGGGTTGTCGCAGGGTCTGGTCTTGGCGGAGCTTCTCTTGGCGGAGCTTCGGCGCGTCCCTGAAAAGACTCGCGGGAAGCGAAAATTCTTTGATTGGACGGCGCCGCCAGAGGAGCAACACGTCGCGGCGGGATTGGAAATCCGGGCGGTCTTGGAGCTGATGCCCCCGCCGGCGGGGATAATCCCACAGGTTCTCCGGCGCGGCCATCGGTCTCTGGCTCAAACGCAGCAGCGGGTGGATACGGTATCTTGCGTTGCGGCACGGCGGGTGGCGATTCGGCCGAAGTCGGCCAAGTCACGCCGGCCGGCAATGGCGGTTCTTTTTCGCGCACCCGGGTGTCACGGAGGTCACGCGGTTCGCGGCTTTCAGCCCGGATAATTTGCGATTCGATAAGAAGATCGTTGGGGCCGCCGATCATCACAAGATGTTCGACATTGTCCCGCCGGATAATTACGAGCTGGCGTTGCCGGTCGAGATCAAAAGCATCGACCGTTCCAAGCCGTGGCAGCCGGGTGCGTCCATTGCGCGGCACCCTAAGTCCGCGCCCTAGTGCCAGCCGGACTATCATCGAAATCAAAATCGCGGCGCCCAAAAACGCCAGCGCCGCGGCAACGAGTATGAGACTCTTATTCGCAAAAAAACTTTCACTTAAGCCCGGCATATGGCGGCTCGCTCGCGGAAAATAGCGGTGGATGTCCTTTTGGCGTAGCATGTCCAGCTACGCCATGCCGGTGTAGGATAACAAATAGTTAACGAAATTCATAAAAATCGTTTCGATGGAATCGCGCGCGACTAGCGGCCTGGAGATGAAAAATTACCGGGACCCTCTGGGTGAAATGGGCTGGCACCAAGGCCGATCCGGCCGCGAGTGCCCGAATAATCATAGCGGAAACGGTCCCAATCCTGGACGGAACGGCCCTCCTGGAGCCAGCTTTCCGGGGGATTTGGCGGCAGCGGCCCGTAGTCATAATAAGGGGTTTGCGCAATGGCGCCACCGGAGACCAAAATCGAGATCGCGGCGGTGGCGGCGAATTTCCAAAATGATTGCACTGAATGTCTCCGTACCGGACTTATGAAGGGGCCAGTCTGCGCGATTGACCCGCAAGTCAGCGTGTTTCAACGCACAACGCGCAGAGAAGTTCAGCAGGGCGGCTATCTTTCCTCAGAAACTATCTCATGAGCGAGCAAATCACATCCATCTTTGGCGGCCGCCGGGGACGATTCCTCAGCCCCACCTTGGCCCTGGCTTTTTTTACCGGCCTGGCTGGCATCGTCGCGGTGTTTTCGTTCATGACCAATGACGAAGGCGCCAGCTCGCTGATTTTAGGGCTCGTCCTCTTGGCCATCGCGGGAATCGGCGTGTCCTTTGCCTGGGCCGCAGGACTGCTCCAGTTTTCCGGGCAAGTTTCGCGCAATGATCTCGCCAAGCTCATCTGCGATGCCAGCACGGACGGGCTGCTCCTGACGGGTCCTCACGGCAAGATTCTTTATGCGAACGAAGCCTATTTAAGCTTGGCCGGTGTCCGCCGCTTGGCGGACTGCCGCCCGGTCGAGCGGCTGTTTTCCGGTTCTCCGGAAATTTCCGAGGCGGTCTACCGGCTCGCGCAGGCCGCGCGCACTGGCCGCGCCGCCGTCGAAGACGTGCGTTTGTCGCCGCCGCTTGCCCCCGGCGAGGAGGACGGCTGGTACAAAATCAAGGTCCGTCCGCTCGCATTGGCCTCCAAGCGGCAAGCCGGGCAAGCCTGCCTGTGGTCCGTCGCGGATGTTACGCGCGGGTGGGAAAGACAGGAGCATGTTTTTCAGGAATTGCGGGATACCATGGACTTTCTCGATCATGCGCCCGCCGGCTTTTTTTCCTGCCTTTTGAACGGCGATGTTCCCTATATGAATGCGACCCTCGCGGGCTGGCTCGGCCATGATCAGGCCAAGAGTGCGTCCGGAGGACTTAAACTGACCGACTTCGTGGTCCGCGGCGCCGGCGCTCTTACGGCCCCGGCTCCCGAGAAAGCTGGCACCGCCTGCACCGAAGAATTTGACGTCGAGCTTAAAGGCCGCGATGGGCAAACACGTCCTGCTCACGCGCTCCACAGTGTCGTCTATGGTCAAGATGGCGTGCCCGGTCCGTCGCGCACTCTCGTCCTCAAGCGGACATTTGCCAACGATGCCGCGGTCGATCTTGGCGCGGCTGGCGCAATCATGCGCTTCACTCCAGCGTTCGATGCGACGCCAATGGCGATCGCGATTCTCGACAAAAACGGACGGATCACCCGTTCGAATGCGGCCTTCGCTCGGCTCATGCCGGAGTCTTTAAAACAAAACGGCGGCGCCGCGCGGTCGATTTTCGCGAGCATTCTTGATCGCGACCACGCGGCGCTCGAATCTGCCATTGCCGCGGCCTTCCAATCGGCGCCAGATATTCCACCGGTCGATGTTGGCCTCACGGGAGACGGTGACCGATCGGCGAGACTATTTATCTCGGCAGCGGAAGAGCACCACGGCACTGGTGCGACGGCCTATGCGCTTGATACGACTGAGCAGCGCACGCTGCAAAACAACTTCGCGCAATCGCAAAAGATGCAGGCGATCGGACAGCTGGCGGGCGGCGTGGCACATGATTTCAACAATGTCTTGACCGCGATCATCGGTTATTCCGACTTGCTGCTTGCCAATCACCGGCCGACCGACCCGTCGTTTCAGGACATCAATCAAATCAAGCAAAACGCCAACCGCGCGGCGTCGCTCGTGCGGCAGCTCCTGGCTTTTTCACGCCGCCAAACCTTGCGGCCGCAGGTTCTTCAGCTGGGCGATGTTTTGTCCGATCTGCAAATGCTGATGCGGCGGCTAGTCGGCGAAAAGATCGATCTCGAACTGCGCCACGGCCGCGATCTTTGGCTCGTCGAAGCCGACGTCAACCAATTCGAGCATGTCCTCGTCAATTTGATCGTCAATGCCCGCGATGCGATGCCGCAAGGTGGCAAAATTATTCTGCGCACCCGCAATGTCACAGCCACCGAATGCGCAAGTTACAACGAGGCATCGCTGGCCGACGCGGACTATGTGGCGATCGAGGTCGAGGATTTCGGGCATGGTATCCCGTCCGAAGTACGAGACAAAATCTTCGAGCCGTTTTTCACCACCAAGGACGTCGGCAAGGGCACCGGTCTTGGCCTCGCCATGGTTTATGGCATCGTCAAACAGACCGGCGGTTATGTTTTCTGTTCGAGCACGGTCGGCAAGGGAACCGTTTTCACGATCCTCCTGCCTCGTTACTTTCCAGACGAGACCCATGCGTCCCGTTCCCCCGAACAGGCCGCGGCGCCGTCTCCCGATCTGACCGGCCACGGCACGATTCTGCTCGTCGAGGACGAGGAGGCGGTCCGGGCTTTCGGGGCCCGTGCGCTTGCGTCGCGCGGCTACACGGTCTTGCAGGCTGCATCCGGTATCGAAGCGCTGCAAATCGTCGAAGACAATGGCGGCAAGATTGATCTTGTGGTTTCGGACGTCGTCATGCCGGAGATGGATGGCCCAACCATGTTCGGCGAATTGCGCAAACGCGGCGTCAAGGCGAAGGTCATTTTCGTCTCCGGCTATGCCGAAGACGCATTCGCGAAAAATCTGCCGGAGGGAGAAGATTTCAGCTTTTTACCGAAACCCTTCAGCCTGAAACAATTGATCGAAGCGGTGAAGGGCAAGCAGTGAGCACCGCGGCGGCTGTCACGGCAATTGCTTGCTAGCCCCCTGGAGCCCCTCCAAGCGGCTATGGGTGCGGCCATAGAAGAAATAAATGGCAAGGCCGACGACAAGCCAGATGGCGAGCCGCAGCCATGTATCTCCCGGCAGACCGAACATCAAAAAAATCGCCGAAGCCGCGCCGAGCGGCGCTACCACGAAGACCGCTGGTGTCTTGAAGGGGCGATGAATCTCCGGGTGGGTGATCCGCAAAACCACAACTCCGACGCAGACCACCACAAAGGCGAATAAGGTGCCGATACTCACCAGTTCGCCGACAAGACCAATCGGCAACAGACCCGAAAGAACGGCGACGACCGTGCCGGTGATCAGCGTCGTGACATAGGGCGTGCGAAATTTCAAGTGAACGGCGGCCGCGAAAGGTGGCAGCAAGCCATCACGTCCCATTGAATAGAAAATCCGCGACTGGCCAAGCAACAGCACCAAAACAACCGAGCTCAACCCGAGGATCGCTCCGAGTTTGATGAGGGAGGAGAACCCCGGAATTCCGATCACGTCGGCGCCCAAGGCGATCGGATCCGGCACGTTCAGCTTGTCGAATGGCACAATCCCGGTAATCACAAGGCTGACGAGCACATAGAGGACCGTGCAGATTCCGAGTGATCCGAGGATGCCGACCGGCATGTCCTTCTGCGGATCGCGAGCTTCCTGCGCGGCTGTCGAGACAGCGTCGAACCCGATATAGGCAAAGAAGACCACCGCCGCGCCACGGACGATTCCGCTCCAGCCAAATTGGCCGGGGCCGAGATTGGGAGGAATGAAGGCGCCCGCGGGGTTGGTCGAGGTTACCCAGTTCGAGGATTTGACCAGCCAGACCCCGGCAAGGATGAAAGCCACGATGATCGCGAGCTTTATGGCAACAATGACATTGTTCACCTTGGCCGATTCCTTGATTCCGACGACGAGCAGGATCGAAACCGCGACGATGATAAAGATTGCTGGCAAATTGACCAGCGCACCGGTCGCCGACCAGACCCCCGTTGCCGGGTCATAGGCGAGCGGCGCCACCGAATACCGGCTGGGGATCGCCAAGCCAAAATCCCGCAGAAAACTTGTGACATAGCCGGACCAGCCGATCGCCACCGTCGTCGCGCCAAAGGCATATTCGAGGATCAAGTCCCAGCCAATGATCCAGGCGATGAATTCCCCCATGGTCGCATAGGCATAGGTGTAGGCGCTGCCGGCGACGGGCACCGTCGATGCCATTTCCGCATAGCAGAGGCCGGCAAGGGCGCAGACAACCCCCGCGAGAATGAAGGAAAGACTCACCGCCGGCCCTGCGTAAGCGGCGGCCGCATGGCCCGTCAGGACAAAGATGCCAGCGCCAATGACGCAGCCGATGCCAAGCGCGATGATGCTTGTGAGTGAGAGCGTCCGGCGTAACCCCGGTTCACCCGGCACTGACCCGTATTCGCCGGCCTTCGCTTCGGCTTGAAGCTCCGCGATCGACTTCCGGATCCAAATATTTGCCATTCTGCTCGTCTCCATTGGCCCGCATCCGCTGCCAGCCGCGCGTCATCATAGGCTCAAAATTGCGTGACGATATCGGCTATACGTGGCCGGACTCGGTCCTCGCGCAGACCGTCCGCCCGCCCGATGTGGATAAATCCCGCGACTCTTTCATCCTCGGCGACGCCAAGACGCGCCAGAACACCCCGGTCATAGGCGACCCATTCGGTAAGCCACGCGGCAGCATAGCCAAGCGCGTTCGCGGCCACCAGCAGGTTCATGCAGACAGCCCCCGCCGAGAGCACCTGTTCCCACTCGGGGATTTTTTGATGCGGCGCCGCCCGCGAAATGACGCCGACGACGAACGGCGCAAGCGTAAAACGGTTGTTCTCGGCCATGACTCGCGCCTCGTCCTCGCCAGGATGCGCCTTGGCATACATATCAGCAAAGATCACGCCAGCCCGCGCGCGCCCGTCACCCTCGAAGAGAATGAAACGCCAGGGTGCAAGCTTCCCGTGATCGGGCACCCGAGACGCGAGCGACAGGAGAGTTTGGATTTCCTCTGGCGTGGGACTCGGCCCGGACATCGCCGCTGGAGGTGCCGAACGCCGCGCCCGCAGCAATGCAATCGTGTCGTTCATCGATGGTTCATGCTTTCCTGATTAACAACAATTCTGAGGACTCTATCCCAGGCAGCGCCTACTGCCTGCGACATTACGGGAGGAAGTTTGGCGGGGCGTAGCCCAAACAAACGTTTCCCCCAAGTTGATCCCAGGTTAAAAGAAGCGTCAATTGCCACGAAAACGTCAATTTGCGAACCGATCAAAGTGAGCCATCCGCGCATTGATTATCTTCTGAATTGGCCAAGGATGCGGAAAATCAAGTCACACTCCACAAGCTATAGCTTTCCTGGTGGTGTCCCCTGCCCCTTTGCGGCATGCTTTACACGAGCCCGGCGTAAGCTTAGCTGTCCTATTCTTAATGACATCGACTTGCCTTTCTTGCGCTAACCCTCACTCGGCCCCTCATCGGATATTTTTATGTCGCTTTTCGACACCGCTGCTCCTTCCCCCCATCCTCCTCAGGGTTTGCTGGCGCGGGATTTGCGTCCCTTCGAAGCCGAATCTCAAAATTCCGCGCGCGCCTGGTCCGCCAATGCCTTCTGGCTCGCGGTCTCAAGTCTCTTCCTCTTTTACGGGCTCGCCCTGGCGTCTTGGCTCCTCACCGGCACGGTGGTGCCATGGGATTCGAAAAACCATTTTTATGCGATGTTCCGTTTTCTTGGGGACGCTTTGCACAATGGCGAAATTCCGTTGTGGAATCCCTATCACTTCGGCGGCCATCCGGCGATCGCCGATCCGCAATCCCTGATCTTTACGCCGACCATGCTGCTCTTCGCCTGGATCGCGCCGCAGGCGTCGATGCAGGTGTTCGACGCCATTATCCTGGCGCATCTGTTTGCCGGCGGGGTTTGCGTCGTTGGCCTCGCGCGGCGCTGGCGCTGGCATCCCTCCGGCGCCGTCCTCGCCGCGATCGTTTTCATGCTCGGCGGTGCCGCTTCTGGGAGGCTTCAGCACACTGGCATCATTATTTCTTATTCCTTTTTTCCCATGGCCTTGTGGTGTCTCGATATCGCCCTGGAACGCCGGTCCATTCGTTTTGGATTCGCCTTTGGCCTTTCGGCGGCGCTGATGGCGCTCGGCCGCGATCAGGTGGCTTTCCTGCTTTGCGCGGTCCTTGCGGGTTATGTCGTCTTTTCCGCTCTCCAATCGGGAAACGCTCTCCGCTACTTGCGCACCAGGGCGGGCGTTCTGGCTTCGGGAGGCGCGCTCATTCTTGCGATCTTGATCATTCCGGCACTCCTGACCATGCAGTTTCTTGCCGATTCGAACCGGCCGGGCTTCCCTTTCGGCGTCGCGGCGGTGGGCTCACTCGCACCGGTCAATCTGATCACCCTCTTCGCGCCGAATTTCTTTGGCTCGCTTGATCACCTCTATGACTATTGGGGGCCTGATTACGATACCATGCCGCGCATCGATTGGACCGACCGTGCCGTCGATTACCTCTTTATTGGCACGTTGCCGTTTCTGCTGATCGCCTGGCATGGATTTGGCTCCGGACGCCTGTTCGCGCGGCGGGGGAGGTTCATTCTCATTTTGTTAGGGTTGTCACTCGCTTACGCCCTGGGACGCTATACGCCCTTTTTTGCCTTCGCATTTGACCGCTTGCCCGGGGTCTCGCTTTACCGGCGTCCCGCCGATGCGACATTTCTGATGAACATCGCACTTGCCCTTTCAGCGGGATTTTTACTGACGCGTTACATCGAAGACGGCTTCCCGAGGCCCTTCCGCGCACTGCCGAATTGGCTGGCGCTGACGCTCATTTCCGCAACCGCGCTTTCCGTCGCGGTTCTGATCGGCTCTGGTCTCGCCTTTGCGTTACAGGAAGGCCGGTTGCGAAGTTCCCTGGGAGCACTTGCTGTGGCGCTGACTTTGGCGATTGCTGGCGCGGCCCTCCTATACCCGTTTCAGGACCGTCGATGGCGCGCGCTTGCGGCATCCGTGTTCGTGCTTGTGAGCGGCGCCGAAATTCTGTGGCGCAATGCCGCCTCCTCGCTCAATGCCGAGCCGCTTGCCAGCTATAGCGTGTACACCCATCCTAAACCGTCCGACGCCGCTGGCATTGCGATGTTGCGGCATGACATCGATGCGCAAACAAACGGCAGCGATCGTCCCCGGGTTGAAATCCTGGGCCTCAAGGGGCCGTGGCAAAACGCTTCGATGGTTTTCAAATTTGAGAATACACTCGGATACAATCCTTTGCGTATCGACGATTACGAGCGCGCGGTCGGCCCTGGGCAAGATGCCGAGGATTTTGCCCTACGTCACTACCCAGGCACGTTTCGCGGCTACAATAGCCGTCTTGCGGCGCTGCTCGGGCTCCAATATCTGATACTCGATCGTCCCCTGACAGAGCTTCCACGCGAGATTCCGCGGCCAAAAGCGGACGAAATCTACGCGGGCGATGGCCTGCATATCTATAATCTCGGCAAGACCGCGCCGCGCGTCTATTTTTCTGCGTCGGTGAAGCCCGTCGAAGGCGATGATGTGCTTGATGAACAAGTGCTTCCAGATTTCGATTACAAGAGCGAAGTTTTGATCGAGCAGGCAAGCCTCGCTGATCTGCATGGCGGACCCTATCCCCGCGACCTCAGGCAAGAACCCATCCAAACCGCCGGCCTTGGCAATGATCAAACCGCCGGCCAGGCAACAGGCCGCACCGCAAGAGCCGAGAGCAGTAATCTGCAAGATCGGCGTGTCGCGATCGTCAATTACACGGACAATATGGTCGAGATCGATGCCGTCGCCCCAAAAGCGGGAATTGTCGTTTTGCACGATTTATTTTATCCGGGCTGGGAAGTTCGGGTTGACGGGCGCAAGCAACCGGTTCTTCGCGCCAATATTCTGTTTCGTGGTGTCGAGGTTCCAGCGGGTCACCACCACATCATTTTTGCGTTCCGCCCATTGTCGTTGGCCAATCTCAAAGCGGCGGCTTCCAGCGTTTTGCACAGCCAAGAGGAATAAATTTTGAATTGGCGCGCGCGTGCAAGACTGGCGATAACCCTGAAAGGATCAGAAACAATTGCCCGCAAGGCTTCGTTTGGGCCGTTGATTATGGCACTGGCCGCGGGTCTGTCTTGCGTGCCGGCGTTGGCGCAATCACCGGCATCTGGAAATCCCGGCGTTCCGCCATTGCGTCTGCCCGCCGCATCCCCACCCACGCCAGTTGGAACGGTTCGCGGCGCCATCAAGCTTTCAGCCTTGTTTGCCGCGAGCGATTCGCAACCCGTGCATGAAGGCGTGCAATGGAGAATTTTCGAGGAAACAGCTGGCCCGGACGGCAGCCACAAACTCGTCGCGCAATCCTCCGAGGCAACGCCAAACTTGCCGCTTCCCGATGGCAATTTTGTTGTTCATGCTTCCTTGGGGCTGGCGGGCGCGACAAAGCGTGTCACCATTAACGGCAGCTTGTTGAACGAAACGCTCGTGCTCAATGCCGGCGGTTTACGTATTGCCGGCCAGCTCGGCGACTCGCCCGTAAACCCAGCGAAATTGTCGATATCGATTTATGTTCCTGAACGCGGCAATCCCGAAGCAAAGCTCGTTGTTCCAAATGCCAAGGCAGGCGATACCATCGGTCTTCCGGAAGGCAATTATCATATCGTATCGACATTGCTCGACGCGGCCACGAATGGCTCGTCGAGTCCAACCAACTCGGTGATAAGCGCGGATCTGCGCGTGCAAGCCGGCAAGTTGACCGACGCGACGCTGCGTCATCGCGCCGCCACCATGACCTTGAAACTCGTCAACAGCCCAGGTGGCGAAGCCCTCGCCAACACGGCATTCACAATTTTAACTCCCGGCGGCGACATCATCCGCGAAATGATTGGCGCGTTTCCGGCCGCCACCCTCGCCGAAGGCGAGTATGTCGCGATTGCCAGACACAGCGGCAAAACCTATCAGACGACGTTCAAAGTCGTGTCGGCAACTGAGAGAGATGTCGAAGTGCTCGCCAAGGAAGCCCCGCCGCCCGAAACTCCCTGAACGCGCGGCAGTTGAGACAATCGCCCTCAATGGGATCGTTGGCAGAGTTGCGACTGAGGAGACAGCCCCCTGGGCATGTCTGGCAAAACCCGGACGGGTCATGCTGCCATGGGGCGGAAGACCCGGATGGGTCATGCCACGCGTAAGTTAAAGCGGTTAAGTTAATGCCTCCTGACCCGACCTTCGCACGGGGCCTTCAAGGCCCCAGTGTCTCCAAGCCGGGAATTGCTTGCGAAGGGGGCTGACAATGTTCCAAATTCTGCCCGGCATTCTCAAGTCTCCTCCAAAGCTCACTCGCCCTGTTACGGAAGGCGCCGACTCGGAGTCCGGTAGCGGCGCAATATTTGTTGGCGGCCAGGCATTTTGGCTGATGCTCGTACTTGCTCTCATGCTCATAGTGCCGATCACGGCCAACGCGCAATATGCGTACATTACGAACAACGGCGGAAACACGGTCTCGGTGATCGACACGTTGACCAATAAGGTCTCCACCACGATCCCGGTTGGTTCGCGTCCCTTTGGCGTCACAGCAACCGTGGACGCTGCCAAAGTGTATGTCACGAATCAAGAGGGCTCCGTCTCGGTGATCGACACGGCGACCAATACTGTCGCCGCCACGATACGGGTTGGCAACCATCCCTATGGCGTGGCGGTCACGCCGAATGGCGCCAAGCTGTATGTCACGAATCAGGAGGGCACCGTCTCGGTGATCGACACGGCGGCCAATCGCATCATCAGAACGATACCGGTCGGCAACCGCCCCTATGGCGTGGCGGTCACCCCCGATGGACGCAAAGTCTATGTCGCGAACGACGAATTCTTTGGGTCGGTCTCGGTCATCGACGCAGCCACGGATTCCATTGCCGCCACGATCACGGTGGGCAGCCTGCCCATCGGCGTGGCGGTCACCCCCGATGGATCCAAGGTGTATGTCACGAATGAGTATGACGACACAGTTTCGGTGATCAACACATCCGACGATAAGATTACCGTTACGATTCCTCTTAATTCCGTCCCGTTAGGTGTGGCAGTCAGTCAGGATGGCGCAAAAGTTTTTGTCACCAGCCCGCATTCTGGCACGATCTCGGTGATCGACACCGCGAGCAATTCTGTTGCCGGCACGATCGGCGGTTCCTTCCCCTTTGGCGTCGCTGTCACCCCAGATGGCACAAAGATATATGCCGCGCAGCAAGAGAGCGCTGGCACTGTTTCGGTGATCGACACTGCGAGCGGAACCGTTGATGCCACGATTCCGGCAGGCGACAGTCCCGTCGCATTTGGGACATTCATCGGCGGCCGACCGATCAATTCGCCCCCTACCGCCGCGCGCCACTTGCCGACCGATCAGCCGCAAGTTGCTGACCGCATGACTCTGGGCGTTCCGGCCGCGCAGTGAGGCATCTACGCCCCGGGCCGTTTTGAACACACTGAATCCCGATAAGCATCCCCGCAACGGGGCATTGGGACCCGGATTGCCCAATTGAAGTTCTGATTGATGTGCTGCGCCAATAGTTGAGCACGAGCTGACATCATCAAGATTTGCGTGTCAGAGGCCCACGTCCAGCGTCACATTCCGGCAACAGCCTACTGTGAAATCACCGGTATGCTGCAAACATCAGCCCTGGCAGAGTATTCGGGGCCGTGAGCCGCGACATAATTTTGCCTCTAACGAGCGTTTGAATTTCAAACAGTCGTTTCAACCCTTCGCAGGAGGCCTTTATGCAGGCGCCGATTTCCCAGACTGTCCGCAAGTGGATACATGCGTTGACGCGGAAATTTGTCACCGAGATCCTTGTCTCGAGTCTTGCAACGCTCGTCGTCATGGCACTTTTTCCCAATTTGACAAAGCCTATCTATCTCTTTTCGCAAGGCGGCGGCCAGATCACGTCATCTCATAAAGCGCTCGCGGAGCAAAACTCCAGCACCTCTCTCGACGACTTCCTGGAGCGCGTCGCGCTGTCCCATATTTCCGGTCCGAAAGCCTCGCAAGAAGTGGAAAGCCAAGAGGCGATCGCCGTAGTGAGCGAACCCACGACAGACATGGAAGCTCCACTCCCGCCATCGCCCGCCGCCACGCCCCGGCGTGAGCGGACCAGCAGCAAAGTGCGGGCCGCCGCTAATACGGCAAAGATTGTCCCGGCACCGCAGGTCGCGATGGCCGAGCCCGCCGCGGGCCAAGTTCCCGCGGTCATTGAGCCTGCCGTTATGCCGGCGCCCGTGAAAGCCGAGGTCTTACTGGTGGCTCCCCTCCAATACGGCATGAACCTTGTCAGCAACCTCGGAACCATCATCTCCGTCTCGCAAACACATGTGGTCCAAAGCGTCGCGACCGTGGGCGATACGCTGACCTCTCTCGCCAAGAAATTGTGACGTGAAAATAACCGAGATAACCCGAAACGCCCTCCTCGATCACGCCACCGATGTGTTCGCTGAACTCGGTTATGAGGGCGCATCGGTGCGTGAGATTACCCGCCGCGCCATGGCCAATCAGGCGTCGATCAATTATCATTTCGGCGGCAAGGAAGCGCTTTACCGTGAGATCCTCCGCTTGGCCATCGCCGCGCTCAGCGATGAATCGCCGCTTGACGACGACACAATGGGCAACATGTCTCGCGATGAGGCGGTGCGGCTTTTCATCCGTCAGCAGGTGACGCCTCTGCTGAAACACGGCCAGATCAGCCGATATTTGCGTATTTTGGCATGGGAGACGCTGGCACCAACCGCCGCCTATAGCAAGTTCATCGCCAGTGAAAAACTGCCGATCCTGGACCAGGCCGAAAAGATCGTTCGCCGCTTCCTTCCCGAGACCGCGGGACGGGCGGAAATTGCCGTCGCGACAATCTGGCTGACGGCGCAGGCAACCCCTTTCATCCGTCATTATGACACGCTGTCAAAACCGCCCATGAACCTGAAGATTGACAAGCATTTCATCGAGAAGCTGGCCACCGATCTCGGCCGCATGGCGGTCGCCGCGCTCAGTGTCCGCGACACTTTCAGCACCGCTCATTAGCTGTTTGGGATCGGTACTCGTATCAAACGTTTCACGTCGAACGTTTGATACGAGATCTATTTGCGGCCGGTTAGCTCAGTGGCAGGGTGGCGCTCCAGGAACGCCACAAAGTGCTTTTGGTATCGGCCGCTGCTGTTGAGCCTGCGGCGGACGTTGTTGCTGTTGCTGAAACTGCTGCGGTGCGCGTTGCTGCTGAAAGGCCGGCTGTGGCCTGAACTGCTGAGGTGCGCCCTGCTGCTGCGGCGGACGCTGCTGCTGAAATGAGGGTTGTGGTCCCCGCTGCTGCTGAAACTGCGGCGCATGTTGCGGCAGTTGTTGCGATTTGGGTGCCATGGCGGGTCCTGGAGGAGTCCAGGGTCTGCCATTCACGCCTGGCGCAATAGCGGGGTTGCGGGGTGCAAACTGGCCGCCAGGACGCCGGTTCATGGGCGGCTGTCCCGCCGCGGGAAGAGTGTTTGCCCCCGGCCTGCGCCCTTTTGGCGCGCTGCCTTCCACTGGGATCTGCTGACCACCCGGCAGAGCGTGAGCTCCCGGCAGTGGGCCCGGTTGGTTTTGCGGATGATGCCCTAGCCCATGCATGGGTTTGCCGCCGCTTGGCAACGCCTGCCCCACAGGTGCGGTGGGTGAAGGCACCGCGCCCTGCGAAACAGCAGGAGCCGTTCCGGGCCTCCGGCCGAATCCTGGCACCGGCTTGCCCGTTGCGCCAGGCAGTTCGTGACCCGGCAGATTATGGCCGGGCAGGCGCGTGGCCGGCACGGCTCCCGGAGGGATAATTCCAGGTCCCCCCGGCTGGCCGGGCCTCAATTGTTGCGCTCCCGGGCCGCCAAATGTTGCTGCCCGCCGCGCCACCGATGGCGGTAGGGCGACTCGCACGGCGGCGGCACCTGCGATGGCTCCCGCCGCAACCCCCGCCGCCACGCCGGCTCTGCCCGGTCCCCCTGGATTGAGGACATTGGGGTTATTGTTGATGATCGTGGTGTTGTGAATGTTGTTGAAGATGACATTGTTTGCAGGCGCGGCGACATAGACGGGCGGATTGATCCAAACCGGAACCGGCACGAACACGGGCACCGGGAGCACAAACAGCTCGACGGGCGGCGGCGGTGGCGCGAAGACAAGATAAGGCGGCGGGGGATTTAAGAAGACAAGCGGTGGCGGCAGCGGGAAATCAAAAACCGGATCGCTGAAAACAAGCACAGGCCGATCGACGTACACGATTTCTGGCGGCGGTGGCGGCGGGACGTCGTAGACAATCGGCGCGTAAGATGGAGGCGGCTCTTCGGCAGCCGCCAACGTCGACAGGCGCCGGCGCGCGTCGGCGGCGTGCGGACCGCGCGGATAACGGTCGAGATAGGACCAGTAGGCGTCCGGCGTATCGACACTGTAGGTGCGCCGCCAAGTCAACGCCTCGCGGCGGGCGGCTAAAAGCGCACGCACGCGCCCTGCCAGCGGATCATTCGGATAGGCAGTGAGAAAGTCTTGATAGCCTTGCAGCGTATCGCGCTCGATCGCGGCGGCATAAGCATCATGCGAACCAAGATCCTGGAGCGGCCGTGACCGCATGGCGTCAATCCTGTCCGCCGCGAGCGCCGGTGCTGGCGCGTCCGCAGCCCGCTCGAAAAAGACGAAAGGAGCCGCGATCCGCGAGGTGTCCCACGGAACTTGCGCGCCCTTGGTCTCTTCGTTCACGCGGAGCCGCACGCCATCGAAAAGCTCAGCTGGCTGCAAGCCGCCTTGCCGGATCATTTCGGTGAGCGCCCGGGAATAGGCACCATAAGGACCGGGTTCGCTGGGCGCCACCGTGCCCGGCGTGGCATTGAACGCGAGGAGCATGTTTGGTTCCGCGTCGGCAAGCGCCAAGCCGCCTGCCAAGGGCGGACCGGATTTCGCAAAGGGCGATTCCCGCGCCGCGTCGAGAACGATAAAACTCGCTTTGAGCGGCAGACCGGCGAGCCGCTTCGCATAATCGGAGACTCGCAACGCTTCGACCGCGACGTCCTGAGCCGATGCGATCTTCGCATCCACCGGCACGAAGTAATTTTCACCTTCGAGTTGCAGCCCGTAACCAGCAAGATACACAAACGCCACCGTGCCGGGACCCGAGGCCTGCGCCTTGTCGAGGAAATCCCGAAACGCCGCGCGAAGAGATTCGCCATCGAGATCACGGGCGCCGGAAACATCGAAGCCGGCCGCCTGCAGGGTTTGGGCGATGAGGCCCGCATCATTGGCTGCCGTGGCGAGCGGACTTGCCTGGTATGCTGCGTTGCCGACGACGAAGGCAATGCGTTTTTCGGTCTCTGCGCGTGTCGGCGAAGTGGAAACCAGAGCCATGAGAAGCGAAAGGACGGTGACGCAAGCAAGCCGCAATTTGGAAGTGGTGTTCATGTTGATCTTTGTGCTGAAAGAGGCAATTGCGAGCCCCATGCTACAGCCGGGCGCTGAATGGGACTTGAACAAACAAGGCAGCGGGCAGGCGAAACTGAAAATTCCGTGACAGTCGATCGCAAGGAATTTTGGCGTTATTCTGGCCGTTGGAAATCGGCCGAAGCTCACCGGGATGGACCTAATGCCTTAGTCTTTGGCGATGGGCGTGTCCGCGACGGGCCTGATCGCACTTAAGACATCAAAGATAGATTGACGAGTTCCGGTTTTTGAACACGGCAACTGCCGCATCCGGTTCCTCTTTGAAACACTGAAGCTTTGTCACCTCAGGTTTCTAAATCCGAACCGGATGGACAACCTTTGAGAACTTACAACTCACGAAAACCGAACCCCATCAAAGGTCAGATGGGACCAGAAGTCATTGGGGCTGCGCGAGATTGGTTGCCGATTTGCCTGCATTTTTTTGGTCGGACGGCGATTCTTGAGCGGGTATACTGCACGCTCCTACCGACAACGCAAAGACCGCAAACACTAACGCTAGCAAAGGTCGCATTGGATACCTCCCGTTTATATATTAGCGAGCGAACCGAACATGGCCGCCCACACCACAGCGTATCCCGGCATAAGTTTGTTGTCGAGGCTGAGGAGAAGTCCCTCTTAAGACAGCATCAATTGTCCAAAGACCTCTGCCGTAAGACGGCGAAAGGAGATTGTGACTCCGGGGAATCGCCGCCCGCTGCCGCCCCATCGAACGCAGCGCCCGGCTTGCGCGGATAATCGTCGAGGTTCAGGATCAGAAACTCCGCCGCCAAGGCGCCAAGATCAATCTTCCCGTCGATGATCGGATCGGGTGGTTCTTCTCCACCAAGAAAAGCTGCTGGCTTGGTGGCAAGGCCGGCAGCCCTGCCCGGAGGCGCGAAGTCCACGTCGATATCTGCCTGGATCAACGTCTCGAACGGCTCGAGACTGACGATACAGGTTTGCGTCACACGGGCGCGCAGACGTCCCACGACTTTGAATCTTGTGCGGCTTTGTTTGCGAACGTCGAAATCCACCTCAAAATCCAAAATCGCGGCCAGGCCGCCGGCCTGCGCGAGGGCGGCACGTTCCGCCTCGCTGGCACGCAATGAAATCTCAAGTCCGGTGTCCGGCACCGTATCGACCGCCAGCACATGGCTAAAAACCCCGCCGGTGAGAGCAGGCTCCGTTTTGGTGGATGTGCCAGATTTGGGAGGGGAAACGCTCTTCGTCGCCATCCATATCACCTTTAGCGGATCATTGAGAATCCCCCGGCGCTTGGAAATATTTCACGGAGACAAACCGGTTTCAATAAGGCAATCGAATTTGGCCTCGCCAAAAAAAACGAAAGGCATTTCCGAACTGCGGCACGCCCCGCAAAAACAAAATAAAAACTTAATAATTACAATAATTTAAGTAGCATTACTAATGTATTACATTAGTATACAGAATTCTCTAAACAATGGCCGCGGGCCGGGGAAACGGAACCGGGCCATGGGTGAAATCCTCGAGGGACGCTTGATCCAATAGGTGGCTTGCGGCCGCCAGATAGCGCGCGAGTCTGCCAGGCTCTCCGCGGCCGTCATAAACATTGCGTGCAAGCGCCGCGGCAATCTCCGGCATTCCCATGTTGAGGGCATTGTCATAGGCTGCGGCACGGCCGAGAAAGGCCTCCGCGATCGATCTCATGCGCTTGCGCAAGCCGCTGTCACCAACTCCTGTTTCCCGGATGGCGCTGTCAAAATAGCGGAACAGGGAGTCGGTAAGGTCCTGGGCCATCTCGGGCGCCGGGGGCGGCATCCGGTTGAGGCGGCGCAGGACAAGCGCCGCATGGAGGGTGAGCGTCTCGAACCGGCCCTCCAAACCGTCCTCGATGCCATAGTCCATGTAAAGCACGGGATCGCGGGCCGCCGCCACGATCTCGCCACGAAGCCGGTCGATCAGATCGTGGTTGGCGGAACGCCGGAAAAGCTGGAATATCATGTTGTTTCCATCAAAACCGCTCATGGTCTAGGGATCTCGCCGTGAGGCTTCTCCCGCGACCGAGCACGACGTTACGGTGAAGCCAATCCCAAAAGCGCGTAAAGCAATTTCTTCATTCATTTTATGGAAATTCCACGCCACGTGGAATTTTCCGGGGATGTGCCCCCAAACTGCGTAACCTGGAGGCTTTGAAGGATGACGGTCGTGAGGGCGCGAAGAGGGGATGGCCGGCGGGCGCCGGGCAGCGCGAAACTGGCTTTCGCAACGGCGCTTGCGCTGGGTCTTGGCGGCTGTCTTGGCTATGACGGCACGGTTGTCCACGGTTACCAGCTCAATTCCAAAACCGCGGAACAGGTCAAGATCGGCTCTTCCGCCGAGCAAATTCTGGTCCTATTGGGGTCGCCAACCACGACGTCGACGGTTGGCGGCGACGCTTGGTATTATGTGAGCCAAGTGACAGATCGCAGCCTGGGATTCATGCCGCAAAGGGTCACCGACCAGAGGGTCTTCGCGGTCTATTTCACGAAGGATAAGAAAGTCCAGCGTGTCGCCAATTATGGCATGGAGGACGGCAAGGTCATCGATTTCGTGTCGCGTACCACGCCGACGGCCGGTGCCGAATCGACCTTCCTCAAAGGCATGTTCATCAACCTTCTGCATTTCTAGCCGCGCACCGGCCTCCCAGCCGGCAGCATTTGGTCCCTGCGATATGTTATTGGCTGGCGCTTGCGGAATGGACGCAGGCGCGGCCCGCCTGCTAAATTGATTCTTCGACTGCGGCCAATGGTTCGCGATGGAGTGACAAGAATGCTGCTCTATCCACCCGCACTATCGTGCACGCTACCGTATCTTTAGGCCCGGATTTACAATGACAGTGCGGGTCGACTCGCGCGGATTGCCAGTCACCGCCATGTCGGCTGCCGAGGTCGCATCCATAGATTGCTTCACCGGACATTTGCTTCGGATGGATCGTGGCGCGGAGTCAATTCTGGAGGACGCAAAAACCTTCCCTGAAACGCCGCTGATTCAGCTCTGCGCGGCCGCTTTCTGTCTGTTCGGTCAGACCCGGCCTTCTGATCGTGCCGCCCTCAACTACCTCAAGACGGCCGAGCCAATGCTGATATTGGCGACCGAACGCGAACAACGGCTTCATCGCGCGTTCAGCCTTTGGGCTCATCAAGATCATTTGGGCGCATGCGACGTGCTTGAGGACATCACCCGGTGCTGGCCACGCGATTTGCTCGCGGCGAAGATCTCGGAATTTCTTTATTACATTCTAGGCCAACAGCATGAGGGACCGCGTTTTCTCCAGCATATGTCGCAGCTTGCCTATGCGAATCAGGGGGATCCCGGTTTCCTGGCGATGCACGCCTTCGCCCATGAGCTCTGCGGCGATCTTCCTCAAGCACAACGGGCGGTCGATCGCGCTTTGCAATTGGAGCCAACCCAACCCTGGGCGCATCACTGCGTTGCGCATATTTATCTGCGCCGGGGCGACACGCGCGAAGCGGTGGAAACTCTCGAATCCTACCTGCCTATTTGGATCGCCGCCGGACGGGTGATTCATTGCCATAACGCCTGGCATCTCGCCGTGGCTCATCTCGACGTCCTAGACCTTGAACGGGCGCTCGACCTTTATTCCCGGCATGTTTGGAATATTACTCCCGAGAGCATTGGCGAACAAATCGACGCGATCGCGCTGCTTTGGCGGCTCGAAATGGCGGGGATGGAGATTGGCCACCTGTGGGAGCCTATTGCTGATCGCGTTGAAGCGCATGTTAATGAGCATTACATGCCGTTTCTTGACGCACAATTCGTCTATGCGCTCGCGAGGTCTGGCAGGATGGCAGTTGTGAATGCGTGGTTGACGGGTGTCACCCAACGTGCTGCGGCTCCTGACGAAGAAGCGCGGCGCAGCTGGGCGCCTGTCGGCAAGGCGCTGATCGAGGCGAGTGCGGCGTTGGCAGTGGGCGATGCGGCACGCAGTGCGGCGCTGCTCGACTCGGTCATGTCCGACGTAACGATCGTCGGTGGCAGTGACGCGCAGGTTGACCTGTTTCGTCAGGCCTATTTCAGCAGCCTTGTCCAGTGCGGCCGCAAGGCGGATGCGAAATCCTATTGGTCGACGGTGATCGCCAATCGCAACCTGTCAGAGCTCGATCGACATAGGCTGGGCTTGGCCGGGGGCTAGCACACGGATCGATCATCTACGCAAAACACACCATGAACGCTTCGGCGTGAAGCGTTCATGGTTCAAATTGCGCGGCCAGCGGCAATCTCAATGGGCGAGAATAGCGAGCAGCAAGAGCGCAACGATGTTGGTGATCTTGATGGCCGGATTGACGGCGGGACCCGCCGTATCTTTGTAGGGATCGCCGACGGTATCGCCAGTCACCGACGCTTTGTGCGCGTCGCCGCCTTTGAAATGCCGAATACCATCCTTGTCGTCGAAACCGTCTTCAAAGCTTTTCTTGGCATTGTCCCAGGCGCCGCCGCCAGATGTCATCGAAATGGCGACGAAAAGCCCATTGACGATGACCCCAAGCAATGATGCGCCCAAGGCCGCGAAGGCCGACGCTTTCGAGCCGGAAATCAACAGAACGGTGTAATAGACGACCAGGGGCGCGAGTACCGGCAGCAGCGATGGCACGATCATTTCCTTGATCGCTGCCTTGGTCAGCATGTCGACCGCGCGCCCATAGTCGGGACGCTCAGTTCCTTGCATGATGCCGGGCTTCTCGTGGAACTGGCGCCGCACTTCCTCGACGACGGACCCGGCGGCCCGGCCGACAGCGGTCATCGCGATGCCGCCGAAGAGATAGGGGATCATACCGCCGAATATCAATCCTGCCACGACATAGGGGTTCGAGATGTCGAAGGACACCGCGCCCATTCCCTTGAAATAGGGAAATTGATCGGGGTTCGCAGCAAAAAAACTGAGATCATGACTATAGGCATTGAAGAGCACCAAGGCGCCGAGACCGGCAGAGCCGATCGCGTAACCCTTAGTGACCGCCTTCGTCGTATTGCCGACCGCGTCGAGCGCGTCGGTCACATGCCGGACATCCTTGGGCAGACCCGCCATCTCGGCGATGCCGCCGGCATTGTCGGTCACCGGCCCGAAGGCATCGAGGGCGACGATCATGCCCGCAAGGCCAAGCATGGTGGTCACGGCGATCGCGGTGCCAAACAGCCCGGCAAGCTGGCTTGTGAAAACAATACCGCCGATGATGACCAGAGCCGGGAGCGCCGTCGATTCCAGCGAAACGGCGAGGCCTTGAATGACGTTCGTGCCATGTCCGGTGACCGAGGCCTGTGCGATAGAGACGACCGGACGCTTTCCGGTGCCGGTGTAATATTCGGTGATGACGACGATGAGACCCGTGACCGCAAGCCCGACGAGTCCGCAGAGGAAAAGCCGGAAGCCATTGACCGGGACACCGCCGTCCGCCGTGCCAATCGTCCCAAAGCCGACCGTGAGAAACGTCGCGATGGCAAGACCGACGATCGACAAGAGCCCGGCGGCGATCAGGCCCTTGTAAAGTGCGCCCATGATCGAATTGCTGGGACCGAGCTTAACGAAATACGTTCCGGCGATGGAGGTGACAATGCAGGCCGCGCAAATCGCCAGCGGATAGAGCATCGCGGCGCCAAGCACCGGCTGGCCGGTGAAGAAAATCGCCGCGAGCACCATGGTGGCAACGACCGTCACGACATAGGTTTCAAACAGATCAGCGGCCATGCCGGCGCAATCGCCGACATTGTCGCCGACATTGTCGGCGATGGTCGCGGGGTTGCGCGGATCGTCCTCGGGAATCCCGGCTTCGACCTTGCCGACGAGATCGGCGCCGACATCGGCACCCTTGGTGAAAATGCCGCCGCCAAGACGAGCAAAGATCGAGATGAGCGAGGCGCCGAAGCCCAGCGCGACCAGCGCATCGATCGTCTGGCGGCTCTCGGGCGCATGGCCAAGCGGCCCGGTGAGAATATAAAAATATACCGAGACGCCAAGCAACGCGAGACCCGCGACCAAAAGCCCGGTGACGGCGCCCGCCTTGAATGAAATGTCGAGCCCGGCGGCAAGCGATTGCGAGGCGGCCTGCGCGGTGCGGACATTGGCGCGCACCGAGACATTCATGCCGATGAATCCGGCAGCCCCGGACAAAACCGCGCCGATCAGAAATCCGGCGGCGAGCGGCCAGGCCACAAAGAACCCAAAGGCCAGGAAGATGACGAGACCAACCGCTGCGATGGTCGTGTATTGGCGCTTCAAATAGGCTTGCGCGCCTTCCGCGATCGCCCCCGCGATCTCCTGCATTTTTGCCGAACCGGGATCGGCCGCCAACAATTTTAATGATGTCGTTACACCGTACACCACAGATAAAAGACCGGCGAAAATCACAACCCAGAGGGAATTCATGTGTTGCCACCTTGAATGTTGATTTGAAGAACCATCGAAGCCACGGGCTCGCTTCCCGGGCACATGACCTATACAGAAACCGCTTCATCGCGCAATTGTACGTTGGGCGGCGGCCTCGAGCCTCTCGCATCGCAAGGAATTGCCTGATGGAAAAGGAATCGCTTAAAATCAAAGAGTTGGAGCAGGCCACGGCGGCCAAAGAGGGGAGAGAGCAGAACTTAGCCGTTAAAAATGCCGGAACGACGGCTGTGCGAAAACCATATTTTGCCCTCGTTTATCTTTGAACACCGGCGGCCCATCACCGGGCTTTGCTGTGCCGATCTTATGCACAGCTATCCGTTCAGCCCTGGCGCTGGCTTCGAACGCGGTGCCTTCTGAGGCAGGCACCGCGCAAAGCAGTTCATAATCGTCGCCCCCCGTAAGAATCGTTTCGAGCAGAGAGGGCCATTCCCGCGCAAGCTTCAGCGCCGCTTTGGACAGCGGAACAGAGGCGGCTTTTATCTCGGCTGTCATTCCAGTGAGCTGCAAGAGTTTTGCGAGATCGCCCGCAAGTCCGTCGGAAATATCCATGGCGGCGTGAGCATGGGCGCGCAGCGCGGCCCCCAGCAAAAGACGCGGCTGCGGCAGCAAATAGCGGCCAGCGAGAAAGGCCGCATCCATTTGGCCAATCGATTTGGTCCATTCCACGTCCTCTGCCGCGCCGGTCCTCAATCGTAAGCCCAAGGCCGCGTCGCCGATGGTGCCGGTCACATACAGGAGATCGCCCGCCGCGGCGCCCGCACGCAAAATCATTTTACGCTCTGGGACCGAGCCAAGCGCGGTAATCGATATCGCAAGCGGCCCGTTGCTTTTGACGGTGTCGCCCCCGAGGAGCGGACAGGCATAATCAACGGCGTCTTCGCTCAGCCCTTGCGCGAAGCCGGCGAGCCATTCGGATGTCCAATCCTCAGGCAGCGCGAGACCGAGGAGAAAGCCACGCGGTTCCGCGCCCTTGGCCGCGAGATCGGAGAGATTGACCCTAAGGGCTTTGCGAGCGATGGCGCCAGGCGGATCATCAGCAAAAAAATGGACCCCGGCGACCAGCATATCTTTGGTCACCACGAGGTCTTGGCCGGGCTCATACGTCAGAACCGACGCGTCGTCCCGAAGGCCAAAGGAGCCAGCTCCCGCGATCGGCGCGAAATAGGTCGCGATCAAAGCGTCTTCGGACGGACGCGGCATCGATTTCCCATCTTAACCGCGCGGTTCGAATTCCGCCGCGCGGCATTCCCTTGCCACGGCGTCCAGGACAGCATTGACCATGCCCGATTCCTCCGCGCCAAAAAACGCGCCGGCGACATCGACATATTCCTTGATGGAGACACGCGCTGGAACATCGGCGCGCTGCCGCAATTCATAGGCACCCGCCCGCAAAATCGCCCGCATCACGGAATCGATTCTTGCCAGGGGCCAGCCCGACGCCAAGGTTTTGTCGATCACTCGGTCGATTGGCCCCTGCCCCGCGACGACGCCCGCGAGAATATCATCAAAGAAGGCGATTTCCGCGTCCTTGTAGCGCTCGCCCTCGATTTCATGGCCAATCCAAAAGGACTCGAACTCGTTGCGAGTCTCCTTGAGACCATTACCGGTGACATCCATTTGATAGAGCGCCTGAACGGCGGCAAGGCGGGCCGCGGAGCGCTTATCGGCGTTGGCCATCAAAGCACACCGGTGTTGAGGTTTGGCGCGGGGTTGAACCCAAGCTTCAACTGGTAAAGCGAAAGCGCCGCCCGCGCCGCATCCCCGCCCTTGTCGCCTTGGGCGGGATCGGCACGCGACACCGCTTGCTCCTCGTTCTCGACGGTCAATACGCCATTGCCGAAGGCAAGCCTGCGGGATATGGCAAGTTGCGTCAGGGCGCGCGCGCATTCATTGGCGACAATCTCAAAATGATAGGTTTCACCGCGAATGACGCAACCCAGCGCGACCGCGCCATCGAATGGCTGCTGGCAGGATTCAGCATGCTCGAGCGCGAGCGCCATGGCAATCGGAATTTCGAGCGCGCCGGGCACTGCGACGACATCAACCAAAGCCCCGGCACTGCCAAACGCCCGCTGCGCGCCTTCCCTCAACATCCCCGCAATGTTCTCGTAAAATCCCGCCTCGACAACCAAGAATCGGCCGCCCTGCGAGTCCGGACGAGGGATGGTGGGAGACCGGCGTGGCGAAGCCATCAATTGTACCTGGAAGGTTTTGCCGGAACGGCGAACAGGAACGGCACGAAACGGCTGAGTAGCGGAACATCGCCGCCGCCGGGAAATCAAGTCTCGACTTCGCTGAGATCGGCCTGGCGGCAACGCCAGGCACCCACGCCCAGTTTAGAACTTCACGGTCGCCGGCGCAAAGCGGCTATGCGAATGCACCGGGATTATGAGTTCGCGCGGTAGGCGCGATCACGCGCGATAGCCGTGCTTCACCTTCGCCGACCGGATCATGGCGCGCGCTTCGCTGTCTTTACCCGCAGCGCAAGCATTCGCGGCAGGAACCAACTCGGTTTCTATCTGATCATAAACCGACCGGTTGACATTTCCGGTGCTGACGTCGGCATCAAGAACGGTCTGATAATGGGTAAGCTCCCCAGTGCAAGCGGCCCCGTCGGGCAGCTTCGGCCAGTTTGGTGGCGCCGGGGCCCGTGGATCGGTGGACGCAACCGGCCCTGGCGAACTTGCTGTCTGATTGCAAGCGGCCAAGCTTAACGCGGCGAGGACAACCGCCGCCGAAAAATACGCTTTGCTGAACTTTGATGTAGAGATGGTCACTGTTTGCATTGCAAACTCCGCGAGAGGCGCCGAGCTTGGGTTTCATCGGCTGGATTTCCCCTTCGTCAGTACACAGACCGCTCGGGATAATCAATCGCTATGGATGGCCGTCCACCGCGGAAGGCGGATTTCTCGCAAACGCCAAGTGGGAATTCCGAGGCCCGGTATCAGGCGCCCGGCCCCAAGCTGCAGACGACAACGAGGGCGTATCCAGGGAGTGGCTAGGCGACCGCTCTTGAAAGCACGCTGCTTCCGTAGGTTGGCAGCAACGGCGTGTCGGGATAGGCCCCTGGGTTCACAACACGTTTGGCGACATCAGACCAGCTAAGATAATGGCCTGGCTTATGCTTTCCCTGGCGCATTGCCGCTCGAATGGCCCTTGCGATCGAGTCAGCGTCACC
Organism: Methylocella sp.; assembly: GCA_036561105.1. Taxonomy (GTDB): domain Bacteria; phylum Pseudomonadota; class Alphaproteobacteria; order Rhizobiales; family Beijerinckiaceae; genus Methylocapsa. Next base: position 1,448 of record DATBPZ010000132.1, on the reverse strand, counting down.
GGTGTCATAACCAAATCGGTGGGGCCGGCCTCCGGTCGCAAAAAAAGGACAAACCGCAGGCAGCCCGAGATATTCATATTGCAGTAATTTTAGGGATGTATCAGCCAAATACGTGGCGGAATTGCTGTGACGGTAAGGTGCGATGCAAAACTTAGCATGTTTGATGTATTTAATAGTTTCGGCGAATTTCATCTCGCCATAGATATTCATATTTGGGCGCGAAAACGTCTTGCTCCTCTTTCCTGACCCTATAACGTGGAATTGCACTTCGGGAAACTGGTCCGCGGCAAGCACGAAAAAGCTTTCGTCAAACAGCATGGATCCGACCGAAACCGCGTGAATTCCCGTTCCGTATGGGGAGGCTTCGTCTTGCCCTATAATGCGGTGATCGATGCCATGCGGAATATAATATACAGGAACTTCTGGCACGGACCGGTTAGCCAGCGCGGGCGATGCCACCCGCGACCAGTTTACGCACTTCGCCACGCGGTTAAGTTCCATGCTGATGTAAGGGGAGCAGCCGATCACAGAGAGATCGTCCGACGCGAAATAAATAATGTTGGCGTCCGGGTTCATTTTCCGAATCATCTCTATGAAAATGATCCCGAGCCCCGTTTCAACGATGACTGTTTTGGCTTCTCCCATCCATCGGGATATCTGATCGGGAAGCTGCGACCTGTAATATTTGAAATGCGCATGTTCCAGCCAGCGAAGCGAGCGAACCTTGGTATTGAAGGGATGTACTACTGTCTTCCAGAGGAAACATTCGACCCCGTTGACGTGGCTCGCCGTATTGGCCTGAGCAGCAAGTGCCGATCGGGGATCTCCCTTGAGGAGAGAAAAATAGCTAAAGCCGACCGAGAGAAATCGCACCGAAGCGGTTTTGGCCAGTTCTTGGGCTACGAAATGGATGGTCGTTCTGCGCGGACTGCGATAATCGTGCCCCGTGATGATGAGAATGCGATCCGTCAAACTGCTTGTCCTCCGCCTGAACCGGAATTCACGCACCGACAAATCATGAGACCAGCATGATGATTGTTGACTATAATCATCTATAATGGCTCGTCAATGATTCTTTTGCCGCGCCGCACCAATCGTGACATATCACACATCGGCATAAACCGATTTTGCCGCATAGATAAGTTTACTATAAAGCAACATCAACGCGTTTAAAATGTGTCAATTGTGCCGCCTACTGAGAACCTTGATTCCGCTACCGGCGGGTGCTACGCAACTCCCTATCCTCTAGCTTTAGCCGGGCTGATTTGATGCGCTCAGGACTGAGAATCGCGGTAGGGATCCCGACTGCTGGCCGCCGCTTGATTCTCGCGGACACTTTGGCTGAACTCGCGCATCAAACACGGTTTCCCGAGGCGGTATTGATTTGTCCTGCGGCAGCGGACGATTTTGATGCGTCCCAGGCCGCGAAACTGCCTTTCCCTGTGCAG
>DATBPZ010000131.1:0-4776 GCA_036561105.1 Methylocella sp. | reverse complement strand
GTTCCAATATCCGGGAGTCACTGGCGTCTGCCACGATTTCTCGGGCGTCATCGCGAGCCTGCATGACGCCAAGGCGATCGCCGTGGTCGCGGCGGATCCTCTCGCGCTCACCCTGCTCAAATCGCCGGGAGAAATGGGCGCGGATGTCGCCGTGGGCTCCATGCAGCGTTTTGGAATGCCCATGGGCTATGGAGGTCCGCACGCCGGCTATATCGCGGTCAAGGACGCCTATAAGCGCGCGCTGCCCGGCCGACTGGTGGGCGTTTCCGTCGACTCGCGCGGCAATCGCGCCTATCGCCTCGCGCTGCAAACGCGCGAACAGCACATCCGTCGCGAGAGCGCCACCTCCAATATCTGCACGGCGCAGGTTCTGCCGGCGGTCATCGCCTCGATGTATGCGGTGTTCCACGGCCCAAAGGGCTTGAAGGCCATCGCCGAGCGCGTGCATCGAAAAGCGGCCCGACTCGCGGATGGGCTGGCCACGCTCGGCTTTGAAATTGCTCCGCAAGAATTCTTCGACACCCTTACGGTCGAGGTCGGCCCCTATCAGGGGCTGATCATGAAAAACGCCGTGGACAATGGCGTCAATCTTCGTAAGGTCGGCCGCGACCGGATTGGGATTACGGTCGACGAGCGCACGCGTCCGGCGACGCTCGAAGCAGTTTGGCGCGCCTTCGGCGGCTATGATCTCGTCTATCGCGATGAACATCCGACCTACAGGCTGCCCGTGGCGCTCCTTCGCCAATCCGCCTATTTGACCCATCCGGTCTTTCACAAGAACAGGGCCGAGAGCGAGATGACGCGCTACATGCGCCGGCTCGCGGATCGCGATCTCGCGCTCGACCGCGCCATGATTCCGCTGGGCTCCTGCACGATGAAGCTCAACGCCACGGCCGAGATGCTGCCGATCACCTGGCCGGAATTCGCCGAAATGCACCCATTCGCGCCGGCCGATCAGGCCGTCGGCTATGCGGAGATCTTCGAGGATCTGTCGAGCAAGCTTTGCCAGATCACGGGCTATGACGCCTTCTCCTTGCAACCCAATTCCGGCGCCCAAGGCGAGTATGCGGGATTGCTTGCGATCCGCGCCTATCATCGCGGTCGCGGCGACGAACATCGCGACATCTGCCTCATTCCGGCGTCGGCTCACGGCACCAATCCCGCTTCCGCATCGATGTGCGGAATGAAAGTGGTGGTCGTGGCGACCGACGCGCACGGCAACATCGATCTTGAGGATTTCACCGCCAAGGCGCGGGCGCACGCGACGGCTCTCGCGGCGGCAATGATTACCTATCCCTCGACACATGGTGTCTTCGAGGAGACCGTCCGCGAAATTTGCGAGATCGTTCATGCGAATGGCGGCCAAGTCTATCTCGACGGCGCCAATCTTAACGCCCTCGTTGGGTTGGCGCGTCCCGGCGACATCGGCGCCGACGTGAGTCACTTAAATCTGCATAAGACTTTCTGTATTCCGCATGGCGGTGGAGGCCCGGGCATGGGACCAATCGGCGTCAAGGCGCATCTCACGCCGTTCCTGCCCGGCCACCCCGAGACTGGCGGAAACGCCACGACGGTTTCGGCGGCGCCTTACGGCTCGCCCTCGATCCTCCCGATCTCCTGGAGCTACTGCCTGATGATGGGCGGCGAGGGGCTGGCGCAAGCGACCCGCATCGCGATTTTGAATGCCAATTATATCGCCAAACGCCTCGCGGGCGCGTACGACGTGCTCTACACGGGCGCCAACGGGCGCGTCGCGCATGAGTGCATCGTCGACACGAGGCCTTTGCTCAAGGAAGCCGGCGTCTCCGTCGACGACATCGCCAAGCGCCTCATCGATTGCGGTTTCCATCCGCCGACAATGAGTTGGCCCGTCGCGGGGACGCTGATGGTCGAGCCCACCGAGTCGGAGACGAAAGCCGAACTCGACCGCTTTTGCGATGCGATGCTGGCCATTCGCGAAGAGGCGCGAGCAATCGGCGAAGGGCGGATGGACAAGATGAACAATCCGTTAAAAAACGCTCCGCATACTGTCGAAGACCTGGTCGGGGAATGGGCCAGACCCTATTCGCGCGAGGCCGCGTGCTTTCCCGCCGGCGCCTTTCGGGTCGACAAATATTGGCCGCCCGTCAACCGCGTCGACAATGTTTACGGCGATCGCAATCTCTTCTGCGTCTGCGCGCCCTTGGAAACCTACGTCAAGGCGGCGGAATAGGCCGCCGCCCGTATTTGCGGCCCCACTCGATCCGAGGCGGACATTCGATGTATCGGGGGACAAAACGTCGATGTCGGCCTTTTCTTGCCGTTTCCGCGCGCAAGAACGAGATCCGCCTGTCGTTAAGCCGGTCGGTAACGCGGTTGTGATCTCCTATCTTCATTAGCGACGCCAATTATGTGAAAAAGCGCCGAAGTGGGACCCCTGGAGATTCGCAGCAACATGCTAATTTATTGGAGAAATTGCTGCAGAGTTGGAGGATGCTGATCGTGGTTGGCTCTGACGACGCCGCGGTTTTCTGCTCCCAGTCCAAGGCGCGGGAGCTATCCGACCGCCCCGAGCCACGTCACGACTTGCACAAGGTTGGCTTGACGGCAGAAATCGATGCGAAAAAAGAGCCGTGGAGGAATCCACCGATGACGAAACGCAGCGCGGGCATCCTTCTGTTTCGCAAAAGCCACGGCGGCGTCGAGCTTCTTTTGGCGCATCCCGGCGGCCCTTTTTGGGCCAGCAAGGACGCGGGCGTGTGGTCGATTCCCAAAGGCGAATATGATGAAACCGAAGACGCACAGACAGCGGCGAGGCGAGAGGTGTGGGAAGAAACCGGCATTGTTGCTTCAGGACAACTCATTGAATTAGGAACCTATAGGCAGCCGAGCGGCAAACTCGTTTCTGCATGGGCAACCGAAGGCGATTTCGATCCCAAAGATTTAAAGAGCAACAATTGTCAGGTTGAATGGCCGCCAAAGTCCGGCCGCCTCATTGATGTTCCCGAAATCGATCGTACAGCGTGGTTTTCGATTGAGGACGCGTTGACAAAAATAACGAAAGGCCAGCTCCCGATTGTCCAGGCGTTGGCGAAGAAGCTTTCGGACGGAGCAGGAGAGCGCGAAACAGGTGTTTGAACCATCCGGGTTGATGGGGTGATCTGATCCGTCATGTCCCTCTCAATATGGTTGCTGCAAGAACACGTCGCCAGCTAATCACCCGAATTCAAATCATTTGAATCCGATCACCATCGAATCGGGCCCCGCCAATGGCTCGACGCGCGTATCCATAAATCCGGCGTCGCGCATCCAACTCTGACAGTCGGCTCCCGTGTAATCGAAGCCGCCAGGCGTCTCGATCAACATGTTTAAGCTCATGAGCAGGCCGAAGGCGTTCTCACGCCTTTCGTCGTCGATGATCGCATCATAGATGACGACCGCGCCGCCTTTCGGAATCGCCTCATATACTTTGGCGAGAAGAATGCGCTTTTGCGTTAAATCCCAATCATGCAGGATATGGCCCATGATGACGACCTCGGCTTTCGGCAGCGGGTCTTTGAAGAAATCTCCGGCGTGGAACTCGAGCCGATCGCTGAAGCCTTGGCGCGCGACGAACTCTTCGAACACAGGCTTCACTTGCGCAAGATCGAAACCGCCTCCGGTCAAATGCGGATGCGAGCGCGCCAAAGTGACGGGAACCATGCCCTGCGCGGCCCCGACATCGAGGAATGTTTGATAATTCTCCCAGGGAAACTTTGCGGCGATGGCCTGCGCGGCCCCGGCGCTAATGCCGCTCATGGCCGCCAGAAAGCCTTTAAGACGCACAGGATCCGCGTAGATTGAGCCAAAAAAATCCTCTTTGTCCTTGGCTTCGTTTTGCGGCTTCCCGCTTCTTAGCGCTTCGGTCAACGAACCCCAATAACCATAGAGCCGGGCATTGGCCATTTCGAGAATACCCCCGACATAGCTCGGCTTGGCTCGATCCAAGAAGCGCTCCGTTTCCGGCGTGTTTCGATATGTGTCGGCATCGCGCTCGAGCATTTCGAGGGCGACGAGGGCGTCGAGAAAATCACGCGCCGAGCGATCATGAAGTCCAAGCCGGCGCGACAATTCGGCTAAGTCCGCAGGACCTTTCGCCAATTCTGTGAAGACACCGAGCTCAACCGCGGAGAGAAGCGCTTTCGAGTTCCAAAAACCCATGCCGAGCCCGATCACTCGTTCCGGCGTGATGTCATTCATGTCGGCACATCCCTTGTTTGGCGGTGAGGATATTTTGCTGCTTGCGGCATGCGAGACACCGCGCATCACGCTCATAAGTAAAATTACGACACGCTGACACCGGCCCATCCTCGTCGCGATCGCTTGAGTCGTCAAATGAGGAACTATTCCTTAACCAGACCTTCCTAGCCTCCCCCTCCCGGGCCGTGTTGCATATCAGGCTCGATTTCGAAAAGAGCCCCGTTCGGCGGCAAGCCCGGTCGGGATTCCTCGCCGAGATGTTGGCTGGCCGACAGGAGTAGACCATGAGTGGACCAGATGGGATTGCCGGTGATCGGCTTCGCTCTTTCGTAGAGCGCATCGAGCGGATCGATGAAGATCTCAGGGTGATGAATGACGAGAAAAAGGACGTTTTTGCCGAGGCAAAAGGCGAGGGCTTCGACATAAAGATCCTGAAGGAGGTAATCCGGCTCAGGAAGCAGGATCAGGACGATCGTGACGAACGCGAGGCTCTGCTTGACAATTACCTTCGCGCGGTTGAGACGGTCGCGGCCCCAAGGGCCCAAGCTGCCGAGGTCA
>DATBPZ010000130.1:0-9125 GCA_036561105.1 Methylocella sp. | reverse complement strand
CTCCGAGGCTAAATGCCGGACGGTCATGTCTTCGATCATGCGCCGGCGAAGCGGGGTGATGCACTCCTTTGTCATGTGCTGCTCCTGTCTGAAGCGAGGTTGCTAACCCCACGATCTTCAGACAGTTCGCCGCCCACCCGTTACCCGTCGCTCTCCCAAAACGCCCCTGAACGCCTGCCGCAAACTACCGCGAGAGCGGTTTAGTTCCGTGGCCCCATGCGGACCTTTTTTTGGCCCTGCATTACAGCGGAGTTCAAAACGCAATATTCTTGGCCGTTCGGCATTCTTGGGCGCTCGGCGAAAAATTGGCCTGCCCGACATCCGGTCAATCCGCCCGATGTCGCGTCTGGCTCGCCAATGATGCCGAGCCATTGCCGGGCTACAAGAGAGGGCTATCCCGCGAATGCCGGATCAGAGGGATCGCGTTCGAGACGATTGGGTCGTGCTCACGACGAAGAGACAATGTGTCAAATTGCAATTGCGTGATCGCAAAAATCATCTTACATTTTAGTGCTGAAGGAGCGAGCCCCATAGAGCGTTCCCGCTCGCTATAGACCGTCGCGTGCGACGGGTTGGGGACGTGGTATGGAATCATGCGAACGATAATAAATCGCTCAAAATCATAAAGCTAGAGCAAGTTCTCATCGAAATAGTCTGTCAACTCTTTTAAGAACTTGCTCTAAAGGCGGAAAAATTGGGCTGCTGGGAGTTTATCCAAGTCATATCCAAGAAAGAATATCATGCCGACGAGTTTTGCCACAGACATCCGCCTCCTTTTTCGTCCTACCGATATCGGCTGCATGGCTCCGCGCGGCGTGTTGCTCGGCAGCGCGGATTGGATGTGCGATCCGGCCGCCAGCGCGGGATTTTCGGATCATGGCAACGCCCGCCGGGTCTTTGCGGCGCTGTCGCAAGGCGTCATGCCGCCCAACGGCAAATGGCCGCAAGAGCGGCTCGATAGGTATCAAAAATGGATGGATGAAGGTTTCAACCCCTGACAACGGGAGTTTACGATGCAAAGTCGCGTGTCCTGTATCATCATACTTGGCGCAATTTTGTTCGCCTCGTCGGGCGCTCGGGCGCAATCGGATCCAAATCCAGCCTTGAACAACGCTGACCAGCAGGCGTGGCAATTATTCATTCAAGTCAACAGCCGCGCCGGTGGCGGAAACTCGGTCTTCGAGACCTACGCGAGTGACACCGACACATTCCAGCCGACGCCAGTATATCCCGCCGGGGCGACGCCGTCGGCTTTGCATCCTCCGGCGTTGGAAACTTTCGCCCGCGAAACCGCGTTGAAGAACGGCGTTCTTTTACCGGCGCTTCCGCCCGACACGTCGCTATCGCTCGAAGAGACGCGGCGCAACCGCGCGGCCTTCGACTTCATCGTAAAAAACAACCTCTACAAAATTTCCGGACTGAAGGCCGCCTTCGGCAAAACCCTCTCGTTCCCGATCGATGCGGTCGAGGTCAAGGCTAATTGGGTTCCCGTCGAGCAAATTCCCAAATTCACGAACAATCAAGTCACGGTGGCGCAAGCACCGCAAGTTTTTCACGTCAACACGGATAAGAACGGCAAGAGTTTCGCTCTCGTATCCATGCATGTGATCAGCAAGCTCGTCCCCAATTGGACCTGGGCAACGTTCGAGAATCGCTTCAACCTCGGACGCTGCGACGTGATCGGCTGCCGCGACTCCTTCGGCGCGAAAACTCCAATCGTGCCGCCGCAGAAAAAAATCGGCCAGACCTATCCCGATTGCGTCAAGTCCGCGGAGGTCCAAGCTCTGCTCGCAAAAGCGGATATCGAGCCGGTTTACTTCAATTACTGCCTGAAGGGCTCGCAGGCGGATTTCGTCGACAATAGCGGCCTCGACACCAGGCTTGGCAACTCGGTCACCGAGGACGGTTTCGTGCCAACGTCCTCCTGCATGACATGCCATGGGCGGGCGGCCTTCGACAGCAATGGAAAAGCCACTTCTGAGGCCGGCTTCATCAATGTCAACGTCACACCGCCGATCGCGCCGCTCGGCGCGCTTCTGCCGAGTTGGTATTGGCAGTTCACCGGCCAGCCGCCCATCTTCGAAGGCAAGCCGGGGTTGACGCGTATTGGCTCCTCGGCGGATTTCGTCTGGTCGATTCCATTTTGCGCGATAGACGATACGCAAAATCCTCCTGCGACTAGCCAGTGCCTCGGTAAATGACGACGCAGTGGCCGAGGACAGTCGAACTCGAAGGCAGCATTCGCGACGCGCCAGTGGGCGCGTCGCTCGTTGGCGACATCGATTTCGACGCGCCGCTGACGGTGACTGTGCATTTTCAGCGACGCTCGCCGCCGCCGCCGCCACTTGGCTCGGCAAAAGACATCGAGCGCCTCTCGAAACGGATGACGCGCGAGCAGCTGGCGAAACAGCGCAGGAAGACCCACCGTCGCGCGGCCGCGCGCATCGAAGCTTTTGCGAAATCCCAAGGCATAGTGGTTGCGGCTGTCGATTACGGCGCTCGAAGCATGACGCTGCAGGCGCCGGCTCGTGTGCTGGCGAAAGCTTTCTACGCGAATCTCCGCCTCTACAGGGACGATGAACAGGTGTTTCGCGCCCGGACGGGCGCGCTGCATATTCCCAAGGATATTGCGCCCTGGACTCGCGCTGTGATCGGATTCGATCAACGCCCCCTGCTTCGACGTGCAACCGTGGCTGCGCCCGCTGGCCCGGACTCGATGTGGCCGTCGCAAATCGCGGCGCTCTACGGCATTCCGCTCGACCAGGATATGTCTGCCCAATGCGTCGGCGTTATCGCGTTGGGCGGCGGTTATCAGCCGGAAGACCTCGCCGCCGCGCTCGCAAAAATGGGCCGCCGGCCGCCGATCGTCGTCGATCAGTCGGTCGGCGGCGTCACCAATCAATTCAGCGGCGGCAGCCGCTACGATATGGAAATCGCTCTGGACTTGCAGGTTGTCGCCAGTTTCGTCGAGGGTGGACGCGTTGTGGTGTATTTTACGAGCAATTCGGCGGAGGGCCTCGCCGCCGCGATTGATCAGGCGATTCGCGACGGAACGAACAAGCCGCAGGTGCTCTCGCTCAGCTGGGGCGGGCCGGAGGTCTATTGGACGAAGCCGCGCCGCGATGTCGTCATGGGCAGCCTGTCCGACGCAGTCCGCCTTGGCGTGAGCGTCGTGACCGCATCGGGCGACAGCCTCGCGACTTGTGGTCTTCAGGACGGCAAGGCGCATGTCTGGTTCCCCGCGTCGGCCCCCTACGCGCTCGGTTGCGGCGGCACGTCGGTCTCGCTCACGAACGCCGGGATCATAAGCGAGAACGTCTGGAACGACGGCACAGCGGGCACAGGCGGCGGCATTAGCGACTGCGACGAATTTCCTGTCCCGGCTTTCCAGAGCGCCGCCAATCTCCCGAGATCAGTGAATGACGGTCAAATTCGACGTGGGGTGCCCGATGTTGCCGCGATGGCGGCCAAGGCGCCAGGCTATCGGATCGTCGTCAATCGCGACGAATGGGCGCTCGACGGCACCAGCGCGGCGACGCCGCTGTGGGCGGGATTGATCGCCATGGCGAACGCCAAACGAGGCGCGCCGATCGGGCTCGTAAATCCGGCGCTCTATGCGACGCCGCAGCTGATGCGTCCGATCACCGTCGGCGATAACCAGCAAAACGGCCTCGGTTATGCCGCGACTGCGGGCTGGAGCGCCTGCACCGGGCTCGGCGCACCGCTCGGCGCCCAACTACTAGCCGTGCTCGCCGCCATGCGCGAGGCTTGAGTAACGCGTTCGCGCCTCGCTTTGGCGTTTCCGCCCAATGTCGCCTATTGGCGCTCTGCGTAATTCGCGGGATGCCGCCCAAGTTCCGGAGTCAAAGGACAAGCTGCCCGACCGAAGCCAACGCCGCCACGAGCGAAGATGACCCAAAACGGGCATGAGTATTTATTTCCCAGCATATTAGGCCGCTTCGCCTCTCGTTGACGAAAAGGAATCCGACCGCGCCTTCGGCCAGCTGTCTTTGAACCTCGGGTCCTCCGTGCCGGAAATCAGTTCGCCTGGCTCAAGGAAATGGTAGATTTTCTCGAGAGTTTCCGGCCGGCCGAAAGTGGTGCGTTTCGAGATATGGTAGGGTCTGAGATCGGACGGGTGATCGAGTCCAGCGGCAGCGACCACCTCGGCCAGCGCCAAAACGGTCGCCCGATGAAAAGATGCGACCCGGCGCGCCTTTTGCGAGACAACGAGCGCGCGTTGCCTGATGGGGTCCTGCGTCGCAACTCCTGTTGGACATTGGTCCGTGTGGCAGCGGAGCGACTCGATACAGCCGAGCGCGAACATGAAGCCGCGCGCCGAGTTGCACCAGTCGGCGCCCAGAGCCAAGGCCCGAACCATCTCGAAGGCGGTGATAATTTTGCCGCTCGCGCCGAGCTTAATATGGTCGCGAATGTTGAGTCCGACGAGGGCATTGTGAACGAACATCAGCCCTTCCCGCAGCGGCATTCCGACGTGATCGAGGAATTCGAGCGGTCCCGCCCCCGTGCCGCCTTCGGCGCCGTCAATAACGATGAAATCAGGATAGATGCCGGTTTCCAGCATGGCCTTGCAAATGTCGAGGAACTCCCCCGGATGACCGACGCAGAGCTTGAATCCAACCGGCTTCCCAAGCGCGAGCCGACGCAGCCGCTCGATAAATTCCAATAGCCCGCGCGGCGTCGAAAATTCCGAATGCCAAGCCGGCGATATGCAATCCCGGCCGATTGGCACCCCCCGGGCCGCAGCGATCTCCGGTGATACTTTGGCTGCGGGAAGCACACCGCCATGGCCCGGCTTTGCACCCTGGCTGAGCTTGATCTCTATCATTTTGACCGGTGGCTCGTTCGCTTGCTCCGCGAACCGTTCGGGTGAAAAGCTTCCATTTGGATTGCGGCAACCGAAATAACCACTTCCGACTTGCAAGATGATGTCACCGCCTTGCTGCCGGTGGTAGCGGGTGAATCCACCCTCGCCGGTGTCATGGGCGAAACCGCCTAGCTTTGCTCCCAAGTTGAGAGCGAGAATCGCCCTAAAGCCGAGCGCGCCGAAGCTCATGGCGGAGATGTTTAGAACCGACATCGAATACGGTTGGAGACAGTCTGTGCCTCCTACGGTAATTCGAAACTGCTCGGCCGCAACCGGCTTTGGCGCGATGGAACGGCTAAGCCACTCAAACGACTCGGAATTGACGTCGAGCTCGGTTCCAAATGGGAACTTGTCGACGGTTATCTTGGCCCGTTCATAGGCCAACGACCGCTCCCTGCGGCTAAACGGCTGACCGTCAGTATCGCTCTCGGCAAAGTACTGGCGGACCTCCGGCCGGATTTCTTCCAGGATGAAACGTATGTGACCCACAATTGGATAATTACGGAGGAGGCTGTGCCGCGTTTGCAGAAGGTCATGCGTGCCCAGCAATGCGAGCATGGCGGCGAGACCACAAGGAAACCAGTAGACGGGATTGCTAAATGAAAGAACCAGCAGCAGGATCGCGGCGACGAGCGCGCCGGCATAAGTCACGTAGCGCCGCGTGAAGGGTAGGAGCAGGTAACGCATGGTAGTGACGGTCTCCACGGATAGGATCGGCATCCAATGTCGATGCGATCGGCCGCTCAAGCTGCTTGAGCGGCGTGTTGTCCCTCGATAGTCGGGAAGCCCAGGGAGGGCAACGGATCAAGGCAGCGGGGATATGAGAGATTTTGTGCGAGACGCTTCCGATCCCCGGCGGGAGCGCCTCGTGTTGAATCAAGTTGCCCCCGTAGCGAGTCCTTAAGTGATATTCTTGGGAAGGTTACATGGCCGCTATTGGCGCATAGGCGAGTGTGAAACCAACTTCAGGATTTTGAGCGGAGATATTTGGCGAAAGCTCGGAGTCGAACTATCTGATAGTTGCTTCTCCAATGATGGGGGGGCATTTTTGCGAGGCAATCATGCATGTCACAATCGAAGCCGCCGAAGCCGCTATCCAAGCCGCACGCAAGCGCGCCGTCGAACTTGGGACCGAAATGTGCATCGCTATCGTCGACTCGGGCGCGAACCTCAAGGCGTTCTATCGAATGGACGCTGCATGGGTCGGCAGCATCGACATCGCCATCAAGAAAGCAAAGACCGCGGTCTTTTTCGGGATGCCTACAGGCCAGATCGGCAAGCTGTCACAACCGGGGGGCTCCCTGTTTGGGATCGAGCATTCCAATGACGGCCTGATCACTTTTCCTGGCGGCCTCCCAATTGTCGACAAGGAAGGCATTCTGATTGGAGCCATCGGCGTGAGCGGCAGCACGGTGGAAAACGATCACGCCGTCGCGCAGGCGGGCGTCAGCGTCGTTGGGGTCAGCGACCTGCCAGCACATCCCTGGCGCACCTGACCGCTCTCGAAGCGGCGGCGAATCCGCAATGGCCGGTTCAACGATCGAATAATCGCAGGCTTCGTTGCATGGCGCCCAGCGTCCATAACGTAAACGCCAAATATGGCACGAGAAATCCGATCTTGATCACCTCAAAGGCATCCGGTTCGGTCGAGACGTTGATCGTCACCGAGCCGATGACCCTTCGCGCCTCATCGGACTTGATCGAAGACGCCAATGAGGTTTCGACGATTTCTTCGGGCTGACTAATCCATTGATCAACTGCTAAATCCGCCCGCGAGTGAATTGCGAGTCCGGGAGCAGCCGGCGAATTGGCGCTGTTCGACGGATTTTGGAAGGAGATCGTCTTCTTGCTCATGCTGCATTCCTGTTGGGATCGGGAAATACCGACTCCGCGAGCCGCCGCAGTTCCTTCGCGGCATCGCTGCGAGGCGCGGCTTCAATCACCGAGAGCCCGCTCGTCGCGCTTTCCGCATAGACAACTCTTTGGATTAGCGCGGTCCCGAGCACCGGAGTTTCCGGGAATTGTTCAAGCGCCGTGAGCACATCCCGGCCAATGGCCGTATTCGAGATCATTCGGTTGATGACGAACGCCGCGCGCAAGCTTTCCTTATAGAGCCGCGCCTCGCGCACCAGTTGGACGGTCTCGGCGGCGGCCCAGACGTCGTAGGGCGAGGGCTGGACTGGGATTAAAACTAGGTCGCTCGCCATAATCGCCGCGCGGCCAAGTTCATTGACGCGCGGAGCACCGTCGATGATGACCACGTCGTAATGCGCAGCCAGCGCTGGGACCTCACGATGCAAGGTGGGCTTCGCCATGCCAACCACGACGAATATTGGCTCCGCCTGCCGCGCGCCAGACCAGGCTAGGGCGCTCCCCTGAGGATCGGCGTCAATGAGAAGGACTCGCCGCCCCGCATGACTGAGGCAGGCCGCGAGATTGATGGCGATCGTCGTCTTGCCCACCCCGCCCTTTTGGTTCAGCAGACTGATGATCATCTGGGCGTCTTTCCGCAAGAGCCAGAACGTACGGCGAATCTCCCACCGCGAATCCGAATCGATTTGCTGCTTGGCAAGAAATCTCATCAAATAGATAAAAAGACAACCTTGCTCGGGCTTTGATAGTGGGCGGTTTGAATAAAACAGTGCATGAGCGGTTGAACAGCGATGTCCGCATTGGCGCGAACCCGAAACATGGAAGTATCCTACTTCAAATGCGCTTTCCGAGGACCAGCGGACTGATCGAAGAAAGGGAACGAAGATTCTTTGGGGGCCAGCCAAGCTCGCTGCGCGGACAATCAACGGAATTTTCCGATTGCCTTCGCAGAGGCGATAGCCCTGAACGTGTGGAAGTTGGGGCTTGCTCCAGTCTCCCGGCAATATCGGACGAAATCGTCCGCACCGACATCAATTAAGATGACCTCCCATCCGCTCCTTTGCCAGTTCGCGATTTCCTTCGCTTGGAGAAAAAGCCATTTTTCGTATGAGTCGGCTGGGTAGTTGCCGACCAAGCTCCGCAAGGTCTCGTGATCCGCCACAGTGACGCGAGGAAGATAGGTCGTCGCCATGTTGGTTTCTCCGAAGCGGAAATCACGCTTGAAATGGTAGTGGCGGGGTGTAAGGACAAGCGTTGGATATGTGCAACGGCAATTACAACGGCCATCACGTCGATGACTGCAAGTCATGCGGCGGGAAGGGGTGGCCGATTATCGGTGGGGTCGCCTCAGGGCTTATGCTCCTCACGCCATTTCCTGACGACGGCCAGGGTATTCTTTATGTGTTTCTCCGCGTGGGAATCGGCATAGGAGTATAGAATCTTTCCCTCGGGCGAAATCACATAGGAAATGCGATCAGCAAAGGCCAGGCCAGACAGCGGAATGTTAAACACCGCGTCATAGGCCTTAATAACCGAAAGGCTGGGATCGGCGCCCATCGGGAATTTGTCGCGGCATTCCTTTGTCGAGAACTCGCGTTGCACCTCTATTTTGTCGCTTGAAAGGCCAATGACGGTCGCGCCAGCAGCTGTGAAATTCTCGATGTTCTCGGCGAATTCATGCGCCTCGATCGTGCAAATGCTGGTGAATGATTTGGGGTAGAAGTACAGAACCACTGGCCCTTTTTTCAGGGCTTCGGCGAGCGAGAATTTGAACTCCTTACCGCCCTGCGCCGCTTGCACAGTGAAATCGGGCGCAGCGTCGCCCGGCTTCAATTCTGCCATGGCGGCCGTGGTGGAAAGCCCCAAACAAAGAGAGAGGAAAAGGGTCGACGCCTTCACGGAGCGTATCCTTATTGTTTCGTACTCGTCTGGCGGCAAAGATAAAAGCTCGCCGCCCACTATGCAGCGAACATATAATGCTCCTCCCTATCCAATCAACGAGGGGACGCTCGGCCATGGCTGAGCCAGGCTTCCAGTTCTTCATGCGCTCGCTTTAACCATTGGTTAACCATCTGGTAATTACGCGGGGGCTTCTCGAGCCGCCTTTTTTCGCTCCCGATTTTCAGTCTCCACGAAACGCGGCCTGCATACGAATCTGAATAAGCCGGATCTCAGCATGGCCGGTGCAGAAGATTCCTTCCGCCATAGAGACGACGATTGACCGCTTGTGTGAAGGTTTTCGGATGCCGGCCCTTCACGGACGGTTGCCGCCGGGCGTCGGCGGGGCCGGCGTCCGAAAACCTCCAAAGAAGGAAACCGCGAGTTGGAAGGGCGGCGTCGCCGCCGCGCGCTATGGGGAATTGAG
>DATBPZ010000129.1:0-18068 GCA_036561105.1 Methylocella sp. | reverse complement strand
AATGCGGTCGCGTTCGGCGTGGTGGCCGGGCGGGCGTACTTGGCAGAACGCATTGGCGATGCCCGACATCGAATCCATCACTCTATCGACAGCGAGAAGGCCGCCGCCGACCGCCCGGCGTACCGCCTCCCACGAGCCGGCTGAGATCATCGTATCCCGATCGAAGAAATAGGGCAGGTGCTCTATATCGGCAGCGGCCGCGGCAATGCGATTAAAATGTTCTGCGCTATGCACCCGCAAGATTGCTGCCTCGATATCGTCGCGTAGCGGCGCCGGCTCGCGCCTGAGAGCAGAGAAGGCTTGGTCTGATAGTGCCGCGTCGATCGCCTTCATCCGCGCCGGGCGCTCTGGGGTGTTTGTCAGATGGTCGAGGAAAGCTTCATGGGTGACCAGGAGCGTCGACCCCTGCGATTGCTCAGACATGGCGCCTGTGGTCTCTGTGCTCACTTGGGCGGGCAGTGGCCTGCCCGCTCCGGCAGCCATACCGAGCTTTACAAAAACACGCCGTGATATCGAGGGAAAAGGCAACGAGGCTTCCTTCGGAGGTTCTAGAAGAGCGTCTTTTCTCTCGGCTACACCGTCCAAATCGACGGCATTATACAGCAGATTTCAGGGCATCGGCCTACTCAATAGGCGATCTCCTCGCGGGATCGTGCGATGGCGCTGAGCAATGTGTCGCGGGCAATAGGGTCAAGGCTTTGGCCGCCCGCCGGTTCGAATGCGATGCCCTTGCGGGCTTTGGCATCTACCGGAACCAAGGGGATCGTCAATAGCGGCTGAGCTTCGAAACCGCGCTGATGTAGGATCGTTGCATCGCTGGCGAAAGATTTCGGACGGTCATGTCCTCAATCATGCGGCGGCGCTGAAAATCCGCTCCCGAGTTTTTAGTTTTGAGAAGACTTTAGTCAGCATCGGCCTTAGCGGACATGGCTATGGCTTCACGCCGGGTATTGAATGGACCTGTGTATATTCCCTGGTTGTATAAGAATCTTTTCCGGGAATGGCTCCATCAATTTCATACCTTCTTGCAGCCGGATAACATCGTCGTGTGTTCCCTTGTTTTCCTGCCCTATGTCCTTGATATCCTGCTTCAGGTCGGCGGCAATTTTGAGCAGGTCATCCTTAACCTCTACAACCGCCTGAAGTTTGTCATCTAGCGATTTTAGATGATCATCGATTGTCACGTTCGGTGACCATCTTCCCCGCGGTTGAGAAAGCCTGCCTCAAAGCATCGGATTTTCTAATAATTTCCCTTATAAGATGCTCAATCCGGTCGGAATTCGGCAGGTTGGAGCTGAAAGGAATTCTCCGCATGACGCGTATCGTCGAACATCGCTCCGCGCTGCCCTTCGGTACCGTCGTCGAAGTGCATGTGCATTGCGGTCCTGCTGCCGATACGCCGGTGCTCGCGACCGTCAACGTCACCAAGTTCAGCAGTTGGCCTGACCCAGATTCCTTTGTAGATCCGCTGCCCGTCGCCGCCGCATTTCTGCAGGCGCTCGCCTATGCCAAGCGGGCCGGGATCGCCTGCGTATGGATCGATGACCCTGACGGTCATTTCCCGCCGGAGAAACGGCCAGTGCACGACGTGACGGCATCATGACATCGCTCGTCGCCGCGCATCGCGTCATATCCGGGCGTTCGCGGGGGCATGAGGGCGCGACCCGCCAATGAGGACGCGCAGATCAGACAGTCGAACCATCGACGCGATGGCTCGGGGCGACGAAATGGCGCACCGCCTGATGACCATTCCCGGCTTGGGCCCGGTGAGAGCCTCGGCGATGGCCGCCAGCATTCAGGACGTCTCCGCTTTCTCAGGCCCGCGCGAGTTCGCCGCTTTTCCTGGCCTAACGCCGTGCAAGAAGCGGCTTGTCTCGTCGGCTCGATGCCATGCCGACAGTTTTACTTCGACTTCCTTAAGCTGTTCGGCGACGTGGCGCAGCTGCGCGGCTAAAATACCGAGCAATTCCGCCGCTAGCTCTGGTAAGCGCTGATCTCCCGCCGTTTCAAGAAGAACAAGCAGCCGTTCGACATTGCGGATGCCTTGTCCAACCACTATGCCGAATTCAGCGAAATGGGCGCGAAGCCGCCCCGGGCGAATTTGTCGCGGCTTGCGAGAAATGCGATCGCCTTGCCAAAATCCAACTAGCGCTTACCTAGCTAGGGAAGGGTAAACTTAAAAACAAGACAAGTTGAACCGAGAGAGGAAAAACGGCGATGCATCTGCAAGATGATACTTTAGGTCGCGAAATTTCGGCAAAAGATAAGCGTCAGGCAGACATATTTTGGAACATTCTGATGGCCACACGCCTCGTCATTCCGGCGTATGTGGTTTACGCGATTTACCTCTATTACACCTTGCCGCCAAGCGCTTACTTGGCGGGTGGCTATTAACTGGCATTCCTCAGATAGCCGCGGTTTCCATGCCAAATTTTTCTCGATTTGGCATCTTTAACAAGCCCGACGAACCGGCACTGTTTGTGGACCGGCGTCGGGCGGGCCATCTCCTCGCCGAGCGCCGAAAAATGACGAATTTTCTGTCGTCGAGACGCGCAATTTTCCTATGGTTTGCAGCGAACGCATGAAAAATCGAACCTTTACGCTGTCGATGTGACGGGCGGCCGGAGTTCCGCGATCAGCCGCAGGATGTCGGCGAGCAAGGTTCTCGGAAATGGCGATCTCGGCCATCTGTCAGTGTGGTCGGAAGCGGTTTCGGACCTGACTGCAACACGGGACAACTGAGCGTTACCACGATTTGATCGATCTCATGCCAGAGCGCTTAACAAGCTGACTGGGCACTTGCCCGCGAGCTTCTTGCCCAAGCGATCCATTGTCCGCCGTAACCCGGATTTAGAGAAAAATAAGTATGTCGGCAAAAACAATACGGATCAGCAGAATAATTGCGTAGAATAACAGCGATGAAACCTAATCCAAAGCCTCACGGCTTTTTCGATACTCCGTTCGCGCATTGTGAAAGTAGGTTTGAGAAGGCCGACACCGGGCCTTTCGCTGAACCTTCTATCCAGGCGCATTTCGGGCGCACGCTGAAAAAGATCTTTCCATTTTCACCGGAACATTCCGAGCCTAACGAAATGCACATTTTGCTGCAAAAGATTCAAGCAAAGCTCGAAAAAAGATCTTGAGGGCTTTGTCACATTATCGGAAATTTGATGCGGGAAGTTTCGCGCCGCTGAAATCACACCGCGGCGAGGGCTTCGTGCCATGTCTGCATCGCCGAGGCCCGTAAGTCTCGGTTCGTTCGTGCTGAAATGAGGTGGCGTTGGGCGTTGAATGTGTTGTAGATCGTGGCGTGGATTGAGTCCGCCGCGATCATCGGCCCGAAACGGCTATGACACGTTAACGGTTATTGCTTGTCAATAGTGGCGGCCAACCCTCAACTGTCGAAGACGAATTGCAGCCCGAAATCGTGCAAAGGGAAGACGGATCGTGGCTGGTTGACGGCAACATTTCAATCGAGCGCTTTAGGGAGGCGATGAAACTCGATTACAAGCTACCTGGTGAAGGTATACTGGCTTACCGGACGCTGGGCGGTTTTGCGATGATGTGCTTAGGGCGCGTGCCACAGGTCGAAGATCGATTCGTCAGTGACGACCTCCGGTTCGAGGCCTTCGACATGGACCAGAATCGTGTGGACAAACTCATCGTCTCCAGGATCGGGGCGGAACCGACCCTATCGCATGGAGCTGCAATCGATAAGCAAGGCGATGAGTAATTCTACTTTGTCAGATACATGACCCGTTTCCAATTTGGGAGAAACCAATCGCCGGCGAGAATGAGATCCGAGAGCTCCTGCTGGTGCTGTCACGTTGCCAAATCGAGCACGTAACAAATCTTTGTGCTCGTCGGGCTCACGCCGCGATGACGACTTCACGCCACGTCTGCAGTGCCGATACCTTGAAAGCTCGGTGCGTTCGTGCTGAGGTCAGATGACGTTGGACGTTGAATGTGTTGTGGGCCGCGGCATGCATTGAGAGAAATCTTTGCGCGGATCCCACGCTCTTGAACCCTTGCATCTTGCGTTGTCGTCGTCGGGTCGGTTGATGTGAATTCTCCGCTCGGTTGTTGCGCCATCGGCCGCGCTCATGTCGTTTTTATAATCGTATGCAGAATCCGCATACGATTTGACGGGACGGGCGGAGATTGAGCTACAGATTCAGTTCCTTGGCTTTCCCAGCCTCGGATCAGGAGGAACCGTTACCGCCGGCTTCCGCTAAACGCCGCCGCTTACACTGATGATCAGCTCATCGCCGGGTCGCAAATCACCTCCGACAATTTCCGTGTTGGCACCGTCGTTTAGACCGAGTTGGACGGTGATCGCTCTAGGCTTTCCATCGCGCAGGATCCACAGCTGTGACGAGCCATCCGGTGGCGTCCTGGGACTGCCAGAGCCGTTCGGAAAGGCTAGATCCCGAGGCGAATAGCGCAGCGCCTGATTGGGAGCGCGGATGACATGGTCGCGCCGGTTGACCACGATGCTTATCGTCGCCATCATGCCAGGTTCGAGCAACAGATCTGGATTGGGCGCGGTGATGACCACGTCATAGGTAACGACATTCTGCATAGTCTGCGTCGATGGAAGTATTTGCTTCACCTCTCCTGTGAAGGGACGGTTCGGAAAAGCTTCGATGGTGAACGTGGCATTGTCGCCGGGCTTAACCTCGCTGATGTCCTTCTCATCGACATTAGCGACTATATGAATGACGGTGAGATCCTCGGCGACAAGGAACAGCGGCGGTGTCTCTGTGCCCGTCGCGACCGTCTGGCCCACTTCGACATTGCGCGAGACTAGGGTTCCATCAATCGGCGAAACAATTTCTGTATCGCCGAGGTCGATCTCGGCAGCGTGAAGGGCTGTTTCGAGTTTGGCTTCCATTGCCTCGTCGCCCTTGATCTGCGCCTGCGCCTGCTCATACGCCTTGCGCGATTTGTCAAGTGCTTTCCGGGACATGGCCCGGCGCTTCACTCGGATCAGGGTGCGCTCGAAGGCCTCTTGCGCCTGGGAGAGTTTTGCCTTGTCTTTTTCGAGCCGAGCCTCGGCTGCCACCAGACCGGCCTTGTTCTGATCGACCACGATTTGATAGGGACGCGGATCGATCTTGGCGCAAATTTGGCCAGCGTTCACTGTCATGTTGGTGTTGCAATAAAGCGCCTGAATCACGCCAGGTACACGGGCGCCAACCGGCGTGCTTGCCGTGGGCCCTATGATGCCGCTTGCGATGACACTGCGAACGATCGACCCCCGTTCAATCTTCTGGGTGACGTAATACGCCGCTGTACCCCGATGTAAGGACCATGTGAGCCAGCCGCCCCCGAGAGCCAGAATGGTGAGAGCGAACGCAACCATTTGCCAACTCCAGCCACTCTTGTTTGGGCTCTGGGACACTAGGCCGGGGACCGCGCCGTGGCCTCGGAGCGTTTTCAATTGGCCTGTCCCGAACCATCGTCTCTCGGCAACACGTTCGGAGCCGGCGCTCTCGTAGATGTCCTCCTCCTGCGCACTGTGGATGCGGACAAGAGATTCGATGGATTCAATGATGCGTTGCCCGTCCCGGATCAGGTAACGGTCGGCGTCGATTGGGCTGAGCCCATCAGCGAGGCGAGCCAAGAGCCGCGCCATGTGCAGAATCTCGCGATGGGCGCGGCTCATTGCGACGAGGCCGTAGCCGTCGGAGAGAATGTTTGCGAGCCGCGGATAGACGGAACTTTCGTCTGCAAGTTCATGCTTGACGATGTCCTCTGCGACAATGCGATTAGCCTCAGTGACATATTCGACCGCGGTTTTTGCGTCCGCATCGTCGAGGGCGTCCGCGATCTGGCGCAGACGGTCGAGACTTGTTTCAAGCCTTTCGTGATCCTGCCGAAGATCTTGCGCGGCGGCCACAGGCATCGAGGCGCGCCGGCGCGTCCAGCCGGGACTCAAAGCCCGCAGAGCATTGAGGATCACCGCGACGTCGATGGCCTCTTGTGTAAGTGCTCCGGCGACTGGGGTTAGCCAGCCCAATGCGGCCGCGCCCATGGCGAGCCCAGAAAGCACCATGCCAACGACGATGCTTTGCATGGCGATGGCGCGGGTGCGGCGCGCAATGACAACCGCGTCCGAAACGCGATCAAGTTGATCGACAAGGATGACGACATCGGCCGCCTCTGATGACGCACTCGCGCCGCGCGCGCCCATGACGATGCCAACATCGGCCGCCGCCAAGGCTGGAGCGTCGTTGATTCCGTCACCAACCATGACGGTCGGGTTCAGCCGCTGTTCTAGCGCGACAGCCTCGACCTTGTCGGCGGGGACGCGATCGGCGAGCACCGCGTCAAGATCAAGCGCGGCTCCGATCGTCTCGGCGGAATCGGCCCGGTCGCCCGTCAACATGACAATGCGCGCGACGCCCGCGTTGCGAAGCGCGCGGACGGCCCGCGGGGTCTCCCGCCTTAATTCATCCGCAAGCAACAAGGCGCCTGCGGCGTGCCCATCGATCGAGACAAACACACTAAGGGCAGAGCGCCAGGACGCGCGCCGCAGCGCTCTCGCCGCCCACTCCTCCAGCCGCCCGCTGCCATAAACGAGCTGATGCGAACCGACACGAACCTTTCGTCCGTCGACGACGCCTTCGAGCCCAGCTCCCATTGTCTCGCGCACGTTTTGGGGAATCTGTAGTTTGAGCGCCTTGCCGATAGCAGCGGAGACGATGGCGGCTGCCACGACATGATGAGAGGCCTGCTCCAGCGAGGCTGCGAGGCGAAGCAATTCGCCAGGATCTTGGTCGGGAGCGGTCTCGACGGCGACCAGGCGCGCGCCGCCAACTGTCAAAGTGCCCGTCTTGTCGAACATGACTGTGTGCGTGCGGGCAAGCGCCTCGAGCGGGCCGCCGCCCTTGATCAAAATGCTGCGGCGGGCGGCCTGGGCGGCGCCGGCGATGAATGCCACGGGCGCCGCGAGGATCAGAGGACAAGGTGTCGCCGCGACAAGCACGGCGAGCCCGCGAATGGGATTTCCCGAAAGAGCCCAGGCGGCGCCAGCGACAAGAAGAGTCACTGGCAATAGAAGCAATGCAAAGCGATCCGCCATCCGAATGAATGGAGCCTTGGCTGTTTGCGCCGCCGTGACCATTTTTATAATGCCGGCGTAGGTGCTGTCGCCGGCCGTGGCCGCCGCGCGCATCTCGAAGGTCTCGCCCGCGTTGATCGCGCCGCTGCGCGCCGCCTCGCCTGTGAACCTCGTCACCGGGATGGGTTCCCCCGTGACTGCGGACTCATCGAGCGACGCATTCAGACTGGTAATTTGCCCATCGACAGGAACTACCTCACCCGCGCGCACAATGATCCCGTCTCCGATGGCGACCTTATCAATTGGGATGTCTTCGAACGACCCGCCTGTTTTGCGATGTGCCACCCGTGGCGCTCGATCGATAAGTGACTTGAGGTCCCGCTCCGCGCGTCCGACCGCAAAATCTTCCAGCACGCCGCCCCCGGCATACATGATGGCGACGACCACTCCGGCCAGTGTCTGGCCAAGCGCCAGGGCGGCCGACATCGATACGAACGCGACCGCATCGACGCCCATTCTTCCTGCTCGGACGTCGCGAGCAATCGAAATCGCAAGACCCGTGACCACGGGAATCGTGCCCGCGGCCCATATCCACTGCGCAAACCCGCTGCGTCCCATCAATGCGGTGGCAAGTCCGATGGCAAGCGCCGCTAACGCGATGATTATCAGGGCGCGTCGAAGGGTCCGCTCGTTGAGCGTCGGTGTCATGCTATTTGTCGGTTCAATCGCCGTCACGTCGGCCCTTCACTTATTACGAACCCGATCAGTAGAAAGGAAGAACCGGCAGTTCCGCCTCGGAAAGCACGCCACTGGTCACCCCGCCGAGCACTATCTGCAGCACCTTGGGATGCGCATAGGCTCCCATGACCAACAAATTCGCTCTCATCGTTATCGCATGACTGTGAAGGGTCCTGCACACATCGCCGTGCAGTGTTGGAAGATTGGTAATCGTCACGTTCCTGCAATGTCGCGCAAGGTGAGTTGCCAGATCAGCGCCCGCGACACTTTTTGTAGTATCGGGGACGACGCACACAATTTCGATTCCTTCGGCGCGAGTGAGCAAAGGCATGGCATCCCCAACAGCCCGAGACGCCCTGGCGCCGCCATCCCATCCAATCATGATATTTTGAAACTCTGCACCTTGTTCCCAGTGGGGTGGGATGATGAGAACTGGCCACCCTGACGTGAACAGCATCGCCTCGATCAGATCTCTGTCCAGGGGCAAGTTATTCATCGACCGCGAAACGATGACAATGTCGTTCGGTCTCGCCGCCTTAGCGAGGCAGCGATTCGTATCCGGGTAGGATTGTTGGACGGTGTGGAACTCGACGGTTATACCCGCGACGGTTGCGGCTCTTGTTATTCTCTTTTCGGCTTCCTCGGCATGTTTGCGCCGCTCGGCGTTGATCTCATCAACGAAGGCATGAGCGATAGGAACAAATCCGGCGATTGGAATGCGAAGATCTAGCGCAGCCATGAAAACCGAAAGATGCGCCCGCTCGCGGCCACAAAAGGCAATCGCGTAATTTTCGGCGGCACAGCTCTCTTCGGGCGTTGGGGTCACATCGCCGAAACTCAGGGCAAGGCAAACACTTTTAAATCGCATAAGCATTCCCCGGTTCATCTAGAGAGACGAGCCGTAACCTCGCCTTCAGCTGTCTTTGACATTGCTCAACGGCGCCTACTGGGTTCCCGAAAATTCGCGTCCCTGAATTAAGCTCTGTGGTCAAGCTCGACCTTTCTATCCAGCGCAATCCTAGGTTCAACGTAAAGGACTTCGATCGCGGTGACGACGGACAACGCCAAGGGCGCCGCAAGGAATACCGCGGACGGGCCCAACAGCAGCCCGCAGGCGATGACCAAAAGCAGGCTCACGACAGGTGGCAAGGACGTCGCCTCCGATTGAATGATCGGCGTGATAAAGTTACCCTCGATGAAATGCACGGCGACATACATCGCTATCACGGCAACGGCATAAGAGGGGCCCTGAGCCAGCGCGAAGAGCGTCGCCGGCACTGCAGTGATCACCGCCCCGACATAGGGCACGAATGACGGCACGCCACCAACGAGGCCAAGCACGAGAGCTGCCTCGATGCCGAGTGCCCAGAGCCCGAAGCCCGAGAGGATGCCCATAGTGGCCATTACGACCAGTTGGCCGGCGAGCCAGCGGCCAAGAATGTTAGCCGTCGCATCGAATAATCTAGATATGCGTGATTGCGTCGCGCTAGGCAGTAGACGGAGAGTGCCGTCCCTGTAGCGTCGCGGCTGCGCCGCCAGGTAGATCGCAATGATGGCCATGGCGACAAGCGATCCGGTAGCCGCCACCGACAATCGCACCGTGGTGGCGAGCGCGCCAGCGATCCATCCCGTCGGCCCCGACAGATCAGCCGTCTGAAGTTTGGCCAGCAAATCGCGCGCGTAGGGCCGCGTTTCTATCTGATCGTTCAACCATTGCGCACCAGTCGGGATTTTCTGCGTCAATTCGTCAAGGTGTTCGCCAATTGCCGCACCTAAAAACCATGCAATTGCCCTGATCAGAACAAGCCCTATCAGCACTACTATGAACAAACTGGCACCATAGCCAATCCGAAAGTTATACGCCAAGAGTTTTGCAATCGTGCTCATGCCAATGGCGGGGACAAGGGCGCCAAACAAGATGAGTAAGACACCCCGCAAAGTCCACGCAGCAAGAGCGGCGCCGATCATCACGAGCAGCAAGGCGACCTTCTCTACGAAGAGTCCAAGCGTGTTCCTGTTCGAGGCTTGGCCGTTTCGTTTCATGCTGTGGAGCCTTCTAATTGGTCGCCCGTGATCTTGTGCAGCATCGGTGATGTATTCATCTTGGATTGGCCGTATACCACAGCCTTGCAGCACAAAAGCGACGTGCCGAAATTTACGCGGGAAGGCTCCCTTAGGTTACTCGCTTTCGCCCCGTGATCATCGCCTTAACGAGATTTTCGCGATGCTCGAAGCTCGCGATCAAAACGCCGAGGACGTGAAGAGCGATCAAGGCTACGGTCAGATTGGCCACGACCTCATGCACATGCTCGAGCCATTTCGCACCCCAGAAAGCATCGGTGGTCATCATGTATCCGGTGATGCACGTGCCAGTGAGCATTGCAAGTAACGCCAGGATCATAGCTCCGCCGGCCGGATTATGGCCGAGATAGCGGGGAGCCTTGAGGAGAATGGTGTCGCGCAGATAGGCGAAGACCTCGCGCGGTGTCTGGACGAAAGTGCTGAACCGCGCATGACGCGGGCCGAGGACGCCCCAAACGACGCGCAGGACGATCAAGCCCGCGATCGCATAGCCCGCCGCGATATGGACCCGCTCGACTTCGTCTCCCGTCGCATAGGCGATGATGAAGAAGGCGACGATCGACCAATGGAACACCCGCACGAAAAGGTCCCAGACCTTGACCGTCGCCGGCGGCGTCACGCCGCCGGCTTCGATCGTGTTATCGACGTTTGTCATAACGCACGCCGCTAAAGCTGTCCGGCGATTTCGCCGCTGGTGGGATCGACGAATAGCTCGACGCGGGTGCCATTCTTGTCAAGCGCGTAGATTTCGCCACAGGCGTTCTTCAACTTGGCTTTCCGCACTTTGTGCCCGAGGGCCTCGACTTTGGTTTGCAGCACTTCGAGATTGAGCCACTGGGTCTGCGGAGCAGAGGTGCAAGGGCGGCCGAGGCCACCGGCTTCGGCCGTGGTTGCGGCGCCTAACATGGCGGCGGTGAAGGAAATGAGGGCGAGCTTGCGCATGGAACGTCTCCTGAAATGCCAACCCGCCGCACCAAGCGGTGGATCGCGAATGGGAGAGTGCCGCAAACCGGCTGACAGCCGCCTGTTGACCCATGTCAGCGATCTGTCATTTGATTTGACCGAAAATGGCGAAGTGAACAGAGCATCCTGGTTAATGTACGTGCATCTTAGATCCATGCTTCTCGGCATCGCGTCGGCTGCCGTGCTGCCCACCGCGGATGCATGTGCCGAGTCCCACGACCAGGACGCCGCGCGGCAGGCTGTCGAGAGCGGCGAGATCCGCCCGCTCGCGGATATTCTTGCCGCGGTGCGAGGCGAATTGCCGGGAGAGGTGGTTGGAGTCGAGATTGAAAGCAAGATGGGCCACTGGATCTACGAATTCCGCGTGCTGGACGGAAAAGGACATCTGTTCGAGGTCTTTGTCGACGCCAGGAGCGGCGAGATTGGCCAGACTAAGGAGAAGTGATGCGGGTGCTACTCGTCGAGGATGACCGGCGGATCGCGTCCGATATTGTGCGCGCCCTCGAAGCCACTGGCTACTTGGTCGAGACGGCGAGCGATGGCGAGGAAGCATGGTTCCGCGGCGATACCGAGGATTACGGCGCGATCATCCTCGATCTCGGCCTGCCGGGCATGGATGGGCTCGCCGTTCTCAAACGCTGGCGCGCGAATGGCCGCCGGACGCCTGTCCTGATCCTCACCGCGCGCGGCAGCTGGGCCGAGCGGGTCGACGGCATCGATGCCGGCGCCGACGATTATTTGCCAAAGCCGTTCCGCATGGAGGAATTGCTCGCGCGGCTGCGTTCGATCGTGCGCCGCTCCGCGGGTCATGCGGCGTCAGT
This sequence comes from Methylocella sp., assembly GCA_036561105.1. GTDB lineage: Bacteria > Pseudomonadota > Alphaproteobacteria > Rhizobiales > Beijerinckiaceae > Methylocapsa. The sequence goes on along the minus strand of DATBPZ010000129.1, from coordinate 6,398 downwards.
GGTCGAGGCGGGCGAGATCACACTGGACGAACGGCAGATGAAGGTGAGCCTGCGCGGCGTGCCCGTCTCGCTCTCGCCGCTCGAATACCGCCTTGTCTCCTATTTACTGCTTCACCGGGGTCGCGTCGTTTCGCAGCACGAACTCGAGGAGAACGTCTATGGGCACGGCGAAGATCATGATTCGAATGCGCTCGAGGTCCTGATCGGCCGCGTGCGCAAGAAGCTCGGCGCCGAGTCGATCGAAACGCGCCGAGGCTTCGGCTACATCATAGCGGAGCCGCCGGTATGAGTTGGGGCTCGCTGCGGTTCCGGCTCGTCGCAGGTGGAATCGTGGCGATCCTGGTCGCACTGACCATCGCCGGCGTGGGCCTCACGGTCCTTTTCGAGCGTCATATCGCGCGCACGCTCGCGGACGACCTGGGTGTCCATCTGAAGCAGTTGATCGCCGGCATTGACGTCGACGCGGACGGTAGGCTCGTCGTCGCGCGCCCGCCCGCCGATCCGCGCTTTGCCGATCCGCTCTCGGGCCTATACTGGCAGGTCGGCAGCGAAGACGGTCAGCTGCTGCGCTCGCGTTCCTTGTGGGACACGACCCTGTTCCTGCCCAAGGACGACCTGTCGATAGGCGAGGCTCATCGTCACGAAGCGCGCGGCCCGGCCAATGCGCGCGTCCTCATTGCCGAGCGGGGCATTAACCTCACGATCAAGGGGCGGCCAACGCCAGTCCACATAGCGGTGGCCGTCGATCTCGCCCGGGTGTCGGCGGCCGGACTGGCCTTCGCGAAGGATCTCGCGGCTGCACTTAGCGTCCTAGGGCTCGTACTGGCCATCGCCACCTATATCCAGGTCGCGCTCGGTCTGCGGCCGCTCGCTGTTCTGCGTCGCGATATTTCCGACATTAGGTCAGGACGCAACCATCGTTTAACGCCCGCGGCACCTGTCGAGGTCCTGCCGCTTGTCGATGAAGTCAATGCGCTACTCGACTCGCAAGAGCAGGAGATCGAGCGCTCGCGTAGCCGCGCTGCCGACCTCGCCCATGGGCTCAAAACGCCGCTGGCCGCGCTCGCATCGGACGCGGGCCGGTTGCGCGAGCGGGGCGAGCACGCGATCGCGCGCGATATCGAAGCGGTCGGCGAGGCCATGAGCCGTCATGTCGACCGCGAGATGACACGGGCCCGCGTGCGTTCAAACATACGCCGGGGCGCTGGTGCATCGACCGAGCTCGCGCCGCTTGTCCGTTCGGTCATCGCGACCTTGGCGCGAACCCCCGCGGGCATGCGGCTCACATTCGAGCCGCGCATTCCGGATGGCGCGGCCGTACCGTTCGATCGAACCGACCTCGCCGAAGTCTTAGGCAATCTTCTCGACAATGCTTCGCGTCATGCACTCTCGCGCGTTCGCGTCACGGCGTATCCCGGTCCGGCTGGTGCGTCGATCGCGATCGAGGATGACGGAAAAGGGATCACCCCGGCGGCGCGATCGAAGGTCCTTGAACGCGGTGCGCGGCTGGACCAGCGCGGGGAGGGCGCGGGCCTCGGATTCGCAATCGTTCTTGACGTGGTTGATGCCTACGGCTGGCGGCTCGTTCTTAGCACGTCGGATCTTGGTGGCCTCAAAGCGGTTATTGCACCCGGCACCAAAATCGATCACGCTGAGCTCGATGCATCGCGTTGAAGTTAAGCAAGCAGTCTGGGCGCGGAAATGGTCTTTGTGCCAACCGACGGAGCCTCACCGACTTCAAAACTGGCATCGAACGCGCGATGAAATGCCATCACCGCTTCGGCGCTCTCGATCACGACTAGGTCATTATCCTGCCACTTGCGGTCGGATGCGAATATGTTAGCGGCTTCGGGTGCTACGGTGCACCGGATTAGTGCTTAGTCCTTATCACAGCTGGCGGCGTCTCGACTAGTACATAAGTAATTAGACATTCAGGGATAAGGAAGCCACGGCTCGGCTTCGCTGGGACGGCTACAGCAAGCTGCTCGAAGCGGAGCGCCGGGCGCTCGTACGAGTCGTGCACTGTCCGCCTATAGGTTACTGAAATATTGGCAGCGATGCAGCGTGCGATCCGCCGCAAGGAGGCTACAGATCTTGCCAGTGGGCAGTTCGTGATACGCAAAGGGAGGAAAGCGGCGCTGGCGAGACTTACTCCTCAAGCACGTAGATTCCTGGTGCGTCGCCAAGTGGTGTGTATTCCGACTCAAGGGCACTGATTGGCGGAGGAACAATCGAGGCGCCCGACCGCACCTTGAGCCAGCCCACCCATTCGGGCCACCAGGAGCCCTCCTTGCGTGCCACTTCCGTCAGGAAAGTCTGCGGGTCTAGGTACTGATCATCAGGCTTCTTGGTCATCAGCTGGAAGCTACGCCCGCCGCGGCCGGGCTCCGATACGATGCCGGCGTTGTGACCGCCGGTTGTGAGCAGATAGGTTACCTCGGTGTCCGTCTGAAGGTGGATCTTGTAGGTTGAGCGCCATGGCGCGACATGGTCGCGCACCGTCCCCACTGCGAAGATGGGCACGCGGATGTCGCTCAGCACGACGGGCCTGCCCGCGACAAAAAAGCGGCCTTCCGCGAGATCATTGTTGAGGAAGAGCCGGCGCAGATAGTCCGAATGCATGCGGTAAGGCAATCACGTAGCATCTGCATTCCACGCCATCAGGTCGGTCATCGGCTGGCGTTCGCCCATCAGGTAGTCGCGAACGACGCGCGACCAGACGAGGTCATTTGAGCGCAGCAAATGGAACGCGCCAGCCATCTGCCGGCCGTCAAGGAATCCCTGCTCCCACGTCATGTCTTCGAGGAAGGCGAGCTGGCTCTCGCTGATGAAGAGCATAAGTTTCCCCGCTTCCGTAAAGTCGGTTTGGGCGGCGAACAGAGTACAGGACTTAAGTCGATCGTCGCCATCGCGCGCCATCGCCGCCGCTGCAATTGACAGCAACGTTCCCCCGAGACAATAGCCGACCGCGTGCACCTTTTGATTCGGCACGATGGCGTTTATGACATCGAGCGCGGTCATCACGCCGAGCGTCCGATAGTCCTCCATTCCAAGATCACGATCTTCCGGCCCAGGGTTCTTCCAAGAGATCATGAAGACAGTGAACCCTTGTTCAATAAGATATTTCACGAGCGAGTTCTGCGGCGAGAGATCGAGGATGTAGTATTTCATGATCCAGGCGGGAACGATGAGAATCGGTTCCAGACGGACCTTATCCGTGGCAGGCACGTACTGGATAAGCTCGATGAGCCGGTTACGATAGACGACTTTTCCCGGTGTCACCGCAACGTTGCGGCCGACCACGAATTTCTCTGTGCCGACCGGCTTCTTTGCGCCAGCGGCGCGCTCCCAGTCCTCGATCAGGTTCTGGACGCCTAGCACCAGATTCATGCCACCCTTGGTACCTGTCTGCCGAAGGACCTCAGGATTTGTCAGTAGAAAGTTCGACGGTGACATTATGTCAAGGATCTGGCGTGACGTGAACTCGACTACTATGGCCTCATGCTGCTTCGAGATCCCATGCACGCCCGTGGTTGCGTTATGCCACCATTGCTGATGGAGCAGAAAGGCCTGGTGCATAAAGCTGAAAGGCCATCGGCGCCAATCTTCGCCCACGAAACGCTTGTCCTGTGGCAACGGTTCGATGCAGTATTCGGTCTTTCCGCCCTCCATTACGCTGCGACTAGCATAGTTGGCGAATCGAATAGCTTTGCGCATCGCTTTGTCGAAGAGCTGCAGCCGCTTGCCCGGGGCGTAGATAAGATGCGTTGCCCAGTCCAAATAGGCGTAAGCCAAAGCAGCCGGCGAAATTCCGCACGTGAAGAGTGCAATTGCCGCGTGTAACGAACGATCAGTGATGTCTGCGATCGCTGTTACAGCATACGAGTCGCGGTCCTTGGCCTCGATAACTGCATGTGCAGTGGGTGGTGCTACGTCGGAGGCATTCTTTGGGAATCCCACCGAAATTGACGATGTTGGGATGAGCGCATCGCCTACTGCGTCTCTTGACGCAAAGGCGGGCGCCGCGCCCATCTGCCAAGGCGCGGTCATGGCGTCACCTCGGAGTTGGTCCTACATGACATAGCGAACATTTTCTGTCTTTCGTTGCGCAGCACCATGATCCAGATCAAGTTTATGAAATCAATCACAGATTGAGGCGCTCAGACTCTGCCCGCGTGCGACGAGAGTGACTTCTTGCGGGGAGACAGAGGGCAGGCGCCGGCGTGATATCGACGCATGTGATTGTTAAAGCATTTTGCATCAGAGCCTCCGCGAAAATCATGGTTAATCCGCAGCGAATCACACTAAGGCTGCTAAGCTCAACGCCGCTGGGATGGCAGGAAAGCAGAAATAGAACTAAACAGTGCGGCTGATGACATCGAGAGGAAAGCAATAGACGGAAAGGCCGAATGGAAACCAATTCTCTATATCGCGCTCTCAGGCGGCCACGCGCTGGGCTCTCGAGTTGGCGGACCCCTGAAGTCATGCATCTGAGGTCGTTCTGCTACGCTGGTTCATGGCTTTTGCTTCGCCAAGACGCCGCCGCTACCGCCGATGATCAGCTCATCGCCAGGCCGTAAGTCACCTTTGACGATTTCCGTGTAGGCACCGTCGTCGAGACCGAGTTGGACTGTGATCGCTGCCGGCTTTCCATCGCGCAGGATCCAGAGCCGCGACCAACCATCCAGTGACGCATTTGGTTTGCCGGAGGCATTCGGCACTGCTAAATCCCTAGGCGAATAGCGCAGCGCCTGATCGGGCACACGGAAAACATCGTCGCGTTGGTCGACCACGATCCCGATCGTCGCCATCATGCCAGGTTTGAGCAACAGATCCGAATTGGACGCACGGATGACGACATCATAGGCCGCGACATTCTGGATGATCCGCGGCGATGGGCCGATTTGTATCACTTCTCCTGCGAAGGGACGGTTCGGAAACGCCTCGACCGTGAACAAAACCTTGTCGCCGAGCTTGACCTCGCCGATGTCCTTCTCGCTGAGGATAACGTCGATGTGAATGACGGTGAGCTCCGCGGCGACGAGGAAGATCGGACGCGTGTCTGAGCTTTCAGCGACCATCTGGCCCACTTCGACATTGCGTGCGATCACGGTTCCATCAATCGGCGAAACGACTCCGGTATCGCCGAGGTTAATCTCGGCGGCATGAAGGACCGTTTGGAGCTGGGCGGCAGTCGCTTCACCGCGCTTCATCTGCGACTGCGCCCGATCAAAAGTCTTGCGCGACTTGTTAAGCGCTTTTCGGGATATGGCCCGGCGCTTCGCCAGCGCTTCATTGCGCTCGAAAGCCGTTTGCGCCTGCGCGAGATTGACCTTGTCATTTTCGAGCCGAGTTTCGGCTTCCGTCAGATCGGCCTTGGCCTGAACCACCACGATTTGATAGGGACGCGGATCGATTTTGGCGCAGAGTTGGCCCGCCGTCACGCTCATATTGACATCGCAATAGAGCGCCCGAATCACGCCGGACACATGAGGTTCGACCCGCGCTATTGTTGCGAAATTGACTGTGCCACTCGCGGTCACGATTCGGACGACCGATCCGCGTTCGATCTTCTGCGTGACGTAATGCGCCGCTGTGCCCCGATACAAGGACCAGGTGAGCCAGCCGCCCCCGAAAGCCAGAAGAACGACCCCAGTGGCGGCCGGTATTTGCGAACCTAAGCCCCTCCTGCGCGCGTCTTGCCGGGTGCCGGCGCGTCCGCTAACTGCGCTAGGTGTTGCGGCTCCACCCGCTCGATCCTCGGCGCCCCAGTCCTGCACAGCATAACGTTGGAACGATTTGATGATTTCGAGCACGATCAATGGGAAGGCAGATACGCCCAGCAAGATCAGGCCGTCTTGATAGGACATCCGCGCTGTTTTGAAGAATCGTGCGAGCAGTTCACTATGTTGGCTCCAGACCTGGACAGAGATTGATGCGCCAATGACCGCGAGCAAATTGATGTTTGAACGCATATTCATGAACCACAGAGGGCGAGTTGCGCTGCGAGCGCCCAATGCACGGAGGAGCTCGGCAAAGACGAGTGCGGTAAAGGCATAGGTGCGTGCAAGCTCCAGTGTCGCGAACTTAAGGCCGTAGACATATGCGGCGAACGACACGCCTGCGGTCAGAACAGCGGTAAGAAGCATCACCCTGAGAAAGCCGCCATCAGCGATACGCTCGTGCTGGGCGCGTGGGCGCCGTTGCATTACTGCGGGATCAACTAGGTCCGTCGCGAGGCATAGTGCGGGCAGTCCGTCCGTGACGAGGTTGATCCATAGCAGGTGAATCGGGAGCAATGGCGCGGGCAGGCCGATGACGACGCAGACGGTCATCAGCAGAAGTTCGCCACTGTTGCCAGAAAGCAGGTATTGAACGGTCTTTTGAATATTTTCGTA
>DATBPZ010000128.1:0-12050 GCA_036561105.1 Methylocella sp. | reverse complement strand
TCAAGGAATCCATCGATCAGTTGACCAATCCGCCCAGCGTTAATTCCCTCGTGCCGGAGCCGATCATCGTTCCTCGCGTGGACAAATTACCGGTCATCGTGCGGATTTGGCCGTTCGAGGGCCCGGAGCATCCACCGGCGCAGGCAGTGCGCGCGCTCCTGACGTTGAATGCCTTGGGTCCGAGGCCGGGACCGCCACCGGCGATCATCGCCAAGGCATTTCATCTTACCCCTTCAGAAGCCAAACTCGCCTGCATCATCGCGCGCGGCGCTCCGCCATTTATCGCCGCGCGGGAATTGAAGATTTCGCGCGAGACCGCGCGCAACCAATTGAAATCCGTCTTCGCCAAGACCAACACGCACAGGCAAAGCGAACTCGTCGCGCTGCTATCACGGGTCCAGTAATAGGCCAGCGCCCGGAGCGCAGCAACCGCCCGTCGATTGGGTAACTCTTGAGGTGCATTGGCACGCCGTGATCGCGCTTGGTGCGTATCTCGACGGTAGGCGTCTCGGCGAGATCATGGAAGGGCTTTGCAGGCTCGCGCTCAACCGAGCTGGGTGCCATCAAGATAGATGCGCACTTTGACACCGCGATCAGCCGCGCGCGTGAGTGCTTGGGTGATTGGCCAGTCAGTTAGAACATATGCGGCCATATCGATCTCGCGCTTTGCCGTATCGATAAGCGCCACGTCGATACGTTCGAGGTTCTCACCCGGTGCGTAGTGAATGACCGGCGCGGGATCGGCATAGGTCGGGACGATGAAAGCAATCGGTCAATGCGACGGCAATCAAGGTCGTCCTTTTCATTTCAGATAACCACGTGCCTTCAACCATTCACGGATAGCTAGCCGAGCGAGTCCCGCTGCCGTGTTTCCCTCATCCTCGGCTGCCTTGTCGAGAGCGCTTCGCATTGCGTCGTCGAGCCTCACCGCAAACATTGACTTAGTTTGCCTCGGTGGCGGCGTCTTCACAGTCTTTTTGGCCATTCTTTATTGACGTCCATTGATATGCAGCGTATTTCATTGAAAGTCGTATATCACATAAGGAGCGAAATCACAAATGGCGACTATTAAATCACTACCGAAATCCCCAACAATCCCCGCTATTACAAAAGCGGCAGGATTAGCAGCGCGGGCTGTCGCAAGACTTGAGACAAGCGCAGCGGCAGTTCATGCCGAGGCGACCGAGAAAAGGGGCTTTCAGGCCGTGTCGTCAAAGGACGGCTTCAGCGCACTGATTCGGCACGGCAAGACCGTGATTGAAATATCGGGCGATGACTTCGCTGTAAGACAGACGGATTAACGAGCGAGACGGCCGAGTTTTCCAACCAATGGCACTCGACCGCCTCTAGCCGAGCCGAATGGAAGGGACGCCGATATTCGACTTGGCTGACGACACCTTACCACGCGCATAGCCGATAACCAGAGAGAGGAACACACATGACCACGAAACCAAAAGCACGCACGGCACCGGCGGCGACAGTAACCGCAGCGCCTGAGGAACCCCTTACCCCCCTTTCGATGTCTCAACAAACAACATCAGCAAGCTGATCGCACGGCTGCGCTTTCTGGAGGCTGACTGCCGATATCACGCGGCGATCGGTGATCTAAAAGAGAGGAGAGCTGCCCTAAACTCTCGCCACTGGAAAGAGCGCGACGAGATAATGCAAAAGCTGGCAAAGATCCTCCCAGAAGATTTCCGGTCCGCCGATGAGCTTCTCAAGTTCGCCACTTCACGGCTGAAGGTATTTAGAGACGCTGACTCTACGCTCGACCTACTGACCACCATGCTCAAAAATGCTGGCACGGGCTTTTTCAAGGCTCGCCTGACTACCTCGATGCTTCGGAGCACAGGTTTGAGGAAAGGCTGAGTCTGCTCGAGGAGGAAGCCGCATGACCGGCGCGCTACGCATCAACGCGCTCGTCCGCGTAGCCAAGTTGCTGCTTGCCATCGCCCAAGCTGCGGAGGACATCAGCGCCATGTGCCGGCGCCGCGCGGCCCTCATCCTCGACGAGGCCGTGGCTTGGTGTGATGCGCGGGATGCGGCGAGGCGGCGGGCGCGGCAAGGGTGAGATTTAGCAAAATACCCCTGGCCCGAGGGTAGGGACTCAGACCAGGGGCCAAAGCCTTAGTTTGGGGACCAAGCCCAAACTCGGCATCGTTCGCAGGACTGCCAGATCCTACGAAGGCATGATTATCGCTGAACCATCTTCAAAGGTTCCAGCTAGAGCAATAAAAAAACTGCCTCGGCTTGCTCTGACATAGGTTAATTAATGCCGCGTTTCTGGCTATCCGGTCCGCGCCTGTTTAACGGCCTCATCAGGCCCGGGATCTCGTTCTCGGGCCGCGAGCTGCCGGCATGGTGCAAAAGGGTGCGACAGGGACGCAGCGAGACGGCGAGCGCGGCGAGCCTGAGCGCGTCCGGCGTTTGGTCAACCTTTCCCGGTCGATTCGCCGAGGTGATGGCGCTTCGTATGCGCTTAGGCAGCGTTATGCACTTGGGCAGCGAGACCAAGCAGGAGGCCGCCCAAAACTATGCCTAACAGGCCTCCCATGCTACTGGCGAGGGCATCTGCTATCGCCGGATGTCGACCGGGCACCCAAACCTGCAAGATCTCCATCGATCCCGCCAATAATGTGAGACCCAGAGCGATAACAACCCGAGACCCTATTGACCAGAATCCCAGCGCGAAGACAGTGCCGGTCGAGCAATAGGCGATAAAATGTTCGACCTTACCTGGAAGGCCAGTGTGAGGTCGAACGACGCCTGGGATGAGTGAAAGAATGATAATGGCGAGAACACAGAAGAGGCCAATTACCCGAGCAATGGTAAGAACGGTCATCAATCCAACCTATTTCCTGCAAATTTCTAGTTTGCGTTTGTCGGACACTTACTGGAATTGTTGAAACATTTTTAGAGGCGGGCACGCCGCCGGGCGGGATGGAATGCAAAAAAAAAGCCCCTGACCTCGTCCCAAAATACGCATGCGACAGGATCAGGGGCACCATCAAGTTTTACTTGCAGCTGATACCGTACGGGGGACGAGGATATCAGCATGCCGTAGTGCGGCACGCCCACAACATTATGAGAAATATATCTAAAATCATCACCCGTTTGGGTTAAGTTATCAATCATCAGAAAAAAATTTGGCGCCCAACGGCGGATGCAAAAAGCCCCCTGATCCGGCCCGATACGTCAGACCAGGGGGAAGTCATCCATGAGCCTGGGGAGGAACCAAGCTAAAATGAATGAGCAGGATTCATGCCAAGCTTGACAATAATTGTCAATCGTCAACCCAGCAGTGGAGGGCGCCTTTGTTACCCATATGTTACCCCTGGAGATATTCGACATATTTATAGAGATGATAACTGTGAGGCTGGATCAGGTGCAGAAGCTGCAATCTCGAGGGATTGCCGCCGCCGCGCGCGGGCGGATACAGCAGAGTTGCTCCATGCAGCGGGAGCCGATGTGTTCGCTATCGACGAGGCGCATTGCGTCTCGCAATGGGGGCATGATTTCCGGCCCGAATATCTGAGCCTTGCCGAAGTGGCGCAGACGATCGGCCACGTGCAACTCATCGCGGTCACAGCGACCGCCGATGCGCCGACCCGTGCCGACATCGTTAAAAAACTCTTTGCCGCTCCTCCACAAATTTTCGTGCGCTCCTTCGACAGGCCAAACTTGCATCTTTCGATGGCGCGTAAGACCGATGCCACGCGGCAAATCGAATCGATGATCGCGCGTCACAAAGGCCACAGCGGCATTGTCTATTGCAACTCTCGCAAGGGCGTCGAGAAGCTCGCGGAATACCTCGGCCAGAAAGGTGTTCTAGCACTCGCCTATCACGCGGGCCTTGAAGCTGGAATGAGATCGGCGCGCCAGGATGAATTCCTGCGCCATGAGGGCGTCGTCATCGTTGCCACCATCGCTTTCGGCATGGGCATCGACAAAGCCGACGTCCGCTTTGTCTGCCATGCCGATCTGCCGCAAAGCATTGAAGCCTATTATCAGGAAATCGGCCGCGCCGGGCGCGACGGCCTTCCGGCGGATACGCTGACTTTGTTCAGCGACGCCGATATCAGGCTGCGCGAGCGGCAAATTTCCGCAAGCGTCGCGCCAAAAGACCGCAAGCTGATCGAGAAGCGCAAGCTCAATGCTTTGATTGCCTTATGCGAGACCCCGCATTGCCGCCGTCAGACTTTACTCGCCGCTTTTGGCGAGACGTCGAAACCTTGCTGCAATTGTGATATTTGTGATGGCAAATGGCCGCGCTTCAACGGCGTCATAGCGGCGCAAAAAATCATGTCCGCGATCCATCGCACGTCGGGACGATTCTTTCCCGGCCATCTGGCCAATCTTCTTGTCGGGCAAACGAGTGAGGCAATCCGGCGGCATGGCCATGATCTTCTGCCGACATTCGGGGTTGGCAAGGAGTTCAATCCCGCCGAATGGCGAAGCATTTTTTACCAGCTCCACGCGGCGAGGCTGATTGCGCAAGACCCTAAGGATCGCGATCGTTGGATCATTACGCAGGAGGGACGTGCCGTGCTCTCGGGCGAGGCGGCCTTGAGCTTGCGCGGAGATATTCACTTGCCGAGCGGGCGCAAGGCCGGTGTGCGCCGGAGTTTGCAGGAGATTGAAGTTGCGCAGGCCAAAGATCCAGCGTTGCCGCGCCAAACGTTCGAGTCAATCAAACCCGAGACTGGTACGAGGCCCCTGACCGCCAAGGAAAATCGTTTGCTTGTGGCCCTCAAAGCCAAGCGCCTCGAAGTTGCCAAAGACCAAAAGCTCCCCGCCTTCATCATTTTTCATGACAAGGTTTTGATCGAAATGGCATGGGCGCGCCCCAAAACCCGCGAAGATATGCTTGCCATTTCGGGAATTGGAGCTGACAAGGTCGCTCGTTACGCGGCGATCTTCCTCGCCCTCATTGCCGTTCACAGCGACGATTTATGAGCATCTCATTTTTTCAAGCAAATTCCTGGCGAGCGCCGCGTATGATGCTTCGTGCTGGCGTGCTCGTTGCGGCATGTCTTGTTGTTCCTTTTGCCTCGCAAGCCGAACAGCCGCTGCCGCCGCCGATCATCTCGCAAGGCGCGCGCTTTCTGCCAGTCCTGGCCAGCCATGGCATGGTTGCCGCGCAGGAAGCGAAAGCAGCGAAAATCGGAGTCGATATACTCCGGCGCGGCGGCAATGCGATCGACGCGGCGGTCGCGACTGGGCTGGCGCTCGCCGTAACCTTGCCGCGCGCAGGAAACCTTGGCGGCGGCGGTTTCATGCTCGTCTACCTTGCCAAGGAGAGAAAAACCATCGTCATCGATTACCGGGAAGCCGCCCCGGCTGATACGCCGCGCGATGTGTTCCTCAATGCGGAGGGCGAGGCAGTGGCTTCGCGATCGCGCGACAGCGGGCTTGCCGTGGGTGTGCCTGGAACCGTCGCTGGCCTGTCGCTCGCATTGCGCAATTATGGCTCAGGCAAATTCTCGCTCGCCAAGCTTGCCGCCCCTGCCGTCGCGCTCGCCCGCTCCGGGATTGACGTCGAGGATGATCTCGCGGATTCGCTTCCCAATGTTCAGTCCCGCTTGAAACGCTGGCCGTCGTCGGCCCGGATTTTCTTGCATCCGGACGGCAGCGCGCTGAACCGTGGCGACAGGCTCGTTCAATCCGATTTGGCCGCCGTTTTGGAAGCCATCGGGCGCGAGGGCGAGCGCGCCTTCTACGAAGGGCAAGTGGCGGAGAAAATCGTCGCCAGCGTGCGCGCGGCGGGCGGCCGGATGACGCTGCATGATCTCAAATCCTACCGCGCCATCGAACGGGAGCCCGTGCATGGCACCTATCGCGGCTATGAGATCGCCTCCGTGCCGCCGCCCTCATCGGGCGGGGTGCATATCGTCGAACTTCTCAATTTGCTCGAAGGATTTCCACTCGCCAGGCAAGGCGCCAATTCGGCTGCGACCATTCATCTGTTGGCCGAAGCCATGAAATTGGCCTACGCCGACCGGGCCGAATATCTCGGCGATCCCGATCAAGTTAAAATTCCCGTCGGCGGCTTGATTTCGAAAGCCTATGCGGAAAAATTGCGGCCGCAGATTTCGATGGCGCGCGCGCGGCCCGCGGCGGACATAAAACCGCTCGACCCGGCTCCTTATGAAAGCGACCAGACGACGCATTTCTCAATCGTCGATAGCGATGGCAATGCGGTGGCGAATACCTACACCTTGAATTTTTCCTATGGCGTTGGCCTCGTTGCCGAGGGAACGGGCGTTTTGCTCAACAATGAACTGGACGATTTCGCCGCCAAGCCGGGGGTGCCAAATGCCTTTGGTCTGGTTGGCGGCGCCGCCAATGCGCCGGCCCCGCGCAAACGGCCGCTGTCGTCGATGGCGCCGACGATGCTCTTCCGCGATGGCGAACTCGAATTGGTGACGGGCTCGCCGGGCGGGTCGCGGATCATCACGATCGTCACGGAAATCATCCTCGATATTGTCGACTTCGGCATGAACCTTGCCGAGGCGACCGAGGCGGTGCGCATCCATCATCAGGGATCGCCGGACGAATTGCAGGCCGAACGCGGATTAAACCGCGATACGATCCGGTTGCTCGAAGCCCTGGGGCATAAGGTTGTGGTCCATGACGCCTGGGGATCTGCGCAAAGCATTCTTCGCGCCAATGGCGTGCTGATGGGCGCAGCCGATACCAGGCAACGCGGCACTTTGGCGGCGGGATATTGATGGTTCGCGAGACCGCTGTCAGCCTGCCCGCGCAAATTTCCCGTCCCGGCGCGCGGCACGCCCGAGCACGGCGGTCACGAGAATTGCGACCGCAATGTTGACGGCGAGCGCGAGCAGGCCGGAATAGAGCGTGATGCTGGCAGAGCCCGCCTGCAGCGTATGCAGCGGTTTGAAATTATTCAGCCAAACCAGCCAGCTGCCGCATAAAATACCCGCCGCCCATCCGAGCAGCAAGCCGTAAGCGCGGAACCAGCCCGTATAGAGGCCGAAAATAACCGCCGGAAAAATCTGCAAAATCCAAATGCCGCCCAGCAATTGCAGATCGAGGGCGAACTGCGTTGGCAGAAACAAAATCACCAGGAGCGCACCGGCCTTGACGGCGAGCGAAGCGATCTTCGCGACTGCCGCCTCCCCGGCATGGGTGACGTCCGGGTTGATATAGGCTTTCCAAAAATTGCGGGTAAAAAGATTGGCGGCGCCGATGCTCATGATCGCCGCGGGGACCAGGGCGCCGATCGCGATCGCCGCGAAAGCGAAACCGGCGAACCATCCCGGAAAGAGGATTTTAAAGAGAAGCGGCACAACTTCATTGTTGTTCGTAAGCTTCAAACCCGCCGCGTGACCCATCAAACCCATCAAGGCGACGAGCGCCAGCACGATCGAATAGGCTGGCAGAAGAATCGCGTTCTTGCGGATGGTATCGGCGCTCCGGCATGCCAAGATGCCGGTCAAGGCGTGCGGATACATGAAAAGAGCCAGCGCCGAGCCGAGCGCGACGCTCACATAGGACGCGTATTGCGCGGGAGCGAGCAAGAGCCCACCCGAGCCTTTTGCCTTGAAAGCGGCCCCGGCGGCCTCGAAAACCGCGCCATAACCGCCAAGTTTGTAGGGAACCAAAACGACTGCGGCGAGCACCACGATATAGATCATCGTATCCTTGACGAAGGCGATGAGCGCCGGCGCCCGTAGGCCGGAGGAATAGGTATAAAGTGCGAGAATTAGAAACGCGGCGACGAGCGGGAGTTCTCCCTTGATCCCGAGAGCTTCGATCACTGCCTCCATGCCGACCAATTGCAATGCGATATAGGGCATCGTCGCGATGACGCCGGTCAGTGCCACGGCAAGTTCGAGCGGGCGGCACCCATAGCGGCCGTAAACGACATCGCCGGCGGTCACATAATTGTTGTCCTTCGCGACTTTCCACAGCAGCGGCATGACCGCGAACACGAATGGATACACAAGAATCGTGTAGGGCACGGCGAAGAATCCATAGGCGCCCACCGCATAGACGAGCGCCGGGACCGCGATCATGGTGTAGGCCGTATAGATGTCGCCGCCGATCAGGAACCAGGTGATCCAGGTGCCGAACTGGCGGCCGCCAAGACCCCATTCGTCGAGATGCGCAAGAGTCTTCGGACGCCGCCAATGCGCCGCCGCGAAACCCAAGACCGTGACGAGGGCGAAAAAGAAAACGAAGACGGCGAGCGCGGCCCAGTCGATGTCAGCTGTCATCCCGGGTCTTCCGGTAGACGATATACGTCAAAAAGGATGTGATCGGCACCCACAGCAACTGATACCAGTAGAAAAAAGGGAAACCAGACAGTTGGGGGGCAGTCCGGTTATAGAAGGGCACCCAAGCCACGGCGGCGAGAGGGACGAAAAGGAGCAGCCAGACCAGGCGCATGGCGGTAAATTTCCTAGCGAAATCTGCAAAGAGCGCTATTCGACGACTATCTTATAGCGCTCCCCGCGTTGCAAGGGCTCGCCGCGCGCAAGACTGTTGATCAGTAGAAAATAGTCGAGGGACCGGTCTGGCATGGCCATCCGCGTGGCGAAGGTGTCGGCGCTATCGCCGGGCTTGGCTACGCTGATCGCAATGCGCAACGGCCGGATTGCTTTCACTTCGTCGGCGGAAACACGATGAAAGGACTCGATTGAGGCAAGGAAGTGTGTCTTGGCCTCCTCCGTCAGCGCCCGCGTGGCGAAGATCAACCGGTAAACACGTTCGGGTTCGAAGCGGATGACCGCGAGAAGAAAACTCCATTCACCGGCGCTCGCGGTGGCGGTCGCCGCCGGCATGCCGTTGATTTCCGTGGTCTCGATGGAACTGTCGGCCAATCCGTCAATCCAGCCGCTGGCAATATAGGCTTTAAGCGATGTCGCTTGCGGCACGCTCACGCTATCGACACGCAAAGCCTCGGTGCCGCCGGCCTTGATGCCCAGCAGGGCTTGGGAGGCGTTTTCAAGGACGAACCCTTCGGGAGCGATAAGCGCAAACCCGAGCCGGCCATGCAAGAACTTGCGGCCGCGAATTGCGCCTTCGGCGGGATCGTCGCCAAATGTCATGCCGTCAATGGCGGCGAGATAGGGCGCGCGGTCGGTCTTGCCAATCCCAGGAGCGCCGATCTGCCGCGCGGCGTTGATGGCTTGCGCGACCCGGTCCGGGGTCGAGGGATGTGTCGCCAGAATATCTGGCTTCCCGGCGCTCGCGTATTGGCTCATGAGAGACCCTCGAAGCGCGGCGGAGCGGCCGAGCGCGGCAAGGAAGCGGGCGGCGCCATAAGGATCGAATCCCGCCTTCGCGCTGACCCTGATGCCAATCTGATCGGCTTCGAGTTCCTGCTGACGGGAAAAGCTGGCGATCGTACGCTGCGCCAGTGCCTCGACCTCTTGGCTCTTCTGCTTGCTCTGAACGACGCTCGCAGCCTGGCTAATCACCGCCGCCCGCTTTTCCTCTTCCTCTCGCTGCCGCGCATGTTTCGCGGTGATGTGGGCGATTTCATGCGCCATCACGGCGGCGACCTCCGAAGCGTCGCTGGCGAGCGCAAGAAGCCCTCGCGTCACATAGACATTCCCAGGCGGCAGGGCGAAGGCATTGACGATCGGCGAATTCAGGATCGTGACGCGATAGGGTTCGGCGGCGCCCTCGTCCGCCTTGGCGAGCTTTTCCAGAATGCCGTTAAGGTACGTTTCGGCCTGCGGATATTTATATTCCCCGTCGAACAGGGCGATCATGCGCCTGTGCTCCGCAGATGTTTTCTCGTCCATGGCGGGGGCGCGCGGCGGCGGCACCGGCGCCGCCGCGTTGAACGGTGTGCTGTCCTGCGGTTCCATGGACGCGCAAGCGGCAAGCAGGAGCGTGGTGACCGTCACGACCGTTAGGGGTGCTCCAAAGCCGCGCCGGAACCTTGTGTCTGCACGCCTCGAACGGGCGATGGTCCCCAAAAAACCCATTTGCAGGCGCCCTATCTCGGTGCCGGGGTGAGGGACGGGACCGCTTCAACGTTGCGCTGGTTTTCGATCACCTCGATCTCATCGGGATCTGAAATCTCGATTTGTGGCCCAAAGCGGCCATCAAGTAGCCCCCGCACGCGGACGTTACGCCCATTGAAGGCGGCGATACTTGCATAACTCTCTTCAAACGCTTTGCTGCTCTGCTGGAAAAACGCGACTGAAAAATCCCAGCCCGGACGTGGCCCAAAATAGAGCATGATACGCGGCCTCCGGTCGGCGATTGCGGTAATGCGGCCCTCGACAATCACCGCCGTGCCAAATTTCTCGGCGAAGGACGGGTGATCTGTGGCAGCGATGACCGAATAATACGGATCCGCCCAAAGGCCAAGGGCGGCTGTTCGGGCGGCGGCTTCGGCGGCAAGCAGGGATGCTTTGCAGTCATGAGCCGCCGGGCCGGGGTCATAACGGGCGAGACCGGCATCAAGGAGCGCTTCTCCGACCGCCAATAACGGATCATCTTGCCTTTCGCCTATGTCTTGAGGTGGAGCAAACACAAAGGCTTGAAGGCGTCCCCAGCGATCGAGACTTGGCCCCACCGGCTGATAAGCGATGTCCTGTCCGACAAGCCATTGAGCGAGCCGGTCGCGCGACACGATGTCGAGTTCACTGTTTTCTGGTGTCGGATGGGGCGGCTCGACGCCTGCGATTTTGAGCTGGATCCTGTCCGTGAGGGTCAATTCGAGCCGTTCACTGACCGATGCGACCCTGCCACGGCGGGTGCCTGACTTTGGGCAAAGTCCCGGACCTGCCTGCGCAAAGTCCGACGGCGCGAGATAGGCCATAATGGCGAAAATAGAAATCGCGCTATAGAGCAAGACGCGGCATCGAGGGAAGGAGTTGTCTGCAAATCCGCCGCAATGCCAGCCGGTAGCGCAATTTTTTTGCCCCACGCCAAAAACCACCCAAGAATTCATCGTCATAGCTCCGCAAGGACCGCACATTTAACCAAATTCCGGCAGATTCTAAACTTTAAGAAATCCCGTTCGCGATCGCGGGTGATCTGACGTAGATTCCCTAATAATACGTCTCTTCTTACGATCCCTGCTTGGATCAAGCGCGGAGATAAAGAAATAAATATAATTATCTTAATATGAGGCATTAGTAAACGCTTCACGTATAATAAACAATCTAACATATAACAATATAAGATCACGTTGTTAGCCTAAATTTTCTGAACTTCCTGTATTATATACTATAACTATTTTGGTATCCCTCTTGAGGCCCTTTCACGTGACAAGCAGCGTATCAAGGGATTGTCGCTAGACGCTAAAAGCCGAGACGGCGGCCGGCTTGGGATAGCTACCTGTAAGGGTAGGTTTGTCCTATCCTTTCAGACTGTACGCTCTCCCGCCCAGCGGTATGTTGTCCCGCCTTCAGGGGGGTTCTAAACATGCGATGGGATAAACTGGTCTTCATTGGCGTCGGCGATTGCACCTGCTCCGGTCATGATTTGAGTGGATGCAAGGGTTTTTAGCTGGGGCGTGACCAGCCTTAATCCTCAACAGCAAAGAGGCAAATGACATGAGCTTAGTAACTGGAACTGCGCGGACCGGCGAGGCTGCGGCCGTCGCCGAGACGCCGCTTCTCGACGGGAGATTGTCCGTTATCGGCACGCTCGCGATCTGCACCTTCTATGTCGGCGTGCGCATTTATGAGCAAGTTTTTGGCTGGTACGCCGGGCTCGATTCTTTCGCGCCTGAGTTTACCACCTACTGGATGACCATCCTCTACATCGAGGAGCCGGTCGAATTGATCTCCTTCCTCGCCCTCGTGGGCTGGATGTGGAAGACCCGTGACAGGGACATCGCAAGTGTCCAGCCGCGCGTCGAAATGCAGCGCATCTTCACTCTGCTCGAGTGGATTCTCATTTACGGCGTCGCGATCTACTGGGGCGCCAGCTACTTCACCGAGCAGGACGGCACCTGGCATATGACCGTCATCCGTGACACCGACTTCACCCCGAGCCATATCATCGAGTTCTATATGAGCTATCCGATGTATATCGTCGTCGGCGTGGGCGGCTTC
>DATBPZ010000127.1:0-10895 GCA_036561105.1 Methylocella sp. | reverse complement strand
TCGCGCGCGCCACAACTAGCAACTGGATCGATGTCATCGTCCGCGGCCAGGACAATGCATTCTGGCACACAGTTATCATGCCTTCGCCCGGCGGACGCATCTGCTGCGATATTTTGAGACAACCCTAGGATCAAAGTGCGTCAACAGGTGATCTAACGACGGCGCGGGCTAACGAAACTATCCGCCATTGGCTGTGTTAAACCGCCCCAAGCGTCGTCGAATTGTAAGACTAATCGTAAGACCAAGGGGATTTTAATTTGTAATAATCTAGTTAAATCAATTAGTTAACTAGAACAGATGGCGGAACACAAAGAAGAGAAATGCCGAAAGGCCGATCGCGCAAGGCAGCGTCAGCACCCAGGCGAGCAGCAGGCTGCGCACGGTCGACATCTGCACGCCAGAGCCGTTGGCGGCCATGGTGCCGGCGACACCGGACGACAGCACATGCGTCGTCGAAACAGGTAAGCCGAAACTGTCCGCTGCAGCGATTGTTCCCATCGCCACGAGTTCGGCTGCCGCTCCCTGGCCATAGGTCATATGTTCTTTGCCGATTTTTTCGCCAACCGTAATGACGATCCGTTTCCATCCAATCATGGTGCCAAGCCCAAGTGCCAGCGCAACCGACACCTTCACCCAGTCGGGAATGAATTTGGTCGCATTGTCGAGACTCTTTTTGTAAGCGGCGAGCGTTGCAATATCCTGTTTCGAAAGCTCGGCGGCCTTGTCCTTTTGCAAGAACCTTATTGCCTCGGAGGCAAGATACATATCGTTACGGGTATTGCCCACTTGCGCCGCCGGGATTTTTCCGAGCGTGCCATAGGTTTGGACATCATTCGCGATACTGCGGATGAGCACTGCCAGCGAAGGATAAGTGCCTTCATCGAGGTGGTGAGCTGTCAGATAATTGGTAACAGCCGGGCGCGGGTCGCCGAGAACGCTGTAGCCCGCCGCCTTGGCCTCGACGACCTTGGAGGCCGCTAGCGAGTCCTGAACGAAAGTGGGCACGTAAGCCGCCGGCAGTGTCCGGTTCAGAGCATAGGCCGTTGGCACCGTGCCAATCAGGATGAGCATGATGAGACCCATGCCCTTTTGCCCGTCGTTCGAGCCATGCGCGAAGGAGACGCCAGCGGAGGTGAAAATGAGAAGCCCTCGAATCCACAAGGGCGGTGCTCCGGTGCCCTTCGGCTCACGATAGAGCTCGGGCTTGCGGATGATTAATTTCATGAGGAGAAGAAGGATCGCGGCACAAACGAAGCCCACGACCGGCGAGAGCAACAGCGCATAGCCGATCTCCGTCGCTTTGCCCCAGTCGACGCCGGATGTGCCGTCGCGCCCGCGCATCAGCGCGTTGGCAACACCGACGCCAATGATGGAGCCGATCAATGTATGCGAGCTGGATGCTGGTAGGCCGAGCCACCATGTGCCGAGATTCCAGATGATGGCTGCGATGAGCATTGCGAAGACCATCGCAAATCCTGCTTCGGAGCCGACTTGCAGGATCAACTCGACGGGCAACAGCGACACGATGCCAAAGGCAACCGCACCGGAGGACAACAGAACTCCGAGGAAATTAAAGAATCCTGACCAGACCACGGCGACGGGAGGCGCGAGTGAGTGCGTGTAGATCACCGTCGCGACGGCATTGGCGGTATCGTGAAAGCCGTTGACGAATTCAAACCCAAGGGCAATCAGCAAAGCGACGCCGAGCAGAAGGAATGGCAAGATGCTCGTGACCGTGGTTCCCGCCGCCGCGATGTCCCTATAAATATTCCAGGCTGCGAAGAAGAGCCCAAGGGCCATGATCGCGAGGAAGATCAGGATCGTCTTGATCCCCATCGGGTGATCGAGCTTTGGCCGCGGACTGCCGGCCTGCGTGGATGCGATATCTCTCGAGGAAAGGGCCGTCATCGGATGCCTCCTGGGGTGTCCGCGACGGTTAAGGGGAGCGCATAACAGGCATGTGACAAACGCCACCGTAAGGCTCTCAATTGTGCAACGCGGCAGGAAAGATGCGCGCCCTGCCGCATACAGCAACGATGTGTATCTATCTGTCTGGATTTGCTGTTTCGGCACTGCAGATAGAGCAGCAGAAAACCGAAGAGCGGGATAAAAATATCCGTCCCGAAAACCACTCCAGCGTTACCGGGAGCGAAATTATGGGCGATGACCATCTGGCGCACGTGACCGGCGGGCGGCACCGAGCAAGAAAATTCCGGGCCCAATGATGGCCGCAAGACGAAACTTCCGAAGGCGGCCAAGAAGCCGACGGCAGCAAAGCCGAGGCTCGCCATGCCGACTTCAAATTGAAATGGGCTGTCGGTCCAGCCGATAAACCTCGCCGCCACGTCACCGAAGAATGCGTGGATGACGAAATTGTAGAAATTGCCGAGGCCGATGCTAAAAAATATGTACCAGGAAATTAGCTTTTCAACGATCTCGCGACGATCAATCAGGTGCCGAGTGCGGAAGATGGCCGCCAATGAAACAATCAGCCCCAGGACGAAGAAGCTCAGGGAATAGTTCGACAAGACAAAGGTTACCGTCACGCGGATAATGTCTGTCATCTGAAACTTTTCCGGTCCTGCGTAACTTTACGTATCAGGCGATTCGGTCAGTCGCGAGTCGAGTCCGGTCTTGGTGCCGGAAACAGCACATCCGTTTTGCCGGACAATCGATAAGCCAAAAGTCCGATCCACTCCCTCACGCCCAATTCGAGCGTCGATAATTTGTCGATTGACGGAGCCGTCATCTGAAAATCCCGTTCATCGCCAAAGGTCCGAAAGGCGACCGGATATGGCACGACCGGAAAGCCCGCGCGGCGGAAGATGCCGACTGAACGCGGCATATGCCATGCCGAAGTTACAAGCAGCCAGGTCTCGGCCGCCTTTGGCTTGACGAGGTCGCGAGTGAACACGGCATTTTCGAAAGTGTTGCGGGACTTTGCCTCGAACATCATGCGCTCGGCGGGCACACCGAGGGAAAGCCAAAGCTCGCGCGCGCTAATCGCTTCCGGCGGTCCTCCTTGGGGAAAACTGGCGGAACCGCCGGTGTAGACGAGCCGAGCATTTGGATAACGGCGCGCCAATTCAACACCGCTTGTCATCCGGGCCGCATCGGCATTAAGCCAGACTTGCCTGCGCGCTTCGGATTTTGCCGTCTCCACGGCGCCACCGAGCACGATGATCCCATCCGGCGCGGGCATATCGGCGGCTGGTGGCGGAAAACGGTCCTCCAAGGGCCGCAATATTATGGCACCGATGGGTGTCAGCAGGCCAAGCGCAAGCGCGATCATCGCACCGGCCATGAGCGCTCGACCCGCCCGTTCGTAACGGGTGAACAAGAGCCCAATGCCCAAAACCCCCGCCAACGTAACTAGCGAGATCGGTTCGGCAATGATCCAGAAGATTTTCGAGGCGGCAAAGAACATGAGAGAGGCCCGGAGGGATTTCGACGAAGCCCGCTTCCACGCTATTTCGGATGGCGGTTCAGAAGAATGGCGTGCGGAAAAGAAGGACTATGAGGTCTCCGCCGCGTCCTCGCTCCCAGCGTCCCCCTCCGGTTCCGTGGCTGCTGGAATTGCGTAAACGCCGCTGAGCCAGCGATGAAGATCAATATCGGCGCAGCGCTTCGAGCAAAAAGGACGGATCGCGAACTCCGAGGGTTTTCCACAAATGGGACACGGCGGCGCAGCTTGTTCGGTCAAAAGGTTCTTGGAGGGATTTCCTGTCATGGTTCCGGCCCGTGCGGAGGTGAGGCGCTCACACTTTGTTCAGCCAAGCAACATAGGCGGGAAAGCCTTCCCCGGAAAGCAGGGACATGGTTTCATAAAGCGGCAAACCGACGACCGCCGAATAAGACCCAACGAGTTTTTGAACGAAAGCGCCCGCAAGGCCCTGGATCGCATAGCCGCCAGCCTTGCCGCGCCACTCACCCGATCCGAGATAGGCTTCGATTTCGGCCGCCGACAAGCGCTTGAACCGCACCCTTGTCTCGACGAGTTTATGACGCCCGCGGCCCTTGGGCGTGATGAGGTAAACAGCGGTGTGAACCCGGTGTGCCCGCCCCGACAAAAGACGCAACGATTGTGCTGCCTCCGCCACGATCTCGCATTTCGGCAGGATACGGCGTCCGACGCTGACGACCGTGTCGGCCCCGATGACATAAGCTCCCGCAAGTTCCTCCCGGCGCCCGGCAATCGCCGCGGCGGCTTTCGTTTTTTCTTGGGCGAGCCGCGCGGCAAGCGTCCGGGGCAGCTCATTTTTGCGCGGGGTCTCATCGAGATCGACGGGAAGCAAGGCATCCGGTTCGATCCCGATTTGCTGCAGAAGTTCGAGTCTTCGGGGCGACGCCGACGCCAGAACGAGGCGTGGCCGCCAAGCCTTATCGCCGCTGGTCATGGCCCCACTCTCGCTCATTTGAACCGGTATGTAATGCGGCCCTTGGTCAGGTCATAAGGGGTCATTTCCACAAGAACCTTGTCGCCCGTGAGAACGCGGATACGGTTTTTGCGCATCTTTCCCGCGGTGTGCGCGATGATCTCGTGATCGTTTTCGAGTTTGACGCGAAAAGTCGCGTTTGGGAGCAATTCGATGACAGTCCCAGGGAATTCAAGCAATTCTTCCTTCGACATTTTATTCCTTAAATCTAGACTGCCATCGCTCCGCTGTGGCCTGGCCGGGTATTCGGCGCGGACCCTAATGGAGAAACGCAGCTTTGTGAACTGGCGTGGAGGGCTTTCCGGCCGGGTGCGTCCCGATGCCGATGAAGAGAACGCGGGCCCAGGGGGTATTCCCGGCAATTAAGAGTAAGTACTTCAAAAGACTAATGTTATTATCGCTCTTGAGTGGCGGGTGGCGGCTGGGTTCTGGGAGCCCCCGCCGGCCTTGCGGCATCCTCCGCCGCATAGGCATTGAAGCGGTGGATCGCAAACGGGATGGTCGCAAGATAGACAAAGGTCAAACCGATCAGCATTTCCATCGGAAAGATCGCTAGCAGCAGCATGCAGGCGACAACGCCGAAAAGCACGACGATGACATATTCGCGCGGCACGCGGCCGATTGTTTTGCCGGAAAAATGCGGGATACGGCTCGCCATCAAGAGAGCCACGACCAATACATAGACGATTTCGAGCGGTACCACGGCGCGCACATTGGGAACCGCAAGAATCGACAGGTTGAGGTACAAAGGCAAAAGCGCGACAATGGCACCGGCTGGCGCCGGCATGCCGGTAAAAAAATGCGTTTGCCAGGCTGGCCGGTTCGGATCGTCGATCATGACATTGAAGCGGGCAAGACGCAGCGCCGCTGCGATCGCGAAAACAAGCGCCGCGAACCAGCCGAAACTCTTCATCTCGTGCAGACCCCAAAAGTAAAGGATCAGCGCAGGTGCGACACCAAAATCAACGAAGTCGGCAAGCGAGTCGAGTTCGGCGCCAAAGCGCGAAGTTCCACGCAACACGCGGGCGATCCGTCCGTCCAAACCATCCAATATGGCGGCGGCGATGACCGCGACAACGGCGATCTCGAATTGGCCTTCGATTGCGAACCGGATCGCGGTAAGACCCATGCACAGCGCGAGCAAGGTGACGAGATTGGGCACGATGATGCGCAGTGGCACCGCCCGCAGTCCCCGCCGGCGCGGCGGCTGGCGGAAATCTTCGAATCCGCCGGAATCCTCGCGCAGCGGCCGCACCTTCCCGCCGTAAGCTTGGGGGTTGATCTCCCGTACGCCAGGATTTTGACGCGGATCTGGTACTTCGTCTATTGGATACATGCTCATTTTTTCAACATTAAAGAGACATGGTCCCTGCCACAAGAATTGATTGCGGCTAAAAAGCGCCTGTGATTTACCAATTACCTGGTAAGCATTCCAACGATCCATGTCATCAGACGCGGCGGCGGGCCATAATCTTAACAATGTCCAGGCTAAAGCATGCGCATGATGCGCGAAGGCTCAGGCTGGCGTGGCCGGGACGCTGATAGACAAAAACGCCGGATCAATAAAGGGGAGGCGCTTGTGGCGGACGTTGACGTGGTTGGACAGGCTCTTGCAAGCGCAATCGAGAAGCGGTTGCTGGAAGGCTGTGGAAAGTTAAGCGGAGTCACAACGGTTGATGGCATTGTCCAGGTCACCTTTTTGGGCGTGACGGACGATGCAAATGTCTTCGACACTTTGAGCGGCGCACTGCTCGACGTGCGCCTTTTGTTGGAAGTCCAGCCCGATATTGACGTGCAAATCCGGCGAAAATAACGACTCACCACATGGATTTGATGTTGCCATAAATATTGGGGTTAGTACGGCAACGCTACGGGCTTCTGCTAAAAGGACGCGCCGCGGTTGACGCGGCCTTTTTTATGTTTGACGAGACCAAATGCCCAAGCGGACTGATATCTCCACGATTCTCATCATTGGCGCGGGACCGATCGTGATCGGCCAAGCGTGTGAATTCGATTACTCCGGCACCCAGGCATGCAAGGCGCTGCGCGAGGAAGGCTACCGGATCGTCCTCGTCAATTCCAATCCGGCGACGATCATGACCGACCCCGATATGGCGGATCGCACCTATATCGAGCCGATCACGCCGGAAATTGTCGCCAAGATCATCGCCAAGGAGCGCTACGCGGTTCCCGGCGGGTTTGCGCTGCTGCCGACGATGGGCGGCCAGACCGGCCTCAACTGCGCGCTCTCCTTGAAGAAAATGGGTGTGCTCGAGAAATTCGATGTCGAGATGATTGGCGCGAGTGCGAGCGCTATCGACATGGCCGAGGATCGCAAGCTTTTCCGCGAAGCAATGTCTCGCATCGGCCTCTCAACGCCGCGTTCGCATCAAATTAAAACCTTGTCCCAGGCGCTTGCCATTCTTGACGATATTGGCTTGCCGGCGATCATCAGGCCATCCTTTACCATGGGAGGAACCGGCGGCGGCATCGCTTACAACAAAGCTGAGTTCATCGATATCATCGAACGCGGCATTGACGCCTCGCCCACGAGCGAGGTCTTGGTCGAGGAAAGCGTTCTCGGCTGGAAGGAATATGAAATGGAGGTTGTCCGCGACAAGGCGGACAATTGTATCATCGTTTGCTCGATCGAAAACATCGATCCGATGGGCGTCCATACGGGCGATTCCATCACCGTCGCTCCGGCCCTGACTCTCACTGATAAAGAATATCAGATTATGCGCAATGCGTCGCTCGCGGTGTTGCGCGAGATCGGCGTCGAGACCGGCGGCTCGAATGTGCAATTCGCGGTCAATCCGAAGGATGGCCGCATGATCGTCATTGAAATGAACCCGCGCGTCTCACGCTCCTCCGCGCTTGCTTCAAAGGCAACCGGGTTTCCAATCGCAAAAGTGGCGGCGCGGCTTGCCGTCGGCTTCACCTTGGACGAAATCGCCAATGACATCACCGGCGGTGCGACACCCGCGTCTTTTGAACCGTCGATCGATTATGTGGTCACGAAAATTCCACGCTTCGCTTTCGAAAAATTCCCCGGCGCCGAGCATATCCTGACGACCGCGATGAAATCCGTCGGCGAAACCATGGCCATCGGCCGGACTTTTGCTGAAAGCCTACAGAAAGCTTTGCGTTCGCTCGATACCGGCCTCGATGGTCTTGACGAGATCGAAATTGAAGGCCTCGGCCTAGGCGACGACATGAACATCTTGCGCGCCGCCCTCGGCGTGCCGACCCCAGATCGACTTCTGGTTGTCGCACAAGCCCTGCGGCATGGCATGCCGCCTGCCGAAATTTACGAAGCGTGCGGCATCGATCCTTGGTTCATCGCACGCATCGGGGAAATTCTCGAGCTCGAAGGCAAGGTTCGTGCGCATGGTCTGCCGGGTGACGCGGCCAATCTGCGCATGCTGAAGGCGGCGGGTTTTTCGGATGCGCGTCTTGCCAGCCTTGCGGGCGTCCCCGAAACGACTGTGCCGACCTTGCGAAAGAAGCTTGGGGTGCGGCCGGTGTTCAAGCGGATCGATACCTGCGCCGCCGAATTTGCCTCGCCCACAGCCTATATGTATTCGACCTATGCGCCACCTTTCGGATCTGCGTCCGTCTGCGAATCGCGTCCGTCTGCGCGGAAAAAAATCGTCATTCTCGGCGGCGGCCCCAACCGGATCGGGCAGGGCATCGAGTTTGATTATTGCTGTTGTCATGCGAGCTTCGCGCTGCGTGAGGCCGGGTTCGAAACGATCATGGTCAACTGCAATCCGGAAACGGTATCGACCGATTACGACACCTCGGACCGGCTTTATTTCGAACCCTTGACCGCCGAAGATGTGCTGGAGATTCTTGTTACGGAAAAAGAGGCTGGCGAACTCAAAGGCGCGATCGTGCAATTCGGCGGCCAGACGCCGCTCAAACTCGCGCATGCGCTTGAACAGGCCGGCATTCCCATCCTTGGGACATCAGTCGATTCCATTGATCTTGCCGAGGATCGCGACCGCTTCAAACGGCTTCTCGACAAAATCGGCTTGAAACAGCCGATGAATGGCATTGCCTATTCGGTCGAGCAATCGCGCCTTATCGCTGCCGATCTGGGCCTCCCCCTCGTCGTGCGCCCCTCTTACGTGCTCGGCGGACGGGCGATGGCGATCATTTTCGATAGGGCGGCATTCGACGATTATTTGCTCGGCACGCTGCCAGGCTTGGTTCCCTCCGAAATCAAGGCGCGCTATCCCAACGACAAGACCGGGCAGATCAATACCGTGCTGGGCAAAAACCCGCTTTTGTTCGACCGCTATCTGTCGGACGCCATCGAGATCGACGTTGACGCGCTTTCGGATGGAAAGGATGTCTTCATCTGCGGCATCATGGAACATATCGAGGAGGCAGGAATTCATTCGGGCGACAGCGCCTGCTCGTTGCCGCCGCGTTCGCTAACGAAAGAAAAAATCTCAGCCCTCGAAGATCAGACCCGGAAGCTCGCCCTGGCGCTTGGCGTCGGGGGCTTGATGAATGTGCAATATGCGCTGAAGGACGGCGCAATCTATGTGCTCGAAGTCAATCCGCGAGCGGCGCGGACGGTGCCTTTCGTCGCCAAGGTGATTGGGGTGCCGATCGCCAAAATCGCAGCAAGGATCATGGCCGGGGAAAAACTTGCCGCCTTCGGATTGCGGCGGCCCAATCTCGATCATATCGGCGTCAAGGAATCGGTGTTTCCCTTCGCAAGGTTTCCGGGGGTCGACACGGTGCTCGGACCGGAAATGCGCTCGACCGGAGAAGTCATGGGGCTTGACCGCTCGTTTCCCGTGGCGTTCGCCAAGAGCCAGCTTGGCGGCGGCACGAAAGTGCCAAGGACCGGCACCGTCTTTGTGTCCGTACGGGATACTGACAAACCGCGGGTCCTCGAAACCGCAAGATTGTTGGCAACGCTGGGATTCAAAATCACCGCGACCGGCGGCACGGCCCGTTACCTCGAGAGCGAGGGTGTCAGAGCGCTGCGGGTCAATAAGGTTTCCGAAGGGAGGCCGCATGTCGTGGATTTGATCAAGAACGGCGAAATACAGCTGGTGCTGAATACCACCGAAGGCGCCCAAGCACTCGCCGATTCCCGATCATTGCGCCGCGCCGCCCTCTTGCATAAAGTGCCTTACTACACAACTCTTGCTGGAGCGATCGCCGCATCGCAAGGAATTAAGGCCTACCTCGCGGGGGATCTGGAAGTACGTGCCCTTCAGGACTATTTCGTCTAGCATTTCCCAGACATGCAGAGACTTCCGGATTAGCCGCGCGAAAACATTTGGATAGGATCATGTGACAAACGTTTTTTAGACTGGATTGGCCAAATTTCGTTCCATTCCAATCTGTAGCGTGGCTGGATGGCCGTAGCACAGCAAAGTTGAAGCTTATGGGTGGAGGGTGAGGCACTTGCGGCGGCTGCCGCAAAAGTGTCTGTTTAAGAGTAGGCTTCCAGGAATGGCTACCGTGGACGAGTCCGTCGCGGGCCTCAGCCAAACCGTGGTGAGGTCGTGGTCCGGGCGGCGCGACGACAGCGTTTTTCCGAACTCAGCGGAAGTAGGGCACGATCCCAAAAAGTTGCAGACTTTTTGATTTGGATCATGCGACAAATGAAGTGGAAAGAGACCATGACCGATTCCTATTGAACCGGTCGTGGTCTTGACCGGCAAGAATGCGATAAGGCGGCACCTTGGCCGCAAAAGAGTGCAATCGGTTTAGAGACGCGAAAGAGAATGAGCATGGATAAGTTTCCCATGACGCCGGGCGGATATTCCGCCCTCGAAGAGGAATTGAAGCGGCGCCAGCAAATCGAGCGTCCTCGCATCATCCAGGCGATTGCGGAAGCGCGAACTCATGGTGACTTGTCCGAAAATGCCGAGTATCATTCCGCCAAGGAAGCTCAGTCCCTCAACGAGGGACGCATTGCCGAACTCGAAGACAAATTGTCGCGTGCGGAAGTTATTGATGTCACGAAACTCTCTGGAAGCACGATCAAATTTGGTGCGACCGTGACGCTCGTCGACGAGGACACAGACGAAAAAAAGATTTACCAGATCGTCGGTGAAAGCGAGGCCGATGTGAAGGCCGGACGGGTGTCGATTACCTCCCCCACCGCACGCGCCTTGATCGGCAAGAAAACCGGTGATTCGGTCGAGGTCAATACGCCCGGTGGCGGCAAAAGCTATGAAATCGTCAATGTCGCTTTTCAGTAGGCGTTGTCGGCTTGCCTCCTTGCGAGGCATAGCCGCCGGTGGCACCGTGGAGAGTTAAAGCTGACAGACTAACATTGCGTTCCTACGGTCAGGACTCATTGATTGATCCAGAAGATGACGATTGCGGCGATGTAGATTGCTGACATGAAAGTATGGGCGCATCGGTCGTAACGCGTGTGGATGCGCCGCCAGTCCTTGAGCCTGCCGAACATGTTCTCGATCT
>DATBPZ010000126.1:0-33752 GCA_036561105.1 Methylocella sp. | reverse complement strand
AACCACCACACCACGAGAAAAACGCAGGCACTGACCCCGACTGCGAGCAACACCGGGAGCACTGCACTGGTCATGCCTGGGTTCCTAATCCATTTCCTCATGATCGTGCCTGGTTGCCGGTGCGATCTCGTTTGGCACTGCGGGCGCAAAGGCAATGGCGACGGCAAAGCCAATCATGCAAATGAAGAACGGGGCTACTAAAGCCGTGGCTAAAAGTCGTTAACCCATCTTTTCCACTCCAGTTATTCCAAACCCTAACGCCGGCGTGAGGATCTCACATTTAAGCATCACGCCGAAGCCGCGGTTGGGTCTCTTGACGTTGTCGGCTCCGACACAGGGTAGCCGACTTGCTTCAAATTTGTCCCATAGACCGGAGGAAAACCAACGACTGTTATCCCAGCCTTTAATTACGAGTATTCCGTCTGGACGCAAGGTCACCCGTCGTCGGGCGGGTATCGTTATATCAGGATCGTCGCGCATTCCCTCATTGGTGCGGCTAACGGTGACGAAAAACTGATCGGTATCGCTCATAATTGGCTCCTATGTCGATTTCATGCAGGCACCGTCAATAAGTTCAGCATCGATATGCTCAAGGTTTTTAGCGGGCGCGTAGGGAATGAATGGCGCGGGTTCGGCCTTAGCGGCGATCATGCCGATGATAAGTAGGAAAGTCAGGATTAGAGCCAGAATCAAAATGGCCTTCGAGAGCCAAGCAGATACCCGCCGGCACCACATCGCCCTGATAGTTGCATCGGCCTTTGCTTCAGCCCTCGCCCTAGTCATCGGTTCATTCCAAAGTTCGCAGACTTCCAGAATTTGCGCGACAATTTGCTCGCGTGTCCCCTTGACGCGGAAGGTCAAGGTGCCTTCGTAATCAAGCGTGCCGCAGGCCAGTGCTTTGTCGATGAAATAATCCGCTTGCTCTTGGGTTATAGGCTCACCGTCAGACGAAAGTTTTTCCTGCAATTGCTTGCATAGTTCCAAGCGCAACCAAGCCGGCAGACTGGTCCTGACCTCTCCGGGGCTGGCGCTTCTGCAGGGGCGGACACCGCCGTCAAGGACTTGCGGATCGGAAAGCCAAAGTCTCAACGTGATGTCCACTTTGCCGTTGCCGGGTTGACTGCCGTTTGTAAACTTGATGCCGCCTTTTCGATGGCGGTGCGGACGGAGGCGATCGCAAACTCAAAGTCAAGTCGCGGCCGAAGATTGGGGGAAACATCATTTGGTGTATGCTAGAATGCGGGGGCGTATGTGCAGCAACATTATGCCAGCGTGATGTTTAGAGCTTCAATATTTTCCCGACGAGGTGCCGGAATGGGTATTCTAATCGTTGGAGCCGCCCTTTTTGGGATGATTCTCGGTCAATTCTTCAAGTGGTATGTTATCCTTCCCGCTTGCTGGCTCGCCATCGTTTTGGTTTTTGTCTTTCCCGCCCACACGGAGCCCAACCTTCTGCGTTGGTTTCTTCAAATCTACATAGTGACCACAGGTCTTCAAATCGGCTACGCTGTGGGACTGTTCGCGCGCGACTTCATGCCATGTCGCATGATGGTTGTGGCCGCCTGAGTGGCATTTTCATTTCCGCTTGCCCTTGGCTTTCTTCAACCGCACACTTGGCCCTCCACTATTTTCGACGATGAACTCGACGCGCCGATCATTTCAGCAAACTCTTCGCCTTGAGCCATTCCACTACAATCCATTGAGCGAGGTTTGCCGACGGCCGTCCTTGCGCCGCCGCCTCTTTATCCAAAGCCAATTTGGCAGGTTTGCTTAGGCGGATGCTGAACGGCACCGATCCGGTTTCGTCTTTAACTGGCTTTTTCATTTCATGCTTCCGTAGTGACGTGACATGCAATAGCATGCTGTATACATTTGTATGTGTCTAGCAAAGCATGGGCACCGGCCGCTCCGGCTGATTGCATGGCGCAAATTCTCAATGATTGGGGGGACAGAGATCGAACGCGCCAGGGACGAGTTTTTGAGCCAACCCGGCGCCGATCGCGAGCAAATCGAAAGGGAATATTACGCCGCGATGGCGAGATATTCCGCCACCGAGTATGAAGGCATCGCATGGGACCAGCGCACAGGTCTTGCATCTTTGCGCGAGCAAACCGAGGCGGCCAAGCGCTTATAGAAAGAGCGGGTAAGTAATTGGCCAGGAGGAAACCAACGACGCCAGTGGGCGTGGGCGCTCTGGTCGATCACATCCGAAAGGGACGTCAAAGACGATCTTTGCTCAAGGAATTGGTCAACGGCCGCACTCAAGACGGTAGCCTCCTCTCTTAACCAAATGAAAAAGGAGGCCGCATGATCGAGCTGCTTAAAATCCACGCGCTTGTCCGGCTAACTTTGACTCCGGGCCCTGGAGCGCGGCACCGAAGGGAAGTAATCTCATGGCTCTGAAATCTTGGGCCTGGAGCATCGTTTTAATTTGCATCGCCTGCGTAATAAGCATCCTTAGCGGGCTCTCCCTGGTGATGCGCTTTTTCGGCGGCCACTGAAATGCGTACAAGCTGGTGGAGTGGTCCGAGGCTTTTGAGTGGATGCAAAAACCCCTGGCCCGAGAAGGGGGGCTAATCGGACCAGGGGCCTACTCATAAACAAGTGCTGACGCTTGAAAGCTAAACACGGGAACGGTCAGCACACTTACAACTTAGTCAGATGCTGATATAAATCATGATCCGTTTGGGTATTGATCATAAACGTCACAGCTCGACTGCTGCGTGAATGAAAAAACCCCGGATGACGTATAACGGCGGTTTCTAGCGCTCCGCTTACAGTGCCGCTCCATCTGTCTCTCCGGTGCGAATCCGCATTGCGTGGTCGATAACCGCGACGAAAATCTTGCCGTCGCTAATCTGGCCAGTGCGCGCCGACTTCACGATCGCATCGATGACCCTTTCGACGAGATTGGCGGGAACCACGACTTCAACTTTGACCTTTGGAAGAAAGCTCACCGGATATTCGGTGCCACTATGAATCCCGGTATGACCTTTCTGATGGCCGAATCCCATGACCTCGGTTACGGTTAAACCGGAAACCCCAACTTGAATCACCGCATTCTCGACTTCGTCGAGTTTGAATGGCTGGATGATGGCGACGATGCGCTTCATCGGATGACCTCCCAGCCTTGGTAAAATCGCAGACAGCACCCCCGCTCTGGTGATCCGGCTCAGCCGCCTGCCGATGCTGCGACACATGCCCGTAGCCCACAAAGGGCGTCGCCTCGCTTTCATGGCCAGATTTTGGCTCCACGCCTTCCATTCCTCAGGAGTGCGGAAAAGTCGCTCGCCGAGGCGGACTGCGGGTTCCGTCTGACGCTGAGCTGTCCCGTTGTCAGCCCTTGGCGATGCAAGCTTTTTGGCGGGGGGCCGCTAAATGTGGTATTATATTGGTCTCATGGTGAAAGATATTGATGTTAACGCAGAACCGAAAGCAGGACCGCACCGCTGGAAACCTGGGCAATCCGGCAATCCACGCGGTATGGTACGGGGCAGTCGTCACAAAGCGTCCATTCTTGCGGAGAGCCTGCTCGATGGAGAGTGCCGGCGCCTGACAAGGCAAGCCATCGAGCTGGCTCTGGGCGGCGACATGCAGGCGTTGAAAATGTGTTTGGAACGGATTTTACCACCTATACGAGAGCGTCCTTGTTCGCTCAAATTGCCGCCGATTTCGACCCCCGCCGAAGCCGCCGCCTGCATGGCGCGGGTTCTCGAAGGGATGGCCTGTGGCGAGGTATTGCCGGCAGAGGGCGCGGCGCTCAGCGCCACGATCAGCGCCTACGTCAAAATTCCTTGAGACCACGGAAATCGAGGCGAGGATTTCGGCGCTCGAAGCGCGAGAGAAGATAGGCGAGGATGCTTAGCCATGGCATACAAGCAACGTCTATCGCGCCTAGAGGCGCACAGCGATCTGCGATACCCAAAGGAGCAAATCCAAGTCCGATTGAATTTCATCAGCCCCGGTGGAACGCAGACGGCAGACTTCGCCACTACCCTTGACGACGATCGCCTTAGCCTTCATCGCCGCCCCGAAGAGACCATCGCAATGTTCAAAGAACGCGTCAGCGATGAGCTTAGCCGAATAGATGAGCATAACAAGCACCCGCGCAAGAACCCCGTGCGTATCATCGTTTTTCGACCAAAATCCGAAAGGTCGACCGATTAACGGGGATGGCCGAACTGCGATTTATCGCGAACGCTGGGCATGCATCGGTACTATCACTAACTTGGACAGATCATGAACACTGTTCTGATCATGAGCCTCGTCGACGACGTTCAAGGAGCGGAAGCCGTCGCCGGGGGATGGAGGGCCGGAGTGCTAGGGTACGCCCCTCGTTTCGATCGAATGCTTGCGAGGGGTAGCGCGGTCGTTCGTCAGCGTTCAATTGCTCAAGCCACTGGTATTATGAGCGTCTATGATCATAGGGCGGCCCTACGCGGGAGCAAAGAGTATGAATTTGAAAAAATACACAAAAAAACACACTGCGCCGCCAACCCTTCCGGCGGGATTATGATCATAGAACGTCATACACTCAAACTCAGCCGAACATGGCGCGTAGCGTGTCGCCAGCTCCTTATGCGCTCGGCCGTGCAATTTTGACGACGGTAAAGCGCGAGCTTCGATTGATCGTTCGCACTGTCATTTTCAGCGACCAACTCGCATCGATCGCCACAGGCGCGCCGCCAATGGCCTTGAGCGCTTTTCCAATGCTGTCCGCCGTGACTTCTGCGCCCGGCTTTCTTGGCGCACAGAAACACCGCATGACTTTGCTTTCGTCTGGACCGTCGAAATTACGATCCTTGAGGTAAGCCGCTACGTCGGCCGACGCGAATTCCTTCTCGGGCCATTCCGTATAAAGAATTCCGAGAATTTCCCCAAAAGAGGCTGTTTCCTCGTCCCCTTCTTCCGACTGTGCAAACATATCCTTGAACGTAAAAAGCTGTGCTGGAGCATATCTGCACGCCGGATTCTCAACGGCTGAACCGACAAGATTCCACCATGGTTTAAACCGTGTCGGGGCCGGCACGCGGTGTGCGGCATCAAACTGCGGATTCCCGAGCAATATCGTATAGAGCGCCCTGAGGATTTCGCCACGATGATCACGCGTCCACCCAATCGGATCAGAATGTTTGAAGGGCCGGTTTTCCGGATCCGGCCGATCCACATCCAGTTCTACCATCAAAGCCCGCGACGCGATTTCACCCTTCGGGCCAATGTTGTTGCCAGTGAACGCCATGATCGTTTGAGCCGGCACGACAGGCACCTTCGTCAGACCTAGGATACGATCAGTATAGGTTTCCGCCGTCGACGCACGCTCGATCGCTGAACACGAAATCATCGTCCCGCGCGGGATATTGTCCCATATCAGTGCCGCGAGCCCTTCCATGAGATAGGCGAGAATCGCCTTGCGTCTTTCCTCACTATCAACAGCCCACGCCGCTGCCGGAGGTTTAATTCCGGTCACGGCTAGCACCAGCATGATCAATACCGTTGTCTTCCCGCCGCCGCGTTTGCCGGCAGTATTGAACCACACCGGCCGCTCGGCAAATAGCGTACGTTCAATGATACTGAGCGCAAAGGCAATGAGGGTGCACTTGCCCTTCAGGTCCGTCGAGACATCAACGAGCCATTGGTCGACCAAAAATCTAAAAGCCCCATCCACGGCTTCTGGCGTACAGTTTTCCGCCTTTGGAATAAATCCCAACAACGCTGGGTCGATACGCATCACCAGTCGCCGTTCGCGGTCTAATCCGTTGCTCGCCAGCAAATCACCGTTTGGCAGGACAAGGGGCATCGTCACCACGGCCCGAACCGTCGGTAGGGCCGATCGCATATACTTGAGATAATGTGTAATTAATCGCTCAGGCGGGCACACCGCTCGCTCGCCGTCCGATGTCGGCCGCATAAACGTGATGTAATCGCCGATTTCGATCTCAAGGCTGAAAATGTCGTGCTTCGTGAGCAGAAATTGTTTTGGCGCCGGCAATCGAGAGGTTTCGTTTTCCTCAGCGTTCGCGCCGTTTGACGTGAGCTCGTGCAGGCCCATAGCTTCACGAAATCTTATCGTGACCGGCCAGCCTTCCATGTCGCGCATCGGCGGCTCTGGCGCCTTAACGCGGCAGAGGAAACTATCCCATTCGATCATGACCGGGCCGGCTTCGGCGTCGGGTGATGGGGCTTCCAAACATATCTTCTCGATCTTGGCTCTTTGCCGAATCCGTGTGGCCTGCGCCTCCTCCGCCCGCTGCTTCGTGCGTTCCTGTTTCAACATGCTTTGAATTGGCCTCACTCCAACGCCAGCACGTTCTTTAACGAGTTGAACAAGTTTATCCTCTTCGATCTTGTTGGTAATGCCATTCAGGACCAACCAGAAGAATACATCCGGCGCTTCATCCTTTGGCGCCGCCATGATCGCGGCCTTGATCGATTGATAATCGTGCCGTAAGCGGTAATAAACATCGCCGTTCGGAGTGAACGCAAAGATCGTCAAGCCGCTGCGTAAAACAATCGCCTTGTTCGGTCCCCAGCGATGATCCTCTCCGGGGGCACGAAGTGTTTGATTTGCGAAGCGCGCTGGATCCGCCAGCACATCCCGCACCGTCGCAAGACCATTTTTTCCGATATGGGGGTCGTCGAATTCAAGTTCGACATCAGGCGTCAGGATGCCGTTGCCCCTGTGTTCGACCATCTGCCGTGCGCGTTCTAGCGGCACGCCGCGCTTAACTGCCGCGGCGATCTGGACCTTATCAAAGGCTTCGCGGCGTCTGCTGGCCTCCGGAGCGAGATCCCGCGCCGCCTTGCTCTTGATCTGTTTAACATCCGCTTCCGCGGTTGTACCCAGATCCGGACAACCAATCCAAGAATTGAGTGGCGGGCCGAAGTGGACGTGCGCTTCGCGCGGTTCCTGACGCAGCGATGGATCGACATCGGCGTTTGCCTCGAACACCAGCCGCTCCGGCGCGGCGACAGCCACATCAATAATCGAACGTTCGAGGAGCTTGCCGTCTTCTGAGATGACGAACCAGCCAAGGTCTTCTTGCCAAGCTCGGCTGGCCAATGCCTTGAGAAACCGCTGCGCGTCGCTGCCATCCTTGATCAAGGCAAACAAGTGCTGACCGGCTGATGGATAAAACTGTTCCGTCTCGCCATTGATAATGTTGGCGCTTGTCGAGGGCCGGTGAACATAGCCCGATGTCGTGATGTCGTGATGTCGTGATGTCGTGGCAAAGATATTTGACGGCGCCAAGAAAGCCTCCAAGTTCTTCCAACCTAGTTTTCACGGCTGACGGCATGCCGCCGTCGTCGAAGTCGAGCAGCACCAGTGCCGGCTTTTCCCGC
Organism: Methylocella sp.; assembly: GCA_036561105.1. GTDB lineage: Bacteria > Pseudomonadota > Alphaproteobacteria > Rhizobiales > Beijerinckiaceae > Methylocapsa. The sequence continues at coordinate 26,411 of DATBPZ010000126.1, read as the reverse complement.
CGATAGGCGATATTCTTTTGACTCCGCGAGGCAAAACCCGGCTGGCCATCCCGCAAATCATCCGACAGGACAAGCTGGTCGCAATCCAATAATCCCTCTTGCTTCGCGCCGAGCGCGATAGCAGCGTTGCGTGGCATGTCCTCGATCAATCGAGCGAATGCGTGCAGGTCCGACAGTGGCCGGCGCGCCATTGTTCCGCACCACATCTGAGCGTAAGGAATTTTTATGAGCGAACCGTCTGGATCCAAAAAGACATGCTTAGAAAGCGGGCCGGCGTTGTTGACGAAAAGTGTGACCTCGAAGGCGACAGGCGTGACGCACACGCCACCGGCCGGTTCGGTGTTCACCCTGGCGGTTGAATTATCATCGCCACTATTTGGGCGTTGATAAGCGCCGTCGCGCGTGAAGACACCGCGGTAGAGTTGCGCGCCGGCGTTGGGGATCGGTCGGTTGATTATTTCATGCAGGTCACGAATGTGGTTGGGCCGAAGGGTAAAAGTAGAGCGGATCATGGCGTCACCCTCCCACCCAGAGGAGAGGCCGTTGGCAAACTCCCTTTGACACCATGTGATGCTTCCTGCGGCAACTCATTCGTTGGTCTCGACCAATCGTTCGACAAGCCGCCGACGTGAGTTGTCGTTTGTTGAGTATCCGGAGTTTTTGGCGATCGCCAGGGAGTGTGGGGGAGTCACACGCGTCGTCAGTCAAATTGGGAGGCGCGGAATTTCAACACTTCGCTGGGGCGTCGGTTCGGGATTTTTTCGTCATTTTTGCGCTTGCGCCCTCAAGACGCCGGCGCGTGCCTTTTCGTGAATGGCCTCTTTTGCCACACTCGGATCCAGAAAATACTGACTGCCGAGTTTGAATACGCCGGGGAGATAGCCTCCTGCAGCCAATCGGTTCGTCTTCTTCGGCGGGAGTTCAAAAAAATCCGCAATGGGAACAATCCCGTTGATGAGAGCGCAAGTTTCAACGTTACGTGCTTTTTCGTTCTGGCTCATGGCGGTGATCAAGCTCTAACTAGGAAAGAGTACGATTATCTTATTATAATTTCGATGATGTTTTGTCAATAAGGGAAGGTTGCGATTATCTAATTGTGGCGATATGGATGATGGGGGACTCGAGGAGAAGCTGAGTGTTCAAATACTCACAAATCGAAAGCGCGATCGCTGCGGTTCATGGGGTTTCTAGCGATGCGATGGATACCTTTCGAGGCCGGGTAAAGCATTTTCAAAGAATAGGAATCGTTCCGTCCTCTCCTGGGAAAGGCCAGCGGATAATATATACAGTCGATGATGCCCTACGGTGGGCAATTTGCTTCGAGTTTGCTGAAGTCGGGATCCCGCCAGCCGAGATTAAATCGCTCATCAGTACGTGCGGGCGGAGTTTGTTCAAAAGCTTCGGGGGGCCAATTCAAGGCGAAGATGAGATTTTCTATTTACGTGGCGAATTTCTGCAATGGCATCTCAACAAAGAAACTGGGGACCTGTTGGGACGGACGACTTTCGGGGTCATTCCAATTTCGCGGCTCGGTGAAATGATTAATAGCGATTTAACTCGCCTCATCCTTATCAACTTGACTCGCTTGAAGCGCGAGTTTGGGAGGGCATTAGACATCGAATGGGTTTAGCTCATGTCGCATTTCGTGTCGCACGGACTCGTCGCAGCAAAATGGAAGTAATTGAAATTACATGATAATGCCTAGCGGCAAACGCGACATGAAAAGGCCGCTAAAAAGTGCGACAGAACGTTCTTAAGCTGTTGATTTCACAGTGGTAGCGGAGGAGGGACTCGAACCCCCGACACGAGGATTATGATTCCTCTGCTCTAGCCAGCTGAGCTACTCCGCCCCGGCGGCGCGAAGGCCGCGCCGAGGCCCTTGCGATATGGCAGCCGATTGGGGGTGTCAAGCGCCGCCCGGCGGGCCAAAACCGCGGGATTTTTGCCGCGCCCGAAAACCGAGCCAGCCCCAGCGGTTAGCGCGGAGGATCTGCACGATCTGCTGCTTCGAGCGACAAGGTCTTGATATCGCTAAGGATCGTCGCCGGATCGAGCGTTTGGTTCGAGTAAATCTCACGGACCCAGCCCTCAGGGTCGATCAGGAAGACTTTCAAAAGATGGTTCAAAATGCGTCCCTCGCTGCCCGAGGCGTTCCGGTCAACGGAAATGTCCTCACCCATGTTACGGAGCACCGGGTTTAAAAACAGATAGGAATATGAGGTCAGGAAATGCCAGGGCACGACGGCAGCCCCGGAGCCATATGCCTTCGCAAAATTCTTAAGCATACTAGGTGTGTCACGCTCTGGGTCCAAACTCAAAAAGACGAGCCGGACCCGGCCATAATCGTCCGGGTGCGCGAGGATCGCCTTACGGACTTGCTCGAACGCATCCCAGGCGAGAGGACAGCCCTTGGGGTCGGTGCAAATGCTGTAGAAAAACGAAAGCAGGGTGATTGCATCTGTCGTATAGCGTGAGAGCACACGCGGAACATGATTTCCCTCAAGCACGATCGCAAAAGGCACGCGCTGAATATGATCGAGTCGGTAGCTTCCTGGCACTGGCAGCTTTAGACCCGCGCCCGCCTCGGCGGCAAGCGCCGGACTCGCGGCGGCGAGGGCCGTGCAAAGCGCCCCTAAGACACAGGCGCGCAGCTTCATCACTTTGATGCCAAGCGTCCCGGCCCATCCAGCGACGCTTTACTGGTCTGACCCGAAAATTTCATATGATGCGGACGGCCGAGTTTCTCTTTGAAGAAATCGACCTCGAATTTCAGAGCCAAATCCTTGCCATCCCAATCGTATGCGCGCAGGACTTGCTCGTTGTCATCGCCCTTTTTGTCCCAGTTTTCCAACAGCGAAGAGGTGATGTAAACGCGCTTCCCATCCCAGCTTTGGGAAATCATGTTGACCTGCTTGCCGGTGACTTTCTCATAGATTTGTTTTGGGTGTTCCGGATCGGAAATGTCGAACAAATGGGTGGTGCCATCCATGAACGTATTCACCCACAAGCGTGTACCATCCGCCGATATCGAAATATCGACGGGCAGCGGAATTTTGGCGGGATCGCCGATCGTGCCAACTTCTTTTGCTTGCCATTGATCCTTGGCATCGTGATTGATGAGCCAGAGTTTCGAGGTGAGCGCCGAGGCGGTGATCGCCCAATCGTCGCCCTCTTTCAGCGACCAGCGAATTTCAAGCGGCGCGCCAGGAACACTCAAAATCTTTTCCGGTTGCATGGATTTCAAATTCCACAACACCATCGTGTTGCCAAAATGCTTCATCGCCTCGGCATCCTTGATCAGCTTGCCGATGTCCATCATGTAATTGTTCCAGCCTGTGAAGCTCGATGTCAAAAACACGTTTTTCTTCGGGTTGATGGCGATGTCATAGCCATAGCCATCGCCGCCATTGTCCGTTGGGATTGGATGCGCGGAGAGAAACTCGCCCTTGTTGCTGTAGACCGCGATGCCGGTGACGCCGTCGCGGGTCTTGTCGTTCGACAAAGTGCCAATCACCATTCGACCGGGAATTGCATAAAACGTATGCGGGCCGATATAGCCCGTCTTTCCGGGGAGGTCGGTGATCGTGTTGACGAGGGCTGGATGCGAAGGGTCTGCTCCGACATCGAAGATGAAAATCTTACTGTCATCGAGGCGTCCGGCCCAAAGATACTTCCGGTCGTCGGTGAAGCCCATGTGATGCGCTTCGCCGCGCCCGCCGACGGAGATGCTGCTGATCACCTTTCCGTAGTTGCTTGACTTTGGATCGGCGCCGATCGTGACAAGCTTGTCGGATTCATCGCCAAGGCCCTTTTCTCCCAGCGTCCAGACATGCAGATAGGCCTCTTGGCCCTTGATGAGCGCCGCCGTGTAAGGCGAAAGGCACGTCTCGTCCGCCCGTGTTGGCAGGGCCACAATCCCTCCCGCCGTAGAAATGAGTGCCGCTACGCATGCGAGGCCAACACAGCTTTTCATCATCTCCTCCCCATTGTTTGACAGGCGCCGGAACAATCCCAAATAGAGCAGGGCGCGAGAGAGGCAACGTGGCTGCGTCTTTGGAGAGCCCGCTGCGAGTACAGGAAAGCGCCTCCTCCGATCATATATTTCTAGTTAGTCTATGGTAAAAGTTTATTGCTTGCGGCAAAGGATCACCCCCAAGGCATCGATGTGCCGCCAGGTGTAATCGCCGTCCGCCTTGATCATTTGGAAATGCGGCCGAGGCAGCGTCCAGCGTTTCATGTCAACCCCGGGCGCGGGGGGCGTGCCCTGTTCCAGCGGCGCGACGATCCACGCTGGCGCATCCGCGCGCTCGCAGAGCCGCCGCACGCCGGCTTGCGACAATCGCGCCCTATTGGCGCTCAATGGCTCGCTCCACGGCGCGAAGCTTTTTTGGTCGGCCAGCCGCATATCCATCAAGAGTTGCATCCGGCGCCGCCATTCGGCGGCAAGCACATTCGAAAAAATAATCGGGCCGCCCTGCAAGGGGGAGGCCCATTGCGGCCGGCCTAGCACAAACCACGTTTCGGCCAGCCCATCGATCCACAGGACTTCTCCTGGGTGCCGATCGAGAAGCGCCGCGATATCTGGCGGTGGGTGGCTTTCCTCCATCCAGCGTTGGGCGGGCGTTCGGTGATCCCAGAGAGCTAAGGCAACGGCCAACAAAACGGCAACGCCCGCACCCATGAGAAACGGGTTGATGCGCGGCTTGGCAATGGCAAAAAATACGGTCAGCGCGCAAAGCGGAAGGACGAGAAGCCCTCGCATCAAGACGAGTTCAGGATTGCCATATCCCGCCGGCGCGGCCATCGCGAAGTGCCAAAGATAGGCATAGAGACGGAGCTGCCAGATCGCGCTGACGCCAAGGGTGAAGGTCCAAACCGTGGCAACACGCCTTGGCGTGAACCACGGGGCGAAATGCGCCGCGCGGAAACGCAGAAGAAGCGCCAGAATTGCGGCTGGAGCCGCGACTTCGAGCTGGGTTTCGAACGACCAGCAAAGCACCAAAACCGCCAGCACGACGCGCGCGCTTGGGCCTTCCCGCCACAAATTCACCGAGCAAATTCCGAAAGCCATCGCCCCCGCGACGGCCATCAGCCAGGCCATGCGCCAGGGCTGCGCTTGAACGATCAGAAGCGAGGAAAGCCAATCGCCAAACATCGCGGCCATCGCAATGCCGCCCAAACCCGCCACGAGGATCGCGGCAAGGATCACTCTGTGGCGTCCCTGCTGGGCATGCGCGGCAATTGCGAGGGTTGCTGTTTGAACGATCAGCGGCGGAAAACTCTCCACGGGCCATTGGCTTGGAAACAAAAATGGGCTTCGCGATTCATGCAAGCTCTTCAACGCGAGATCGACCACCTCGAACAACCGGTCCAGAACAGGGACACCAAGCCAGCTGGCTAAGAGCGAGAGCGCCGCACCGAGCGCAAATAGCCTAAACCAGCGCTTGTCTTCCCAACTGAGAACGGCAAGGACGGCCGCAACTCCAGCGAGCGCCATGATCGGATGAAGGAGGGCCGCCGCCGCGATGAATAGGAGCGCAATGCCAGAGCGGCTTGCCGCGAATGCAGCGAGCCCGGCCAGCACCAAGGCCTCGGCGAAAGGGCGCGGGATGGCATTCAGTTCGGCAAATCCCAGCGGATAGGATGCGCCATAGGAATTGGGCAAAAGAGCCGTGAAAATCACAGCAACCCAAACCGTCGCGCCCTTGGCAAATTGCCCGGCAAACGCAAAAATTCCGAAAAACCAAGCCAACGCCGCCAGGAACGCCAGCGATTTCGCCGCCAGCGCCAGGCCGAGACCCCACACCATTGCGTCCGCCACGAGGCGGAACAGGCTGAAGCCGAATTGTCCATCATGGACGAACATCAAATCGCGGCCAACCCCGGCCGGATCGAGATCGGCGAGTGCGCGGCCCATGTAGATATGGGCGTCCTGAATGATTCCCCGATAGGGGCGACTCAGGACAAAGACAAGGAAAGCGATCAGCGCGGCAGGCGAGTAGTTCTTCGCAAGAGATCGCGCGATGCTCTCACGCCACTTTTTGCGGAACGAGTCTGGTACTGGCAAGGGCATCTTTTGCACCGGAAAAGCCAGCTTCCCCATATTCGGCGTCCTCGTTGACAGCCCAGACATCATAGAGCGGCTTGCCGGCCAAAATATTCGCGGCGGTCAGCATGCCGGTCATCATCGCATGATCCTGATTATTGTATTTGTGCATGCCGTTGCGGCCGACGAGATGAAGGGCCGGAAACCGGCTTGCTAGCTCGAACCGGATCATCCGCACATTCTCAAGATAGGTCTCGTCATAAACGGGATAGGCCTTCTTTTGCCGGACGACACAGGCGTCAACGACCTCCTCGCTCTCCATCAAGCCGATCTGCGAAATCTCCTGCTTGGCAAGTGCGACCAACGCGGCATCCGGCATCGACCACAGCGAGTCGTCCTCGCAGCAAAAATATTCGAGCCCAAGACATGTCGAGGTTTCGTCCGGAATCATCTCCGGCGACCACGAGCGGAAATTTTGCACCCGGCCGGCCTTGACCTTTGGATCGTGAATGTAAATCCAATTGTCGGGCCAGGTGCGCTGCGCTGGGCCGATCAGCACGACGGTCAGGAAATCCCGGTATTTCAGCTTCCGCGCATGCAGCAAAGTGAGCGGTGCCGGACTAAGCCCGGCAAGCAGTTCGGCAATCGGCGCCGAGGAGACGATGTTGCGGGCCTCGATAGCTTCGCGCGTGCCATCGCCGCGCACCATGTCCACCGTCCAAATTTGCCGCTCGGCATCGAAGCTCAGTTTTTCGAACTTTCGATCCATCAGAATGCTGCCGCCGGACTCCTTGATCTTACGGGCAGCGGTCTCCCACATCATGCCTGGACCCCGGCGCGGATAACGGAAGGATTCGATCAAAGTTTTCGCACCGCCATCGCCGCGCGGCTTCAGCCGCAAGGAACGCCGGAGGCCATCGGCGAGCGCCTTGAACAAATTGAGCCCCTTGATTCGCTGGGCGGCCCAATCCGCTGAGATGTCGTTGCAATCCATGCCCCACACCTTTTCGGTGTAAGTCTTGAAAAAGATCGCATACAGCCGCTCGCCGAATTCATTGCGCATCCATTGATGGAAGGTCTTGGGATCGCGGACCGGAAAGGCGCGGGCATAGGCATAGGAGGCAAGACAGGCCATGCTTTGCGCCAAGCCCAAATTGCGCAAGGCCTCGAACGCCTTCAGCGGATAGGCATAGAATTTTCCCGCGTAATAGATGCGAGAAAGCCGCGGCCGCACGAGAAAATCATCCGGCAAAATCTCGTCCCATAGCGCAACCACCTCGCGCGACTTCGAAAAAAAGCGGTGTCCGCCGATATCAAACAGGAACCCCTTGTAGGTGACCGTCCGGCTGATGCCGCCGACATAGTGTTTGTCCTGCTCGATGACGATCACGCCATGCCCGGCCTTGGCGAGACTGTAGGCGGTGGTCAGCCCAGCGGGGCCAGCTCCAATGATCAAAGTATCGATCGTCTCCAACCTGCCCTCCGTGCTGAAATTTCAACACGGAAGAGACCAGTTTAAGTTTAAGTCCTGGATATTTAAGTCAGTACAAGTCTATTCGACATCGATTTGCTCAGAAAAAGCGCAGATATATTTCGTATGCTTATGATTCATGTATTTTCGCGGGAGAAAGCTGGCCAATCCGGTGAGGAGCCGTTAATCGATCGGTATCGGCGAAGTATCGTCCTGCGCGCCTATCGAGGCGCGTCTCTCGACCCCGGCAGTCTGGAATACTGGGGGATATTGGCGCCGCTCCGCCGCGCTGCTCGAAATTTCGCTTTAATTTGTCCCGATTAAAGCAACAATCCGGGAGCGAAACACCGGTCGCCGCGAGCGAGGTCTTCTTGGTCCGTTTTGAAAATGTCGGCCTGCGCTACGGGATGGGGGCGGAAATCCTGAAGGATATCAGCTTCGTCATCGGGCCTCAGTCCTTTCAATTTCTCACCGGCCCCTCGGGCGCCGGCAAGACGACGCTGTTGCGGCTGATCCTTTTGTCCTTGCGGCCGACGCGCGGCGCCATCGCCCTGTTCGGCACCGACGCGCTGGCGCTCGACAAAACCGCGATCACCGGATTGAGGCGGCGGATCGGCGTCGTGTTTCAGGATTTCCGCCTGCTCGACCATCTGACGACTTATGAAAATGTCGCGCTGCCGCTGCGAGTGCGTGGCAAGGAGGAAGTGAGCTACCGGGCCGAGGTGACGGAACTTTTGCAATGGGTCGGCCTTGGCGAGCGCATGCATATTTTGCCGCCGGTGCTTTCGGGCGGCGAGAAGCAGCGCGCCGCGATCGCCCGCGCCCTGATCGTCCGGCCGGAGCTTCTGCTCGCCGACGAGCCGACCGGAAATGTCGATCCCAGTTTGGCGCGCAGGCTGCTGCGGTTATTCACCGAACTCCACAAATCGGGAACCTCAGTCGTAATCGCGACCCATGATCTTGCCTTGATGGATCAGTTCGACGGCGCCAGGCGGCTCGTGCTTGGCGACGGCCGCCTTCACATTTACGATTGAGGCGCGCGATGAGTTTTTTCCCGGAGGCAATCCGGCGGATGCAAGCAGCGGCGTGGAACGCGAGGCGTTTCAACAAGAGCGGCAACATGGGACGCCGCGGCGACATGGCACTCGTGCCGGCGGCGTCCATCGCGGGACGCGCGCTGGTGACCGTCGTCGCCATCATGACCTTTCTGGCCTCGCTCACCGCCGGGGCAGCGATGCTCATCAGCGATTCCTCGCGCGGCTGGCAGGACGAAGTCGCGCGCGAAATGACTATTCAAATCCGCCCGGCCCCCGGCCGCGATCTCGACGCCGACACGAACAAGGCCGTCGAACTCGCGCGCAAGACGCCGGGGGTTGCCTCGGTCCGCGCCTACAGTAAGGCGGAAGCCGAGGAGTTGTTGCAGCCCTGGCTTGGCACCGGCCTCGACCTGTCCGAACTGCCGGTGCCGCGCCTTGTCATCGTTGGCCTCGACAAAGAGGAGCGCTTGGACATCGCGGTCCTGCGCAAGAAGCTGGCCGATGCCATTCCAGGATCGAGCATCGATGACCACAGATTGTGGCTCAAGCGTCTCGCCGTCATGGCAAGAAGCGTCGTCTTTATCGCCGCAGTGATCTTCGCGCTTGTCCTTGCCGCGATGATCCTAGCGGTTGGCTTTGCGACACAAGGCACGATGGCGGGCAACCGCGAGATCATCGAGGTTTTGCATTTCGTTGGCGCCGAGGACGGTTATATTTCGCGTCAGTTCCAGCGGCATTTCTTCCGCCTCGGTTTGCGCGGCGGAGCTATTGGCGGCGGCCTCGCGATTCTCACCTTCCTCGGCTCGGGTCTCATCGCCTCTTGGCTGCGGGCATCTCCGGGCGGAGAGCAATTGGAGGCGATGTTCGGCGATTTTTCGCTTGGCTGGAATATCTACGGTGCGATCGCGCTCATCGCGGCGGGCATCGCGATCGTCACCGGCTTCGTGTCCCGTATCATCGTGTACCGGCATTTGCGGGGACTGAGTTGACGCGCTTTACTTCGTTGGCCAAGGCATGATGGGAACGGTGCTGATGCTGTTGGCGGGCGAACCATTGACGAGCCTTGAACTCACCGCGACATAAACCAGCGTGTTGTGCTTTTGGTCGAGCACGCGGTACACGCGGGTTGCTTTGAAGATAATGCTGGTTTTCTCGCTGAACACCTCCTCGTCATCGCTCAATTTCGACAGATCGACATTAATCGGGCCAACTTGCCGGCAGGCGATCGCGAAGTTGGAGGGGTCTTCATTAAGACCAAGCGGCTGGCCCCATCCGCCGGTCCGGGCCTGGGAAATGTGGCAGGTCACCCCCGCAACCTTTGGATCGTCGAAATCCGAGACGCACACTTTGTCGTTGGGCGAGAGCAAATTGAATGTCGTGCTGACGCACGTCAGCTGGTCCGCCATCGCCAAAGCCGGGGCCGCGATGGAGAAGAGTGCTGCCATAAGAGTCAGTTTCAAAATCAATCTCCATTCTAGGGTGGCGAGTTTCATTCGACTACGTAGCCGTGAAGAAGGTCAACAGAACTTTGCCCTTCTCGCCAATGAGACATACGAAGTGATTTGCCTTGTTGGCCTTGGATCCATGGTTGATATAGGCCTCGCCTAAAACAACCGGCACGTCCTCTACTTTTGTATCCGCCGCGGAAATCGCAAGACTTTCGGGATCAAAATAAATTTCGCGGATAGCCTTGGAGACGTAACCGAAAGACCTGTCAAAACGATGAAAACAGATTTCATGTCCACCCTTCTCTGCCGATGAGCGCCCTTAACTCGCGACAGAGGTCTTCGTTCCACCCGCAAAGATGCCCTTAGCAAATCCAGCGGCAACCTCTTCACTGGAGTGGGTGCGTGTCCTTGGCTTTCCCGTCTGATAAGAAAAACCGCAGCATTTCGCGCGACGCATCAGGTCCATGTGGGTCCGTGTAGGAGCCTTCCGGGCGTCCCCCGGACCAAGCATGCGCCAATCCCGTGATGGCCCAATATTCCAGATGAACGGAGCCGCGCTCGTCCTTGATCAAGGTTCGGGTGTAAGCGCGGGTGCCCGAACGGCCCATCTGTAACTCTTGGGTTGAGTTGCGAAGGGTGGCACGTGCTTGTGCGACAATCAATTGGCCGTTCGAGGGAGAAACCGTATGATCGCTCGCGCCGTGAAAGACAATCGTCCGGACATCTGGCTGCGGATGCTTTTTCCGCGCTTTGCCCGATCCGGCGTGCATGGGCATCGGCTGGCCGCGCATCGCCGCGAACGCCGATGGCAGATCTCTTGCGAGCCCATAAGGCAGCCCCGAGTGAACTCCGGCCGCCGCATAAAGCTCGGGATAGCTGAGTGCCATGACGAGCGCCATGGCGCCTCCCGCGGAGAGACCGGCGATATAGACGCGCCGGGGGTCAATCTCATAATCGGAAATCATGGCCTGCGTGATGCCCGCAATGATCGCGGGTTCCCCTTCACCGCGACTCTGGTCCTTGAGATTGAACCAGTTCCAGCAGACGGAAGAATTGGCCGCCGCCGTCTGTCCCGGATAGGCGGCGATGAAACCGTGCTCTTCGGCAAGGATGTTCATGCCCGTCCCCAACGCGAAATCGTCCGGATTCTGGGTGCAGCCGTGCAGCATCACAAGCAACGGGCGCTTGCCCCGGTATGCGGTGGCCGGGACATAAACTTTGTAGTCCCGGGCACCTGCCGCGCAACTGAATGTCTTGCTTTCATAGCGGGCACCGGCGGGGACGGGCGGTGAAATCGCGGGCTTGCCGAACGGCGGCTGGCGATTGACCCGTTGCAAAGAAGCCAGCACTTTCCCCAGGGGTTTTGCGTGGTCTGGCGCTTGCGGGGAATATGTCATTCCCGCATGTAAGGCCGCGGCTGGCTCGGGACGCTCACCAAGATCACGATGTTTCTTCGTGAGTTCCGCGTCCACCCATTTGTGGGCCTGGCGGTCCCGGTTCAGTCCTCCGAGGGCGTGCTGAATGACCCGTGTCGCCTCGATCACATGCTGGCTTTTCGCGAGTTTCGTTGCCTTGCGCATCGCCATGTTGAAAATGGTTTTCATGGGTCAGTTCCCTTGCTTGAAACACTTTGCCCCGGTCTTCAGTGGATTCGATCCGCCAGCGCTGCTTTGACGGGATCGCTGGCCTGAAGCGCCCCCAGCACGGTGATCGACTCGATGGCTGCCTGTGCGAGCTCCGGTGCGACGTCGGCGGCAATCGTCACGAGGCCAATGACCTGGATGTTGAGCTTGCTGCCGCTGTCTCGGATGGCTTCTAGGTCTGCGCGGCTATAGAACCGCATACCAAGTTCAAGGGTATGTCGAAGGATTGATTTTTTTACGACATCCGCATGCGTGGCAATTTGATTGCGGATTGCCGTCCGGATCAGGTCGGTCCGGTTGGAATAAAAACCCTCCTGGACGAGCAAATCGATATGGCCGAGGTCGATATAGCCAAGATTGATCGTGATCTTCTCACTGTCAGCCGCTTTGTCGCGAAGCCGATGCACAGTTCCAGTCAAAGCAACCTCCATACACCATCCAGACAGATGGTATATGGATGGCTAGACCCGGAATGCAAGGGGTCGGTAGTGCGGGAAGCATGCGCCGGCACATAATAAGGACTGTTACACCGGCACCCGCACGCTCGCCCGCAGGCCCCCGGCGGGACTGTCGGCAAGACCGATATCGCCGCCGTGCGAGCGCGCAATATCGCGGGCGATCGCAAGCCCTAAACCGGTGCCGCCTTGATTTTGATTGCGGGCACTGTCGAGACGGAAAAACGGCCGGAACACCTCTTCGCGCTGGCTCATCGGAATGCCGGGCCCATCGTCATCGACATGAACCGTCAGAAAGCGCTGATCGCGCACCGCCTCGATCGAAATATGTTTGGCATGGTTTTGCGCATTGCTGATGAGATTGGCAAGACAGCGCTTGAACGCATCGGGCCGCAACGTCACGACCGGATTGCCCGAAAACGCAATCTTCGTGTCAAACCCCGCCCTCTCGGCGTCAAGGCGCAAATCCTCCAAAAACTCCTCGATATCGATTTCCTCCGCGCTCTCGCCGGCATCGCCCCTCGCAAAGGCAAGATAGGCTTCCAGCATGCGCTGCATTTCATCGACGTCTTTTTGCAGATCCCGCGTCTCCTCGGTCTGCCGCATCAAGGCCAGCGAAAGCTTGAACCGCATGAGGATGGTGCGCAGATCGTGGCTTACGCCGTTCAGCATGGTGGTGCGCTGCTCGAACGCGCGTTCAATGCGCCGCTTCATCTCGATGAAGGCATATCCCGCCTGGCGGACTTCGCGCGCCCCGCGCGGCGTGAAGTCAAGGTCGCGGCCCTTGCCAAAAGCCTCTGCCGCCCCGGCGAGCAGGAGTATTGGCTTGATCTGATTGCCGAGGAAGACGATCGCCACCACGATCAAAACAAATGAGGTGCCGATCATCCACAAAATGAAAATATAGGAATTCGAGGCATAGGCGGCGCTGCGCTCGGCGACCACCCGCAGAATCGAGTCATTCAGCGCAATTCTAATCTCGATGAAGTTCGAGCGGCCCACCGTGTCGAGCCAGAACGGCTTGTTGATCTGGCGTTTGATCTCGTTCGACAAAGCCGCATCGATGATCGAAAAAAAAGGTCTTGGCAACGCTGGTGGCAGTGGCCCCTTGGGCAGAAACTCGATATCGATGTTCAACCGCTGCTGGGCGATCCGGGCCAGCAGATCGTCGTTCTTGACGCCCGGATAGGCGTGATGCAGATCGGCGATTGCCGCGATCTCATGCGTCAAGGCTGTGGAAAGCCGCATGGTGATGCGCTGCCAATGACGTTCCATGAACACATAGGTGAGCACGCATTGCAGGATCACCATCGGCACAATGACAATGAGAAGCGCGCGGGCGTAAAGGCCCTTGGGCAGGAGCAGCGAGAGCTTGCGCCAAAGCCCTCGCCACCAGGAGCGCGGCTGCAGGAAGGAAACGGGGAGGGAGAGGCTCAAACGCGCGTCCCCTGATGATTCAGCGATCGACCAGCAAGCGGTAGCCCGCGCCCCGCGAGGTTTGCAAATACAGCGGATTGGCGGGATCGCGCTCGATCTTGCGGCGCAGCCGGTTGACCTGCACATCGACGGTCCGCTCATTGGCGGCGCCGCCCGATCCCGCGAGAGCTTCCCGGGCGACGGTTTCGCCCGCGTGCTCCGCGAGAAGCCGCAGCATCTCGCGCTCGCGCTCGGTCAGGCGGATGATGTCGTCGCGCTGGCGCAGTTCGCCGCGGCCAAGATCGAAGCTGAAATCGCCGAACCGCACCGCCGCCGGCGGCCCCGCGATCGCGCGCGGCGGCGCCCGCCGCAAAATCGAGGCGATCCGCAAGCTGAGTTCGCGCGGCTCGCAAGGCTTGCCCAGATAATCATCGGCCCCCGTCTCGAGGCCGCGCACCCGGTCATCCGGCTCGCTGCGCGCCGTCAGCATCAAAATGGGCACCCGCGCGAGATCGGGTCCGGCCGCCCGCAGCCGCGCCGCGAAAGCAAAACCATCCTCGCCCGGCATCATGACGTCGAGGACGATCAGGTCGAACGACAGATTCTTGAGGCGCGCCATGGCGTCCTCGGCGTCGGCGGCGGCGGTGACGCGATAGCCTTCCTCGCTCAGCATTCGGGACAAAAGCGCGCGGATGCGGCGGTCGTCATCGACGATCAGCAAATGCGCCGCATCGTCGGCGGGTGCCGCCGCCTGCGAGATATCCGATGACCCGGAGAGGGGCGGGCTCACCGGTCCGGCCTATAGCATGGGGCGGCGGGACTGGCGCCCGTCATCGCGGCAACCTTGTCGCGCGCGTCGGCATCGACCATCGCCAGAAGAAATGCGATCGCCTGCGGCCGCGTCCCTTCCGGCAGTTTGGCGAACACTGCTGCAAACCGTTTCGACTGCACATCGGCGACCTCGAACGCGAGAGCCTCGCCGCGCGGCGTCGGATAGAGTTGGCGCTGGCGACGGTCCGTGACGCCCCGGCGGGCTTCGACATAGTTTTGGTCCAGCAGTTCCTTGAGCACCCGGTTGAGACTCTGCTTGGTAATTTTCAAAATGTCCAAGAGTTCCGCGATGGTCAGGCCAGGCCGCCGGGAAACGAAATGCAAGACCCGGTGATGTGCCCGGCCAAAGCCCAAGGCGGCGAGCAGATGATCGGCGTCGCCGACGAAATCACGATAGGCGAAAAACATAAGTTCGATCAAATCATACATCGGCGCGCCATCCGCCGGAGGCGCCGCGCCGAAGGACCGTTGCGGCTGCTTTGCCGCGGTTGCCTCGCTTTGCGCCATCAGAACCATGCGAGCCGCCTTTATGTCAGCATTGTTGACATATTTCAGGTCATTGCTTATACGTCAAGTCCACCTCCCCCGGCGATTTTTCGCGCCGGTCCTTATTTTTATTGTCGCCCCCTCTCTATATGAGCTTCATTATGACCGGCGCATGTTTCCGCGCAAGCCGAACCTAAGCCCTGGACTTGAAGCCTAAACTTTAAGCCCCGGCACTTATAGCTCAGGAGTGTCCGATGTCCGTGTTGCCTTTTGACCAGCGCGACGGCTTTATCTGGATGAACGGCAACCTTGTCGCCTGGAACGACGCCAAGCTGCATGTTCTCTCGCATGGCCTCCATTATGCTTCCTGCGTCTTCGAGGGCGAGCGCGCCTATGGCGGGCGGATTTTCAAATCGACGGAACATTCGGAACGATTCTTGACCTCGGCGGAACTGCTCGATTTCGAAATTCCCTATTCGGCAGCCGAGTTGGACCGGGCAAAGCAACTCGTTGTCGATAAAAACAATCTGCAAAATTGCTATGTCCGCCCGGTCGCCTGGCGCGGCAGCGAAATGATGGCGGTCGCGGCGCAGAATTCCACGATCCATGTCGCCATCGCGGTCTGGGACTGGCCGAGCATGTTCGACGTCGAACAGAAAATGAAAGGCATCCGGCTCGATATCGCTGATTACCGGCGGCCCGATCCGCTAACCGCGCCGTGCCGGGCGAAGGCCGCCGGGCTCTATATGATCTGCACCATTTCAAAACATCGGGCCGAGCGGCGCGGCTATGCCGATGCCATGATGCTCGATTGGCAGGGGCGCGTCGCCGAATGCACCGGCGCCAATATTTTCTTCACCGTGAACGGCGTCATCCACACGCCCATCGCCGATTGTTTTCTCGACGGCATCACCCGGCGCACCGTCATTGGCCTTGCCAAGAAGCGCGGCATCGAGGTGATCGAGCGCCGCATCATGCCAGAAGAACTGACCGGGTTCGAGGAATGTTTCATCTGCGGCACCGGCGCCGAAGTCACGCCGGTGTCCGAGGCCGGGCCGTATAAATTCACGCCCGGCGCCATCTCCCGAGCCATGATCGACGATTATACCGCCGAAGTGCGGCCGAAACAGCAGGCGGCGTAAGGCTGGAGACATCATCGCCAGCCTTGCCGTTATTTGTCTGCTGGC
The DNA here is from genome assembly GCA_036561105.1 of Methylocella sp. Taxonomy (GTDB): domain Bacteria; phylum Pseudomonadota; class Alphaproteobacteria; order Rhizobiales; family Beijerinckiaceae; genus Methylocapsa. The sequence continues at coordinate 10,391 of DATBPZ010000126.1, read as the reverse complement.
CCGTCACGCCGGCGTGCAGGGAATCGTCTCCCCAGGGCAGCAGCGGTACTCCTGCGATTTGTCGAGCAGGTCAATCTTGCGCTTCAGTAAGTCGTTCTCCAACGCCTTCCTTTTAAGATCGAGTTCGATCTCTTTTTCGAGGTTCGGCTCGCAGACGGAGCATTCGTCGAGGCAGCCCTTGACCAAGATGCCGGGAGTGGGAAGCGAGGATTTTTGTGACTCAAACCCGAAGCTCTCCTGGGCTGTCGGAGAGACCTTTCCGTCGGGGCCGAGCAGTCCCGCCTCGGTCAGTTCCTGATCGACCTGCTTGAGGGCGAGGGCGCGCAGATTGATTTGAAGCAGCTCGCGGCCCGGAAAATTCACGCCTCCTTGTCGCTGAACGAGCGCCACGCTTCCCGTCGCCGTATTCATACTGTTGAAGCGGACCTTGGGGTCGGTGGCAAGCAGACCGAGCGAGGTTCGGGAAACACCGTCGCTCGAGGCGATGGGGTTCAGTGCGACCTTGGTGAAATCATTGGCCGGATCGAGGATCACCCTGCGCTCAATCGCTTTGAGCTTGTAGGTCACCGTCTGCGTTTTGTTGATCTGATAAAAGAGGAACGTCACCGCGTGGCATTTGTTCGGATTGGTAAATTCCCGCGACGAGGATTCGAAATGGTCTTCTGATTCCGTCTGCGTGTGGGTGCGGCTTTGAACCTCTCCGACCGATACGCTGGCGGCTTTGCGCGTGCCCATCTCCGTGGCATTGTGAGAGGATTGCGCATGGCTGCTGTGTTCATTGAGGAATGTGGACAGGGAGTTGGAATCGAAGTTCCCGCTCATATTGGCCGAGCCGCCAAGGCCAAGAACATCGACCCCCGCATCGCCATGCCCATCGGCATGGGCATGTGATTGGTTGCTGGAGTTTCCCGAATCGCGCGAAGATGTGTCGAACAGAGAATCGCTCATCTGCTGCATGTAGAACGACTCTTCCGAGCTTTGCGTGTTGCGGTAACTGACCCCAGACTCGCTGTCGAAGGTGAATTTGGTCCGGCGGTCGGAGGTGAAAAGCTTCACCTTCTCACCCGGCAGCAATGTCGTTGTGTAAAGAAGATTTCCGAGAGCAAGCGGGCCGGGGCATCTCGTAAGCCGGAAGTGCAGCTTCACTTCGACGGGTATCGTGACCTGGCTTATCTCCAGCAGCCGCACCGGGTAATTGAGACGGTAGTGAAAATCGAGAATGTCGCAGGCATTGTCCGGGCTCATATCCGGGCAACACGGAATTGCAGACATCGTTTTTGCGATCGCGGTCATTATGGGCTCCTCCTCAAGCCGTTTCTATTGGCGCTGCTCTAAAGAGGTCAGGACACCGTTCACGCACCGGTTCGACAGAGCGTCGCGTGTCTGGCCATTCCTCAGTTGCGCGTCAGCAGTTTCAGCACATCATTCGCAGACGCGCGACCCCTGTTCAGGGGCCGCCGCCGCCGCCGATAGGCTCGATGGAGACGAGGGGGCCGCGCGATGTTGCGACGCCTTGGCTCACAGAACCAGCACATCATTTTGGAGCAAAGAGAATGTCGTGGGCGCGTTCGTGCGGGAACACATCAAGACGATGATAGCGCCGGCGAAGTCCACTGTCGTCCCATGAAAAGGGGGCGCGAGAAAGCGAGCATTATGGTTGTATCTCGACCTATGGCAACCGCACCCAGCAACCGTCTGGGGCATCTTGGATAATGCCACGTTGGGAGGATCACATGGAAATCGACGACAAACTGTCGAAGGACCTCACTGATCTTAAGAAGCAGCTTGAATCCATTTCCGGCCAGAAAATAGATGCAAGCCCAGAGCAGCTGTTTCCCTTGTTTTTCCGCGTCAGCCTTTCGACCGCCGAAGACGGTACCGTGATGTCGCGGAGTATTTTCTTTCCCAGCAAAAGCTGCGTGCAAGCCAGCGGACTTCCGGCAAGCCTGCTCGATGTCAGCAGCCGCTCGTCAACCGGTTCCGATGGAAAGGGAGTTTTCCTTCTCAGCGATTTCATTTGCAGCACCATCAATTCTTTTGCCGAGCCCGTCAGTGTTGTGGTGACGCCAAATACGGCGACACCGTGCTACGCGACTATGACCCATGCACTCGTCGCAAATCCGAGCTTTCCAGGTTCTTTCAACGATTTGCAAATAACGGTGTTCACGTGGAAACCCGATGGAACCGTGGCTCCAAACATGGGCTTCGATTGGCGCTGCCGGCTGCTTTCGTTCCAGATCATTTTGTGAAGGCAGCCTCCGCGAGCCGTGCAGCGTCCCTTTTCGACCCCGGCCCCAGGCGCACCGAGCAACCGCCTGGGGAAAATCCAAAATCATTCGCAACATTTTGATGACAATGCCCTAGCCAGGTGCGGAATGCCGGTGCATAATCATCTCTTCGTCGTACAAGGAGAGATGATGGCTGAGCACTCCCCCGCTCCCGCGTGGCGCACGCCCCTCTGGATCGCCTTGCTGGTTCTGGCCAGTGTCGTCTTCAGCCTGGGCTTTGCTTGCGCGGTGCCGCTCGCTGCTTTCGCCGCGCTCGCCGCGCTGACCCTCAACCGCCGCGATGCGCTCCTGCTTGTCGGCGCGGTGTGGCTCACCAATCAAATCGCCGGCTTTACCGTTCTGCATTACCCTTTGGACCCAAGCACATTCGCCTGGGGGGCCGCGCTTGGTGCCATCGCACTCGCGTCGACGCTGGCTGCGCAATGGGTCAAGGGCCGGGTTCCGCTGGCGGGCGGAGCCTTCGTCTTTCTCGCGGCCTTTGCAGTTTATGAAGGTTCGCTGGTGGCGATTTCGCTTGCCTTTGGGAGTGGCCTCTCGAATTTCACGCCGTCCATCGTACGGGGGATTTTGGCGATCAATTTCGCCGCCTTCGCGGCGCTTTATTTGATCCATCGCATGGGCGTCTTCGCCGGTCTCGCCAAGCCCGAGGCACCACGGCCGCAGAGGATCCCGCGCGAACGCCAAGCCTGAACTGAGCTGAGACGTGCTTATTCGCCGTTCTTCATGCCGCCGTCCCGTGGCTCGGGGGGGCTGGGCGGCGTCCGCAATCCCCGCAGCTTGTCGAAGCCGACCCGGATCAGCCGGTAAATGCCGTAGAAGAATGCAACTATAAATGCGAAAAAGACGAAGTTTCGGAAAATCAAGATTGCCAGATGCGAAATATACGCCACAAAATTTACGATATTCCCCACGATCATTGCAAAAAAACCAGACATAAAATTGAATCCTCCCAGCTTATTGGACGCGCGGTTCTGCGCTGCGGTCCGGTTTTTCTGAACGGGGCGGCTTGGTCCGGACCCGCGATGGGCAGTTAAGCATAACCAATATTCGCCAGCAATGCCTCGGCGTCCCACACCGGCAAGGAACACGTGCCGCCGGAGCAGACGAACGCCGCCGCCTCGCCCGCCAGTTTTACTTGCGCATGAGCAGGATGGGTTTGGGGCACGCCCTCCACCCCCTCGATGTCCATCACCATGCGCGCGGTAAAGGGCACACCAAGCGCCGCCTCGTAAAGCGGCCTCCGTTGCGGCCCCGCCGTCACGATTTCCTTGGCGCGGAGCCGGAAATCGAGCGCGTTCAAGATCCCAGAATGGCTGACAAGATTGCTTCGCACCGAGGCGCTTACTGCCGCGAAAAGTGTGTCGGCTCGCGCCAGCCAGCGTTCATCGCCGGTGAGGCCCGCGAGCCGGACGAGCGCCGTCAAATAGAGAGGATGGGCGTTTGGGATCGCATCGTCGGACGTCGGCGCGAGCCGCAGGATCACGTCACCCGCGTCCGTGGCCGGCATGGTGAGAAGCCCGCTCTCGGGATCGCGGTGGTAGGCCTCCATGGCCGCCGCCCAGCCGATCGCATCGGTGAGATAATCACGAGACAGCGCTGATCCAAAATTGCGCGCTTCGTGCAGCGCCAGCGCGGCCCCCATCATCGCGGCATGATCGAGCGCAAGGCCGGGCTTCACCAGCACGCCCGCGCGCCACGAATGGGCCAGGCGCGGCTGTCCGTTCGCATCGGTATATTGCATCGTGTCCGCGAGGAAGGCATAGGCCCGCGCGGCGAGCGCGATCCATTCGGGCTCATGAAACAGCGTCGCGGCATGGACGAGCGCGGCAATCATCAGCCCATTCCAATCGGCGAGAATCTTATCGTCAAGTCCCGGCCGCACGCGTTTCTCGCGCGCCGCGAACAGTTTCGCGCGCAGCGGCGCCAGCCGGGCTTCTTCTTCCGAAGATGGTTTGGGGGTGTCGAGCCGGTTGAGGATGATCGCATGGCCGCCATGCGCCTCGTCATCCCAATTTCCAAACCGGTTGGCATCGTAGAATTTGCCAAAAAATGCCGCGTCCTCCGGCCCGAGCAGCGCGGTGATGTCACCATAGGTCCAAACGTAGAATTTGCCTTCGACGCCCTCGCTGTCGGCATCGATGCTGGCGCAAAACGCGCCCTCGGGATTGGTCATCTCCCGCGCCAGCCAGCCGACGGTTTCTTGCGCCCGCGCCCGGAAAAGCTCGCCGCCATATTCATGATGGCAGAGCGCCAGCATTTCGAGGATCTGGGCATTGTCGTAAAGCATTTTCTCGAAATGCGGCACGAGCCATTGCACATCCGTCGAATAGCGGGCATAGCCGCCGCCGAGATGATCGTAGATGCCGCCTTCCGACATTTGCGTCAGGGTCAATTTGACGAGATCGCGATAAGGCTCCCTTCCCAGCCTTGCGCCCGCCCGCCAGAGCAGCTCGAGGATGGGTGTATTGGGAAATTTCGGTGCCCCGTTCAGGCCACCGGCAACCGGGTCGATGATCGGCACGATCTGCGGCGCGAGGGCATCGAGTTGCGCGAGGCCGAGGCCATCCTCGCCGCCACTCGGCGCCGCCCTGGAAAGGGCACGGCCGATCGCTTCGGTGTTTTGCTTGATCCGCGCCGGCTCCTTGCGGAAGGCCTCGGCAACCGTCTTCAAAACGCTCACGAAGGAGGGCCGGCCATAGTTTGAGTCCTTAGGAAAATAGGTGCCGCCCCAGAAGGGCTCGCCTTCCGGCGTCAAAAACATGGTCAAGGGCCAGCCGCCGCGTTCGCCAAGCGCATGCAGCGCCGACATATAAATATGATCGATGTCCGGGCGCTCCTCGCGATCGACTTTGATATTCACGAAAAGCTCGTTCATGACGGCGGCGGTCGGCCCGTCCTCGAAACTTTCATGCGCCATCACATGGCACCAATGGCAGGCCGCATAGCCGACGGACAACAGGATGGGTTTGTTCGAGGCTTGCGCTTCCGCCAACGCAGCCTCGCCCCACATGCGCCAATGGACGGGATTGCTGGCGTGCTGCAAAAGATAAGGGCTCGCGGCTTGCCCGAGTTCGTTGTGTCCGTTTGCCGACATGAGGATTTGGCCTTGGTTCGAGGCGGGCATCAATGCAAAAGTCGTGCGGCCGGAGGTCCAACTCGGCTGGACTATGGGCTGTTGCGGAACAGCGGCAAGATCAGAAAATACACCCCCACGCCGAGGAGCACGGCCTTGATGCCGATATCCGCCTGCGAGAGACCCTGGTCGATCGCAGCGATCGCGGCGGCACTCCAGGCGCCGGTCGCGGTCATTGTCGCAAGGCGCAAACGCACCACACGCAACGGATGCACGAAGACAATCGGGGCAAACATCAAGCACGCGGCGGCGATGACGACCGCCGTGGCAACCATTGGCCCCGGCCGGAACACCAGCAAATAAAACGCAAGCACGTTCCAAATCGCCGGAAACCCGCGAAACCAGAGATCATGGGTCTTCATGCGCTTGTCGGCGAAATAAAGCGCCGAAGCGGCGCAGACCACGCAGCAAACAAAGACCGCGATCGGCGGCGCGAGCAGGCCGGAGCGCCACACGGCGACGAGCGGCACAACCACATAGGTCAGAAAATCGACAACGAGGTCGAGCATGACGCCGTCGATATGCGGCACGCTCTCCGCGACCTTGGCCCGCCGCGCTAAGGTCCCGTCCACGGCATCGATCGCCAGGGCCACGCCAAGAAAAGCGAACATCGCGGCGAAGCGTCCATCGGCGGCGGCAAATAGCGCCGCGAGCCCCAGCGCCGCGCCGCTGGCGGTAAAGCAATGGACGAGAAACCCGGCGGCAAAGGGAGGCATGGGTTTCATGCTGAAAGCGCGGCGTGGACCGCCCGGCAATGCGCGGTGAGATGGGGCCGGGACATCAAAAACTCCTTGAGCGGCGTGTCGATCTCATAAAAATAGATATTGGCGGTAAATCCGTAAATGCCCGCGTCCCCGCTGCAGGGTTTTTCTCCGAACAGGAATCCCGTTTCGGGGACGAGGCGGGCCAGCACCCGCAGATCGGAGATCCCCCTGTCGTAAACTGCCTCCGGCTCGTAGCGCCCGATACCCTGATAATAATAGCGTTTGAAATTATAGTCCCGCGCCGTTTCCAGCGCGGCTTTCGTGAGGCCGGAATGGGTGCGCAAAAGCGCATCCCGGAACAGCGGCCAGAAGTGCGGGTCCTTCCAGCGCGAATAGGACATCACCCAATAGAGATCATCAAGCATCCGCCGGATGAGATGATCCGTATCGCGCTGGCTCGGCGTCAAACCCGCATCGATGGAAAGCGCGTAGCGCCCTATCAGATGGGCGATGATCGTGTCGCTGTCGCCGATGGCCTCGCCATTGTCCACAAGATAGGGAAGCTGCCCGCGCGGCGCTTTCGCCGCATCGAGGATATGTTCATGCCGGAAGGCAAGCTTGCACAGGTTTAGGAACGCATAGACTTTCAACCCATAGGGATTATTGTCGGCAACGCCAAAAAGATCGGGGTAAGAATAAAGGGTCAGCATCGCGAAGCCATGGGGGACCGGCTATCTTTTGACGTACCGACCCTAAAGCCAGCCTTGCCAAAAAGCCAATCTTGGCCAAACTGACGGCCTGTCTTCGCGAAACTGGGAGGATGCGATGACGAAGCTCGACAACGGCGCCATGTCGGGGCCGGGGAAACCCTCGCCCTTTCCCTGGCCTCCCCAAAAAGCGCTTTTGATATGCTCGGCCCTCACCGCCGTATGCTTTTTGACGCATATTTTTTTCCTTTTTCTTGTCAGCCCGCTCAATGTCCTGCCCCTCTCCAAGCAGGACGCCTATCTCTACGGAGCGATCCCTCTGTGTTTTGGCGCCATTTTCTTTGCTTTGGCTGTTTATAATTTCATCATCATCGAAGAGCGTTCCGTTGCTCATATTCTCCTGCTTTTGCTTGCTCTCAGCTTTGGCAGCCTCAGTCTTCAAGGCTTGCTGGGGCTTGCCCTGCTTTACGGAAAGCCTTGGCTGGAAGGAGGGTAGGAGCCCCGCGCAAGGGCAATTAATCTGTTGAGTCTTTCCCGCAAACCCATTCGAAGGTTGCGCATCTGCCGCAAGATGGCTAGCAACCCGAAGATGCTTTGGGCTATGACCCGGCTGGAAGAAAATGATTCGATCAAAGGAGAACGCTTGTGGCTAAGGCAAAAACCGGCAAGCCCGCGGCGAGGAAAAAAGCGAGCAAACCCGACGCAGCGGCGGTTCGCCCGTTCAAGGAAACCCTGACCAAGTCGGCGTTGATCAACCTGATTGCCGAGCAGAACAATATTCCTCGCAAGACCGCGGTCGGTGTCTACGCGACCTTGGAAAGCGTGTGTTTGGGATCGGTGCATCCGCGCGGCGTTGGCGAGTTTACTTTGCCGGGACTGCTGAAAGTCACCCTTCGCAAAGTGCCAGCCCGCAGGGCTGGAACGCTCGTCCGCAATCCCGCCACCGGCCAGTTGGTCAAGGCAGCGGCGAAACCCGCGAGCATCCGCGTCAAGATCCGCCCGCTGTCGAAATTGAAGACTGCCGCTTTGCCTTAAGACAATCCCCGGCCCGAGTTAACGAGGCTAAAAGCGCGGCTGGTCCCTAGGAGGGAATCCGCCGGGCGCGGAATCGACAAGTCCGCGGTTGGTGATCACAATCCAGCCGGAGCCTCGCCGCTCGATCGAGATCACCGTGCCGGCGCCAGGAATTGGCTCGCCCGGCGCGACCTCGATGGAGCCGTGCGGACCTTCGACGAGCGCGATCCCATCGTAAACGGCACGGACAACCCAATTCGTGATCAATTGCGGCCGGTTTCGGCGCGATCCTGGGCCGCTGGGATCTTGGGAGGGGTCGAAGGCTGGCGGTCTTGGCAGCGCGGCGGCCATTTGCGCCGGCTTCCGGGCGCTCGCGGCGCCTTGCACCGGGGCGGCGCCGGGTGCCGCGGCAGCGGGGCCCGCGATCTGATGTTCGAGGCGATCCAGCCGCTCGGAAAGTTGCGAGACTTTCGTCTCCGAATCCCGTAGCTGCGCGACCTTCCCCGCAACATCGGCGATCGTCGCCGCCGTTTCGGTTTTTGCAGCATCGAGCCGCGACTTCAGATCCGCAAGCGTGGTGGCGTCTGTCTGCGACTGGCTCTGCGCGGCGCGCAAAGCCTCGACGCTGGCTTTGAGGGCCGTTATGTCCTCGGCCATGTGCGTCTCTGTCCGCCCGGCGCTCTCCCGCGATGCGGGACCCCCGGAAAAATGCCAACCCGCCCAAGCCAAACCCAAAAGAGCAAGCGCCAGCACCGAACCTGAAGCGGCGAATTTTTTGAAACGCGGCGGCGCCCTTGGTGTGGGAGCGGGAAGGAATATCCTGTCGCCCGCTTGCATGGGCGCTGTGTCCTCCGGCGAAAAGGGTTCGGCCGGGGTCGGCGAAAGCGGAACAGCGGGTTCGTCGGCGTTCAAAACCGGAATTTCAGGCGGGACGGCACCGCTTTTCGCCAGCATGATGATTTCGGGAAGGGCATAGCCCAAAATCGTTCTGACAAAATTGGGATTGAGGCCGGTCGTCTCGGCGAAGGCGCCAAGGGTCTCGACGCCAAGGGTTTGCTCGACCTCTTGCCCCGACAGAGGCACGGGAGCCAATCCGTCCGACCATGACGCAACCTCGGCGGCAAGGCCAGCCGCGCCGCATCTCTCCAACAGACCCTCGGCCCCGCCGGGTTGCTCCATGACCCAGTGGTAGGTCTCTTGGACAAGCTGCGGCGCCTTGGGACCGGGACTGTACCGCCTGTCGATTTCGTCAATGAGGTCAGCAAAACTCGCCATCATAGCGTGTCTCCGGTTTCCAAAACTGTCGATCGGCCCGAGGTGAGGCGTTTCCTCCGGGAGAGGCCCACAGCCACACGCCTATCGCGTTAAGAGTGTGGCGATTGCCGCCAAGGCGGAGGGCTCACTCTGAGGTTTTAAAGGGGGAATGGCTCTTGTCCAGGAACATAAGTTTGATGGTCGCGGGGGCGTGCGTAACCATCGGGGCACGACCAGTAGTATCCAGTGACGGCTTCGCTTGTATTAGGGGCATGGGCGGCGACTGCGCCAGCATCGCTGGCACTTTGCTTATTCACAGGTCAGAAAAGGATCAACGTTGTTTTTAATGAGATCGAGGATGCGGTATTTCAACAGGGGTCGAGAGCTAGCCACTTTCTTCTGAAAAAGGCGCCGGATTTCCATTAGCCATTCCTTTTCCTCGCACAATTCCTTTTGAAGTTGGCCATCCTGATAGCGATTCTTGAAAGTGTGAAAAACCGTATTCTGTGACGGAGCAGACAAGGGAAGGACTCTATTGACGAAATCGCCCGCAGAAATTGCCGATAGTATTGGCACATTATGATATAGGCTCGGCCCAACATGGTTCTGACACAACATTTGTAAGTATTGATCAGTGTTGTCTTTCATAATATTTAGTAACTCTCTCCCTATTTCAGGTAGGCGATCTTTAGCCACGGCATCGACGACGGTACTGTAGTACCTACGGAGGACTTGGAACTCTGCAGTGTCTTCACTGATGAAACGCCTGCCATCCTTGTGATGTTAAGATTCCGGAATCATCTGAATATTTATCTGTAATATTATTAGTATTACGCATATCGTCTAAATAAGCTTTGCACTGACCTACAACTTCTGATTTACTACTCTGGATTGCTCCAATTTTAGAAAATGAGAGTCTAAGTCCGAATACGTGTAAAATTTCCCCCGGGATCAGAAATTCTCGCTTGACGAACTGGTCTTCGACTTTCTTGACGGCCCCTAAGTATTTATCGTCGTAAATAGCCCAGCAATTCCAAGCAGTTATCCAAGCTGGTTCGCCGCCGGGAGTAGCGTAGTAAGGACTATGGTCCAGCTCAGACTGAATGGTATCCCGATCCGTTTGTCCGTCGAAAAAAAGCTTTTTTAGTGATTCTGAACTAGGCTCAGGACCCATTAAAGTTCTTGCGTTGAGGTGAGTCGGCTGATTCATAGGCGGGGCGAGGAGGCTTCGCCATGGCTGATTTGTTTTTGCTCTCCGAGGCGCAAATGCGCCGGATTGAGTGTTATTTTC
>DATBPZ010000125.1:0-4589 GCA_036561105.1 Methylocella sp. | reverse complement strand
CGAAACACGCTGTGTGTTTCTGGCAGGTCTGCATCGGGCGGAACGCGCCATCGCAGACCGGCTGATGCGGCTTGCGAACGGCACGCTGCTGCCCTGGCCCTGGATCGATCCGGACAAGGCGTTGCCGTGGGTTGAGGAACGTATAGGGCTTGCCCTCGCCGAAAGCCAGGTAGCCGCAATCCGGCTCGCGCTGATATCCAAAGTGCTGGTCATGACCGGCGGTCCCGGCGTCGGTAAGACCACCATCGTCAAGGCCATTCTGCGCATATTCGCGGCGAAGGGGGTGAGGCTGCTGCTCTGCGCGCCGACCGGCCGCGCTGCCAAGCGTATGACCGAGGCGACCGGTTTCGAGGCCAAGACCATCCACCGGCTGCTGGAGGTCGACCCCAAGGACGGCGGCTTCAAGCGCGGCGACGATAACCCGCTCGACTGCGAACTGCTGGTTGTCGACGAGACCTCCATGGTCGACGTCATGCTGATGCAGGCGCTTATGAAGGCCGTGCCGGAGAAGGCCGCCCTGTTATTTGTGGGCGACATCGATCAACTTCCTTCGGTCGGGACAGGCCAAGTGTTGGCCGACATCATCTCCTCTGGCGCTGTGCCCGTGGTGCGCCTCACCGAAGTGTTCCGGCAGGCCGCGCGGAGCCGCATCATCACCAGCGCCCATCGCATCAACCAGGGCTCTATCCCAGATCTCAGCGCACCCGGAGCCGAGAGCGACTTCTACTTCGTGCCGGCAGACGACCCTGAAACTGCCGTGCCGCGCATCATAGAGCTGGTCAAGACAAGGATCCCCACGCGCTTCGGCCTCGATCCCATTCGCGACATCCAGGTTCTGTGCCCCATGAACCGGGGTGGCATCGGCGCACGCTCTCTCAATATCGAACTGCAAGCGGCGCTGAACCCCGCCGGAGAGCGTAAGGTCGAGAGGTTCGGCTGGACCTTTGCGCCTGGCGACAAGGTAATGCAGATCGAGAACGACTACGACAAGGAGGTTTATAACGGTGACATTGGCTACATTGAAGATGTTGATCCCAGCGACGGCGAGCTCACCGCCAGCTTCGACGGCCGCACTATCACCTACGGGTTTGGCGAACTCGACACGCTGGTGTTGGCCTACGCCACGACCATCCACAAAAGCCAGGGCTCGGAATATCCGGCGGTGGTGATCCCGGTCATGACGCAGCACTACGCCATGCTGCAGCGAAACCTACTCTATACCGGGGTCACGCGGGGCAAGAAGCTGGTCGTGTTGGTCGGCCAGAAGAAGGCTGTCGCCATCGCGGTTCGCAACGTTTCGGGGCGGCGACGCTGGTCGAAGTTGAGTGAATGGCTGACATCAAAAACTCTGTCTATCCCGATAACTTTAGGGAGCGCATAACATCGTCCGACATCCATCGCGTCACGATTGCATCAATGTCCGGTCGCTTGCGATCCGCCGGCATCTCTTTCGCCGTGCCGATATAGACGAACCCGGCCACCTTTTCGCCGGCATTTATCCCCAGCACCCGATGGCCACCCGCGCTATAGGCTGCCCAGCCCGTCAACCAGGTCCCCGCGAAGCCAAGCGCATGCGCCGCGTGCAGAAGGTTCATGCAAACAGCGCCTGCTGAAAGATCCTGCTCCCAGGCCGGGATGCGCGCCGCCGGATCGGTGCGGCTGACCACGATAACAATCAGCGGTGCATGGGTGAACACGCGCGAAATGACACCAGTGAATTTCTCCCGTTGTGCCGCCTCCATCGCCTCGTTCTCCGCGGCGAAGATTGGAGCAAGCCGCTCGCTTGCCTGCTTCCGCGCCTCGCCATCGATGACGATGAATCGCCAAGGTTGCAGGGCGCCATGATCCGGTACCCGCGCTGCGATCGTCAGCATCCGGCGTAATTGATCCTTGCTTGGTCCCGGGTCTGTCAGCAACGTCATGGCGACTGAACGGCGTGTTTCGAGGAAAGTTAGAAGCTCGTCGGCTGATGACGCGGCATCCCCCGAGCGGCGAAGGTGTTCTACAAGTCCGTGAGACATCGTTCTACCTTTCGAATTGTGTCATCGCACGCTGTAGCCACGGCACGACGAATAGAACAGAGTCGCCGGGAACCTCGAGAGCCTACCTCTATACCCTTCTGCGTCTTCCTTGGCTATGGCGCTTGCCGATTTCAGGGCATGGCCGGCGCCATCCCCCCATCGCGAGGTAATTGATGCTCGCCGCGATATCGGGATGTTCGAACCCCGTAGCTTTCCTCCACGCTTGCGAGCGGGCGCTCAACCAAGGGCTCGGCGGGCAACGGCGTCTTGAAATTGGGCATAACCGACCTTTCCATCCATTTCTGCCTGAACGCTGTGATAAAATTGGGAACGCGTCGAATGGTGACACCCGATAGCGAATCGAGCACGCCCAAAGTCCTAGCAGGTGCACCTTCAAATTGAGCCAGTCTGCCAATGTATCATCCGCCCTGGGAAATCGATCCCCTCGAATATTTGGTGAGAAGGAAGTTTCCTCTCGCCTCGCGCATGGCGACGGCCTCGTCCCCCCAGGGTTCGGCGACAACGAACGAGCACGCAAGAGTTCTTGACGCCCAAGCGGCCGGCTACGCGGAGGAACTAAAGGCTCTGCCTCCGAACGAACTCGCGCGCCTTGCGAAAGAGGCTGCGCTTGCGGAGGAGGAGGATGGGCGACTCCGTCGCGAGCTGGAGGGAAAACAGCGCTTCTTCAATCAACCGAGTGCTGACATGGATGTCGCGCACTGGTCGCGCATGTCCTATTGGTCGATCGACGAGGCGGTCGCCCTTTCCCTCGGCAAGGATCCAAGGGTCGTCAAATGGCTCCGGGTTAAGGATTTCCTTCATTCGTCGCCCTTTGCAACCGAATTTGAGGCGCGGCGCGAAATTGTCATTCGCGCCATAGTCAAGCGCCAGCTCTCGGATTTCACCATTCCGGCGGTATTCCTTGCTTGGGCGGACCGCATGCAGGATCCCATGCCTGCCAAACTCGTCAATGCGGTCAAGGCGCTGGGACACCAGATAGCGGACTGGAAATCAGCCTACGACAAACAAAGGAAGATCGCAGATAACGCCGTTGCCGAACTCCAGGAGGAGCAACGCAAACATGTTGCCTTGATTCGGGAACATACCAGTTTCGTAGCCAAGATGCGGGAGGAACAGGAAACACCAGCTGAAAAAAGCGCGGGGCAGGTGGAGCTAGAAGCAAAGAATGCCGAGCTTTCGGCGCGAATTGCCGATCTGGAATCGGTAAAATCATACGAACCGGAAAAGCCGCTGGGATTGCGAGAACGCGACAGCCTGCTCAAACTTGTTCTCGGCATGGCGATCCGGGGCTACGGCTACGATCCGAAGGCCGGACGAAGCGGCACTGTGCGGGAAATCGCAGGCGATCTCCAGGATTCTGGACTCGCGTTGGACGAAGACACAATCCGGAAATATTTGAACGAGGCCAAAGACCTTTTATCTCCCGAAACCGAACAGAACTCCTAAAACCGAATTCGGGAACCCCGAAACTGAATACGGCCAAATCGCCGACTGACCCTGCTAAAACCGTCATCATCGAGATACGCGACTGTCGCCCGCAAACTGGCGAAGCGGGTCACGTGATTGACGGGAAAAACGATGTCACATCCGCAGCATGAACCATCCGAAAAAGCGCGAGAGCTGGTCGCCCCCCTTGCGGTCAACAGCCCTCAGCAAAGCGGAATCGCGGCGCATCTCGGCAACCGTGCGCCGAGTTTTGCAACGCCCTACCCTACCCTTGAATATCTCTCTGTAACATCCCTGCATCCCTATGAGCGCAACGCGCGCACGCATTCCAAGAAGCAGATTAGGCAGATCGCGAAGAGCATCGAGCGATTCGGATTCATCAATCCCGTGCTAATTAGCGATGATGCCGGATCATCGCTGGCCACGGCCGCGTCGAGGCCGCAAAGCTTCTCAAGATCGAGCGGGTCCCCGTCCTGCGTTTGTCACATTTGAGCGATGCCGAGCGGCGGGCCTACATTCTTGCCGACAACAAATTGGCGCAAAACGCCGACTGGGACCGCGAGATACTTGCAATTGAACTGCAGGGTCTTATCGAGCTCGATTTTGACGTCGAGCTCACCGGATTTTCTCAGGCAGAGGCCGAAATCGTCCTGGACGAAGCATGCGATAGCGCTGTCGACGGTGCCGATCCGACAGCCGCAGATAGGATCCCGGCATATGAAGGTGATAGGCTGGCTGTGAACAGACCAGGAGACCTTTGGATCCTGGGTCGCCATCGGCTCATTTGTGGTGATGCTCGCGACGCAAACGCCTATACAACATTGCTGGGCAACGAAAGCGTCAATCTGATCTTCACGGACCCACCGTACAATGTTCCGATTGACGGCCATGTTTGCGGCTCCGGGCGCATCCGCCACCGCGAATTCGCCATGGGCGTCGGCGAATTGGACAAGGCGTCCTTGTCCGGCGTCAGCGCCTTTGAGACAGTTTTGGCGGGTTGAAGAACGGAGGATTTCCGGCTCATCGTAACCATCAAGGAGTGGAGATGATCCAGAAATCCGGAACCCCCAAAACGTCCTCCGAGCGGATCGTGAGGGACAT
>DATBPZ010000124.1:0-23488 GCA_036561105.1 Methylocella sp. | reverse complement strand
ATCGAGAACATGTTCGGCAGGCTCAAGGACTGGCGGCGCATCCACACGCGTTACGACCGATGCGCCCATACTTTCATGTCAGCAATCTACATCGCCGCAATCGTCATCTTCTGGATCAATCAATGAGTCCTGACCGTAGTTATCTGAATTTAATATTTCACCATGAAAGAGTGAAATATTATGAGGGCTAATGTCCTTTATCTGCCCAATTGCCGATATTTTTGTATCTTTTTTAATAACAGATAGTCGATCCAACCATTCTATTTCACAATGCATATACACCTTTGGCCAAATGTCATTAGGTTCCATCATAAGTGTGACAAGAACGCCCCTTTCGTGGGAATTAATATCATCTATTAATCCAGATACCTTTATCCACTTCCCGATATATGGTGCCAGAAGCCGTTTAGCTTCTATTGACATGTAGTTCTTATGTAATCCAATCAGAAAATCGGGGGTTACATCGATAATAACTCGTTCTGATTTATCATCGCTTATATTGTCCTGCTGAGTGGTCATAATTTCAGACGAAGAGAGGCGATTTACCTCAACTTTGAATTGCTGTTTTCGCGCAAGAGAATCTACCCACAAACCAATCACTATGCCGAGCAAAACAAGCGCCAATGGCCTAAGAAATGGCAAATCAGCTATTGAAATAAAGAAATTGATGATCTCGGTAGCCGCTTCTGACGGATGTTCGTAAAATCCGTGCTCGCGCGCCAAATCGATGAAAAACTCTCCGCCAACGGGAATAATAATAACGGCAGCAGTGGCAGTGAATAGCCAACGCACAATACGGTATATATGAAGCATGAGATTGATTCCCCACGGGGACTATACCGCGAAGAGAAAGGCAAGACACTACGCTACAATACTGCTCCGGCCGTCCATGATCCTCGAGTCAAAGTTCAGATACGCTTTTCGGCCGCCGTCCGACGAACGGGCTTCTCCGCGCATAGCGCTGGAAAAATCGCCGAATGCGGGCTCCGGCACGTTTTGGCGGAGCAAAAAACTCTTGGGCGCCCACCTCCGCAAAAGACCAAATTTCCGCGCGGTCTTACGTTCCGCGAGGCCATCCATGTCCAGCGCATTGCATGGTTTTTTCCTGTCAATCGTACCAAATCGTTTCACGTGAAACATTTTGGTACGATTTGAAGCTCTGACCGGACAAAACTTGGGCGTCATTCCTTGCGGTCGAAGGCGTCCACTTGGACGCGCACCGAGTCGGCCAGGGCACGAAGCTCCGCCTCGGGGAGCGCGCCCGCGAGCGCGTAATTGGCGCCCGATTGACGCCAGGTGATCGCGGCGGAGGGATAGTCTCCGGAGATACGCGGGGCGGCCGCGACCGGGCCAGGGGTCTTCTCGGCGCAAAGCGTGATCGTTCCATAGGCCTTGCGGGTGTAAAACATGCAGAGCATTTGGCCCTGTTCGCCGGGCATCGAGCGTACGCCGGCAAGAGTTTGACCCGTGGCCGGAAGCGCCGGCAAAATGGGCGCCACGACGGGTTGCGCGCCGCCTGGCGAAAGCCGCGGGGCAGCGGACGGCGGTCCAAAAGCTTTCAGCGCCGACAAGGCTTGCGCCGTGAAGGCTTCGCTTGTGCCCGCCGCCAGGGGGGCATCGGGGTCCGTCGGGCCGGCATGATTGGTGAAATAATCCGCGCACGCCGTCAGCAGCACGCCGCCGGCGAAGGCAAGCCCGATGAGGTGGCCGGACCACCGCTCGCGCCATGAAATCCTGCTCGCTGGGCAAATCCGCTCCGCCAGACCGCCAAACCCACGTGCCTGAGACCAGGGCAAAGGCGGTGCCGGGATCGACGCGAAGGCGGCCCGGATCGCTTCGTTCTGCCGCCGCCATGTGTCCACGCGCGCCGCATCCGCCGGCGAGGCGGCCAGAAACGCCGACACCGCGTCGCGGCGGCCGCGCTCCAAGCCGCCATCGACAAACCCATGCAGTTCGGCCTCGGTCACCGGGGCGCCGCTCGCGCGCATGGCTTATTTGACCAGGCGCAGATAGACGGGGAGCGGCTTTTCGGAGTGCGGGACAAAATGGACGTCCGGAATATCGCCGAGCGCGGCCCGCGCCCGGGCCAGCCGCGCAACAAACACGGTCCGCGAAATTTGCAGGATGCGCGCCGCCTGCGCATAGCCGAACCCTTCCAGTGCGACGAGCAGCAAAGCCTCCCGCTCCTCTAGCGGAATATCCAAAAGCCAATGGGCAAACTGACCGGAGCTGGATTCAAAGCGCCGGGATAAGCCGGAGGTGCCAGCTCCGCCCGAGCCGAAGTTTTCCGCCTCCGTGTGCGCCGCGTCCGCCACCCTTCCCTTTGCCAGCAGCTTGTGGAGCTGACCGGTGAGCAGGGCGTACAGATGAATCTGGAGATCGGGCCCGTTCAAGCGGAGGGAGGCGCCTTGCTGCAATGTCTGGAGCAGAATGTCCTGGACGAGACCGTCCGCGGTTTTGTTTGGTGCCGGATGGCCGCCAACGAGCGCGCGGGCAAACCGGCGGAGCCGCGGCGCGCATAGGTTCAAATCGTCCCGCAACGACACCTTCATTCTCCCGAAAGCGTTGTTTTTATTGGCTGTACCAGCCGCTTATCCGTACCTGACTATTGTCTTGCTGGCTTCCAGCGAAACGCTCATAGAATATCACAACTATGCAACAATGTACGCGAAAAGTCAGCGGCTTTTCCCTATCCCCCCGGGTATAGGTGGTGCACAAACCCGCTTCCTGGTTCCCGTCCGCGCAATCTTGCGTTAAACCTCCGCAGCCTTTAAACGCCGCGCCGTTCGTAAGGTTGCTTTTCTCATTTTTCTCTTTGGTCCGGATCGAGCATGACGAAACTGGAAATCTCCGCAAACGGACTGCAAACCTCGGGAATTCTTGCCGGCAAACGCGGCTTGATTCTTGGGATCGCCAACAGCCGGTCGATCGCCTGGGGAATTGCCAAGGCCGCGCATGACGCGGGCGCCGAACTTGCCTTTACGTTCCAAGGTGAATCGCTGGAAAAGCGGGTGCGGCCGCTGGCGCAGGAAATCGGCGCGAAAGTCCTCGGCGATTGCGATGTTACCGACCCCACTTCATTGGATGCGGTCTTTGAAGAAATCGCGCGGAGCTGGGGAAATCTCGACTTCGTCGTGCATTGCGTTGCTTTTTCCGACAAGGATCAGCTGACCGGCCGGTACATCGATACCACCGCGGACAACTTCACGAACTCCCTCCTCGTCTCGTGCTATTCTTTTACCGCGGTGGCCCAACGCGCCGAAAAACTGATGCACAGCGGCGGCTCCATGTTGACCCTGACCTATTACGGGGCGGAAAAATGGATGCCGCATTACAACGTCATGGGGGTCGCCAAGGCGGCGCTTGAATCGAGTGTGCGTTATCTCGCCGCCGATCTTGGCGAGCGGAACATCAGGGTCAACGCCATCTCGGCCGGCCCAATCAAGACTCTGGCGGCCTCGGGCATCGGCGATTTCCGCTATATCCTCAAATGGAACGAGTACAATGCCCCGTTGCGCCGCACGGTCAGCATCGAAGAGGTCGGCGAAAGCGCGGCTTTTTTGCTTTCGCCCATGGCGCGCGGCATTACCGGCGAGATCCTGCATGTCGATTGCGGCTATCATATCGTCGGCATGAAAAATCCCGCCGCTCCCGATATTTCGGTCGTCGGCAAGGATTAACGCGTTCACGATGTATTCAGCTTGCCAAGCTTAAATAAGCGGCGAATGGCATGGGTTCGCTATGGTGCGCTGCCCGATTGACAAAATGGATCTAAAACGAAATATACTCGAAGTCTATATAATTAGTAATATTTTCATGGTGTGCCATAACACACAAACGCCCTGGCTGCAGGATGCGATTAATTATCATTAAGGATCAATTGATCACCCCATGATAAATCCAAATCGATCGCAAGCCCCGGCGTGCCTCCAAGACCTATCCTGCGGAAGCGATCCCGCGGTGCCGCCCCATATTAACGCTGGCGAGGCCCGATCCCGCCGCATTGATGTCCACAATTGGCGCATAAGCTAAAGGCGCTGGTTCGAACAGGATCCCTTTATGCTGCACAGTTTGGCGACCGCCCAAGTGTCCCTGGAGGACGACTCCTATTCGGCGCACGCCTTGGGCGGAATTTTGCTTGGCCCCGCCCGGCCCGATTTGATCCGTGACGAACTGCTTTGCGAAATCTTCGCCGCCACGGTTGCAAGCCGCCCCGCCGCCGCCGCCATGATTACGGCGGAAGGCAGGCTGACCTATGCCGAGATCGATGCGAGAGCGGAGAATCTCGCACGCCGCCTTGTCCAAAAAGGGGTTCACCCGGGCAGGATTGTCGGACTCTGGATGCCGCGCGGCCACGGGCTTTTGATCGCTCAGATCGCCATTGCCAAGACGGGCGCCGCCTGGCTTCCCTTCGACGCGGATGCTCCGTCAGAACGAGTCGCCATTTGCCTTTCAGACGCCGAAGCCTGGGGCGTTTTGACCAGTTCCGCTTTCGCGGCAACGCTCACCGCGCCCTGCCCGGCTTGGACCACTGCTGGGCTCTTGGCCGAGCCTGTTGACGCTTTCGACACAACGAAGATCGACGCGCGCGCACTTGGTGCCCGCCCGGACGACCCGGCCTATCTCATTTACACATCTGGCTCGACCGGCACCCCGAAGGGCATCGTGATCTCGGGGCGCAATATTTGCCATTATCTGCGGTCCGCCAATGAGGTTTACGGGGTCCAGGACAGCGATGTCGTCTTCCAGGGCGCCTCGGTCGCCTTCGATCTTTCGATGGAGGAAATCTGGATTCCCTATCTCGTCGGCGCCACGCTTTTCGTGGCCAGCGCCGAGATGCTCGGTGAGGCCGACAAGCTGCCTGACCTCCTCGAAGCACACAAGGTCAGCGTGCTCGACACCGTGCCGACCTTGCTTTCGCTGCTGCCCCGCGACGTCGCGAGTTTGCGGCTGATCATCCTTGGCGGCGAGGCTTGCCCGCCTTCGATCGCAGCAAGATGGTGCCGGCCTGGCCGCAAAATCTTCAATTCCTACGGACCCACGGAAACGACGGTCGTCGCAACCGTCGCGGAAGTCAGACCGGGGACGCCTATCACGATCGGGCGGCCGATTCCGAATTACACCTGCTATGTGGCAGGCGAAAATCTCGAATTGCTCCCCCCCGGCGTCGAAGGCGAGCTGCTCATCGGCGGCCCCGGTGTGGCAAAGGGCTATTTGCGACGCGAAAGGCTAACCCGCGAAAAATTTATCGCAAATCCATTCAACCCCTATTCTTTCGACGCCAATTCCTTTGGGCCGGAGCCGGCGGACCCTTTTTTGTACCGGTCTGGCGATGCCGTCAAAATCGAAACGAACGGCGACATCGGCTTCCGCGGCCGGATCGACGACCAGGTGAAGGTACGGGGTTTCCGCGTCGAACTGGGCGAGATCGAAAGCAAGCTCGGTGAGATCTGCGGGGTCGCGCAAGCCGCCGTCGTCTTGCGCAGCGACAACGACATCGAGCAGCTGGTCGCTTTCGTTGTGCCGGGATTCGATGTGGAACTCGAGTCAAAGGTTCTGCGCAATGAACTGCGGCAGCGTCTGCCCGCCTATATGGTTCCGGCAAGATTCGAGTCTGTCAAAAGCTTGCCGAAGCTCGCGTCCGGCAAGATCGACAGGAAGAGCCTTAAGCTGATTGAACTTGCCGCCACGGATATAACCGAGGCGCAGGAAGATCCGCGTAACGACACGGAGGCGAAACTCCTCGACGCCGCCAAACGGGTGTTGCCGCCGCAAGCGATTCCGTTCGATGCCGATTTCTTCACCGATCTCGGCGGCCATTCCTTGCTCGCGGCACGTTTCATCTCGGTTGTCCGCGAAACGCCCGCCCTGGCAAAGATCACCTTGCAGGACGTCTATACGGCGCGTTCACTGCGCGCGCTGGCCGCGCTTCTTGAAAAGAAATGGGGCCGTGGCACAGCTCCCGAAGATCTCTCCTTCGAGCCGCCGCCGCTGTTGCGCCGCTTCCTTTGCGGCTGCGCTCAGGCCGTGGCGCTCCCGGTTATCCTCGCGCTGGTGACCGCGCAATGGCTCGGCGTTTTCGTGAGCTACATGCTGCTGACCAGTGCCGATGCGAGCTTCGCCGAGGAAGCGATTTCGCTCATCGGCGTCTATATGTGCATCAACATCGCAACGGTGGCGATCGTCATCGCCGCGAAATGGCTGGTGATCGGCAGATTCAAGCCAGGGCGCTATCCCTTGTGGGGCGTCTATTTTTTCCGCTGGTGGCTGGTGAAGCGGTTCCTTGGCCTCGTTCATATCAAATGGTTCCAGGGCTCGCCGATCATGCGCCTTTATCTCCGGGCGCTCGGTGCGAAAATCGGCAAGGATGTGCTGCTGGGCGAGGTCGAGCCGGGTGCCGTCGATTTGATTTCAATCGGTTCGGGAACGAGCGTCGGCGCGAACGCCAATTTCGCCAATGCCCGGGTCGAGGGAAACGAACTCATCATTGGCACCATCGACATCGGCGCTCAGGCCTATATTGGCTCGTCCTGTGTCATCGAGGAAAACACGGTCATCGGCGAGGGCGCCGAACTCGGGGATCTGACCGCCCTTGGCTCGGGCGGGCGCGCCGGGGCCTGGGAAATTTGGGATGGCTCGCCAGCGCGCAAGACTGGCCTGGTGGACCGCGCCGCTTTGGACGCGCCGTCCAAAGCTTCCCCCGTGCATCGCGGCCTCATGACGGTCATGTACACGGCTCTTATTCTCGCCATCCCCCCACTTGGCCTGTTGCCGATTTTCCCGGCCTTTTGGGTGTTTGACCGGATCGACGATTTGATCGGCACCGCCGATTTCGATCGCACCGTCTATATGATGTCGATCCCCATCATGGCGTGGCCGACCGCCTTCGTCATGGTGCTCGTCACCGTCGGCTTTATCGCGGCCTGCCGCTGGATCATCCTGCCGCGGGTGCGCGAGGGGACCTATTCGGTGCACTCCTGGTTCTATTTCCGCAAATGGGCGGTGGCGCTCGCCACCGAGGTGACGCTCGAGACCTTGTCGTCCTTGTTCGCGACGGTCTATATGCGCACCTGGTACCGGCTGATGGGCGCCAAAATCGGCAAGGACGCCGAAATCTCGACGAATCTTTCCGGCCGCTACGATCTCGTCGAGATCGGCGAGAAATGCTTCATCGCCGATGAAGTCATCCTTGGCGACGAAGAGATCCGCAACGGCTGGATGTATTTGAAACGCGTCAAGACAGGCCCGCGCGTGTTCGTCGGCAACAGCGCCGTGGTCCCTGCCGGGGCGGACATTCCAGGCGACGCACTCATCGGCATCAAGTCGAAACCACCGGCAAACCATCTGATGCATTCGGGAGACACGTGGTTCGGATCGCCGCCCATCAAGCTCCCGGTTCGCCAGACATTCGATGGCGGCGGCACGAATTGGACCTATGAAGCGCCACGCTGGAAGAAATTCGCCCGCGCCTGCTTCGAGGCGGTCACGATTTCCTTGCCGACGATGCTGTTCATCACCTTCGGCACCTGGGCGGTGGAATGGTTCAGCTCGGCGGTGCTCAATGGTGAATATTTCAAGGTTGCGTGGCAATTCACTTTTGCGTCCGTTGCCATTTGCCTCGCCATGACCCTCGTTGTCGTCGCGATAAAATGGATCACCATGGGCCGTTACGAGCCGATGATGAAACCCATGTGGTCCTGGTGGGCGATGCGGACCGAGGCGGTGGCGGTGATCTATTGGGGCTTGGCGGGCAAGGTTTTGCTCGATCATTTGCGCGGCACGCCGTTCCTGCCGTGGCTCATGCGCCTGTTCGGCACAAAATTTGGGCGCGGTGTCTTTGTGGACATGACCGACATCACCGAATTCGACTGCGTGAGTGTCGGCGACTACGCCGCCTTGAATACGCTGAGCGCGCTGCAAACGCATCTTTACGAGGATCGCGTGATGAAAGTCGGCAACGTATTCGTCGGCAACGGCGTCACCGTCGGCGCCGGTTCCACCGTGCTCTACGATACGCTCGTGTCTGATTATGCACGGCTGGGACCCCTGACCCTCGTCATGAAAGGCGAGCAAATTCCCAGCAACACGGCCTGGGAAGGAGCGCCAGCCGAGCCGAAGGCGGCGGCGGACACGACGGTCATGGCTCGGGCGGCCGCATAAAGCGTTTCCCGACTAGATGGAATGATCGAAAAGGAAACGCTCGGATTCTAAAGAGTTGGAGCATGTTCTGATCGAAAAAGTCGATCAACTTTTTCGGAACATGCTCTAAACGAGCGCGATCGCGGCGATCTGGCGGCCGTAGTCTGGTTCGTTCTTATGCACCGAGCGGCGGTAGGAATAGAAAGTCTCGGGCTCGGCATAGGTATCGCGCGCCAAATCCTCGAACGAGCCGATGCCCGCGAGCCACAAGCGCAATGCGATAAAGCCCGGCAGATCGAACAGGAAATGCCCGTCGTTCGGCGAATCCGCGAAAAAGCCGGCATAGCTTTCCGACGCCGCGACAAAACGCTCCGCGAATTCGGCGCCGACCTCATAGCTCTTCTGGGCAATCATGGGGCCGATCGCGGCCACCGTCGCGGCGCGGCGGGCACCCAGCGTTTCCATCGCCGCGAGCGTCGCTTCGAGAACCCCTGTGAGGGCGCCTTTCCAGCCGGCATGCGCGGCGCCAATCACCCGCGCCTCGGTGTCAGCAAAAAGGATCATGCCGCAATCGGCGCCGGTGACGCCGAGGCCCAGACCGGGCGTCGCGGTGACGAGCGCATCACAGCGCGGGCGCTCGGCAAAGGCTTGCGTCACCACCAGCGCGTCGGGCGAATGAATTTGGTAAGGCACGAGCAGATTCGCGGGGTCAATTTTAAGAGAGGCGGCTATCCGGCGGCGGTTCTCGGCGACGGCGCTGGGATCATCCTTTGAGCCGACGCCGCCATTCAGCGAGTCGTAAACGCCGGTCGAGACGCCGCCTTGCCGCGTAAAAAAGCCATGTGAGAGGCCCCGCCCTTCGAGCAAAGAGGCTCGAAGGGGTGTTGGCAATACGTCCGTCATGCTGTTCCCTCGAAACCCGGCGGGATGTCGAGGCCGGGCGCCGTCACGGCGAGCGCCTTGAAAAGCCGTGCCATGCTGGCACTCCCAGCAGCCGCGCCATGGCCCGCCAGACGGTCGAGCGCCGCATCGATGACCGCGCATTGAGGCGCGTTCGCGCGTTTGCGCAAGGACGCGGCGCGTTCATGGATACCGAGCCGGGTGAGAAATTCGCCTTGCGGCACAGGGCCATGAACCGCCGCGCCCGAAGCCCTTGCTACCCGGGCAAGGTTGCGAAAATCAACATGCGCGGTGAGATCGGCGCCGCCGGGGTCGGCCAGCGGATCGGCGAAACGATGCCGCTTCACGGCTTGCAAGGTTTCGCCGCGTGGGGGAGCATCGTAGCCATAGTCGATGGCGAGGAGAGCGCCACTTTGCGCGGCGAGGCGCGCCGCAAGACCCGCCATCACCTGCATGGCCGCAAAACCTGCCTCTAACACCTCACCCGGCTCGCCCGCCATCGCAAGGCCAGGCTCCGCGCCGGGCGCAAGCCCAAAGCAGAGTTGCCCAGTGCCATCGAGGCCGACGAGCCGTTCATGCCAGCCATCCGCGCCGCGAACGAAATGACGGACCGGCAGACAATCGAAGAACTCATTGGCGATGATGATCGAGGGGCCCGCGGGCAGATCCTCGACGCTTGTGTGCCATTTTGGGGCAAGCCCAGACGCGGCCAGCGCGGCCCCCTGGCTCCGCCGCAAGATCTCGCTGGTCTCGACGAGATGGAGATCGATGGCCGCGGCAAAATCCGGCGCGATTTTCGCCGCCCGCAAAGCGTCCGCCATCAGACTGCCGCGCCCGGGCCCCAACTCGACCAGAAGGAAAGGCCGCGGGGCGCCCATGCCGCGCCAGACCGTGACACACCAAAGGCCGATCAATTCGCCAAACATCTGGCTGATCTCGGGCGCGGTGATGAAATCACCGCTCTCCCCGAGCGGCATCTTCGAGCTGTAATAGCCGTGCTCCGGGTGTCCAAGCGCAAGCTTCATATAGGTCTCGATGCTGATCGGCCCGGTCTCGACGATCATTTCGCGGATCAGAGTTTCGAGTGGCGTCATGCGGGCTTTTCACTCCCGCGCGCCCGCAGAGGCGTCCGGCGAGCATGGTCGATCAGCGCGGCACCCGCCGCGATCAAAGGCAGCGACAAGAGCATGCCCATTGTGGCACCCCCGAACAAAAACCCAAGCTGCGGATCAGGTTCCCGGAAGAACTCGCAGATGATGCGCGCGATACCATAGCCGGCGGCGAAGATTCCGGCGGTGAGACCGGGCCGCCGCAGGGAACCCAATCGGACCGCGATATAGAGCACCACAAAGAGAACCAGCCCTTCGAGAGCCGCCTCATAGAGCTGGCTTGGGTGACGCGGCAACGGGCCGCCGCCGGGAAACACCATGGCCCAGGACACATCCGAGGGCCGCCCCCAAAGTTCCGGTTTGATGAAATTGGCGATTCGCCCCAGAAAAAGCCCGATCGGAACCGCGGCGGCGCATATATCGGTGAGGCTCAGCACTGGCAGATGTTTGCGTTTGGCGAGCCAGTAAATTGCCAATGCCGTTCCGGCGAGACCGCCGTGAAACGACATGCCGCCTTTCCATACGGCAAAAACCTCGGCCGGATGCGCAAGGTAAAAGCTCGCATTGTAGAAGACGACGTAGCCGAACCTGCCGCCGAAGATGACCCCCATCGCCACATAGAAAAGGAGATCGTCGATGTCCAAGGGATTGAGCGGCGACGGGCCGCCCCAAAAGGCTTTTCGAGTCACCAAAGCCCGGGCATAAAGCCAGCCGAGCGAAAGCCCGGCGATATAAGCCAAGGCGTACCAGCGGATCGGCAAGGGGCCGATATTGATCAGAACCGGATCGATGCTTGGAAAGGCAAGAAGAAAGGGCATGGCGTTCCGCGGACCGGGGAAAATGACGCGATGGCGGCGGGCCGCCACAAGCATTTTGCATCACGCTTGTTCGCGGTTTGATGAAGGCCAATTGACGGCCTTTGAGTCAAGCAGATGGGGTATTTTCGCGGCAAAACCCGCGGCGTGCGGGAATCGCACCCCCAAAATCGCTCCCCGCCCAAGTTATCCTATGTTATAAGCGCGCGAAAAATGGAGTGACTCATGGCGCCAAACCGGGTGTTGGATGATTTCGCAAAGCTTATGACCGATGCCAGCGAAGTGGCGCAAGGCGTCCGCCGCGAGGCTGAAACCGCAGTCAAAAGTCAGCTCGACCGCCTCCTCGCGACCATGGACGTGGTCTCACGCGAGGAATTCGAGGCCGTCAAGCAGATGGCTGCGACCGCCCGCGACGAGAACGAAAAGTTAAGCAGGAGAGTGGCTGCGCTCGAAGCCGCGATTTCCGCGGGCGCCCGGAGCAACGCCAAATAAATTTAAAATTGCACAACGCCGCCTGCTACCGGTACGCGGCGTTGCGCTTTGAACACCTTCACTGGCCCGGCGGAGTGATCCAGAATTCGACGCGCCGGTCCGCTT
Organism: Methylocella sp.; assembly: GCA_036561105.1. Lineage (GTDB taxonomy): Bacteria > Pseudomonadota > Alphaproteobacteria > Rhizobiales > Beijerinckiaceae > Methylocapsa. Next base: position 11,928 of record DATBPZ010000124.1, on the reverse strand, counting down.
GCTGGCCCTCTGTAGCCCCTCGGGTGCTGGTGCTGCGTCCTTCGCCAACCCGGTCCGGCCCAGCCAAGGATATTGTGCCGCCAAAGCCCTTGGCCGCCAGCATGGCCGGGCTTACGCCTTCCCTCAGCAAAATCCGGTACACGGAATCCGCCCGCTGCTGCGACAGCTTCACATCAGTGGCCGAGGTGCGCGTGCCATGCGTGTAGCCCCTCAATTGAACCAGCGTTCCCGTAGGCAATTGCTTGATCTGTATCGCGGCCCTCCGCAAGGCGGGAATGCTGCGCGGGGGGACCGTTGTACTGTTCGCCGGGAAAACAATGATAGGGAAATCAACCGCGGCCTGATTTTGCAGCTCGCTGCCGTTTAATGCGAGCCTCATTCTGGGCGGGCTATTTCCAGTCACCGCCGCCACGAAAAATTGCGGCATTTGAACCGTTGGCACGGGGGCAATCACCCAACCAAGGTTTGTCTGGGACGGCGCTGCCGGAACATGAAAGCCGCCGCCGCCCGCTTGCATCTGTATGTCCTGGCCGTCCGAACGCCCAACGAAGGCACCGAGATTTTCAATCCATCCGGCCGTCACCAGAAAGCTCGCATCGAGATTTTCAGCAGGTCGCGCGGTTGCCATTGGCGGCTCGGTCTTCACCGGAGAGGTTTCCGCCATGATGGAAGCCGGCCGGAAGACGAAATGGTCGCCGGCGGAGCCGGCCGTAATGGAGTGCCAGAACAATCCGAGTGTCACAAGCACAGCTGCGGCGGGAAGAATGAGTGGAACCACAGGAGAAGGAACCTGCGTCGCGAACTTTGGCATATACTTCCTCCAAAAAATTAAAGTCTCAAATTGCGGCGGCTCAGACGAGAGCGCCGGATCGGGATAGCGCAGCCTCGCGGGAGCCGCTACGGGAACCGGGCAATCTGCTTCCAAGTGAACGATGAGTTTGGGGATTGCATAGCCCAAAACTTTGCCGGTGAAACGTTCGGTCAGCTTGGTCCTTTTTGCAATCCTCTCAATAAATTCAGCGCCTAATGCGCGTTTAACCTCCCGTCCCGAAAGCGCCCAAGGGTAGGGAGAGCCGAACCACGAAGCGACTTTTTCTGCTTCCGCATGCCCAGCGTTTTGGATCCGCTCCAAAAAGCCATCGATCCCCCCCGGCTGTTCAGCAATAAATCCCAATAATTCCTGGATGACAATGCGGGCTTTGGGTCCGAGATCATATCGAACCGCAATCTCTTCGGTAAGCGCGTCAAAATTTGACAACATGGCTGCACCGTCCAGTAAAAGCTTCGCGGTCTCCGCCACAAAACGTAACTCTTGCGAGGGGCCTAAAGTTCCCAAGCGACCGAAAACGCAGAAATCTTCGCGCGAGTTCAAACCATGGGGCCGGTTCTTAAGCGTTTCAGAGGTGACGATCGACACAGGGAGCACTAACGCGACAATTATATCCTGCCTTCATAAATGGGCCGTGAAATTCAATGCTCGAATGATGCGTCACGGCTGACTTCGCGGCGCAGCAATTTAAAAATCGCGCGATCCTTTATGAGATTCTGTGAACCAATTGATATTTTTTAGAGTTAGATTGATTCGCCGATCGCGTAGGCCAATCCGACAATGTCCCCGGAGCGCACCATGATCGATTACGATTCAGAAGAATATGATTTCGATGAGAGTGCGCGATCGGAAAAGCATTTCAGTCTGCGCAGCATCGTGGCGCGGGACTGGCCATATGTCCTGATGCTGGTGCTCGCCATTTTTGGCGTCGCCTACACGAACTTCGCACGCCAGGCGATGACGGGCTATTGGATCATTCTCGCGCCCGTCTTTGGACTTATCTGCGTGGCGGCAAGGTGGCGCCAGCATGAAAGCAGCCGGTCGCAAGTGAAGCTCATCGTGACGCAGGCCCTTCACTGGACGGCAGTCGTATTCGCGATGTATCTCGTGTTCGTCGCGGACGTCAAACAAATGATGAGCGATTTCGCAAGTTCGCTCATGGTGCTGACGGTTCTGGCACTGGGAACTTTTACCGCGGGCATCCATGTGGGCGCTTGGCGGATCTGCGTCATCGGAATCGTTTTGGGAGTTGGCGTGCCCGCCATCGCATGGTTCGAGGAAAGAACGCTCCTGATCCTGCTGCTGACGTTCGTATTGTTCGCGGCCATTGCGGTGTTTGTCGTGCTTGATCACCGGCGGAGAACGAAGGACCCGTTCTAAACATTGATCACTTCGAGAGCAGCACTTTAAGCCAATTCTTGCGCGGAAGTTGGGCTTCGCTCTTCGCGGAAAGGGAGACGGGCGGCGGCGTATTGGCCGCCTCGGTCAGATTTACCAGATGCTGGCGCATCGCAAACCGGATGGTCACGCCAATCGCGGCGGCCAGCGGCACCGCGATCAAGAGCCCGACAAAGCCAAACAAATAGCCGAACGCGGTAATGGCAAACATCATCGAGACGGGATTGAGTTGCACCCGTGAGGCGATGAGATAAGGGGACAGCACATAGTCGGCGATCGCCTGCCCGGCAAGAAAGACCCCAACCACGACGGGAATCATGGTCCAGTGCGGCCAAAACTGCAGCACTGCCACGCAGACCGAGAGCAAAAGACCGCTGAGCGATCCGAGATAAGGAACGAAGCTGATAAGACCGGCGGCAAGGCCGATCAGAACACCGTGGTTGAGGCCAATAGCCCAGAGCGCGACCGCATAATAAACGGCAAGAATCAGGCAGATTGTTCCCTGCCCGCGAAGGAAGCCGGCGATCGTATCGTCGAGTTCGCCCGCGAGCTCCAGCACCATCGGCCGCTCTTCCGTTGGAATGGCGCGGTTGATCACCGCGATCAGATGCCGCCAATCGATCAGCAAATAAACCGTAACGATCGGGGTCACCACCAAGAGCGAGAAGATCGAGAGCACGGCCGCGCTATCCGACCACAGCCGACGCAAAAAAGTTGGAATCCAGTCGGCGGCCAGTGCCGCGATCTGCCCCGCCGACTGTTCGGCGTCCGCCAATCCTTCACCAAGGATCTTGCGCAGCCACGGGCGATGCGGATCGTTGGCGAAAGCCTGCAGTTGCGCGATGTAATCCGGCAGTTTTTCGATGAAGGTGGCGATCTCCGAGCCAACCACTGGTGCGGCCAAGACCGTCACACCCGCAACCCCAACAATGAAAATGCCGACGATGCCGAGCGTTGCCAACGTGCGGTTGATCCCATGCCGCTCAAGCCACTCGACCACGGGTTCGAGCAAATAGGCCAGGGCGAGCCCCGCCACGAAGGGCAGAAGAATATCGTGCAGGAGCACGATCAGCAGGGCAAGGACCGCCAGCGTCCCAATCCAGAGTGTGGAAGGACGCACCGCCTTCATGACTTCCCCCCATTGGCGGCGGCCTTTCCGCATGAGGGCTCGCCGAGATTGTTGAATGCGCGGCGAGTTTTGCTGATCGGTGCAGGATGTCAATAACGAAATCCATTCGATTGAAAAATTGCTGGGGGCGGCGGGTTTTCCCCGGCCTCGTCCCGTTCAGCGGGGGACAACCTGGCCAAACCCGGTTGCAAAAGGCGGCCACCTTGTGATTCCCTATCCTTGCCCGTCGAAAATGAAAATTGAGTCGGCCGTCAGCAACAACAAAATCAAGCTGGAAACGCGGCTGCGTTTCAAGGTTCCCGCAAAATCCACCCGAGGCCAGAATGTCGCTTTTGCAATTCGACGCCGCCCGCACCGAACATCCTGTCGATATCATCGAACGAATCGCCGCGCACAATCACTGGTCGTTCGACCGCGACGAACAGGATGAAATCTCGATCTCTGTCACCGGCGGCTGGACCGATTACAACATTGCCTTCACCTGGCTCGCTGAGGTGGAGGCCTTGCACGTCGCCTGCGCCTTCGACCTTAAAGTGCCGCCGCCGCGCCTGATGGAGTTGGCCTCGCTCGTCGCCTTGATCAACGAACAATTGTGGATCGGGCATTTCGATATTTGGCCCTCCGAGGGCGTCATCATGTTCCGGCACGCCATCTTGCTTGCCGGCGGTGCCGAGCTAAACGGCCACCAATGCCAGACGGTTCTCGCCAGCGCGGTGCGCGCCTGCGAACGCTATTATCAAGCGTTTCAATTTGTCGTCTGGGCCGGCAAATCTGGGTCCGAGGCGCTGGGCTCGATCATGCTTGAAACGCAAGGCCGGGCCTGACATGCCAGCGCCCGGAGCGGATCGCTTCAAGGCGCGCTTGCTTCTCGCCGGAGCGGGCAAGATGGGCGGCGCCATGCTGCGGGCATGGCTCGACCGGGGCTATGATGCGGACAAAATCCATGTCCTCGAGCCGCACCCCTCGCCGGAGATTTTCGAACTCGCGCGGGACCGCGGCTTTGCCCTGGGAGCCCCCTCCACTGCGCCGGACATTCTCGTGCTCGCCATCAAGCCGCAGAGTCTCGATGAAGCGGCGGCCGGGCTTGCCGCGTTTGCAACCCCGGCAACGCTGGTCATTTCGATCCTCGCGGGCAAAACCATCGCCAATATCGCGGCGAACCTGCCGCAAGCGGCGGCCATCGTCCGGGCAATGCCCAATCTTGCCGCGGCGGTGGGACGCGGCGTTACCGTGCTGACCGCCAACCCGGCGGCAACGCCAGCCCAGCGTGCAGTGGCCGAATCCTTGCTCGCGGCGACCGGCGTGGTGGAATGGCTCGCGGGCGAGGATTTGATCGACGCGGCGACGGCCGTCTCCGGCTCCGGACCCGCCTATGTGTTTTATCTTGCCGAAGCCTTGGCACGCGCCGGAACGAGCGCGGGTCTGCCTGCCGCGATCGCCGCGCGGCTCGCCCGCGCCACCATCGAGGGGTCTGGAGAATTGTTGTTCCGGAGTGCCGGCAAAAGCGCGCAAAACCTGCGCGAAGACGTGACGTCGCGCGGCGGCGTCACAGCGGCCGCCCTTGAAATCTTGATGGCGCCGGATGGCCTTGAACCCTTGCTCGAGCGCGCCGTGAAAGCCGCGCAACAGCGGGCCAGGTCGCTTGCTGGCTAGCCGCGCCGCCGCGATTGCGCTGCCAGCTTTGATCCTATCGGGCGCTGCTGCCTGTCAGGAAGACCCCTGGCTTGCGATCCAGCCAAACGCCAGCGGTGCAACCAATTATGTCCGGCGATCGGAGATCGAAGCCTTCGCGGATGTCAGCCCTTCCAATTGTATGTTGATTCTGTCCGACGGCGAGGAAATCCGGGTTTTCCAAAAATGCGCGCCCGTCGCGGCCGTCCTGAAAAACGAGCGGTTGGTATCGTTCCCAAATGAATTTGGGATGGTGTTTGTCACGGTGTCATCGATTTTCGACTTGGTGTCCACCAACACTTCCGGCTGCCGCCTCAATTTGAAAAACCGGAAATTCGTGTCCGTCAATCAGTCCTGCGAATCGACGTATCAGGCGCTGCCGCGCGAATAAATGAAAAGCGGGCGCTCGCTGGAGGCCCGCTTGGAAGCGGCGGGCGCACGTACTAGATAAGCATCGAACCAAGTTTGAACCCCTCACATGGCGCAGGAGACGAAGATGGCTGACGAGCCGCAGACAGCCGGAGCGGACCCTCAATCGGCGGCCACCGCCGTGGCAGCACCGCCCAAGGATCCGAGAAACGCAATCATCGACGCGCTCATGGAACTGGCGGGAGAGCGCAGCTGGGACGACATCACGATCTCGGACGTTGCCGCTAGAGCAAATATCTCGCTCGCCGCCTTCCGGGATTATTATCCATCGAAGGGGGCGATCCTCGCGGGTTTTTCCCGCCGGATCGATCATGTCGTTCTTGAAGCGGCGAATGTTGGGGATCTCGCCGGCGAACCGCCCAAAGAGCGTTTGTTTGACATTTTGATGCGCCGGCTTGACGCTTTGGCGCCGTATAAGCTCGGTCTCGAAGCCGTTTTCGACTGGGGCCGCCGTGACCCGCTCGCCGCGACCGCGCTCAACCGAGTCGTCATCAATTCGATGCGCTTCATGCTGGAAGCCGCTGGCATCGAGTCCGAAGGACCCGTCGGCGCCCTCAAACTGCAAGGTCTCGCCGTTGCCTGGGCCAGGGTTTTGCAGGTTTGGTTTCGCGACGAGGATCCCGGCCTCGCGTCGACCATGGCCACGCTTGACCGCGAATTGACACGTGGGAGCGGATTTGTCGCACGCGCGGAGGATCTCAACCGGCTGGTCTCGCCTTTGTTTTCGCTGGGCCGCTCTTTGTTCGAGCGCAGAAGGCCGCGCAGCAGCGCGTCCGCGAGCCGTTACGAGGACGAAAAGGAAGACCGGACCGTCTCGTGAGGCTTACCGTTCCGGGGTTGGGCCTTCATGCCGCGACCATTCCCGCGGCGCGAGCTCGATGAGTCCCGGGCCTGCCGGGGTCGGCCCCCTCGTGTGTTTGGCGAGTTTCAGCCGGTCGACGGCCCAAAAGCGGAACGACGGCGCAGCCAGCGCCAAACCCAGCAGATCCGAAACGAAACCCGGCAAAATCAACAACACCGCCCCGGCTCCCGCCAAAGTGCCATCGAGGACAGCCTCCCGCGACAAGACGCTGTTGTCCTTGCCTTTCGCCGCCATGACCTTGCGCAGGCGCAGCGCGGCGGAAAGGCCGACGCGCCGCAAGGTGGCAAGCCCGGCAAGGCTGGTGAGAATGCAAGCGACGATGGCACCCACGAAGCCGATCCAATGAACGACGAGGGCGAAGGCCGCGAGTTCGGCGGCGAGCCAGAGCGACAAATACAGCAGGAAGAGGACGGGCAGACGGACGAGGGGCTGGCGCATGAAAGTGCCGTTCGTTCCAAGGCGAAGCATTAAGGCCACCGTCAAGACTGGACTTCAGCTTTTTGCTCCCCAAATAGAATACATGATAAAAGCACAATCAAGGCCCCCTCGCTCACAGTTGAGGCATCAGCGATCCCGATGCAGGATTCATTTGATATGACGACGATCATTTTCGCGCTCCTTGCCGCTTTCGTGGTGTGGAAGCTGCGCTCGGTCCTCGGCACCCGTAGCGGCACCGAAAAGCCGCCGTTCAATCCGTTCGCAAGGCGGGCCCCGGGCAGTCTCGGACCGCGCCCCGGCGATCCCGCCCGCGATCCGGTCGATCGCGTGATCCCCCTGCCGGGAGCCGCCGAACCCACTCCGGTGCCCGCACCCGACAAGACCAACCGGTGGAAACCTTATGCCGAGCCGGACTCGCCTGCCTGGACTGGGCTCGATGCCATTGTGGCGGCCGATCCATCTTTTGCGATCAAGCCATTCGCCGAGGGCGCCAAAGCCGCTTACGAAATGATCGTCACGGCATTCGCCGCCGGAAACCGGGATGTATTGCGCAATCTGCTCGCGCCAAGCGTGTTCGAGAGTTTCGCTGCCGCCCTCGACGAGCGCGAAAAACGCGGTGAAAAGGTCACGACGACTTTTGTTTCGATCGACAAAGTAGCCGTCGAGCAGGCCGCCCTACAGGGCAACACGGCCGAGATCAAGATCCATTTCACGAGCCAAATGATCACCGCGACGCGCGATCAAGCGGATAAAGTCGTCGATGGAAGTCCTGACCGGGTCGTCCAAGTTGACGATATCTGGACTTTCGAGCGGGACACGAAGTCACGCGATCCCAATTGGAAACTCGCCGCGACTGAATCGGCGGCTTGAGTCTCGCCGCTCCATTGACGCGTGCTGCTTTGGAAGCGGGAGGCTTTTCTCTTAAGCGCCGCTCTTTTGATGATCTCGCCGGTTTTAACGGAGATGATCACCTCGCGGCGTTTCAGGTGTTCCAAAAATCTTGCGCGGCCATCGCGGCGAAAGCCGCGCCGCTGCGCAAAGGCGCACCCGCCTCCGCCGCGTTTGAAGCCGTCGCGCATGCGGCGCTCCGGGAACAGGTCACCGACGCCGCGCAAGCGCAACGGTTCTTTGAGACCCATTTCCGGCCCTTTGACATCTCAGTGAAGGGGCGGGTGCATGGCGGCAACGGTTTCCTCACCGGCTATTACGAGCCTCTCGTCGAGGGATCGTTGGCCCGCAGCCGGGATTTTGCGGCGCCCGTCCTCGCCCGCCCCGATAATCACGAGTCTCTCAACCCCTACCCCAGCCGTGCCGAGATCGAAGCCGGTGCAATTGGAAGCCACTCGCACCCGGTCGTGTGGCTGCGCGACTTCGTGGAAGTCTTTCTGATTCACGTGCAAGGCTCGGCGCGCATCCGTCTTACGGACGGCAGGGTTATGCGGCTCGTCTATGCCGGGCGCAATGGCCTGCCCTATACCTCGATTGGCCGGAGACTTATCGACAGCGGCGAGATCATGGAGGCGGATATGTCGCTCGCCGCACTCAAGCAATGGATCCGCGCGCACGGCCAAAATCCGGGCGAGGCGGGCTTGACGCTGATGCATCGCAATCAATCTTATGTTTTCTTCGACCTCAAGGACGAACTTGAGCCTGCGGCTGGACCTATTGGCGGGCAAGGGATCGGCCTCACCGCCTTGCGTTCGATCGCCATCGACCGAACAATTTGGCCGTATGGGTTGCCGTTCTGGATCGATACCGAGCTTCCATGGCAAAGTGCCGCCGCTTCGCCGTTCCGGCGCTTGTTGATCGCGCAGGACACCGGCTCCGCGATCGTGGGGCCTGCCCGCGTGGATATTTTCTTTGGCTCGGGGGATGACGCCGGAGCACGGGCGGGTGATATTCGGCATGCGGACGACGTGACTGTTTTGCTGCCCGCCGTGGAGGGCTGGTCCGATGAATGAAAACCTCCCGCCATCCGGCAAATCCCGGCTCCGGCGATTGAGCGCGGAAGAGATCGAGCTTTGGCTCAACGTCACCAAGGGCGTCGCGCGGCGTCCCGGAAGCCGCTTGCCGCAAGTTTCGAAAGCTTTGGGGACTCTTCCTAGCGACGGACATCTCCCCAAAGCGGACCATAAACCGCGAGCCGCTGCGCCAGCGGCTGGACGCGCGGCCGCTCCACCTCTTGCCGCCGCTCCCCTCCCTTCGTCTCCGCCCCCCTTGGCTCCCCTCGAACGGCGGCTGCGGCAAAAGCTGGCGCGCGGCCGTGCCGCTCCGGAAGCTGCAATTGATTTGCATGGCATGCGTCGCCAAGAAGCGTTCCTCGCCTTGCGTCAGTTTTTGACGCACGCACAGATCGAGGGCGCCCGGCTCGTGCTGGTGGTCACCGGCAAGGGCGAGCGCGGCGCGCTGGGGGAAGGTGCGCCCGGTATTTTGCGGCAAAGTGTCCCGCACTGGCTGCGGGAGCCGGCCTATCATGCGATCGTCGTCGGCTTCGAGGAAGCCCAGCGCCCGCATGGGGGTGCCGGAGCGTTCTACGTCCGGCTTCGCCGCCGCGACCGGCCCTCGCGCGCGAACGCGCCGTGACCGGCGCGCCCCCGGACTGGCACAATCTGCAGGCGCCTTCGATCGATGACTTCGACCGCATGGCACAGACGGCCTTCCTGGAACTGCCGAAGGAATTCCGCCGCCTTTGCGAGGGTGTCGTGATCCGGGTCGAGGAATTTCCCGACGATGCGACTCTTGAGGAACTGAACTGTGAGAGCGAGTTCGGCCTTCTGGGGCTGTTTCGGGGCCGCGGCCGGGCCCAGTCCGAGGCCACCCCGATGACCGGGCAATTTCCCAACATGGTCTGGCTCTACCGGCGCCCGATCCTTGATTACTGGGCGGAACATGAGGAAACCCTCGGCGCCATCGTCAGCCATGTCCTGGTGCACGAAATCGGCCATCATTTCGGGCTTTCCGACGACGATATGCATACCATTGAGCAAGCCGCTGGGTAGCGTTCAACCAACGCACCATTTAAAGGGTCAAGTATGATCGAGGACGCGCTCGCCGCGGCGAGACAGATTCTGACGCCGCCATTCCGGATGGTTCTTTGGAAGACGCTGGCGTTGACCCTGGCTTTGCTGGCGCTCGTATGGGCTGTGCTTCACAAATTGCTCGTCGCGGGGGCGCTTCCCGTCTCCTGGGCGCATTCCTGGACGGCAACGGCTCTGTCGCTGATCAGCGGCGCCGGACTTTTCGCCGGTCTCGCGTTTCTGGTGACGCCGGTCTCGTTCATCGTCGCAGGCTATTTCTTTGACGAACTGGCGGAGGCGGTCGAACTCACCCTCGCGCCTGGCAAAGCGCCGGGGCGTGCGATGGCGATCCATGAGGCACTTTGGCTGTCGGTGAAATTCGCCGCGGTGGCGCTCGCGGTCAATGCCGCCGCGCTGCTGCTTTTGCTGGTTCCCGGCATCAACGCCGCGGCCTTTTTTGGCGCCAATGCTTATTTGTCCGGACGCGGCTATTTCGAGCTCGCGGCGGCGCGGCATGTACCCTTCTCCGAGGTCCGGCGGCTGCGCAAAGCCAACGAGCTTCGGCTGTTCGGCGCCGGCCTCGTTGTCGCGGCGCTGCTTGCCGTTCCGCTGCTCAACTTACTTACGCCGCTGTTCGCCACGGCCTTCTTCGTGCGAATCGCCGACAAGATCCTGCGGCGGACGGAAACGGGCGGCAGGTAGCATAGCCGTGTTGCCTGTTTAGAAGGCGCGGCTGCTGGCGAATTGCCCGGTTTTCCGGTAGCGGTAGAGATAGGTCGGGACGAAGGTCTCGAAGGGTTCGGGCTGAATGCCGAGCCCCGCCAAAGTGCGCCCTTCCGCGATCGCCTGAGGCGAGACGACATTGTCGATGTGCAACAGTTCGACCTGATCCTTGGTAATGCGGAACATTTCAGGATAGAGGCCAAGCGACAATTTCGTCAGGGCTTCGGTGACCACCGCGAGCAGTTTCGCGCGTTCGAACGAGACTGGAACGAGCCGGCGCTGACGCTGCGTGACCTTTAAGACAAATTCATTGATTCGCCGCAGTGTTGCGACCTCGGGGCCTCCCAATTCATAAGTGGTACCCGGTTTTGCCTTGCCCTCGAGCGCCAGCGCGATGGCGCTCGCGACATCTCCCGCAAAGACCGGCTGCAACTTGGTGTTGCCGCCGCCGATCAAGGGAAGCGCCGGCATCATACGGGCCATCGCGGCAAAGCGGTTGAAAAATTGATCCTCCGGGCCAAACACGACGGAGGGCCGCGTGATGATCGCGCCGGGCAGGAGTTGCCGCACGGCGGCCTCGCCGAACGCCTTGGTCCGGGCATAGAGCGAAGCGCCCGCCGGATCGGCGCCGATCGCCGACATATGGACGAAAAGATCCAAGCCCGCATCCTTCACCGCTTGAGCAACCGCTTGCGCGCCAAGGTGCTGAATCGCATCGAAATGCTGAGCGCCCGTTTGCTGCAAAATGCCGACGAGATTGACGGCGGCCGCCGCATCCCGCAGCGCATGGGTGACGGAATCCGGATAACGCACATTGGCCTGAACGGCGTGAATTTGGCCGACTTTGCCGAGCGGCTGCAAATGAAACGCGAGATCGGGGCGTCGCACCGCGACCCGCACCCGCCAGCCCCGCCGCGCCAGAGTGCGAACCACATGCCGGCCAATGAAGCCCGAACCGCCAAATACCGTCACGAGGCGGTTCGCCCCCAAAAAGTCATCGCTCATCGCCGCTGGTCTCCGGTGCAAGGCTTGCTGCCAGCGCCGTTTTAGAGTGCTTTTCCGTGCAAGGGAATCGCGGAATGCGCGGCGAATGCGCGCTTTGTATTGACAAAAGCTGGAAGCGGCCCCAATCAGGGCCGCATGCCCTGGTGGCGGAATTGGTAGACGCGCTGGTTTCAGGTACCAGTGGTGAAAGCCGTGGAGGTTCGAGTCCTCTCCTGGGCACCAAATCGTGGTTTGATAACGTTTGATTACATCCAGAATTGCACGGAAATCATATAGTTACAGAAAATGCTGTCCAGCAGCGTCTGTGGTCGTCCCTTGATATCCGCTCCGAATGTTGGTACATTTGTTGGTATCGGCTCGATTCCAACGCCACAGATACCAACATGCCCCTCACGGAAATGGCAATCCGCTCGGCAAAGCCGGGTGC
>DATBPZ010000123.1:0-4615 GCA_036561105.1 Methylocella sp. | reverse complement strand
AATCGAGATTACAATTCGATCCGTCTCGATTACGCGGCCGACTCTAGCGCGATATGATTCACGCATATCAGCTCCCGTCGGTAATCCAGCACGCCCCGGCGACGCAGGGCGTTCATGGCCTTGGTCACCGCAGGTCGACTATGCGAATGCGATCCTGGCGACTCGGCTTGTAGTGGTGGACTCCCTGTCGATGCTGCAGCTCCACAAGGTGTCCTGACCGTGACGTTGCCTCCCCGAGCACTTCATCCGAACCCAATGACGATCAGACATCACATGCCTTTGACACCGTTCCTTCTGAAACTTTGCCGCCGAACAGCTCACCAAACATCGAAAGTGAGGCCCCTGCGCCTGTCGCCCCAGAAACTCTTCGAGCCAAGAAAGTGAAACCCAAGAGCAACCCCGAGAACTGAGACAACGATCGAACGCCGACACGCTCAAAACGAGTTCCCGGTAGCCACAGGACGAAATCGCGCGTGTGGTGGCCAAAAACGGGGCGACATTCGTGCACCCCGCGTTTCGCTCAGCATCCTTGATCCCTAAAGAACCGACGGTCGATCAGCCATGCTGGACATTCCTCTTGGGTGTCCTCGCTATTCTCACCGGGCACGATTGTTGGGACATCATTCTCCCCGCGGGGCAAGCTCCTTGGCTTTTTGGCGAAGGTCACGGCGGAGAGCGATTTTCCGGGCTTTCTCACCAGCCGCGAGCTTACGACGCGTTTTACGCTTCCGCGTAATTGTATTGCGGTTCATTCTCTGCCTCCAGCTTTGTGAGGGGATGGCACTCGAACACGAAACGGCCGGGGGGAGCATCCGTTCCCAATCGATGCTCCCGCCGGCGTGACGGTTGTCTCGCCGGCGCACGAAGGTGCAGTGGCGAATCTACAATGGAGTGGCCGAGACGCGGAAATATTCATCGCCCCCAGCAGACCAGGTCTTAGATTCCTTTGTTAGATGAAAAATAAAAGCCAAAATCTCGTCGATCCGCGAGCCCGCCGTTGGTACCACTATCTCTGGCACGAATGGATTGTCGAAAGCAGGCGTCCAATTGCTCGAGCTTTCGCTCGGCCAAATCTGGCGGCATCGAACGATGACCGAATAACCCGCGGCGTGACTCGGGCACGCAACGGTGTTACTCAATTTTTTCGGGATAATGATCCTCACGGATCCCGTTCTTTTTTCGCGGATTGGAATCCGGTTGCCCGGACTTACGCTCGGGCTCAAACGTCTGACCGCGTCCGCGCTGACCGTTCGTGACCCTCCCAAGATCGACATCGTGCTTCTTTCCCACGCACACTTCGATCATTTCGATATGCACACACTCCATTAATTTAATCGTTTGACGACGGTAATCACGGTTCAACGGACAGGTGATCTGCTTCGTTGGAAGCGGTCCCATGATGTGGGCGAACTTTGTTAGAATGAAGTAAAATCTGTAACAACACGCGCCGCAAGATCCACATCACTGCGGTCCGCATAAAACATTGGGGCCCACAAGTGCGGCGCGATACTTATCGCGGTTACAACGGCTACCTAACTTGAGAGAAACGACCGTCGTATCCTTTTCGGCGGCGACACCGCGTTATCCGATTCGTTTGCGAAATTGCGCGCTTCCGGTCCCATCGATTTGGCGATGATGCCGATCGGCGCTTACATTCCCTGGATTCACACTGTACTTCGGAACAGGCCGTGCAAATGGCCAATGAGGCTGATTCTCATTTCATCATGCCTGTGCATCATCAAACGTTCCTCTTCGGCTCCGCGCGCCTTCGCGAACCGATCGAGCGCTTCCAGGCGACGCTGCGTGAGACCCCGGAACGCATCGCCCTCCGCGAGATCGGCGAGGCAGTTGTGCTCCCCTAGAAGCCGATCCTTCGTTCTTATTTGGCTGTTGAATATTCTGTTTCGTGGCGCCGCGGGAGGCTCCCATATTTCGCAAGCGTGCGCGCGGCGCGCTCGGCTGCCTGAGGGTCGGAAAAACATTGGCCTTCTATGGCGTTAAAGCGAGGTCCCGCGGAATAGAAATTGAAGCTTTTGTCTGGGGACTCGCGGGCGACGATCCCCGCAGTGCGGCCGGAGACTTCAATGACATAGGCATCCGGCATCTAAGTTTCCTTTTAACGACGTCAGTAACCAGTCAATGCTTCGACTACACAGGTCACTTGTCCCGCATGGCCACCTGGCATTAGCCTGACAAGGCCAAACGCTAACTCGCGATTGGCCCGCTCTCGAGACGCAATCGTGTCATTCAAAAGATACTTGTATGAAAATCTTTGGCCTAGTTCGGGTAGTTAGCTCGGACCACGGTGGTGCAAACGGATTCATCTAAGCGATCATCTCGTCGTGGTTGTGGAGAAACGCCTTCCGCCCTCAACAGGGGTTTCCTTTGCCTTAAGCACAGTCAACTATTTTGGAGCTTGGCGCGATTGTCCTCGTAAGCCAGGACGGCGCCTAAACATGTTGACTGCAAAACGGTCGATCTGGGTGTCTTCAGCGCGGTGGCAGTCAGGTTCAGCCCAGGTCGTTTCGCTTAAGCCATAAATCTGGCAAACGACGTCACCGCGTGCTGCGATACCTAAACTGCAGCTCACCGACTGATAGGGCCGTCGCAGCGGGAGTTTCATCGAGCTTCTTTCTTAATTTCTACGCCGTGCTTTGCATAGGACTCCAACGCTGCGCAAAATTCAGTGGCGCTTTCCCACAACCATTCCTCTGTTTCGAGAACGGGACGCGAAGGTCGCGATCCTAGTGGAGGGTGAGCATCAGCAATCATCGCCAACATTTCGGCGATGGCCTTGGCCTTGCGATCTCGGCGCGATAAATTAATCAATCATTGCTTTGCCTCGCGGCTTCGGTACTACCGCACATCAATCCAAGTAAAACAGACGACGCGGCGGGATAATGATGAAATGGGCAATTCGACGAAACTGCGACAAAGTCGCACACGATGGATTAATAACAACTGGTGTGGGAATTGTGCAACATCTCCTGAGTTGGTCCGGGAAAAAGATCGACGGACGACCGACTTTCGACCGAGCACGCCAGGATGTGTCTTCGCCCAAAGCAAATCCGCAATTGGTCTGGACTAGCTGAAGTCCCCCACTGCCACGATGTTTGAGTATCGATCCTATCAGCGCCGCAAATCTCAAAAGTGCTCCTAAAGGGGCTGCCCTTGCCGACGTCGGAGCCGCCTTGTCAGGATTGGGTTATTGAGACTTCATTAGCCGACTTGCATGAGCAATACGACCAGCTCGCTTTGGCGATGCGTATCGATCTTAGCAAATACGGCTTTCAATCGATTGCGCGCCGTCTCCCGTCAAATTTTCAACTCGCGGGCAGCAACATAGGGAGGGCGCCGCGTCCAATGACGCTGGCGAGGTTCGCTTCCGAAGGTGTCAGGCCAAATGTTTTGGCCGCGAGCATGGCGTAGCGGGTAGCGATGTGCCGGAGATGTGCCAGATTCATCGAACGACCTCGACTCCCCTGGGGGCCGGCGAATGAAGGGCTGTTGGGCTACCGGGCAAACCCCGCAACGCCCCCTTTGATAACAGCAAGGACCGCGTGAAGCATCTGCCCGTCAACATCCGCCTCCGGGTTAATGTCGGCGATCCCCAACGCCGCAACTTTGGGATAGGTCATGAGGATCTCCAGCGCGGCCGCTAATTCTGTCCGCGTGGGCCCGTCGGGTTCCGTCAGCCGCATGGAAGCGACCTCGGATTGATCCAGCGCATCCGCGTCAAAGTGGATATAAATCAGATCAACGGTGCTGCTCAGGCGGTTCATGGCAGCGCGAAGCTGACGGCAATCCCTTCTGACATCGTCGACGGGTACAATTTCGATGCCGGATTGGTCGATCAATTCTTGCTCAAGAGGATCATTGGCACGCACGCCAACCATCACGACATCGCGCGGGTCAATCGGGGGATCAAGTCCTACCTGCTTGCGAAGCCGATCCAGACAAAGTCCTGAGGCAATGGCGACAGGCATCCCGCTCAGCATTCCGCTCAGCGTTGTGTCCGGTGTGTTGCAATCGCCGTGAGCGTCTATCCAGATCATACCGAGGCATGGGGAAGGTAAGCCGGCAGACATCTGCAGCCCTGCCAGGGCACCGATAGCGGCATAACAATTACTTTCCAGAAGCAGCGGAAAGGCATGCGCCGTCGCTGCTTTCGAGACCAGCCGAGCAAGCTGCGCATTGGCCAAGCCAATTTTGTTCCAGGCACCATAGGTCGCCTCTTCGTCGGGGGTTAATTGGACGTGGAAAGGACCGGCCACGGCGTGCCCTTGCTTACGCAACCAGTCTGCTAGCCCCGCCTGCAACAGCGCCTTCGGTCCTTCCGCCGTGCCCGCATCTGTATCCATGCTGTACGGAAACGTAACAACAGCAAACTTCATTTTGAAACCTCTGCTGGCACCAATCAGTGAACACTCCGTAACCGACAAATTCCGTTTGAACCGGCACTCGCCCTACGGATTTCTAGGGTTAGAACTCATTAAAAGTCTTGATGTATGAATTGGTTGCTGATTCCCTGCTTTGATGATTCTGGAGCGGGAAGATGCGAGGCAATTTGTTTTGGCTGAGTGAAGACCAATGGCAACGGATCGAGCCGCATTTG
>DATBPZ010000122.1:0-40903 GCA_036561105.1 Methylocella sp. | reverse complement strand
TCGGCGCCCGGAAAAAGCTGTCGCTGCTGCTTTTTTCGTGATCCGCGGCCCCTGGTGGTGCGGACGACGGGAGTCGAACCCGTATGACCGAAGTCGAGGGATTTTAAGTCCCTTGCGTCTACCAGTTTCGCCACGTCCGCTTGCCGCTACCGGCTTTAACGGGGCCAGCAACAACCGGCAAGGGGGGCGCAGTTTGGATTTTGCCGCCGCGTGGCATAGATCAACCAAAAGCCGATGAACTCCAGAACGGAATGGGCATGATCTGGACGCCGCAGCAGGAGGCGGCGCTGAAATCCGTGTCCGCGTGGCTGAAACGCGGCGAGCCGCAGTTGTTCCGGCTGTTTGGCTATGCGGGAACGGGCAAGACGACGCTCGCCAAGCACATTGCCGCCGATGTCGATGGCGGGGTTGCCTTCGCGGCTTTCACGGGCAAGGCGGCGCTCGTCATGCGGTCCAAGGGTTGCTGCGATGCACGCACAATCCACAGTCTGATCTACCGTGCGCGCGAAACCGAGACACAAGAGCCGTCCTTCGTTCTCAACGAAGACAGTGCCGTGACGAAAGCGAGCCTCGTGATCGTCGATGAATGTTCGATGGTCGATGCCGATCTTGGCCGCGATCTTTTGTCGTTCGGCAAGCCGGTGCTGGTGCTCGGTGACCCGGCGCAACTGCCGCCCGTGAAGGGGGGTGGATTTTTCACCGAAGGCGCCCCCGATGTGATGCTGACCGAGGTGCACCGGCAAGCCGTGGACAATCCAATCATCAAAATGTCGATGCTGGTGCGCGAGGGAGGGAGGCTCCCCCTCGGCACCTATGGCGAGAGCTGCGTCATCGAGCGGAGCGGCATCGATTCGGGTGCGGTGACCGCTGCCGATCAGCTACTCGTCGGCCTCAATCGCACCCGCCGTTCGTACAACAGAAGAATGCGCGAGCTTTTCGGCCATGCAGATCCTTTTCCAGCACCCGGCGACAAGCTGGTCTGTCTCAAGAACGACAAGACGAAGGGTCTTTTGAACGGCGGCGTTTGGCTTGTGAAAACCGCCGGGGCCACACGCAAGAAAAAGCTTTCGCTGCATGTCGTGCCGGAAGATGATCTCGCCCGTAAGCCGCTGCGAATTGGTGTGTTGCCAGAGTTCTTTCAGGGGCTGGAGGAAAGTCTGAGCCCTGCTGTCCGCCGGGAGTCGGACGAATTCGATTATGGCTACGCGCTGACCGTGCATAAGGCGCAAGGGTCGCAATGGAACCAGGTGGTGTTGTTCGATGAAAGTTTTGCCTTTCGAGAGCATCGCAACCGCTGGCTCTACACCGGGATCACCCGCGCCGCCGAGCGGCTGACGGTCGTGGTGTGACAATGCCCACGCGGCGCTTGTTTTTGACCGGGATGGCCTCATCGGCGCTCATCCGTGCCGGTGGTGCCGCCACGCCTGTCGTGGTCAGCTCAAAACTTGATCTCGAAGGCGGACTGCTTGGCGAAATGATTTTGCTTGCGCTCGGCCAGGCCAAAATCGCGACGGTAAACCGGCTGCAAATCGGGCCAACCTCGATTTTGCGGGCGGCGCTTTTGTCCGGTGCTGTCGACCTATGTCCAGAATACACCGGCAATGCCGCGTTTTTCTTCCACGAAGAGAACGATCCCGTCTGGAAGAGTCCAGCAGCCGGTTACGCACGGGCCGCGCAACGCGACTATGACGCAAACCGTCTGGTGTGGCTAGCCCCTGCGCCAGCCGACAACAGCTGGGTGATCGCGGTTCCAGCGGCGCTGGCAGAGAAGCACAAGCTCCGCACCATGGAAGAATTCGCGAGCTTTGTGCGGGACGGCAACCGTATCAGGCTGGCCGCCTCGGCGGAATTTGTCGAGAGCAACGCTGGCCTTCCGGCCTTCGAGGCGAGCTACGGCTTCCGGCTCGAGGCAAGCCAGCTGCTGGTTCTCTCCGGCGGGGAAACCTCCGCCACTATGAAAGCGGCGGCGGATGGAATTTCTGGCGTCAACGCGGCGATGGCTTATGCGACGGACGGTGCGCTCAAAGCCCTCGGCTTAGCGGCCCTTGAAGACACACGCCATGCCGAGCCAGTCTATGCGCCAGCGCCCGTGATACGCGAAGCAACCCTCGCAAGCTATCCGGAAATCCGTGATATTCTCGAACCGGTTTTCGCGAAACTCGATCTTGCGAGCCTGCGCGAATTGAACGAAAAAGTAGCCGTCGAAGGCGAGGATCCAGGCGCCGTGGCCCGCGAATTTTTCCGCGTGCAGGGGCTTCTTCGATAGACCTTCAGGCGCTGGATGCGAACGCGGGTTGGCTTGATGCCGAAATTGTTCGACCGCGTTCTTCTTACGCTCAGCTGTTTCGGCTTTGCCGGGATTTTGCTTGGGGGCTTTCTGAATTTTGCGCCGAACCGGCTCGCGCGCGGCGTTGCTTCCGCGATATGGCAAGCTCCCCTCGTTGACGCGGCGGTTGCGATAGCTGGGCTTAGCGGACTGGCGCTTTTAAGTTTTGCTCCTGGCAACAAACGCCGCTCCATCGCAACAATCCTGGCAGCGGTTTTGATCCTTTGGGGGACTCTTGCGGGCGCTGGTCATCTCGCGGCGCTGCTCATGCAAGCAGGTCTGCCGGCGGCGCGGGCGTCGCTCGGACCCGCGTTCTGGATTTTGATCAGCGTCACGCTTCTCGCGGTTGTCGATGCCATGCAAAGAAGCAGCTTCGGTTATCCTGCACGCGTTTGTGTTGGGGTGGTTCTATGTTCGGGATTCATCGTGATGGCGGTGGCCGGGGCGTTCGATCATCTGTCACTTACCAGGGAATTTTCGAATGAACGCGGGGTCTTTCTGACCGAGCTCTTGCGCCACATCGGACTCGTCGGCGCCGCAACTGTCCTTTCGCTGATCATCGGGGTGCCTTTGACCATCTTTCTATTGCGTAAGGGGGATGCAAAGGGTTTCGTCTTTGCAAGCCTTGGGATCGTGCAAACGATTCCATCGATCGCACTTTTCGGTGTGCTGATCGCGCCAATGTCGAAATTGAGCGAAGCGCTGCCCTTTCTGCGCGCTCTGGGGATCAACGGTACCGGCCCGGCGCCCGCGATCATCGCCTTGACTCTCTATTCCATGTTGCCGCTGGTGCGCGGCTTTTACACGGGGTTCAGCGAAGTTGCCACGGAGGTCAAGGAAGCGGCGAGCGCAATTGGCTTTGGCGCCCGCAAGATGTTTTTCGAGGTCGAATTGCCGCTTGCCCTGCCAGCGCTCATTTCCGGGTTGCGTGTCGTGACGATCCAGGCGATCGGCTTGGCCAGCGTTGCGGCTTTGATCGGTGCGGGAGGGCTTGGCACCTTCATCTTTCAAGGTATCGGCCAGTATGCGCTTGATCTCGTTTTGGTGGGCGCCCTTCCGGTTATTCTGCTGGCACTTTTGGCGAATCTGATTTTTGACATGCTGTCGGCACTGGCGAGGAAAAATCTGTGATCGAGCTGCGCAATGTGTCGAAGATTTTTGGCGGCGCGCCGGCGGTCTCCGATTTGTCTCTCACAATTGAGAACGGCGCCTTTTTTGTCCTTGCCGGTCCCTCCGGCTGCGGCAAGTCCACGGTGCTGCGGATGATCAATGCGCTGATCGCCCCCGACAGGGGGGACGTCTTCGTGCGTGGCGAAAACGTCCAGGCGTATGATCCAGAAAAGCTCCGGCGCGGCATCGGCTATGTGATCCAGTCTGCCGGGCTGTTTCCCCATTGGACGGCGGCCGATAATATACTGGCGGTACCGCGTCTGCTCAAATGGAGCCCAGCAAAATGCGCGGCGCGGCTCGATGAGATCGCAGCTTTGCTTCGGATCGATTTAGCACTGCTCGACCGCTATCCCAGGCAACTCTCGGGCGGTCAGCAGCAACGTATCGGCATTGCCCGGGCGCTGGCCGCCGATCCCGATATGATCTTGATGGACGAACCGTTCGCGGCGCTTGATCCGGTGAGCCGGGCCGCACTGCAAGATGAGCTGCGTGGCATTCACGCGCGAAGCGCAAAGACGATTGTTTTCGTGACGCATGACATGGACGAAGCCTTGCGGCTTGCCACGGGTATGGCGGTGATGCGGAATGGCCAACTCGTGCAGACAGGGGACCCGGCTTCGATCCTGCTCACACCCGCGGATGATTTCGTCCACGAGTTTGTGGGGGGTGAAAATTTGCAGCTCCGCCTGCTCGACCTCTTGCCAGTCCGTAAGCTTTTGAAACCGGGCAAGACGCGGGCAATCGGGGCCATTGCGGCAGATGCCAGTCTCAAAACGGCGCTGAACGTGATGCTGGCACGTAAGTGCTCCGTGCTTGGCGTCGAGGACGCGCTGGGCGCAAAGCTCGGCGAAGTCACTCTCGATGATATTGTTGCGAGGCGCGATGGTGGTTGATCGGCGAGCGCTGCTCACCATCGTGACCCGTCTCTCACGCGGGCCGGGGCTCTGGCTGACGATTGCCCTGCTCTCCGCGATGTTTCTGATGGCCAGAGTGGCACCCCTGATGCGCTGGCTCTTTCCGGGCGATCCGCGTCCGGTTTATACGCGTGCCAGCTTTTTCGAGCTGACGCTTGCGCATGTGGAGCTGGTGGCGTTCTCAAGCCTTGCTGCCGCTGTGATCGGGATCGGCCTTGGCATCTTCGTGACCCGTGAAAGCGGCCGTGAATTTGCCGCGATGGCGGGCGCGATCGCCGCCATCGGCCAGACTTTTCCTCCCGTCGCAGTGCTCGCGCTGACCATCCCGGTTTTGGGTTATGGGGCTGCCCCCGCACTCGTGGCGTTGTGTCTTTATGCGATCTTTCCAGTCATCGCAGCGACCATCACAGGTCTTGAGGCCGTGCCTTCATCGGTCAGCGAAGCGGCACAGGGAATGGGCTTTTCTCCACGAGATGTCCTCTTGAAAGTTGAATTGCCGCTCGCATTTCCCTTTATCCTCGCCGGGCTCCGCAATGCGGTGATCATCAACATCGGAACGGCGGCCATTGCCTCCGCGGCCGGTGCCTTGTCGCTCGGCTCGCCTATCATCGAGGGCCTCTCCGCGTCGAACCCAGCATATGTTCTGGAGGGCGCGGCGGTGGTCGCGTTGCTCGCTATGGTGACGGATCGCGGCTTTGCGTGGATCGAGGATCGCGCCCGCAAAAGCGGCGGCGGACAACCGGGATAATCACGCACGTTTGTCCGGCCACTGGCACAAATCGGAAATGAGGCAGCGCGGGCATTCCGGGCGCAGCGCCTTGCAGATATAGCGGCCATGCAGGATCAGCCAATGATGCGCGTGGTGTTTGTAAGCAACGGGAATGATTTTTTCCAACCCGGCTTCAACCTCCAGCGGCGTCTTGCCGGGCGCCAGTGGAATCCGGTTCGAGACCCGGAAAACATGCGTGTCGACGGCGATGACCGGAACGCCAAATGCGATGTTCAAGACCACATTGGCGGTCTTGCGGCCAACTCCGGGAAGGGTTTCGAGCGCCTCGCGGCTTCGCGGAACCTCGCCGTTGAAGTCCTTGAGAAGCCGCTCCGACAAGGCGATGACGTTGCGTGCCTTGGCCCGGAAAAGGCCAATGGTCTGGATCATGGCCCTGACTTTGTCCTCGCCGAGGGCTAGCATTTTCTCCGGACTGTCGGCGCTGGCAAAGAGCGCGCGCGTTGCCTTGTTGACGCCGGTATCGGTCGCTTGCGCCGAAAGCACGACCGCGACAAGAAGGGTGAACGGATTGATATAGGCGAGTTCCCCTTCCGGATGCGGATTGGCGGCTTCGAAGCGCCGGAAAATTTCGGCAATTGTTACGGAATTGGGTAGCGTTTGCTGCGCCCGTGGCGTGTTAGGTCCCCGCTTGCCCGTTTTAGGCATCGCTGGGGGTGCCGCCTTGCCCGGCTTTCCGCCCCGCGCAGAAATTTTAGCCCGCGGTTTTTTCTCCGTCGTGTTTCTTTTGTCCATGCGCGCGTTATAAATTCTTCTAACGAAACTGAGCAAGGGTGCCGGGGTTTATCGAGGAAATTCCATGTCCAGTGAAAGTCTGGGGGCGAGTCACGAAAATGTACCGCTTTTATCGGTTCGGCTGACGCCGCATCGATCCCTGAACCCGCACAATTTTCATGTGCTTTTGGCGATCTTTACCGGCGTCAGTTTTTTCACGACCTTGCCCTTTGTTATTTTGGGAGCGTGGCCGGTTGCCGGGTTCATGGGGATCGACGTTGCGATTTTCTATTTTGCGTTCCGCGCCAATTTTTATGCGGCGCGCGCCTACGAAGAACTGCAACTCACTTTTTTCGAACTCGTGCTGGCCAAGGTCAGCGCCCGCGGCGAGCGGGCGGAGTGGCGCTTCAATCCTTCATTTGTGCGGCTCGATCAGGAAATGCATGAAGAGTTTGGCACGCAGCGGCTGGCCCTGGTGTCACGCGGCAAAGCAGTGGAGATCGCGGCGTTTCTCGGACCAGCGGCTAAGGAGAATTTTGCCGCGGATCTTTCGCGGGCGCTGGCCGAAGCCAAGCGGGGACCCAGATTTTCTTGAATTGCCAGGAAAAAGGTCCGGCCACCCCGGGGGGCAAGGTGGCCGGTCCGGAAATTGGTTACGCGCCGCTTGCGAGGGCACTATTACGCGCGGACCACTGTCCGGAAGATGCGGAGGCTTCAATCTCCACCGTCAGAGAGTAGTCGAAACGGCGGAAATTTCTTGACCCGAACGCACTAGCACCTGAACGGATGGCTTAGGCCGTCACAGCGTCAAGGAAAGAGAACCGAATCCGTATAAAGACCGCGCGACTGGCAGACCGCCGTGGGGCGAAAACGCGCGGTATCGCCGTAGAGATTCAGCTGCGGCTGCGGGACGATCCGGCATCTCGGATCGAGGACAGGGTTAAAATAGCCATAGACGGGCCCATAGATTTCCACGGCCGGCGGATAGGCAGGCCCCGGCCCCGGCCCAAGATCAGCGGCATGTGCAGCCCCGATTCCCGCCAAAAAAACGGCGATTCCGAGACAAGCGCAAGCCCGCGAGGCCATGAGTCTCATCACCTTCAGGCTCATCGCCATGAGTTTCGTCACGAATGTTTTCGGCACGGTCATTGTCTCCGGCACAACCGCCCTGCCGAGGCTGGTGCTGATAATCTCCCTCATTTGTGATGCCTGATTCGGACTAACATTTCACCAATGCAACCAACCCAAGGCTGCGCACTGGTCATTCCTGGCCCGATGCTGTGCTATTCCTTGACTTTTAAGTCATGGAGCTTGGAAAAAACGGAATCGACATCGATGTGGGTTTCCGGCGCGGCTTTTCCGCTGCCGCTTGAACCGAACACACCCGCTTCCGTCTCCGGAACCTCGTGCGTTTCGCGTGTCGTAATCTCGCTTGGCACCAGCGTTTGGCCGCGATCTTCTTCGACCGGAGGACGATCCTTGGAGGCCCGGTTGACTTCCAAATCGAGATCCATTTGCGAACAAAGCCCAAGTGTGACGGGGTCGATTGGCGTCAGCGCGGCGGAATTCCAATGCGTCCGGTCGCGCACGGCGAGCAATGTCGTCTTTGTGGTGCCCGCGAGACGCATAATCTGCGCGTCCTTCAGCTCCGGATGATTGCGGATGAGCCAGAGAATCGCGTTTGGACGATCCTGCCTGCGGGACAAAGGCGTGTAGCGGGCGCCGCGCTTGCGGCTTGGTTCCGGCAGACGCACCTTCGAGACCGCCAAGGTCAACTGGCGCGTTTCATCGGCTTCCGCCCTCGCGATTTCCTCGCGGGTCAGCTGGCCCGAGGTGATCGGATCATGTCCTTTGATCCCGGCGGCGACTTCTCCGTCCGCGATGCCTTTGACTTCCAGTGGATGCAGCTTGCAAAAATTGGCTATCTGTTCAAATGTGAGCGACGTGTTCTCGACGAGCCAAACTGCGGTGGCCTTCGGCATCAGCGGCGCATTGCTCATAATTTGCTCCTTTTGCGCTTCAACATGGATGTCGCGCTCAATATGAAAAACCCGCTTTGTTCGCGGATAAATCCAGCGAAGCTCAATAAATCACGCGAGAAGGGAAGAGGTTCGGTGTATAGGCGCTGGTCTGTTCAAACGCAATCAGAACCTTGCTTTCCGAACCGCGTCTTTGGTCAGGTAGCCTCGAGCGCAAGCTGGAGCGTAAAAATAGCGTAGCTAGACCGTTTTTATGTATTCATTTTAAACAAAATTGCTCTGCAACAGTGTCGAATATCCGATGTGGCCCGTCATACGGATTATCCAGGGAGATTCACGGTCATCATGTTTCGACTGTTATTGCGGCTGGCGGGACTTTGCTTGCTAGCCACCGCTTTCGTTACCCTCATCGTTGATGGCACTCACGCCATGACCGCTCACACGTTATATGTGACGTCCATTGGCGATGGCCTTGCCGCTCTGCTCCCCGGCAAATTCGTCATGGCCCGGGATTTCATTCAAACTCATGTTCCCCATATGGTTTGGGACCCTATTTTGATTAATTTTCTAAAATTGCCTGTTTGGCTGGTCTCCGGGGTGATCGGCGCCTTGGCCCTCAGGCTTGGCGGCAAGCCGGAGCCGAAGTTCGGTTATTCGAGCCGTTGAACGCCCGAAGCTCCGATTGCCGCGAGCATTTGCGTTTTTTGACTTGTGCGGGAGGGGCGGAAGCCCCAAATTTGCAGGATCAATGATGCCCCTGAGGGAGGCGATCCGTGCTTTTTTCCCGTAAGCCTATGTCCTTGCCAAGCGCTGCCGAGGCGCTGCGCGGCCGGGGACAACCGATCGCGACGGCGAGAACTCACGTCATCACTGGCCACAATTTGCATCCGCCATTCCCGCCAGCGATCGAGACCGCTGTGTTTGGCATGGGTTGTTTCTGGGGCGCCGAGCGAAAGTTTTGGCAACTCGGCGAGGGCATTTATGTGACCGCGGTTGGATATGCAGGCGGCCATACCCCCAATCCCACTTATGAGGAGGTTTGCTCCGGGGCCACCGGTCATACAGAAGCAGTGCTTGTGGCGTTCGACCCCGCAAAGATTTCCTATGACATGCTCTTAAAGACGTTTTGGGAAAATCACGATCCGACGCAAGGGATGGCGCAGGGCAATGATGTCGGCACCCAGTACCGTTCCGCCATCTATGCCGCGAACCCCAGCCAGCGCACCGCCGCGGAAGCGAGCAAAGCCGCGTATGCGAAAGTGCTGGCCGCGCGCGGGTTTCCCGTGATCACGACGGAAATTGCCGATCGTCCCGAGTTTTATTACGCCGAAGCCTATCATCAGCAATATTTGGCGAAAAACCCGCAGGGCTATTGCGGCCTTGGCGGCACTGGGCTTGCGTGTCCCATAGGAATTGCGCCGCAAGACTGATCATCGCGGGTGGGAGGGGAAGGTGGGTGTTTGCTTGGCGCGGCGGGACGAGTGCCGAATCGCACGGCATCCACAAAATATTTACTTTAAACACCCCATACTCTGGTTAAAATAAATTGGGGTGTTGCGTAGCGGCAACGCAACAATTTGAGCATCAGGTGCGTTATCGCGGTTACGGGTTTGTACGGCAAATCCTGTTTGTTGGAGTCACGTGATGAAACTTGGTAAAGTTTGCGGGGTCTTATTTGTTTTGAGTCTGATTGCGACAGGAGCCGCCATGGGCCGGGATATTTCCCACGGCACGGCGAGTGCGAAGGCGGCGGCGTTAAGTTCCGCCAAATCCGTCACCCCCTCCAAGACGGCTGCGAAAACAAACAAATCAACAGCTAAGAGCATACCCACGCCGGTCGCTGTCCGGCATATCGTCAAACCGGCGGCTCCCATTGTGATGGGCCGCAGCGTGAGCGTGCACCACAATACGAAGGTGCATCATGTGAAAATCAAGCCGCTGGATGCCAGCGACACCCCGGTTGCCGCCGCCGGCGCGGTTGGATCGTACTAGAGCACTTTCCGATCAGATGAGACTCCTCTGATTGATAAGAAAACGCCCCGATTCAAAGAGTTGGAACATTCTACGCGGGTCTTAGCGCGCGGTAAGAACCCTTTCGCATTCGGGCGGCAATTGGGCCATCGTCAGCGGCGGTCTCGGCTTTTGCGGGCCAGGTCTCGGGTGAATAATGGAGTCCGAGAACCACCAGGCGAGCGAGGCGTCGCAACCATCCCCTGGCGGGACGGGGTCCTGATCCCGGCAAGCGTCTTCCCCCGCCGGACACGCCAGGCGGACGTGGAAGTGGTAGTCATGTCCGTAATAGGGGCGGACCTTGTTAAGCCAGAACCGCTCTCCCCGCGCTTCCCGGCATAGGGCTTTTTTGATCGCCGCATTGACAAAAATGCGCTGTACCGCCGGGTCTTGGGCCGCCACTTTGATGACCGAGACATGGTCGCTGGTCCATTTCGCCGGATCGACGTCCAGCCGGTCCTCACGCACCATGTTGGCCGCCGACATTTCCTCGCGTTCCAAGCGCGAGAGTTCGCGATTTGGCATGGGTGTCAGCCAAATGTCGGCATCAAGACCGATCTGATGCGAGGCGTGCCCCGTAAGCATTGGGCCGCCACGGGGCTGCGACATATCACCGACGAGAATCCCCGGCCAATGACTGACCTTGGGCACCTTCTGAGCAAAGCGTTCAAGAAAGGCGAGCAGCGCCGGATGGCCCCAATTGCGGTTGCGTGAAATCCGCATCACTTGCCAGGCAGAACCGTTCACGGGCAGAGCCTCGCCGCCTGCAAGGCACCCATGTGAATAAAATCCGATCGTTCGGGCCGCCAAATTCGCCGGAACCACCTGCCGCCCAAACAACTGTTTCGCGGGCGTGGAGGGATCGTTCGGATGGGCAAGCGGAGGCAGCGAAACGGGTTCTAGCGTGCCTTTGTCTTGCGCGAAGCTCCCCCCGGTGATTCCCGCCAAAACCAGCGCGCCAGCCAGCAAAGTCAGCCGTCGATCCATCGGCTTGTCTCCCGCCCGGCCGATCCGGGCGATGGCATCCTCTATGCTAAAAATGGAATAAAAATGAAGAATTGAAATAAACAGGCTTATCGTATCGCTTCATACACGATTTTCCTGATGGGGGACCATGATGGAATTCTGGCGAGCGGGCCAAAAATCCGGCTCCAAGGCCAAATGGACGTGCGCGGCGGCGGCGTTGGCCGGGCTCACCGGCGTCAGCGGGCTTCTCCTGGCCGCCGCCGCCGCTCATAGCGTGCCCGATCCGCGACTGCAGACGGCCGCCAATTTTTTGCTGCTCCACGCGGCAGCGGCTCTCGCTGTCTGCGGGCTTGCCGCGGCGATACCGCGAGGGGGCGTCTTGTTCCTTGGCGCGGCGGGCTTGTTCCTTTCCGGCAGTTTGATATTTGGCGCCGATCTTTCGACGCGTGCTTTCGCCGGGACAAGGCTGTTCCCGATGGCAGCTCCCCTCGGAGGAAGCCTTCTGATCGCCGGCTGGATTTCCGTCACGCTCGCTGCCTTAACCGTGTTTTGGCAAAGCGGCGCCCGGACGCCAGGTCAAAACATTGACGATTAATATATTTCTGGACTTTGGCCAGCTGGCGCTGCAAGATGCCTGAATTTCAAGGGTCAAACAGTAAAATCATGGCCGCCGCTCCAGAGGCTACGTCCAGAAGACAGCGCATTCTCATTGTTGAGGACGAGCCGTTCATCACGCTCGCCTTGGAAGCAATGTTGCCTGACCTCGGATTTGAGGTTGCGGGTTCCGCAACAAAGGTGTCGGCCGCCCTCGAATTGATTGCCCGTGAACGGATCGATTGCGCCATCCTCGACGTCAATTTGGGGTTGCAGAGGATCGATCCGGTTGCCGATGCTCTCGCGGCGCGAGGCTGTCCTTTTATTTTTACGACGGGCTATAGCTTGCCGGGACTGCCAGTCCGCCACGCCGGACGCGCCGTGCTGCAAAAGCCGTTCGGAATGGAGCAACTTGCAACTTTGTTGCGTGCGGAGTTCGGTTCGCCTGCCGACGAGTGGTTCAAAATGGAGGCCGTGCATTCCACCGGGGAGGCCGTCATAGGAGACAGACAGAAGGCGCTCCGCGGCGCGGATTCATCCAAGCCGAATCTCCTCACAAAGCAAGCGTTTCGCGGCGGCGTATGAAACCGGTCACCGGTTCGCAGTGCTGATGCAGGTGAAGCTCAAGCTTGTATTCCTGCCCGCCTTGATCATGACACAGTCGAAGACCAATTCCCTCACTGGCTGAATCTGTTTTCTCCGCCACGAAACGTGGGCCGTGTCCTCGTTTCTGATTTCATTTTTGGATAAGAATCGGGTTCGTCGTTCCGCGCATACGGTCCCGGTTTTTGTGCAATCCCGTGTAGGGCTCTCAAAAACAATGGTCGAACCGGCAACGGTCGTTTCTGGCCCACCTCCGCCGCCCCGCAAACGCCTGCCGCGAATACTCTTCCTCGTCATTGGCGCCGCTTTGCTCGTCGGACTCGCGGCAGCAGCGGCACCTTGGGCGTTTTCTAACGCGGCCCTCCGCAGCGAAATCGCTTCGCAAATACGCCGCATGACAGGGCTCACCATCATTTCTCAGGGCCAAGCGGTCTTTGTCGTTTTGCCGCAGCCTCACGTCAGCATCGACGAAGTCAGCTTCACCGATCCATCCGGCGCGCTTCGCATCGCCGCACATTCCCTTAAAGGATATTTCCGCCTCGCTTCACTTTTTGCCGGACGTATCGAGATTGCCTCGGCGACTTTGGTAAAACCGGACATGCGCATCGATCTCGATGGGCGGCCGATGCCACCGGACAGTGTGATCGGGCGCGCCGCGGATGCTCCACCGGCGACAGTCGAGGCGGCCTCGGCGGATGAAGCGAAACTGGCTGCCGTTACTCTCGTTGACGGCCGTGCCAGCTTAACAGGCAAGCAACTTCCGGCGGAAGTGACGATTGATGCCATCGATGTGACAGTCGATTGGCGCAAGCCGGGGGCCTCTGCCATTATCACGGGCCAGGCACGGTTGCGGGGTGAAACTACGGCGATCGCCGCTTGGATTTCGAGCCCGGTCGGCCTGTTGCGAGGCCAGCAATCTCCGCTGAGCCTGAAAATCGATGCGCCTTCACTCGCCTTGTCGGCGAATGGTGGACTTGCGAGTCAGCCCAACTGGCAATTTAGCGGACATATCCATGCCGCGATGCCGTCCATGAGGGCGCTTCTGGAACAAGCGGGATATAGCATGCCCTTGCCCGGTCCATTGAGCGATTTCAACGCAAATTGTGAAGCTATTGTCTCGGCGGATAGCGCGGTTCTCTCCGGCCTGCGCTTGCAATTCGACGGCAATGAGTTTGAAGGAACCTTGGCATATCAAACACGCGATTCAATTCCTGTCCTCTCCGGGACATTGGCGACAAACCGCCTTTCGCTCCAGCCATTCTTGTCGGGGCTTCCCCCCGCAATCGGCCGAGACGGGCAATGGAACCGCGACCCAATCGATTTTAGCGAATTGGGCCCTGCCGATCTTGATTTACGCATATCGGCCGCGCATCTGCTTTTTTCACAATATGAGATCGAGGACGCCGCTTTTTCGGTGATGCGGAACAATCGTCGCGTTGAATTGGCCCTTGCGGGAGCCAAGGCTTACCAAGGTGTGATGAAGGGCCGCGTGACATTCGATCCCGGACCCAAGGGGATTGGCATGCAGGCATCTGGCGCGATCTCCGGCGCCGACTTTGCGGCTTTGTCATTCGATGCTTTCGGCTGGCCCGAGTTTTTCGGATCCTTGGACGGCACCGCCACTCTCGAAAGCAGCGGCACGAGCGTGAGCGACCTCATGCGCAATCTTGCGGGGTTAGCGCAAATCGACGTCGAGCAAGGGCAACTCGGGGGCATCGATCTTGAATCCGCCCTGCACCGGATCGACAAAAATCCGCTGGCCATGCTCACCGATCTACATCGGGGACGGACCGCTTTCGATCATGCCGCCGCCGGTTTTCATTTTGCCGGCGGGATCGCCAGCATCGAGGAAGGTAAGCTTGAAAATTCCCGCGTGACGCTTGCGTTTGGAGGGAATGTGGATGTCGGTGAGCGCGGGCTTGACCTGCACGCGGTTGCCATGCCCGCTGGTGATGCTGGCGTGACAGATAAGGCAAGTCCAAATTTTCGCTTCGATATCGGCGGCTCTTGGGACGATCTGGCGTTTACACCGGATGTCCATGGACTCATTCGCCGGTCTGATGCGGCGGCGCCGCTGTTTTCGCAGCAGCGAGACGGGAATAAGCCGTCTGTCCCCAGTGCGGGTGGGGCACAATAGACGCAAGTCCTGCCGACTCTTGAGCTTGCCATAAAGATCAAAACGGGCCAAAGTTTAAGCGTGAATCGCTCAAACTCCGGAATGCTTCTGAAAGCAAATCACGTGATGGAGTTGCTTGACGCCGGTCCATGATCATGGAGGCTTTGAATGGTATGGCGCCTGTTTGGCGAATGGCGCATAGTCAATGTCACAAGTTCAAGATTTTAAAAATCAAACAATAAGTGTCGAGGGGGGAAATATGAGATCGAGAGCACCACGCCAGATCATCATGGCCATTCTGATGACGGCCGCAATTGGAGCATTTCCGGCCGCGCATGCCGCCGGATTCAGTTCAGCGACCCAGCAAGCTCAGTCGAAGCTCGCAAGTTTGGGCTTCCATCCGGGATCGGCGGATGGCTTTCTCGGTCCCCGTACCATCACGGCCATCAAGGAATTTCAGACAAAATCTGGGCTGCCGGTGACCGGCGGTCTCGATAGCGCAACCTTGGCAAAATTGGACGTCGTTGCCGGGTCTCCTTCGCCTCCGGCAGAGGCAGCGTCTCAAGCGTCCCCGACACCACAATCCACGGCAGTGAGCGATTGGAGAGCGGTTCCGAGCCAGGACGAATTGGATAAGCTCACTGCCAAGGTCAATGATCCAAGCTCGCCCTACACCGATTATAGGGCTAATGCTCCGGCAGCCAATCTCGACCTGCCTGGAGCGGCGGTCCTGGCAGCCATGAAAACCAGTTCGGATACGTTTGGGAGCGGTCCTCCTGGAACAGCCAAGTCAACGCCAAAAACCCACCAGGCGATGCTGACTTGCCTCAATACAAGGCCGACACACTGGCCTGACATCGCTATCCACTATTATTGCCAGTTGTACCAACCGCGCGCGTGTTTTACTTACGCGCTGCGGGGAGAATCGATTCCGGCCGGAAAAAAATATCCAAGAACGGACGCCTACCGAGGCTGCGCGGCCGGTAAGCTAAAGGATGCCGTGGCCTTTGCATTCGTGACCAAGACTCAGCCGCAGATCTTTCAATATGTGATGTTTGGCCAAACCAACGCTTTCAAGCCAGAGCAAGAACAAGCCATCATCAATGCGTTTTATGGCGTTTCAAATCCGGCCGATCCAAAAGAATGCCGCTTAAAGCGGCCACGGCGCGCTGAAGATCCATCCGATGGAACGCATTGTCTGGCGAACAAGACGATGTCGGAGCATTTGGTGGGGAAGGGCACGTAGCTCTTATATCGCGGAAGCGCTGGTGGAGAAGGAATGCGGTGCCGGGCTGATCGGCGCCGCTGTGCCGTCGTTGATTTGCAGCACTGAAAGACCACGCTCATTGGTGCCGTCGGCGCGGAAGCGGAAGACGCCGTCGGCGCCATTGAACCCCGACGGATTGGTCAGCACATTTTGCGAATAACGTTGCGATCCTTGCGTATGAGCAAGAGCCGCTGCGAGGGAAACGGCATCATAGGCGAGCGTCGCGATGCGGGTTGGATCGGTATGGTATTTGGCGCGGTAGCGTTCCACGAAGGCGTTGAATCCGCCATTTTCGGGCGCCGCGAACCACGCCCCCTGCAACGCCGGAAGTTTTAATACGCGCGCATCATTCCAAAGCCCGGTGCCGAGAATCTGCACCTGCTTGCCATTGATCCCGGCCGCCGCGAGCGCCTGCGACATGGCTTCCATGGCATCGGCCTGTTCGGGAATGAACAACGCATCGATTTGGTCGTGCAGCGCGGCGATCTTTCGCACAGCCTCCGCCATTGTCTTCGGTTGATAATGCTCGATGCTCATGACCCTTATGTTGTCGCGCGCCGCGGCTTGCTGGAATTCGGCTTCCGCGACACGGCCATAGTCATTTTCCGGAATGAGCGCGGCAATCGATTTCTTGCCCTTGGACGCCGCGAAATCGACGATCCGGTCAACGTAGTTCTCGATCAAGAAGGAGAGCAGAAACAGCCCCTGGCCGGCGGTCGAGGTGTCGGTCGAAAAGGCGATGACAGGCTTGCCAGCGGTGCGTGCCGCCTTGCCCACTTCGCGAACGCTTGAGGCAAATAAGGGGCCGATGACGATTTCGGCGCCTTCCGAGACAGCGGCCGCCGCTGCCGCGCGCGCGCCCTCGGGATTGGAATGGTCATCCCTGACAAGCAAAGTGATGTCATTGCCGCCGGCCTCGAGATAGGCGAGTTCCGCGGCATTGCGCAGGGACGTCCCAACAACGCTCGGCCCGGAGGCCTGCGTCAACGGAACGATCAGGGCGACGCGCGCGGGGCCCGAGCCGATTTGCTCGCTTTTTTCCGGCGCCGCAGCCTGCGGGCCGGGCACGACGACGTCTGACGGACTATGTCCGGGCATCGAGCCGCACGCCGCCATCGGCAAGCAAAACCCCGCCAGCCACAAGAGGCGGATGCCGCAGCGGAAATCGTCACGCAGACGCCGAAGCGCCTCCTGCCAGCCGGGTTTCGTGGATGGGGGACGGATCATTCGGGCGAAGCTCCAACTCGCAAATTTCCAAGTTCCTTGACCGGAGCCCATAGGCTGACAATCGACATAACATGGAAATTCCAAACTTTTTCAGTCATAAAATGAGAGCAACGGAAATAGTAGCGCTATCTTATACACGTGGTTGGCTTGCGAAAAAAGCCACTTTGTTCTATATATAGAATGTATGGACGTTATATAGAACTTGGCAATTGGGCGCGATGGCCGAGCTACTCCGGGGCGGAAAACCATGAACGCGGGACATAGAGACGCTTTGGAACACGGTAGGGCCATCGACGGTGAAAAATCTCCGGGCGCCTATACCGCTTTCGGTCTCAAAGCCGAAGCGGAATCCATCCGGCCAGGCCTGCATGTGGTCGCGACGCCGATCGGCAATCTCGGCGATATTTCATTCCGTGCACTGGCAACGCTCGCGGCGGCCGATACGATCATCGCCGAGGATACGCGCGTCACCAAGACCTTACTCGCCCATTACGGAATTGCGACGCCTTTGGTCGCTTATCACGAGCACAATGCCGCGGTCATGCGTCCACATCTGCTTGCGAGACTTGCCGAGGGCGCGGCGTTAGCCTTGGTTTCCGACGCAGGCACCCCGCTGATTTCCGATCCCGGATTTAAACTTGTCAGCGATGCGCTGGCCCAAAATATCGAGGTGGTGTCGGTGCCGGGCGCGTCGGCGGTGCTTGCGGCCTTGGTGGTGGCGGGTCTTCCCACCGACCGGTTCTTTTTTGAAGGATTTTTACCGCCCAAATCCGCCGCGCGGCGCACCCGCATCGCCGAGCTTTCCACCATTCCGGGAACGCTCGTATTCTTCGAGTCGGCCCGCCGCGTCGCGGAGACATTGAGCGATTTGGCCGCAGTGTTGGGTGCGCGGGAGGCGGCGATTGCCCGCGAACTGACCAAGCATTTTGAAACCGTCCGGCGTGGCCTTTTGCCGGACTTGGCTTCGATTGTTGCGGCCGAGGGACCGCCAAAGGGTGAAATTGTCGTCCTTGTCGGGCCCCCAGGAGCCGTCCCGGCACTGGCCCAGGAGGACGTCGATGCGAGGCTTGGCAAGGCGTTGG
Organism: Methylocella sp.; assembly: GCA_036561105.1. GTDB lineage: Bacteria > Pseudomonadota > Alphaproteobacteria > Rhizobiales > Beijerinckiaceae > Methylocapsa. The sequence continues at coordinate 23,148 of DATBPZ010000122.1, read as the reverse complement.
AGAGTCTGTCGGTGAAGGATGCCGCTGCCGTGGTGTCAGGCGAGACTGGCCAGCCGCGCCGCAAGGTTTATGCGCGGGCCGTCGAACTTGCCGCGCGGGAGCGATGACGGCGACAGCTCCGCGTGACCGCAAAAAAGCGCATGGTCTGGGGCTCCGGGCCGAAAGTTTGGCTGTCGGGCTTTTGCGCCTCAAAGGCTATCGGATCCTGGCGCGCCGCTACCAGATCAGAGAGGGCGAGATTGATATTGTGGCGCGGCGCGGCGATACGGTGGCTTTTGTCGAAGTGAAAGTCAGGCCCACTCTCGACGAGGCGCGGACCACGATCGGGCTGGGCAAGCGGCGGCGTATCTCGCGGGCAGCAAGAAGCTGGCTTGCTTCAAATCCTTGGGCCGCGCCTTTGACATGGCGGGGTGATGCCGTTTTCCTCGCGCCCTGGTGCTGGCCGCGCCATGAGATTGCGGTCATCGAATTGGATTTAGGCTAGGCGAGGCGCGCCTCTATATCTAGGGATACCATGCCGATAAGGATTCCATTTGCCCCTAAATCGCGGTATATTCGTGAAATTCTCCCATATGTGGAATGGTTTGGACGGGGTGGCGGCGCCGGCGGATGGGCACGTTTCGCGATATCGGATTAGCCAGCACTGGCACGCTGACCGCCCCGGTTGCGACCGGCAATAGCAATGCGATCGCGGCCGATCTCATCGCGGTGCTGACCGCGGTGACGGCGGGCGATCCGCGCGTCTTGACCATCCAGGATCAAAGCGCCCTGCCATCCGGACCTTTCGAACTCGCGCACCGGTCACTCCAGGCGGGACTGCGCGCCTGGGTCGAGCGGCAGACCCGTCTACCGCTTGGCTATGTCGAACAGCTCTACACCTTCGCCGATCAGGATCGCGGCGGCGCCGGACAGCATGTCATTTCGATTAGCTATCTCGGCCTGACCCGTGAACAACCCGCTTCGGGCGAGCAAGAGGCAAGTTGGCGCAGCTGGTACTCTTATTTTCCCTGGGAGGACCATCGTGCTGGAAGGCCCGCAATGATCGAACTCGCGCTGTTGCCGCGGCTGGAGGCCTGGGCCCATGCAGCAAAAAATCCGGATCTGCGGCATGACCGAGGCCAGCGCGTCGCGGTGACCTTTGCTGGCGAGGGCCGCGCCTGGAACGAGGAACTCGTGCTCCAGCGCTATGAATTGCTTTACGAAGCGGGGCTCATCCCAGAGGCAGCACGCGGGGCGTCCGGAAGACTGCGCCAAGGCGCCGCGCCGCTGATGAGCACGGGTCAGCCGATGATCCTCGATCACCGGCGGATTCTCGCGACGGGAATCGCCAGGCTGAGGGCAAAAATCAAATATCACCCTGTGGTATTCGAATTGATGCCGGACACGTTCACGCTGCTTCAGCTTCAACGCTGCGTCGAAGCGCTGGCGGGACACCTCGTTCACAAGCAGAATTTCCGCCGCCTGATCGAACAGCAAGAGCTCGTCGAGGAAACCGGGGAAACCACCTCTGATACCGGAGGGCGTCCGGCAAAATTGTTCCGCTTCCGCCGGGAGGTTTTGACCCAGCGCGCCGTTGCCGGAACCAAATTACCGATTCTGAGGGCTTGACAAATCTTATACTCAACACCAGCATATGTCTGTGTAATGCTCTGTTGGAGTATAATAACATGGCAATGCCGGGTTTGGAAACGGTCCCCGCGAGAAAACCCCAAGCGGAGCATCTCTACGCAAAAGTGCGCCATGCGATCCCGGCGGTCGAATGGCCAGTCCACGCGCAAGACATCGATGCGATCATGACTTTGAAGCGCGCCCGTAACGCGGTGGTGCTTGCGCATAATTATCAGACCCCTGAAATTTTTCATTGCGTCTCGGATTTTGTGGGCGACAGCCTCGCTCTTGCGCGGGAAGCCATGACAGCCGACGCGGATGTGATCGTTTTGGCTGGCGTTCATTTCATGGCCGAGACGGCGAAATTGTTGAATCCGGAAAAAACCGTCCTCATTCCAGATCTTGGCGCTGGCTGTTCGCTCGCCGAATCTATCCGGCCGGACGATGTACGGCTGCTGCGACAGACATATCCTGGGGTCCCGATCGTCACCTATGTGAACACCTCGGCTGCCGTGAAGGCGCTTTCGGATATTTGTTGTACGTCGGGCAATGCGAAAGCCGTGATCGAATCCCTTGGCGTCGAACGTGTCATCATGCTGCCCGATGAGTTTCTAGCCCGCAACGTCGCGGCCGAGACAAATGTAAAAGTCATCGCCTGGTCGGGTCATTGCGAGGTGCATGAGCGGTTCAGCGCTGGCGAGGTGCGCCAGCTGCGCGAAGACTATCCGGGCGTGATTGTTCTGGCGCATCCTGAATGCCCGCCCGAGGTTGTCGCGGAAGCGGATTTTTCCGGCTCGACGGCGGCAATGTCGTCCTATGTCAGCAAGAACCGCCCGGCCCGTGTCGTGCTTTTGACTGAATGCTCGATGAGCGACAATGTTGCGGTCCATTATCCGGACCTCGAATTCATCCGTCCCTGCAATCTTTGCCCGCATATGAAAAAGATATCCCTTCGCAATATCCGGCGGGCACTGGAGACGATGCAGCACGAAGTGCACATCGATCCCGCGATCGCGGCTCCCGCCCGCCGAGCCGTCGAACGCATGTTGGACGTGCGGTGATGGATGTCGCCAACTCCGCCGGAAATTGCATCATTGTGGGCGGCGGCCTTGCGGGACTGACCGCAGCTCTCGCGCTCGCGCCGGAACCGGTTACGCTTCTGAGCAAGGCGCCGCTCGGGTTTGAAGCCTCGAGCGTTCTCGCCCAGGGCGGGGTTGCCGCGAGTCTCGCCTCTGACGATGATTTTTCGCTGCATCTTGCCGACACCCTCAAAGCGGGGGATGGACTCTGCTTTGAGCGGGTCGCCCGGACGATCCTCGCCGCGGCCCCGGCGGCGATCTCGGAAATGATCAAGTGCGGGGTTCCGTTTGATCGCGACAGCCATGGCCAACTCGTTCTTGGTCTTGAGGCAGCTCACTCGCGCCGCCGGATCGTTCATGCCGGCGGGGATTCGAGCGGCCGCGAAATCATGCGAGCCTTGGCGCATAAGCTGCGTGAAACGCCTTCGGTGACCTTGATCGAGGGCGTCACCGCCCGGAGCCTGCTTGTCGAAGACAATGCAGTCGCGGGGCTTCTCGTGGAAAGCGAGAGCGGCTCGGGCGTTCTCGCCGCCGGCCGTGTCGTCATCGCAACCGGCGGTATTGGCGGACTGTTTCAATATGGCACCAATCCGGCCGGCTCATGGGGGCAGGGCTTGGCCCTCGCGGCCGAGGCGGGCGCGGCAATGGCCGATCTCGAATTTATCCAGTTTCATCCGACCGCGCTCGATAGCCAGTCGTTTCCGCTGAAGCTGGTCAGCGAGACGGTGCGGGGCGAGGGCGCCATTCTGGCGGATGAGACGGGTCATCGCTTCATGGCCGGTATCCCAGGTGCCGAACTGGCGCCGCGCGACGTGGTCGCCCGGGCGGTTTGGCGCCATATGGCGGCGGGACACCGGGTTTTCCTCGACGCGCGGGATATCCCGGATCTCGATTTTCCGCGGCGGTTTCCGGCGATCACCGGATTTTGCGAGGCGGCGGGAATCGATCCCGTCACCCAACCGATTCCCATTCGTCCGGCGGCGCATTATCACATGGGCGGAATCGCCGTCGATATTTGGGGCCGGACATCGATTGAAGGTCTTTGGGCGTGTGGCGAAGCGGCGTGCACGGGCCTGCATGGCGCCAATCGCCTCGCCAGCAATTCTTTGCTCGAAGCCGCCGTTTGCGGCCGATTGGTTGCCGAAAGCATCAAAGGAATCGCGCTCCCTCGCCTTCGCAAACCCATTCGTGCAAAGGCGCGCATTGCTGCCGACCCTTCGGCGGTTCGCAAAATTCTCTCCAGCGCTGCCGGTGTTTTGCGTGATGGCGAAGGTTTACGGTCCGCGGCGGCCGAATTGCTGCCGCTTGCCTTGGGGGAAGGGGAAGCGAGTGATCCGGCGCGCGTCGGATTGATGATCGTGATTGCGGCGTTGCGCCGTGAGGAAAGCCGCGGCGCCCATGCGCGGACCGATTTTCCATCGCACGCTCCCGTCGTGCGGCGGAGCCTGCTGCACCTTACCGAAGCACTCGCGGCGGTACGCGAACTGGCCCCTGAAGCCGTGGCCTAAAACGAAAGCCTGGCGATGACTCTGGCGCCACTGCGGCGAATTTTGATCGAGCCTTTGGTTCGCGCCGCGCTGCTTGAAGATCTTGGGCGCGCGGGCGATCTTACGACCGACGCAATTGTCCCGGCCGGACTTGTGACACGCGCTGCGCTGGTAGCCCGTGAACACGGCGTCATCGCTGGACTCGATCTAGCGAGACTGGCCTTCCAACTGATCGACCCGGATATAGCACTTGAAACTTTGGTGTATGATGGCGCGACCGTCACGCCCGGCCAAGTGATTGCCAGAGCGAGCGGCTCAGCGCGCGGGATTTTGACGGCCGAACGGACCGCGCTCAATTTTCTCGGCCATCTGAGTGGAATCGCGACCGCCACAGCGTCCCTCGTCGCGGCAGTAAGCGGCACAAAGGCAAAAATCGTCTGCACGCGCAAGACGACGCCTGGTCTGCGGGGGGTCGAAAAATACGCGATCCGGGCCGGGGGCGGCGCCAACCATCGATTTGGCCTCGACGACGCTATCCTGATCAAGGACAACCATATCGTGATTGCAGGGGGGATAGGTCCAGCTTTCCGGCGCGCTCGCGCGGCAGCTGGGCATCTCGTCAAGATCGAGGTGGAACTCGACACTTTGGCTCAGCTTGAAGAAGCGCTCGGCGAAGGCGCCGACGCCGTGCTCCTCGACAACATGGATGTGGAGACGCTTGCCCGCGCCGTCGCAATTGCCGGCGGCCGGGCCATGACTGAGGCGTCTGGCCGGGTGACACCGAAGTCGGCGCCGGCGATCGCTGCAACCGGCGTCGATCTCATTTCAGCCGGGTGGCTGACGCACAGCGCGGCTGTGCTCGACATCGGGCTCGATTTCGAGAGCTAGCTTTGTTCGATCAGGCGCGCTTCGCGCTCTATTAATCGCCGGAGCGTGGGTTTTGCGGGTCGCCGCTCGGGTACCCTTTTTCATCGGATCCGCCCCAGAACGTTGCGGGATCTTCCATCCGGTAGATGGAGCGTCCTTCGATCATTCCATCGGCGGGATAGCCGTATTCCGCGCCGGGGAATACATAGGGTGTAGCTGGCTCTATGACTCTCGGGGAGGCCACCGCCGGCGCACCGTAAGCGAGGGCTGATCCTAAAGTAATCAGTGCAATAATTTTCAACATTGAAGTCTCCCTGGTTTGGCGGGTTGGCTCCCAGATCGCGATTTTTGAAGTTTTTATGACAGCGATATGAAACTCGCCGGAGCCGTAAAAATTCCTGAAGTTGTATTCACGTTTCTGTCATCTCAACAGTTAGATTATAGATATATTTTAATCTATATATAATATAGGAAATATTAGTCTTGAAGCTGTTCTTGCCACGAAGCGGCTGCTCGCGATTGAGGCGATATCATTGGCGACGTTGCTATGGAGTTGCGGAAAACCGGGCCTGGGAAAGTTTCTTGGCTCAATCGATCCACATCAGGCCAAACCCGGCTTTGTTTCGACGAGTCCTTCGGCGTGACACGGCAATACTATCCAAAGGCCTGGTGAATCAGGCCGGTGCCATCGACTCGCAATGGATCCTCGGCGATCCCTCTTGATTTCAAAACGGATCGGCCCCTTGCCTAAGAACCGGGCCCATGCGACATACGCCCGCGCTCCAAAAATTTTAAAAATTTGCTTGCGTGAAAGCTGCGGTAGCTCAGTGGTAGAGCACTCCCTTGGTAAGGGAGAGGCCGAGAGTTCAATCCTCTCTCGCAGCACCACTCAAACCCTCTGAAAATATCGGTCTTTTCGACGTCATATAAGACGTTTGGGCGCAGGTAACGGCCGTTTCAGTCTGGGGAAAATCCGGGGAAAGACTTTTCTAGCGTTCCCGCCGCCCTGTGCCGAAAAGTTCAAGACGGGGTTCTTAGCTCTGTGGCCGCGCTGTGAAGCTTTTTAGGCGGCGGCCTAAAATAAAGTTAGTCCTCAGGGACGCCTCTCAATTATGGACGAGCGGGCCCTTTCAGCAGAGGGCTGAGGTACGGAACAAAACCCTACGATTCACGTTTTTGTTACTGCAGCTCCGATCTAGACGGACGCTGGAATATAAGAAACGGGAGGGTTAAATGACAGAGTATATTTATCGAATACTTACAGTCGTTACCCACGCTAATAATGCAGAGATTGACCGTTTTCACCGGCCGATGCGCTTAGCTACCTTGGTGGCGTTGGCAATAGTGGTGTCGGTTTTTGCGCAAGTGCCCCAAAAAGCCCACGCCGTGTCAACCAACACTCACTGGCAGAAACTGACCCAGTCTCAGTTGACGGCGGTGTGGTGGCAATGGGCCCTTGGCATCCCCGCGTCCGGCAACCCTCTGATCGACGACACAGGAGCCAAAGCCTTCAACGGGCAACCCTACTCGGATCTGCTCTTCCTCGCGGGCACGCTCATCACCACAAATGGAGTAGGCACCGCAACCCGCTCCATCACCGTGAAGCACGGCACGGCCTTGTTCTTTCCGCTCGTTAATAGCGAGTGGGATAATATTTGTAACAAGCCTCATCTGGGAGCGAATTGTTTCCAGAAACCGCCGAGCGTGCTGGGCGTCCCAGAACTTCGTGTCATCGCCGCTGGTAACGTAGCTCCCGCGACAGGGCTCTATTCCACACTCACGCCGACCGATCAGGCTTTCAGCCCCACTGGACCTACCAGCAACCTGAACTGGACACGGTTGCAGTCTCCCCCTTTCTCTTACACGCTGCCAAGGACGGACAACGTCTACCAGTTCCTGTTCCAAGTTAACGTCAGCGGCACGGTCGCGCCCGCAGTCGGGGATGGCTATTACACATTTATCCCCGGCACTCTGACGCCGGGCCATTACTTGCTGAAATTCGGGGGGACGTCTCCTATTGGGCAAGAGGCGATCACCTATAAACTCACTACACAATGACACGCGCAACGCCGCGATGATGTATTTCTAACTCAACAGGTAGGAAACTCTGCCCCAAGGTTGCGGCCAACCCTGGGCACTGCCCTTCATGGGATAGGTCACAGTTCAATCCGTCCGCGTCCACCATCTAAAGCCTTTGAAATTCAAGGCTGTTTCAAGTTCAATCAAAACACTTCAGCGCAGAAAACGATCGTTTCAGTCTGGGGAAAATCGGGGGACAGCGTCAAGAACGCCGCACCCACCGCCTTAATGTTTTGGGCGGGGCGGGCGGGGGTTGAGCGTTTAGGTCTGTAGGGGGTGTCCGCGCGCTGTCTTTTCGGCGCTCAAGCGAGAGCGGTGGCCCCGGTCAGATGAATAAACTTCGCGGCCTAAAAAGGTGATGGCCGTCGCGATCTTGCGGGGCTAGCTGCGCGGTTTTTGGCTTTTCCGAGCAGGCTTCGAGCTGATGTTCGTTTGATAGGCAAACAGCGAAAGCTCAAGGGGCGACAGTCCGCCGCTTAACGCTGCCGGGGTCACCGCATCGTTAAGGAACAATGCTTACCGCGCCAGGAAATGACCCTACCGCAACCGTGGCCTCCACCTTATTGGTAGCCGTGTCGATTACCGAGACAGTGTTGTAGGATTCGGTGCTAGGGAAATCGCCAAAATTTGTAACATAGACACGTTTCCCGTCCGGGGTAACGGCGATTCCCCGAGGGACTTGCCCGACCGTTACTGTAGCCACCACTGTGTTATTGGCCGTGTCAATCACCGAGACGGTGCCAGGCGGATGTTCGGAAGATTTTTGGTTTGCATTCGTAACGTAGGCGCGTCGCCCGTCAGGGCTAATGGCGATCCTAGCGGGTGAAAGCCCAACGGCAACTGTGGCCACGACGATGTTCGTTGCCGTGTCGATCACCGAAACGTTGTTGGAGAACGCATTCGCGACATAGGCTTTTTTTCCATCCGGCGTGACGGCAACCCCATAGGGCGACTTGCTAGCTGACCCCAATGGGACCGTGGCCACGACGGCGTTCGTGGCCGTGTCGATCACCGAAATCGTGTCGGAGCCGGTATTCGTGACATATGCACGTTTCCCATCAGGAGTGATTGCCACCCCGGCGGGATGGCCGCCGATTAGGATCGTAGCCACCACCGTGTTGGTAGCTGTGTCGATCACCGAAACGTTGCTGGAGCTTTGGTTCGCGACATAGGCGAAAGTCGCTGTCTCGGCCGAAGAGGTTGAGCCCAGCCCAATCCCCAGCATGGCCCATAGGCGTATTCGTGCGTGTGTCATGGATGTCCTAATGAGAGGCTCCATCCAGTGTATCAGAGCATCTACTGGGGAACGCTATTTCGCGCTAAATTTTTCAGATACCCAATGTCGGCTAGGCAGCTCCCATCATCTAGAACCGAACTTCCGCAAAGGAACAATTTTTGTCGAAAATTTTAAAATACAGATGGCACAAAACCGCTATTTTGCTCGCTGTCCGCGATCTGAAATTTCTAGCGCTCATTTTTCAAATGCTCCGCAGTAGTCCTTGAGAATTGTTATCGAAGAGCGAATCGGAGTTTTTCAACATCGGGTAATTTGGCGGCTGAAACAGATCACACGTCCCTTCACGCGGGATAGATCCCAGGTTCAATCCCTGCCGCGCCAACCATCTAAAGGACTTGAGATTCAAGGCTGTTTCAAGTTCAATCAAGACATTCCCGCGCAGATCACGACCGTTTCGCTCCGCGGAAAATCCGGGCGTTCGTAGCGTTCCCTCTGCCCGAAAGGCAGAAACGAGGTTATTAGCGCCCCGTAAGGCGGCCTTTTAAAATGGGAAGGCGGCGGCGTCAGGAATAAACTTCGATCTCGAAAAAGGTGGTGGTGGCAGCCAGACAGTCCCATCGCGCTGACTCCAGATTCAAAGAGCAACAATGCAGCGACATGTCCGCTTATGCTCCAGGAGCAGTGGGACACGGACGTCAATTGAGGTCGCATATGCGCCAAGAGCCGACATCATATGCTGGGGCAAAAAAGAGACACGTCACGGAGGCACCGTCGCATGATCAATTTGAAAGCGTACCGCTGTCACTTCAGTGGTACCGTAGGAACAGCTCGCCGCCTTTACCGCAACGCAATTGCCAGCCCGCTCAGGTCGAGATTTGCAATCAAGCCGATTTGTCGGCCTTCCAATTGCAAGACGGCGCCCTTGTCGTTGGCAAGTTGGATCAACCGTGCGCCAATCCCCACGGCGGCGCCGGCCCCGGCGGCGACATAGACTCCGGCGATGTCCGACGGCCTGCGAATGTTGATGACCCGGCCAACCAAAGTCGTTTGCGACAGACCGAAGACGAGGCCAGCGTCTACGCCGCCGACCGACAATGGGTATCGCCGTCCATGAAAGATCAACGTGCCCCATCCTCCGTTCGCGCCGATGAACCAACCGCCCTTCACTACCGAAATGTGGACAATGCCGCTGTCGGCAAAGGCCGCGGACGAAATGCTCGCCCCAACCATCGCGACCAATGCGATAAGGCCGACACGGGTTCGGTGAGAAATTTGCATGTTGGAGTTCTCCCGGAAACTCTTGGGGTGCGGCTCGGCAGCTTTAATAGGACTCCCCAGATGCCCCCGAACCGACGTGAATTGTAGGGGTTCTCTCCGCTGATTGGAAGCGCGAGGGATCGAAGAGATCGAAGGATGAGCCGAAGTCGCGCAGCGCTCCGCACACAGAAGCGAAAGGCGTAAGGCTCGATCTCCCAGCAGCGCAAGCAAGTTCGGATCACGCTAACTCTGTTCATATCTCGCCGCGTGCGGCGAGAGCCGCACGCTAATCGTCTAGGCGTGCATTTATGCCTTATCGAGCTTGATATCGATATCGCCGTCCAGAAGCGATGTTTTGGGGCTAACCCTACGAAACTCGTCGAGGGGATTTTACACCGGTTGACAGATCAATCGGCTAACGAACGTCAATATTGACTGAACCTGAGATTGCAGTTGCCGCAGCTGCTTAGTTTGCCGCGAAGGGATGTTTCGCGACATTGCGCTGCGCCACGACATACTCGGGTGTCGGCTCACCGTTTACGGCACGCGCTATTGCTTCCTTCGTGGCTTGATAGTTGAAGTCCTGGATCTTTTTGTCGTCTTCGGCGTCCCAATGGATGAACACGCCAACGCAGACATAAAGATTGTCGGCTTCCTCGACAGGGATGACTCCATCTGCGACGCTGTCGGCGACAGCCTTGGCAACGCCACGCTGAGCGGGGCCGAACATCTGAACGGCCTGTTTCGCATTCTTGATCGTCACTTTGTTGAAAAGTACGGTCGCGGGCTTGGCAAGCAAATTTGGGGCCACCACCGCAAGTAGCGTGGTAAAACCATCCTTGTTATTTGTCAGAGCGTTTGAGAAGGCTGTTTCCGCCGGGCTTCCGGCTGGTCCGATGATGAGGTCGATGTGCGCGACTTCGTTCCCGTCGCCGACGAGCGATTCGCCGACAAGCATCTTGTTGATTTTGTAGTGAGCTGTTTCGCTAATAACCTCGGCAGGCTTACTAGCTTCGGTGGGTATGCTATCCTTGACGGGCGGTGGTTCTCCGCCGGGCGGCGATTCGCCGGCGAGAAGCTTGTTAATTATGGCTTTGGCCTTATCAAAAATCTCCATTGTCAATCCCTCCCCCCAGCTCGGAAATCAACGTTTTGCTTTTTTTCTGACCGGCTGGTTGAAGCCGGATAGCAGCGGGTCGATAAGGTTGTCAAATCGCCGCAGCGATAACCGCGCGCGGCACGTGTACCTCGGCGCTGCGAGTATCTGATCAAGGATCGATTATCGTTCGGGCGCTTTTGGGCTCGTGACCGGCCGATCCATTTCGCGACACCAACACGATCTGGACATTTCGGGAGGCCCTGAAGAAGGCAAAATGCGATCAAGGCTCTCTATGAACGAAAGCTTCAATTTTTGAAGTCCGGGTGCGAACGTTCGCAAGTATTTATATTTCGCTGGAATGGTGGCAAGGACCGCCGTGGCTCACAGCGAGAAAGAACTTGCGACGAGCATATGTTTTCAGCACTGCCTCCGACAGCTGCCGGAAGCGAGCCGTACCAGAACTTACGTTCAGCGCCACAATCGGACTCTCGGCACGCTCACCCGAGACCAGAATCCGCCAAATTTATCCACGCCGACCGCCAGCGGCCGCAGCCGGTATTCGCGAGTTCGGCCGCACCGCGGTTGGTCCATGCTCGCCGAGACCGTGCCGCGCCCTTACATCGCCTTTGCCGCACCCCCCTTCGCGATCTGATAGCCAACTCCGAGAATGGCGAACCAAACGGGAGCGACGTAAAGAGCCACCCGAGTGTCTTCATTCAGACTAAGAAGTATCGCGACGAGGACAAGAAACGCCACCACGAACCAATTCGTGTACGGCGAACCGGGCATGCGATAGCCAACAGGCCGTGTCTTGCCGAGCGCGACCGCCTTGCGGTATCCCATGTGGGCAATAACGATCAGTGCCCAGGTCCATAGCGCTCCCACCAACGATATGCTCGTCACATACACGAAAACCCGCTCCGGAACGATATAGTTGAGGGCCACACCGATCAGCATAATCGCCGCCGACGCGGTAATGCCCGCCGCAGGGACGTTGCTGCTGCTAACTTTACCGAAGGCCCGTGGAGCATGCCTAACCTTTGCCAAGCTGTAGAGCATGCGCCCTGTGCTGAAGATCCCGCTGTTGCAGGACGATGCGGCGGCCGTTATTACGACGAAGTTGATGAGCCCGGCCCCAGCTGGAATCCCAATCTTTTCGAAGACCAAGACGAATGGGCTTGTATCGGCATTCAATTGGTTCCAGGGGACGAGCGACATGATGACCACCAGAGCGCCGATGTAAAGAACCAGCATCCAGGAAACAACACTGTTGATCGCGTGGGGAAGAACCTTTTCGGGGTTTTCTGTTTCGCCCGCGGTCACGCCGATCAGCTCCAAACCTTGGTAGGCGAACATAACCATCTGCAGCGATAAAAGAACGCCGAATAGCCCGAAGGGGAAAAAACCGCCGGTCACCCAAAGGTTGGAGAAGCTCGCCGTTTTTCCAAGATCCCCGAAATTGAACAAGATCATCGTCAAGCCAATAACGATCATGGCGACGATCGTGACGACCTTGATCAACGCAAACCAAAATTCGATTTCTCCGAAAAGTTTCACCGTGATCAGGTTTGCGGAGTACAGGAGGCCCAGAGTTATCAGGGCGGTGATCCACTGGGGAATGCCCGGAAACCAGTAATGAACATAAACTCCGACGGCGGTGATCTCCGCCATGCCAATGGTCACCCACATGAACCAGTAAGACCAGCCAGTCATGAATCCCGCCCAAGATCCGACGAACTCTGCCGCATAGGTGGCGAAGGATCCAGACACCGGTCGGTAGAGCAGCAGCTCGCCAAGGGCGCGCATGATAAAGAACATGACCAATCCGCCAATGGCGTAAGACGCCACCAATCCCGGACCAGCCTTCTGAATCGCCGTGACCGAACCGAGAAACAAACCGACGCCGATCGTTCCCCCGACGGCGATCATTTGGACATGCCGGTTCTTGAGCCCACGGTGGAGGTCTTCTTGCGTGCGCGGTTGCATTTCGTCCGGCGTCTTTCCCACATGGATTTTAGGCATGATGCACTCGGTAGGCCGCCCCTTCAACGAGATAGATGGGTTCGAACTGCCGGATATTGAGGCGACACGCGCGAAGGCCATTGGTCTTGCCCGCGACTTGATGCGTCTGGAGCCAGAGCGGCAGGACTGGTCGAGTTGGGCCGTTCAGGTCGCCGATGAAATGCACAAAGAGATATTCGACCTCCACTTCAGCGAAGCTGTTTGAGGTCGCTCAAGCGGCGCTCTCAATCACGCCTGGATTGCTACGGCTGTGAGTAAGCCAGCATCCGGCTGTGTCCATCGCTTATCGCCTGTCGAGTCCACGCCTCGTCGGAACCTTCCCGGAGCAGCCGTGTTTAGCGGGCCCGTCGAACAAAAGCGGAGAACCGACGATGCAGAAGAAATTCGGAATCGCTGTGGTCACGGCTTTGCTCGCCGCGCCTTTCGCGGCACAAGCACAGGGAATTCCCGGCGGCATGGAACGCGGAGCAGCCCAAGGGAATGCCGTCGGCGGGCCGGTCGGCGGTGTTGTGGGTGGGGTTGTTGGCGGCGTCGCCGGAGGTATCAGTGGCCTCCTGGGGGCCGATAAGCTTCCAGCCTTTCGCGAGCACGTGATGCGCGAGGGGCGTTCGTCCTTCACCTATGCCGAGCCTCTTCAACCCGGCATGATCTTACTCCTGGAAGGAATCGCCTATTACCCGGTGCCGGCCGAGTACGGGGTTTCCCCGCGCTATCGCTACACGGTTGTTAATCAACACGTGATTTTGGTGGATCCGATGACCCGCCGGGTTGTTCAGGTCATTGATTAAATGCAAAAGGGTGGCGATTTTCGCCGAAAGATCGTGGCTCGACCGCTACCGGCGCGGTCGAGCGCCCTAATCTCAAGAAGCCGCCGCGATGAATTCCTGTCGCCGCTCTTCCGCTCCCTCAACTTTCGCAATTGGGCGCTTGTGCCGGGAAGATTCATGCCCATGCTGTTGCGCGAGTGATGAGCCTTGGAAGGGTTGCAACGGGTGGCGCGGGACCTCTTATCGGGGCCTCTCACCAATCCCGTCGCGGCTTGCGCTTCCTCTCCGCGAGGGATGTTGTGCCCGGTATCACGTCAAAAATTTGATAACAGTTCGGCGCATGAATGGCCCGGAACGCGGCGTATCGGTGGGCGCGGCAGTCCAAATGCTGACATGGAGAAAACACCCCCGGTTAGACTGAGCGACGGGGATCAGCTCTCTTTCGCGGCTTGCGATGGGGTTGATCAAGCTCGGGTTATCGCCGCAAGACAAAAACCAACCGTGGATGACAAAACCTTATGCATGCGGTGTCGACGAGGCGCGACGCGAGCGCGGCGTCTCCTTTTCGGAAACTCGCTCAAAGCCATGCCGCACGTCATGTCTTTGACATGGGTAGAAATGAGCAGTTATTCTTGTGGTATATTTGGGTGATGTTGGGCGAGCGGCAAAGGGAAAAGGCTGGGAACGGGCCTAGAATTGGCGCGGAGCGTTGGATGGCTGGATTAATAGCGGGAAGGCGGGCGTCGCCGGTCCTGAGCAAATTATATGGCTGGAAATGGCCTTGGTGGGGAGCAATGGTTGGTTGGAAGGTCACGCCGAACGCCGGATTGGCGGTGATCACAAAAAGCGAAAATCACTTGTCCAGCTTAACCGGAGAAGTGGTTTGCATCGATAAGAATGCAGCCAAAGACAAGCGGCGACCGACGAAGACCAGAAATTTCTTACCTGTATGCAAAGACTCGTATTATTCAGTCGTCACCATCATATCATCGGCATTCCGAACGAATGGGGAATGTCAGGGTACGGCGACGGATAGACTGCGGGAATGGGAAGCGCGTATTTTGGTCTTAAGAATTGCAGCAAGCTTCCCGCATAACGAACTCGTCAAATAAAAGATGCAATTCTATCTTTTATTAAACTGACTGCGAAAGATTTAGAACCATCCCTAACAAAGCCAGATGAATGTCATTGGGAAGAAATTATCGAAAATGTTATGACAGGTGGAAAAGGCATACGCTGTATATTTGTTAAAGGGTATGCAATACGTTTGGATGATGGGATTCGCGTGACACCAGAGGGCTTGGGTCATTTAAAAATGAAGGGATACTAGCAAGCTTTATCGCGACGAACGAAAACCGTTGTTAGCAAACTGTGAACGGCGAGAATCTCGGCTCCCATAAACCTATCCCTGGTCGAGGCCATGGGCGCCGAACGATTAGTCTAAGGCTTTAGCTACCTCAGGCGCGCTTAAACGAGGAGTACAGCAAATAAGCCACCAATGCTCCAACCAGGCTTCCAGCGCCCATCATGATAAATAAGGTATTTGGACCCAATTTCATCTCCTTTTCAGTGTTTTCTACGATCTCAACCGATATTTCCTGGATGACAGAGAGACTTGACCTATGCAATGAAACCCTTTGTCATCGATAATATTTACAGCAGGTCGGAAATCGTCACATTGATCCTGATCAATACACATCGAATTCATTTGACGAACGAACATTTCATCTGGCGGAAAAACAGCGGCAACCGTTTGCAACCTAGCGGCGTGGTTACATCTGGAATTCCTTCCCTTGGTAACGCGGCCAATTTTGAGCTAATCTTTGTAATTACAAGTGTTTTTAAGCTGAAAGCTTGGCATTTTTGCAAACATTTTTTCTTCTGCGGGACTTTTCATCAGCCACCGGCAGTCTATGTCATAAAAGCTTCAAGAAAAGCAGCAAGGAACAAAGGACGAACGCTTCCTCTTAAGGGAGAGTGATATGATCCAAGTTCTAATGGCCTACTATCGCAAAGCTCTAATGATTTGGCTCGCTGTCATGATGCTGATGGCATCAACGAGCGTCGTCGCAGCAAAAGGCCCTTATTTTTACTACCCCCATAACGGCCTCTACGAGCATCGCAGCGTAGCCCCTTCACATTGGGACCGTCACAAATTCCATCACTCGGGAACGCGTGGCCGATTGGGCCTGGGAGCCGATCCAGAGCATCCGGAAGGGCCAGGCAACATATCCGAATGACCGGGGCGCGGCGATTATTTGAATGTGATTTTGCCACCATCAATAGGGTTTTCATGACAACAAGGGGACGCTTCCTTGCACAACAATTCTAAGACAATTCATCTGTGAGAACTAAAAAGTACTAAACTAAATTTAAGAACAGATTCTGCTTATTAGTACGTTAAATATATATAATAACATAGGTCTATAGATATGAATTATAGAGATTTAAGCTTAGGTGGTATAGCCTGGCTACTTGCTTTGATTATATTCTTCTTCTCAGTAGGATATAAGTTTATAGCACCTTTCGTGACGCCTCCTCAGACGCCGCTTCCTCCTGATATTCTCTTAGATTATCCTGCTAAATGGCAACAGACAGTAGAATCAAAAGATTGTCGAGAGACTGATCTATCAACTGAGGAGCGGGCAAAATTGTACTTAAAGTGGTCGTTTCTAAATCAAAAACCAACAATTGAAACAAACAAGATGATTGTGCCGAATACTACTGCTGTTCCTCCAGCGGTATCTGATGTTCAAACTGAACCAGTCGTCGAAGAGCCAATTGAACAACCGACAAAGCAACATCAGCATGCACAAAAACCAAAATCGTCTGAATCTCGTCACCACGGCCACCGTCGTCATCGTATGTGGTATACTAAACATGGCCATAGATTTTATCACTATTAGGCCAGCCGCCAAAAGCGCAAAACCAGAACCGGATTTTCGCCACGCTTGCGTCTGTTGTGCATTTGCTCGTTCCGACGAAGGGCCAACTTCATATTGGCGCACGGCGAGCCGCAGGCGGCCAGGATGATCGATAGCGATCTTGGGCTACCTGTCACGGAGACATTGCAAGCGAGCGGAAAACCTGAGTTGGGAAAACTAATTCTAGTGACGGCTTTGTCCGCAGCGCTGGTGTTTCCAGCGGCTGCCTCTTATACCACCATGGAGTTCGGGATCGAATTATAATAGAGAGGGTCCGAATCGCGCAGAAGAAGGCCTTGCTTTCGTTTCGGCCGACACGAGATATGTGCCAATGACCAAAAATGGCAGCCCTCGCGGCGTGCATCTACCCCCGGTCATCGTCGCGGCGCTGGCCAACCATCCTCGGGGCCTAGATCGGAGCGACGAGAGAGTCTTTCGGTTTCGAAAATGTGGGCGTTTGTATCGGTGGCTGGACGAGGCATTTGACGCCGCGAATCTGGACATACCAGAGCGCACAGGGTTCCATATTTTTCGTCATACCTGGGCAACTTGGATGCGCCAATATGGCGGTCTCGACACGAGAGGTTTGGTGGGTACAGGAGCCCGGTCTGACATGGGCTCTGCAGCACGATATGCTCATGTCGTAGCAACCGATGAAGCACGACGTGCAGACATGCTTCCAACATGTGAAGTCAGGGGGGAATTGGGGGAAAACGTTAGACCGATAAAAGTAGCCCTGTGATTTCAGCGTGTTACAACTAAAGGGCGCGCCCTTGGTAAGGGAGAGGCCGAGAGTTCAATCCTCTCTCGCAGCACCATTCAAACCTTCGCAAAATGTTGGTCTTTTCGACGTCATATACGACGTTTCGGCGCAAGTAAGCGCCGTTTGGATCTGGGGAAAATCCGGGGACACGCGCTTCTAGCTTTTCCGTCGCCCTGTGCCGCAGAGACAGAAACGTCATCCTTGGTGGTCTGCCGTCGGCGCCTAGTCCTTCGCTAGAGCGGAATTCTGCCTGATTGAATCAGTTTTGGGATTCCCGAATCGGCTTTGATCTGATTCAGAATGAGGGCTGGCGAAGGAGGCCGGCCTTCATGCCAAAGTCACTTTCCTTCGACCTTCGCTCACGTGTTCTGGCCGCCATTGATGGAGGTTTGTCGTGCCGTCGAGCTGCCGCGCGGTTTGGGGTCAGCGCATCGAGCGCGATCCGCTGGCAGGCTCTGCGGCGATCAGGCGGCGATGGCCATCGCAGGCCGCAAGGTGGCGATCGGCTGTCACGACGCTCCGAGGCTCATGGCGATCTCATTCGGGCTCTTCTTGTCGAGACGCCCGACATCACCCTCCCGGAGCTGAAAGAGCGGCTGGGACGATCAGGTGCCCTTGTAAGCGTCGCTGCGCTTGAAGCTTTGGTCTGTTGCTGACGGGGCCCGCCCGCGCCAATAGCCTCACATCGAGGAACTGCGGCGCACACTCTTTGCAACAGCCTGGGATCGCCGATGCCCGAGCCAAATGATCGAGCCTTTGTCTCGTCAGCCCAATGCATACCAACAGCTTTACTTCGGCGACGTAGCGCACGTGACAACGCCCTCTAAATGCATTTTGATTGAAATAAGCGCGCGCTCGCGCTAAGAGAAACCTTCGCGCTTTGGCTACCGGGGGGAATGGCATGCGTGTCGACCGCAAATGGGTGGAGAGGAATCTCGGCTTTGATCCGATCGCGAATCCGCCGCCCACAAATAGCTTCTCATTCGAGCCGGCGTCCAAAAAGGCGGCAACAGTAGAAGACTTCCAGCGCGAGATCATAGATTTCGATTCCGAGTCCGCGGCCGGTTTGAATTTCCTGTCGTTCACGACAGCGACCGGACTGTCTCGCTATACTGAGGTGCCGTGGCCGAAAAAACTCGTTCCAAAGACCGGGCCCAAGCTGCGCCGACGGAGCAACGATCCCTTGCCTCGCGCCGATGTGCTCGTTGTCACCTGGACGGTTGATGAGGGCCATGCGCTCAGTCGCGTGCTCACCCCCGGAAAAGATTCTCACAATGACTATCTGTCATACACTCACAATTTTTCGGCGATCTCCAAGAGGATGAGACCCGGCTGTCCGGCGCTTCAGGCCAAAAGGCTCGGAGCCTACTGGACTACGAGCATCGGCGGAAAGTCGGTCGTGATCTTCAAATCTGACTCGCACATGTCGCAAGACGGGCCGAAGCTCCCGAACATTGACGTGTGGCGTCAGATCATTCGGGAAGTGCGGCCAAAGCTCGTCATCACCACAGGCACCGCGGGTGGCATTGGCAAGACGTTTGAAGTCGGCGACGTGATCGTCAGCCCTATCGTTCGCTTCGATTGCACCTCGAAATTCAAGAAGGAGCCCTTCGCGACGTCAAGCTACAAGAGTTTCGTGGCCAGGAGCATCCATTTCGCGACGGCGCGCACGTTGTTCAGAGCGAACGCCGCGCAACTCCCGAAGGAGTCGACACGACTACCGAAGGTCGTGCGCGTCGCGCCGAGCGCGCTCGACTCGTCGGTCGTCACGACCGACTTCTTCGGCTTCGATACGTCCGACAATCATTATGGTCTGCGGGGTCTCGGCAGCGTCTCCGAAATGGGGGATGCGGTGCTCGGGATCGTCGCCGAAGAAATGGGAGATGAGGCGCCGCGCTGGCTCGCCGTGCGGAATGTCTCGGATCCGCAAATCAAGGCGGACGGGTTGACGCTGCGCGAGCAAGCGAAGATCGCGGCGCAAATCTACAAAGGTTTCGGGCGATGGAGTTCCGTCTGCAGCGCTATCGTCTGCTGGGCCTGCATTGCGGCGGAGTGAGTGACGAGATGGCTTGCGAATAATTGTCGGGTCGAGGTTGCCGACTTAATCATGATCATTTCAGAGCCCAGTCGCAACCTTAGCTAATTGGATGGTGGAGGGGTGCTAATGAGCGATCGAAAAGTGTTTGCGGACAGCGTCACGCCGCTACCCGATCAAGGGTCTGCGGAACACGGTCTCACGGTCAACGCAGCCCTCCCGGGTGGCGGGAAGGAAGTGATGTCATTGCTGTTCTCGCTTTCGATGCCGGCAGGCAAACAGTCGGATCTCGAAGCGAGAGTCGCAAAGGGCGAAGTGGTTTCCTTGGAAGAACTTAAGAAGATATATTCGCCGCCTGCATCCGAGGCCAAAAAGCTCGCGACTTGGTTGAAATCTCAGGGGTTCAAGGTCACGAAGATTGCCTCTGACAATAGCGGAGTCTACGCGGACGCTAGCATTGATCAGATCGAGAAAACGTTGGCGGTTAAAATGGTGCGTGTCACCAAGGCCGGACTGACATATCCGGCGGCCCAGAATGCGCCCAGTCTGCCGTCGGACATGGCTCAGTCGGTGAATGCAATAATCGGACTGCAGCCGTTTCGGAAAGCGCATAAGCATTTCAGGTTCTGTCCGGTGACACACGGCAACCGCCTTGACCTGATCCCCCCTGACGCGACCAAGAAGCCTTCTATGAGCGCGCGCCGTTCGAATTCGACGGGATCTAAAGCGAAGAAAGCGCCCACGAAGAACATCAAGAACACGCCTCCATATCTAGTGAGCGAGATCAAGCAAGCCTATGGTGCTGATTTGCTGTCCGTT
Organism: Methylocella sp.; assembly: GCA_036561105.1. Classification (GTDB taxonomy): domain Bacteria; phylum Pseudomonadota; class Alphaproteobacteria; order Rhizobiales; family Beijerinckiaceae; genus Methylocapsa. Next base: position 3,105 of record DATBPZ010000122.1, on the reverse strand, counting down.
ACAGGAAAGGGGCAGACGATCGCGATTCTAATCGACACAGTGCCGAATGACGCGGATTTGAAATCGTTTTGGCAGCGCAACGGCGTTTCGACGACAATCAAACAGATCGAAAAGATCAATGTGAAAGGCGGCGCGCTTCAACCGCCCGAAGGTGAAGAGACGCTGGATGTCGAATGGGCGAGTGGGATAGCGCCAGGCGCGAAGATTCGGATTTACGCGACGGGCACGCTGCAGTTCGTCGATCTCGATCTTGCGCTCGACAGAATTCTCGCTGATCTGGCGGGCAAGCCTCGCATGCGCCAGCTCTCGATTAGTCTTGGTCTCGGGGAACGCTTTATGCCGAAGGGTGAAATCGCGGCCCAACACCAGAAGCTACTTCGCCTATCAGCCGCAGGAGTAAATATTTTCGTCTCTAGCGGAGATGCCGGCTCAAACCCCGACAGCAGCGGACACGGTTCCTCAGGTCCGCTTCAGGTAGAGTACGAGTCGTCGGATCCGGTCGTTATCGGCGTGGGTGGCACGAGTCTCTCGCTCAAGGCGAAAGGACAGGTCGCAAGTGAAACCGGTTGGGCTGGAAGCGGCGGTGGGGAAAGCGTATTCTTTTCGAGACCCCCCTGGCAAAGCGGGCTAGGCTTGCCGGTAGGAAATGGGCGCAACGTTCCTGACGTTAGCCTCGTGGCGGATCCGAACACAGGTGCCCTCGTCGTGCTGAACGGGAAGGCAGTGCAAATCGGCGGTACAAGCTGGAGTGCGCCCGTATGGGCCGGATTCTGCGCGCTGATCAACGAAGCTAGAGCAAAAGCAAAGAAGCCCCCGTTGCCGTTTCTGAACCCTCTAATCTACCCGCTGACAAGTTGCTTCCGTGACATCCTCAGCGGTAGCAACGGCAATTATCAGGCGGCCGCAGGCTACGACAGAGTGACAGGCCTAGGTGTTCCGAACGTCAAAGCGTTGGTCCAGGCGCTAACGAAATAGTTGTCCTTATTCACTGGCGCAAAGGCGCGAATCGGGCGATGCTTCCATTTGAGCGCTTAGCTGGGACGTCTCGCTCACGCCCAGCGACGATTTCGTGCCACGTCTGCATCGCCGTGGCCCTGAAGGCATGGGTTTTACTTGCGCTCGCGGACAAACCGAGCGGCATCGAAAACCTGCGTGCCATCGGTGTCACACCGCATGTGGCGCAGAACAAGAGCCCGACCAAAACCGGCAAGCGGCTCACCCGAACGTCACATGGATCAGCTGGGGTATTGTTTGGGCGATTGTCCTAGCGCTCCTGTTTTGGCCTCGAACTTTGAGGTGACAAAAGTCGTTCATTCTTCAATTCTGAATCAGCTTGGGCTCCTCACGCCGATTGGCGGGACTAACTACCTGCTCGAAACCCTAGCGTTCCCCCGCGCCCAGTGCAGTGCCCGAAAGAAAGAAACGAAGTTCTTAGCGCCGTAAGTCAGCGTGGCCTCTGGACTGGGGCTGATGGACGCTTTTTCCGGCCAGGTTGCTTATCGACCCTCCTGATCTACCCATCCAAGTCAATTGCCTGCGGCCAGTTTTTTGAGGCGGTCACAGGAGCGGATCTTGATGTGAGTGGCCTTCGAAAGCGCGATCAGCCCAGTCTGTTTCATTATGGTCAACGTTCGCGACACGGTTTCAATGGTGAGGCCGAGATAGTCAGCGATATCGCTCCGTGTCATTGGCAAATCCACATCTAATTCGCCGTCCCCGTCGTTAGCCTTGGCGAGCAAAAGGAGGAAGGTTGCGACTCTCTCCATGGCGGTCATGCGGCCGAGGAGCAGCATCTGGTCTTGTGCCGCGCGCAGCTCATGGGATGTCACGATTAGCAGACGCTTCGAGAAGCCAGGCACCTCCTCGATCTGACGCTCAAAATCCGCCCGCCCATAGCGGCGGAGCATAACCTTGGTGACGGCCTCCGCAGTATAGACACGGACGCCTTCCGGCGCGAGGCCGAGGAGATGGCCGGCGGACAGGAAGCCAGTGATCTGCCGCCTGCCGTCGGGGAGGAGTTTGACGAGCCTGAGCATGCCACGCACGATCTCATAAATGCTGGTCGTCTCATCGCCCTCAGCAAACAGGATCGTTGAGATGTTCATAAATATCAATGTCGGGCGCTGGATCGACCAAGCCACCGCGGATGGAATCCTGGAGTCATTTCTAATCGCCAGCGAGGACCCAGGCTTTGCCACCGCAAATCGCTCCTTTTATTTGAGGCTCAGGATTATCGTTAGGGAGGCCACGGTCGCGGGGTTCATGTGCTAAGTGACGGCCCGTGGAATATTCCCACTTCGATCGATGCTGGAGAATAATGCTCCAAAGGACCCCGAAAGGTCATAAGTGAGCTGCCCGCATTCCAACAGAAAATTCCTGGAGAGCTAAGAGCTAAGATGCGGCCGATCCCCAAAAAAAACTGTGCAAAATTGCTCACTATCTCAAATTGTTTTCTTCTCACATAATGCGGTTCGTTGAGCGGATTCAGGTGCTTGCACGTCGAGCCCATGCGGATGGACCGCAGACTCCGCAACCGTGGCTGCCGGAGAGAAGATCGTTGGTTTCGACTCAAGCGAGCAAATTGGAGCACGCGGATACCGCTGGTTCGCGCCGGGGAAGCAACATGCGATAGACGCAAAACGAGCCCCGGTGCACTCAAGCAGCTACGGGGCTCTGCTTCGGCTTTGCGAAGCGATCTGTGATGTTGCAGATTCCAAAGGCGAGATAACGGACACTTGGCCTTCGCGGGCGCTATCACGCAATGATACTTTAAATGTCGGCAATGGCGTTTCTGCCTGGCATCTTAGGCTTTCCGCCACCGTGACCCCGCGCCTACCGGGGTCTGTCACACTGTTTCGGTGGAGTCATGGCTTCTCCATTGCAGTGGAACCGATGAGTTCTCGAAAGAAAGTGCACCTTCTGCTTCCGACCGGCTCTTGTGAACAACTGCGGAAGCATTCGAAGCATCCTCTTCTTCCGTACATGAGTCAATTTTATTCGCCAAATTCTAAAGCAATGTTGATGTGAGCAATTTTGCACAGACTTCACCTTGGATTGGGTGTACGCGCGAATTTTGGTCGGTACGTTAACGGTCAAAGTTCGGCT
>DATBPZ010000121.1:0-3304 GCA_036561105.1 Methylocella sp. | reverse complement strand
ACCTCCCATCCCAGTCGCGGCTTCCGGCCTCATTTGATTGGGTCATGACTTCGCTCGGCTAGTATGCCTCTATAGCCATGCGCGACGTGCTGGGCTGGGCCCTGTCCTCATCTGGTCTGTTAAGAGAGTTCCTGCCGTCGCTCACCATGAGTGTGCGCCTCATCCATTAGGCCAGGCGCGAAGATTTATAGCAATGAGCTACCAAATTTAGCACAGTCCAGAAAATATTGCGCCGGTCGCGCCATTCTCTCCGTTTAGCTTTGTTGCCCAATCGACGGCGCGGGAAAGACGGTCAGTAATCACGTAATGAATTTTGAAATTGGGCAACCAGGTGCTCGCCGATCCGAAGTCATCCTGTTGGAAACAGAGATTTGATTCTGTTTTTTGCGCGATCAAATTTCTCGTCTTCGTAACGCTCGCCGTCGAAGTCATCCTTATATTTCTCATTTGGCTTCGCCTACGCGCCGCATTGGCTGTTATGCTGGGTCCGTTTGCCATCGCTGCTAGCCGCGTGGGCTTTTTGTGGAGTAAGTTTTATGGCTGAATAGACTGGCTGCTCGCAAATCGAGCATCGAATGCGCGCTTGAACTCTACCGCAGGTCCGGCACTATCGGATCACGTTCAAACATTGTCCCGGCGCTTGAGGCCGGAAGCTGAAAGGGCGCTTTCGCCTTTAGGGCCGGGCGGCATCCGCATATTCTTTCAAAAGTTCATTCAGCTTAGCAATCCATTTCTTAAGGCGGATTATGGTGCTTTCTGTCGTCTTCGATGACGTCCCACTCACCAATCAATTTGAAGCCGAGCTTGAGGTATGAAGCCACATTCGATTCTTTGGCCGTCTTAAGATCGTTCTTGCGCCTCTCGTACCAGCTCGCCGCTTTGGTCCAATTGGGACTTGCACGCCCGGCCGGACGTTTCTGAATAGACAACCCCGCGACGAAGACGAAGGACGCCGCGCCGACCGCCCGCCTAAGTCCTTCATGTTTGCCAACTGATGGAGACCGCAAATGGCACAAAATAAACCGGTCGACGGCCAGGGAATGGTGGTCGATTTTGCCCCCACCGTGCGACTGATTGAGGCGAAACTCACAGCTGACATTGACTCACTGAAAGCCGTATTGGCGCGATCAGGTTCCTCTCTTCGCGACTTTGCGGAACACAACCGCCTGCTCGCCGAGATTCAGGCCAGCATCCGCGCGATCGACGTGCTGAGTGGTCGCACAAATCTGATTGGGCATCCCAGTCATGCCGGTTTAGCCGCCGTCGAGCTTGCTTCGGCGCCGGCCGCAAGCCATGACAAGGACGCCGCCGAGCTCAGCGCCATGGCCAAAAAGCTTGCGCCCAAACCGGCATCTGCCTAGCACGGGCCGCAACAGCTCGACACCTGCATTCCCGTGTAGCCAGGCGTCATGATTAAGGTTGCCATGGCAGCCGGTGAACGAACGGAGAGGGACTGTGGCTTGATTTTGACCGCGGCCTGAATCTGGAGTTCATGGGTTGCGGACCGAACCGGAGGGCATGACCATGGATGTCAAAAAGTTCTTCGCCGACCTATTTGCCAATAGGAAGCCTACTGAACCGCCGCCCCCGGCGCCAGTTGTGGACGTCGACGCAGCTCATGAAGCCGGCCGAAAAGTCGGATATGAGGCCGGCCATACAGAAGAGTACGAGGCCGGCCGAAAGGCGGGATACGAAGATGGCCATGCTGAGGGGTACGAAATCGGCAGGCAAGTCGAAAACAAGGACAGCAACGCTGAAGGGTACGAGGCCGGCTACAAAAAGGGCTACGATGAGGGCTTCCAAATAGGTTTAGAGGCCAACACGCCGCAGGAACACCCATCGCAGCCGCCGGAGGAACCGCAATCGAATTAGGTGGACGCGCCTCGTCGTGAGAACGTCAAGCGACGGGCAGTACACTTTTCGATAAGATCGAATTTGATTGTGGCCGATCGGTCAGACGGCCGATCCGCATTTCTGTCCGCCGCGGGGAGTACGCCCCGCGTTTCAGGTCAACGAGATGCATGATGTTGGCACGTTGTAGCGCCAAACGGGCGAGCACGGCTCTATATTCCGTCGCACCGTAGGGAGATGTTTCAGTCTGCATTGCCGTCCCTTCTTAAGATGGGCCGAGTTTCCAGACGTGCGTCGATGCGTCGAACGTGGCCAAGAGGTTCGAAATTAGGGTACCCATCAAAAGAACTTAATCGTGATCTCTGGCGGAACCATTTCGACAGCCTTCCGAATTTCATCGGCAGCGTTAGATAACCTATTCGTGCCAATGTTTATTCCGACACCGCATCCCGGACAGCGCATGTGATCTTGCGACTTCAACTTAGCTATGGTCTGCTCCAAGCGATGCCCATATTTCGGACATTGAAACGCGACAACACAAGCGTCAACATCGGTCATCCGCCAATGCTTTCAATGTCGGTTCGACTATTTCGCGATAGCTATATCAATCGAGGCACGATGCCCACGCTTTGGCCTATCAAAGTAATCCAAGGCGGAGTGACATGAAGCAATGCAAGCGAAACCCCGCACGAGCGAAGGCCGCACGGGGCGTATTCACGTCCTCATCTGTCCTATGGGACGGCGTGATTATTCACTACCTAATGAGCATTCCTCTGGAATCAATCCGCTGGCGCAATTAAGGGCACGGCATATAGAACATATCGAGATGAGGCATGGGTATCCAGCCCATGCGTAGCTAAAACGGCGACGCCGGTATGCCGCATTTCTCACCGATCCACGCCAAGCAATCGATCGATTCTCTCCAGTGGCAAATCGCGTCTCCAAAGCGCGCTTGAACGCTGCCGCCGCTGCTCCGCTGCTCTCAATCACGATCAAATTCGTTGTCCTGGCGCTTGAACCGGACGCGGAAAAGTTCGCAGCGCCGCTGCGCAGTAATTGTCCGTCGATTTGGTAGCGCTTGAGGTGCGTCGGACCGGCGGCAACGCGGCGGAAAATTAGGGGTCGGGGAGCGTTTCGAGAGTGCGGCATCAGGCACGCGATTGCGCTTGGCCCCGCCAATAAGTGCTTGAAAGTCACGGCGCAGTGACATCTCGAGGGCACTTTTGACGCTAAGATTCTCACCGCAAGCAGCACAAATCAGGGAGGTCATTCCATGTCGATTGTAAGTATCATAGCGCTTGCCGCCCTCTTAGGCGCGTTTCTTTTCCTGCTCCTCAGTCTCCGTGTTCCACCATTATACGGACCGCCGGAGAAAAACAGCGGGGCCGAAGGGGAACCGCACGATAGCCAGAAACCTCACTAGCGGAAGCGAGCGTCCGGGTTTCCTGGGCGG
>DATBPZ010000120.1:0-7598 GCA_036561105.1 Methylocella sp. | reverse complement strand
CCTGTGAAACCAAAACATCTACCCGGCGCAGTTTGGCGATGATCTCCTCAGGCTTGTGGCGCTTTATCGGCATTTGCGGTCCTCCTTTTCATGTCCAAAGACATACCTCACGGTGGACCAGTTCAGAGGGGGCGGATCACTGTCTTTTGTGCTTCCGTTTCAGTCTTTCGTCGCCATACTTCCCGCCGCGCTCAGTCCCTCAGCTGATCGCGGCGATTGCGTCTCTGAAGCGAATGGAAGACTTAGCTGCCCGAAATGAGCACGCAGGATCGCCTCGCGAGCCTTGGGCCGCGCCGAGAAGACGCCCAGCAACTTGCCGTGCGCGTCATAGGCTTCTGAATGCTCGGGGGGACCGGCTACCGCACCGATGCGCTGCCTTTTGAGAAAGACGCCGCTTGTGGGGTGGGCCAAACCCGATGAAGCTTCTTTAATTTCAATGAAGCTTCTTTGCCGGGTGGGCCAATCGTAAGCCCTTGAATTATTTAGGGAAGGACCAGTCCCTCCTCTCCTGCCAGTAAATTCAATGCGTTATACGATAAACCTCAGATAGAAGTTAAAGTAGGCTGGTAACTGCTGGGCAGGAAAAGGTAGGCGCGGCCGCGCCAATTACGCGATTGAACAGGGCTGATGCGGAATATCTTGCTCGCGTTCCGCAATCTCTGCGTGGCTGACTATCGCTTGGCGGTTCCACGCGCGGCGGGTTTTCTGCAATCAATTCACTGCCGCCAACCACGGCGATAATAACGAATGATCGGCCACGAAGTCACGGCGTAAAGTACGCGCCGCCCGAAAGGATCGCGCGGCACTTCCGTCGTTCGTTGAGGGCCTGTACCGCGTAAGATAGCGCGGACCTTTTCCGTATCTTGGAGATCAATTTTACCCGTATTACGTTCTAAATAGTCATTCTTCATTGGCGACCCCCAAACCTTTTCCAGCTCTGACGCTGGAAGACAGTCACTACACTTAAAGCTAAATGATGCGCTGACATAAATCATGATCCGTTTGGGTATTAATCATAAGCGTCACAGTCGCGCCAATTGATGGGACCGATGGCAAATAAGGATCGTTGTCACGACGATACTGCCCCCGCTGATGGAAACTTACTTGGGGTGTTCGAGAGCGTCAGTGGATGGCGAGGACCGCGGCGCTGCCCGCAGCACGCGCCGTAATAATCCAAGCAATCATAGCGCCTTGAAGTTCAGTTAACGCCTCCGGCCACGTTTTTCCGAACGCGAAACAACCTGGCAAATCGGGCGCGACAGCCACATAGCCATCATCCTCGCTGCAGCGAAATACCCACATCTCGAAACCGCCAATTTCGGGCATCAAAGAAAGCCATTTGTTAATCGTTAAACCAATATTAATATTAATAACTATTCGGCAATTCCCATCCGAAAGTCCCGATTGGGTTATCTGTGGTGTGAACCGAAGTTAAAATTTTCCGCTTGCGACCTAAGACTCGCGACTGGTCGCGCGGTCAGACTAGGTGATAGCGCACGCAAATGGGTCATGATGCGAAGCAGCATTTCACATAGATTTTTCTCGTGCCGTTTTGGCATAGCTGATTGTGTGTAATTCTCTTTCGGCTGTTAAATTATTGTAACTAAAATAATTTTATCACATTTAGCCCCTGATCCACACCCTTGGATCAGGGGCTTTTTTGTGTTCAGATGGCCAGTTCCCTCGGAGCCACGGTGCTTCAGGTGGAACTTTTCGAGCCACAAATCGATAAGGGCCTGCGACGATGAAATGGCTTCGCAACCGCGCCCTCTGCCGGAGGTAGCGCAAGCCCCTGATCTTGCCCCCTCAGATCAGGGGCACTTCTTTCTTGACGCTCGACATACTTGGCATAAGAGTTGCTTGTAAGTTTCCAGCTTGGTTCCTCCCCCAAGCTTGGACAACGGCCCCCTGGTCTGGGAGTATCAGGCCTGACCAGGGGTGTTTCTCCCTCAGCGCTTGGCCTGCCGTGACCCGATAGGACGGCCCCACGGACGAGAATCAGATTGGAACGGAAGCTGCACTCTATGGTTACCCCTCTCGCAACCACAAGCAGAGAGGAGCCCGGACATGAAAGTTACGCCACTTTTGATTGTTATTCCCGCAGTTCTGTTCCCATGGCTGCATACGCTGAGACGTCAGCATCAGAAAATGCGGACGCGCCTGAAATTGATGCCTGCAGGGCAAGCGGCCTCATTGCCTTGAAGGAACACGCGCCCACGATTAAAGACGTCGAGTTGGATCTCGACAGCGTCCGCGTCATAAAAATGAATTCCAAAATTGGAGACGTGGATATTAAAGCGATGGTGCTTGGAGAAGCTTCTATTGAAAAGAAAACCTCCAGCAAGGCAAAGAATTTGATCTGCATCCTGGGCGAGAAGGGTAAGGTATTGCTGACTGTCTTTAGCGATCAATAAAAGGAGGAAAACGAGTCCCTCGCCAGCACGTAATCACCATTCGCACGGCGGCAAGGCAGACGCCCAGTATTGTCCTCAGAAACCTTGGGCGCTGTCTGCGAAAAGACGACCCCGACTATGGCAAGCAAGGCCGCCCCATTGTCACCCCCCTTTTCCAAGATGAAATGAGAGACAGGCTCCCGCCGAGAGAATGCGGTCCCGGGATTTCGAGACCGCATCTTTGGCGCGCAAATCCCGCGTTACACTATTTGGCCTGTTCCAAATGTGTGAGCGCGGCTTCAGCGTGACCTGTTGCCAAGGCTGTATGGTTCTTATTGTTATCATCGATTGTTTGTTCGAGTTCTTTGACTGCCTCTTGGGTGTGGGGATTAGAGTTGGCGATCTCAGCAAGCCTCGCGTGGGAGAGCGCGGTCTTGGCGTGCTCGCCAAGGAGATCGGCCCGCGTTTTCTGACCATGTATGATGGATTCTTTGGTATGGGTAATGGCTTCGGCGATATGATCTTCCGCAGCCAGCGAAATTTGCGGCATCAAGAAGAGGCCGAGACCGAGCCCCAACAATGCGACGATAAGCCTGCGAGACATGGATCATTCCTCCAGTTGAATTTTTTCTTTTTGACAGCCTCATTTTTTGCACAGAAGCTGACCGGCAACATTTGGGGAGCAAACGTAAAGTTTCCACCCCTCGAAATTCTACATATTTATTTTGATGAATCACCCCGCCGCGCAGTTGCCAGTAGCGGAACTTTTGTAGCTAAAAGGCGTCAATCTATAGGCCTGGAAATTGAAACTTGGCGGGAGATTTTTCGCGATGCTGACGTTTGAAGACCTTAAGCATAAAGATTGCCGCTGGCCCTCTGAGTCTCAAAATGGCGAAATTCTTTATTGCGGCGAGCCAGTCCTAAACGATGGCCCCTATTGTGCCGTGCATGCCGCGATCGCCTATAACAGACCATCACGACGAGGGATTCCCAATCAAGAAGATCTCGCGGGCGCCACTTCGAATGCTCCCCCGGATGCGCCAGCCGGAACCATTTAAGCCCAAGCAGGAGGGCATCTTATGCGCAGTTGTGCACTCGTGATAGCCGCAGCGGTCGTGTTTGCTTTCCCCGCAGTCTCCTCGCAGACTCTCGCGCTCGGGTCGAAGGGCGCTCCGGTCGAGGCCATACAGCATGGCCGATCGGTTGGACAGACAGTTGATCAGACGGAGTGTCCCCAATTGCGGAAAGCCTGTCTTGATAGGAACGTGTCAGGCAAGCAAAGCCAAAGCAATTGCAAAAAGTATCGCGAAATATGCGGTCTGGAATAGGTTCGCGATTCTGTTCTTTTAGTTGGACGGAAGATGACCGCTTTTTTTTCCTGCTCTGTTGGCTTGGATGGGAAGGCAGTTTCGTTGGCGGGCCACGTTTTTAACGATGCCTAGGCTTGGATGAATCGACAAGCCCAAGTTGCCCTTGACCTGGCCGCATGCGTTTTCTGCGGCCAGGTCAGGGCCTTTTGATTTCAATGGCGCCGACTGGGTTCCACTCTCATGACCTACGAACCTCCCACGGTGCTGCATGTTTCAGCGCCGGGGTTGCCATGCAGCGGAGCTGCGCCCGAAAAGTGATGACCGCGACGTCCCGGCGGGCTTCCAGCTTTCGATCCAAGGAGCGCACCTCCGTCACCCCGTGAAAGACCCGGTTGTCTTGCAGGAAGACGGCATCGAGCGGATTGGTCAATGTGAAGTCGCCCAAGTGAACATGGTTCAGATCGTAGATCGATGTCACCCCGCTTTCAACATTCCTCCGGTCGACAAGCACGACAAGCACCCAATCAACACCGTCGCGATGCAGGCCCTCGGGTGTTGGCTGGCCGATTTGTCCGGCCCGCGCTTCGATCCGGAACTGGTGTAGCTCCACGTGCCAAGCCTGTGGCCTGTCTGGCGCAGGAGTCAAAGCATCAAATGCCCTTTTGCCCGCGTCAAGAAGCTCCAGGGTGACCGGATGGTGAGCAATGGCCTCAGTTACCGGTTCGAACCAACGTTCAATGCCGCCATTGAGCGGGTTATAGTCGCGGCTTTGATAATGAGGCTGATGCGCCTTGCGCTCCACGCCCCCGGAGGACACTTTGAAGGCTGCGAAGCGCCGGCGGCGATAGCGGCCTCCGCCAGCCATGTAGGTATCAACGCCAAGGACGTCCCAACTTTTGGCGAAGGATGGCCATTCCGCAAGCGCCGCAGGAGTGAGGAGCGCGCGAAATTGCTCCGCCGGTGCAAAACTGAACCCAGCCGCTCGAACTTCCTTGACGACAACCGAAATATCCATGGTCTTTGAGTCCGACACCGGCAGCACAACTCCAAAATCACATCCGCTATGCGGCCATCCCTTGGCAATGTCACGGCGTTGTAAAAAGCTGACATCGCGAATGCAAGGTGAGTGAGCAGATGTATTTAGAGATGCGGCGGCGACGAGTGGGAACAAACAAAGCCGGTGACGCCGGCCGATTGTCCAGATCACGGCATCGTGGGATGAGCGGATAGCGGCAAAGCAATGCTTTACCGCCAAAAAATTCGTGATCATGCTGATGGGGCTTGGCGCTTATTGGCCAAGCATTTTACGAATCGCTTTTGGCTTCTTCGGTTTGAATTCCACGATAGCGACCCAGCGTCCAGATCAACTTGCCCTCGTCACAATGAGACAAGCTGAGATTGGCGTCCCAGCGCCGATACAAGACTATATCTTCATTCCCAACATATGACGGAGGGCGATGATCGCGCCCTTCCAGAGAGGAACCGCTGGCGCATCCTCATGCCAGTAAAAATCTCCCGGTTCGTCACTGACACTTAATTTTGACTCCAGCGGGAGTTCTGCGTCCGCAGACTTAGGCGCACTTTGCTCAAGATCGGAAACGTCTCGAGCTGTGAAATTTGACAGTTCTGCATTCAACGTCGCCATAAAGTCCGCCTTCAAATTGAATCTGATTCAATGCTCCTAATAATAGTAACAAATCAGCCGCCTCTTCATCACCCATTTGGGGCAATTTCCATTTTATCAGCTTGACCATACCTAGCGTCGGAGCCAGCCAAACGACTGGCGCCCAAATTCCGCGCAGTGAATTATGAGCAAATCGCCTTGCCGCATTTTTTGATATTGGCGACCTTGGCTTGCAAATCATCATATCCCACGGCGCCGACGACGACATCGCCGCCGATCACATAAGAGGGCGTGCCGGTGACCTGCAGGGATTTGGCGAGTTTTTCTGACTCCTCGATGCCAACACCGGTGGCCGGTGCAGCAGCATCCTTCTCCAACTGCTTCATATCGGCGCCGGTCTCCTTGGCGGCGGCGAGGGCTTCCGCCTTGCCGACCGGACCATGCGAGCCGAGAAGTTTTTGGTGAAACTCCCAGAATTTGCTGCCGTTGAACTGCAGGCGGGCGGCGTTGGCCACCCGCGCCGCCTCGACCGAGCCAGGCGAAAGAATCGGCAGATCGCGCAGGACGACGCGCAGATCTGGATTGTCCTTCATGAGCCGCGCAAGATCATTCAAGGCGCGTTTGCAATAGCCGCAATTGTAATCAAAAAACTCGATGAGGGTGACCTTGCCATCGGGATTGCCGATCACCGCTTGATTTGCGCCGCTAAACAGCAAACCCGAGGGGTCTGCGACAATGTCTTGCCGCGCCTTCGTCTCGGCGGCCTTTTCCCGCGCTTCGAGAACGCCGATAGCCTCCCGCAGAACTTCCGGCTTTTGCAGCAGATAGTCCTTGATAATGGACTCGATCTCGGCTTTCTGGCCGGCTGAAAACCCGTCGGCCCGCACCGGAGCACAAGCCAGCACGACAACACCGAGTGCCAGCGCTGCCAAGCGGCCAGCGTGCAAGCGGGAAACTTCAAGACTGCACAAAAACATTAACCATCCTCCTGGGAATTTGCGCTATCTATAAAGCACCGCCGGTCCCGTGAAAACGTCCCCGGTGCAGGAAACCCACCGCCATCGTCGAAATCCGCGGCCTGCGCGATATGGCCAAGTTCAAGGCCAAATGCGAATGACAAAAGATCCCTTGCTGGTTGATTCGTCCAGAGTGACCCTGTCGCGCCGATCCAATGTCGCACCTTTCATGGCCTTGGACGTGCTGGCGAGTGCCACTCGCCGGGCGCGCGAGGGGCAGGATATCGTCCATCTGGAGATTGGCGAGCCTGGGGCGCCGCCACCGCGCGGGGTCCGGGACGCTGCCATCGCGGCCCTTGATGGCCGCAAAATCGGCTATACCGAAGCGCTTGGCCGCCCGGAGCTGCGTGCCCGAATCGCCCGGCACTACCGCGACACCTATGGCGTTACCGTCCCGTCCGAACGGATTGCCGTCACGACCGGCTCGTCGGCCGGTTTCGCGCTGGCGTTCCTCGCCCTCTTCGATCCAGGCGCGCGTGTCGCAATCGCGGCGCCGGGCTACCCGGCCTACCGCAACATTTTGGAAGCTTTCGGCATCGAGACGGTGACGATCGAAACCGCGCGGGCAGATCGTTTTACGGTGACTGCCGCCATGATCGAGGCCGAGCATCTGAAAAAGAAGCTCGACGGCGTCCTGCTGATGAGTCCGGCCAATCCGACCGGCATGATGATGAGCCGCGACGAGCTGCGCGGCATTGCTGAGACCTGCGACCGGCTCGGGATCGCTTTCATTTCCGACGAAGTCTATCACGGCCTGACCTATGGCGAGGCGGCGGAGACAGCGTTGAAATTTTCGTCGAACGTGGTTGTCGCGAATTCTTTCTCCAAATATTTTTGCATGACCGGCTGGCGGATCGGCTGGCTGGTGCTGCCCGAACATTTTGTCCGCCCTGTCGAACGGCTACAGCAAAGCCTCTCCATCTCAGTGCCGTTCCTCAGCCAGACCGGCGCGGAAGTCGTCTTCGACGCGCAAGACGAACTGCAGGCCGTGCTTGCCGGCTATACGCGCAACCGCGACATCCTTCTCAATGAACTGCCCGGCATGGGGTTTGATGTGCTGGCCGCCGATGGCGCCTTTTATCTTTATGCGGATATTTCACGGTTCAGCGGCGACTCGCTTGATTTTTGCGCAAGGTTGCTCGACGCGGCGGGGGTCGCCACGACACCAGGATTGGACTTCGACCGGCGGCGCGGCACTTCCGCGATCCGGCTATCTTTCGCCGGACCGGAAGGTGATATCATCGAGGCGATGCGG